>JAZLLO010000044.1:0-16032 GCA_045598185.1 Marvinbryantia sp.
ATGTACTGTTGCATAATGAGTGTTGTAGAGACAATAAAGAGAAGAGAGAAAAATGTATATAGAAGCATAGCAAACCTCTTTAATGGAAAGCCGGTCTTAGAGTAACCGGCTTTCTTAAAGTTACCTAGCTGAACTGTAACTCTTTTTTTTACTATTTAAGAGAAGTTCCTCAAACCCGATAAGCAAACTAAAATAACATCGTTTATCGGAAAAATCACTCTTGAATGATCTACGTATCTATGCTTACTTCAGTGCAACGCCATCCTTAAATGCGTTCCCTACTTTTTCTCCAATGACATGATATGTCATATTGAATGGGTTGAAGCAGATCGGTGCTACTTTCTTAATATCAACCTTACCGTCTGTCATGGCTGTTTCATCGACACTTACATTCACAATCTCACCTACAAGACGACAGTTCTCTGCATCGTAAAACTTCAGGTTGCATTCCAGACATACTGCAAGTTCATTGATGACAGGTGCATCTACGAATTCGCTCTTTGTAACGGTAAATCCTGCTTTTTCAAGCTTGTTCTCGATCTTATTGCCAGTAACTATTCCAACATAGTCGCAGGCAGCCACATGTGCTGCATCTCCCATGCTGATCGTAAAAGCTTTCTTAGACAGGATGTTTATGGTTGTCTTGTGATCTTCTGAGATACATACAGAGATCTCATTCTCTTCACTGATTCCGCCCCATGCAGCATTCATTGCATTTGCGGTTCCATTCTCATCATAGGTTGCAATAATAAGTACTGGCTGTGGGTAGCTTAATGGCTTTGCCCCAAAATTCTTTCTTGCCATATTCATCATTCCTCCAATTCTCAATTCTCTATTGTCTGCAGATATACTGCACTGCTTCTTTTACAGTTTCAAGTCCAACGACCTTGATTCCTTCTACTTTGCGAAGAGATCGCTGGGATACCTTCGGCATCAGTACAGTCTCAAATCCAAGCTTTTTCGCTTCCTGTACCCTCTGCTGTGCCATGCTTACGGAACGGATCTCTCCACTTAATCCGACTTCACCGAATACAATGGTCTTGTCATCGATCACGATATCACGATAGCTGGATGCCAACGCAAGAATAAGTCCCAGATCTACTGCCGGCTCTGTCATACGGATTCCACCTGCGATATTCACATATACATCACAGGCTGACATCTGAAGACCAACACGTTTCTCTAAAACTGCAAGGAGAAGATTCACTCTGTTAAAATCTGTTCCCGCTGTCGTTCTTCTTGGCATCGGCATATTGCTGTGACAGACAAGAGCCTGAATCTCAACGAGAATCGGTCTTGTCCCCTCCATGGAGCAGGCAACGATAGAACCTGATGCATTCATCGGCTTGCCTTCCAGCATATACTCAGATGGATTCGAAACCTCACGAAGGCCTTGCTGCCCCATCTCAAACACGCCGATCTCATTCGTAGAGCCAAAACGGTTCTTCACGCCTCTTAAGATTCGATATGAAGCATGTCTGTCCCCTTCAAAGTATAAAACAGTATCCACCATATGCTCCAGCACACGCGGGCCTGCCACAACACCTTCTTTTGTCACATGACCTACAAGGAAGATCGTGATTCCCATACGCTTTGCGATCTGCATAAAGACATTCGTTGATTCACGTACCTGTGAAACACTACCAGGTGCTGCGGTAACACCCTCATTGTACATTGTCTGAATAGAGTCTATGATCACCATCTCCGGATTTACCTTCTCGATCACGCCCTGAATAATCTCCAGATTCGTCTCGCAAAGAAGCAGAAGATCTTCTTTAAATTCTCCGATACGCTGCGCACGGATCTTTATCTGCTGTGCAGATTCCTCACCGGAGATATACAGTATCTTATGTCCTTTTTCAGAAAGATTATAACAGACCTGAAGAAGCAATGTTGACTTTCCAATACCCGGATCACCGCCAACAAGAACCAGGGAACCATTTACGATTCCGCCTCCCAGAACACGATCTAGTTCTTCAAATCCAGATGAAACTCTTTCCTTCTCATCTGTGGTAACTTTTGATAACTGAACCGGCTTCACTTCTGAAATCATCCTTTTTAAAGCAGCTGAACCGGTACTTTTCACTACCGGTTCCTCTGCAAAAGTATTCCATTCATGACAAGCCGGACACTGACCCTGCCACTTTGCAGACTCATACCCGCAACTCTGACAGAAATACGCAGTTGATTTTGCTTTCGTCATAAATCTACATCCTTACTTTACCTGAAATTTCATCTTGCCATTTATATAACTAACATATGTGTTATCACCGCTCTTAACTTTACCTGCAAGGATCTCTTCTGCAAGTACATCTTCAATCTTCGTCTGGATTGCTCTCTTAAGTGGTCTTGCACCATATTTCGCATCAAATCCAGTCTCGGCGATATGCTTTTTAACAGAATCACGCACATGAAGATTGATATCCATCTGCTCTTTACAACGTGCTTCAAATTCCTTAAGAAGTAATGCAACTATCTTTGTAATCTCTTCTTTTCCAAGGGAGTGGAACACAATGATATCGTCAATTCGATTCAGGAACTCTGGTTTGAAAAGTCTTCTGACTTCCTCCATAACATTCCCTTTCATACGCTTATAACTCTCTTTTTCATCATCTACTGCCAGGAAGCCCAGCTTCTTCGGTTCAATGATCTGCTGTGCACCGGCATTGGATGTCATAATAAGAATCGTATTCTTAAAATCAACCATTCTGCCCTGTGAATCCGTGATATGACCATCATCCAACACCTGAAGTAAGATATTAAATACATCCGGATGGGCTTTCTCGATCTCATCAAAGAGAATTACCGAGTATGGATTCCTTCTAACCTTTTCACTGAGCTGTCCGCCCTCATCATATCCAACATATCCTGGAGGCGAACCAACCAGCTTGGATACACTGTGCTTTTCCATATATTCAGACATATCAACACGGATCATCGCCTGTTCACTTCCGAATACCACATCAGCCAGTACTTTGGATAACTCGGTCTTACCTACACCTGTTGGACCAAGGAATAAGAAAGAACCTGTTGGTCTCTTTGGATCCTTTAATCCTACACGACCTCGCTTAATTGCCTTAGCAACTGCAGCTACTGCTTCATTCTGACCGATAACTCTTGCCTGCATAGTCTGTTCCAGCTTCAATAATCTGCTGCTTTCTTTCTCAGCTAGCTTCTGCACCGGAATACGTGTCCACTGGGATACAATCTCTGCAATGTCATTCTCTTTTATCGTTGGCATAGGCTTTTTCGTTCTGTTCGAGCGTTTCTTTTTTTCTTCCAGCTTTTTGATCAGTGCTTCCTGTTCCTGATTCAGTTCTGAAGCCTTCATCCAATCTTCTGCAATAATAGCCTCTTCTTTTGCTCTGGATAACTCATCAATCTGTATATTAAGTTCTTCAATTCCGCTTTTGACAGAATAACCCATAAGCTGCTTTCTTGCAGCCGCTTCATCAATGAGATCTATTGCCTTATCCGGGAGAAATCTGTCATTAATATATCTTTCTGAATACTGTACTGCTGCCTGGATAGCTTCATCTGTAATCTCAACCTTATGATGCTCCTCATACTTACTGCGCAGCCCTTTCAGGATCTCAACTGCCTCTGCAGCTTTTGGTTCCTCCACCATTACTGACTGGAATCGTCTTTCAAGTGCAGGATCCTTCTCGATGTACTTACGGAATTCACCAATTGTAGTCGCACCGATCAGCTGAATCTCTCCGCGGGAAAGAGCTGGCTTTAAGATATTCGATGCATCCATGGAACCTTCCGCACCACCTGCACCGATAATCGTATGCAGTTCATCGATGAAAAGGAGAACTTCCGGTCTGTCGGATACTTCCTGGATCACATTCTTGATACGCTCTTCGAATTCACCACGATACTTGGAACCGGCAACCATACTTGCCATATCAAGGGTATAGATCTGCTTTCCTTTAATGGTATCCGGTACATTGTCATCTACGATACGCTGTGCCAGTCCTTCTACAATCGCAGTCTTTCCAACACCTGGTTCTCCGATCAGACAAGGATTATTCTTAGTTCGTCTGCTTAAAATCTGGATGATTCTCTGAATCTCACTTTCTCTTCCGATTACAGGATCAAGCTTGCCTTCTTCCACCTGTCTGGTAAGATTACGACTGAACTGTTCGAGAGAAGAACCGCCTTCCTGATTATCTCCGCCTCGATTCACAGTCTTCATATAATCCTTATATCTATCCTCTTCCAACCCAAGGCTTCCAAGCGCTGTTATAAATAACTTCTGTACTTGAACTCCCATGGTATGTAAAAGCTTGGTAGCAAGGCAATCCACATTCTTCAGAATTGCCAGCAGGAGATGCTCTGTTCCCATCTTCTCCTGTCCGAAGAACTCTGCTTCTACCTCTCCCTGCTTCAATACCTCCAGTGCACGTGGAGTATATCCCATATCCATGGTAGCCACCGCTCCCTCAGGGACGATCAGTTCCCTGATCAGGTTCATATACTTCTCCTGATCCACCTTACATTCCTTCAGAATCACTGATGCACAACATTCTTCTTCCTTCATAATACCAAGCAGTAAATGCTCTGTACCAACGTAATTCTGCCCGCACTGCTTCGCAGCAGTCTTCGCATGACGCAAAACACGCATCATCTGTTCCGTATATTGCATAATTAATTACATCCTTCCGTTTCTCATGTCCTCTAATATCTCGTCAATCATATCATGGATCTCTCCACCGCTGATGTTCTTGCAGTATGCCTCTGCCAATAATACCCGAAGAACTGCCTTCATCTCTTCCATCGCCTTAAGCTTGTTGATATCAATGGCTATGATGGCACCTCTTCGTCTGTCCAGTCGCAGGAATCCCTCCTGTCTCAGTAATGCATATGCTTTATTCACAGTATGCATATTAATACCGATCTCAGTCGCCATCTGTCTAACTGATGGCAAAGCATCTCCTTCACGGAGCATCGAAGTTGCAATTCCCAGTATTATCTGATTGCGTAATTGCATATATAATGCTTCTTCACTTTGAAAATCAATCTCAATAATCATATTCCATCACCTGCTCCTTTTTGTTATATCTATTATAGCACAGTTGAAAAATATGTAAAGTACAGGTTACATACGCACTAATAAACAAGAGGTCCGACTCTCATCAGACCTCTTGTCATATTCTTACAGTTCAATCATATCAACCTTTACATCAGGTTCATTCACACTGCCTTTTACGAGCTGCGGCTCTACGTTCACAGTCTCTGCAGGAGTGCTGACAGGCGTTGCTTCTTTCACAACATTTATTACTTCTGGAATCGGCTCAACAGCAGGTGCTTCCTGTACAGGAACCTCTATTGGTTCTGGCACCACTACAGGTTCTTGTTCAACCTTTGGAATAGCAGGTGGAATCACTGCCACTGGTATTGACTCTTCCGGATATTTTTTCTTTGCACGAGCCTGTTTTGCTTCTTCCTTTGCAGCTTTTTTAGCTTCTTTTTCCAGTTTCTTCAGCTCTTTCTTAGAAAGAACAGGTGTGGAATCATCAGCTGGCACGAATACTGGCTCATCTGCCTGTGCTGGCTGCTGTACAGGTGCGTAATAAAAGTCTGTTGTTGCAGGTGTTGCATTAGCCTCTTCAAGATCAGCTTTCGCTTTCTTGATATCATCTTTCAGGTCTTTGTTTCTCAAACTCTGGTTAATGATAAAGAATAACAGAATAACTGCAAATCCGATCAGACCATAAAGAACTTTCATTAACAGATCAAGGCGGTATGCAAGGTCATCATTCTCATTCTGAAGAAGGGAAACCTGATTCTCCTTCTGCTGTACCTGTGCAAGCTTCTGTGCTAATTCATCTTTTTCAGACTGAAGTGCAGCTTTCTCTGATTCAGCAGCTGCTAATGCTGCTTTCTCTTTTTTACTAGCCTTCGCTTTTTCTGTCTCCTTCTGAACCTTTTCTGTCTCTTCCTTTGGAGCTTCTGTCTCTGCTGCCACTGCAGGAGCATCAGCCGTTACATGAAGATAATATGTAACCGTTGCACCATTCTCTGCCTTTACTGTAACCTCAACAGTTCCATTTCCATTGGCATCCAGAGAAGTACCCTCAATACTTGTAATATCAGCCTTGCTTGATGACTTCACCGGATCAAAATCAAACTTGGTAGTACCTGCAGGAACCGTTACATTATACTCCAGTCTGTCATACTGAAAGTCAGGAGAACAATGGTAAGCATCATTCAGACCGAGACGTGACAATGAATTATCTCCATCGAGTGCTACCGGTTCTGCTACTTCTTCTTCATAATAGCCATCATCCTCATAATATTCTTCTTCATAATAACCATCATCATAGTATTCTTCTGCTGCAACAGATGTTCCGAACATGCTTACAACAGACAGTCCTAAAACAAAAACGCCTGCATATAATCCCTTATGCTTTCTCATCTTTATCTACTCCCTTTCCTAGGTATTAAGCTTCGTCGATAGCTTTTCCAATATCGTGTCTATAATACTTATTCTCGAAATCAACCCAGTTGATCGCTTCATAAGCATTCGCACGTGCCTTCTTCAAATCTTCGCCCTTAGCTGTAACCCCAAGAACACGTCCTCCATTAGTAACGATACCGGCATCTGTCATCTTAGTTCCAGCATGGAATACATAGTATCCATCCTTATCTTTGAAGTTCTCAAATCCACTGATCAGTTTACCCTTTTCATACTTAACAGGATAACCTTCTGAAGCAAGTACAACGCAGACAGCTGCATTATCTTCAAACTGAAGATCTACCTGATCCAATGTACCATCGATACATGCTTCGAATACTTCAACAATATCTGTCTTCATTCTAGGAAGAACAACCTGTGTCTCCGGATCGCCAAAACGAGCATTGTATTCCAGTACTCTTGGTCCATCCGGTGTGAGCATAAGACCAAAGAAAATGATACCCTTGAATTCTCTGCCTTCTGCTGCCATAGCATCAACTGTTGGCTGATAGATATACTTCTTACAGAATTCATCTACCTCTGCTGTATAGAATGGGCTTGGTGAGAATGTTCCCATACCACCTGTATTAAGACCTGTATCGCCATCACCTGCACGCTTATGATCCTGTGCGCTTGTCATAGTCTTAATGGTCTTACCATCAACAAATGTAAGAACAGATACTTCTCTACCAGTCATGAACTCCTCGATAACCATACAATTACCAGAGTCACCAAACTGCTTATCCATCATAATTGTCTTAACGCCTGCTTTTGCTTCTTCCAGATCATTACAGATCAAAACACCTTTACCAAGTGCAAGACCATCAGCCTTTAATACGATTGGGAACTTTGCAGTCTCCAGATATGCAAGTGCTGCATCTGCATCTGTGAAGTTCTCATATGCTGCAGTTGGAATGTTGTACTTTTTCATCAGATCCTTTGAGAATGCCTTTGATCCTTCCAGAATAGCAGCATTCTTACGAGGACCAAATACACGTAAGCCTTCTGCTTCAAATGCATCAACAACACCACCAACTAATGGATCATCCATACCGATAACGGTAAGATCGATTTCTTTTTCTTTTGCAAATGCAACCAGTTTATCAAATTCCATTGCACCAATGCTTACACATTCAGCATATTCGCCGATACCAGCATTACCCGGTGCACAATACATCTTCTCTACGTTCTTATTCTGTGCAATCTTCCATGCAATTGCATGTTCTCTTCCACCGCTTCCAACGATCAGAACCTTCATAGTACCTCCTTGAATCCTATTCCTGAATCAGGACATGCCCATTACTTACTTCTACTTTGCCATTCGCAATCAGATCGATTGCCTTTGGCATAATCTTCCATTCTGCTTCCTGCATAACACGAAGCTGTAATTCCTTTGCAGTATCACCCTGCTTTACTTCTACAGCTTTCTGCAGAATGATAGGGCCGGTATCGGTTCCCTTATCTACAAAATGAACTGTAGCGCCTGTAACTTTTACACCTCTCTCCAGTACCTTCTCATGTACAGTAAGACCATAATAACCTGTACCACAGAAAGAAGGAATCAGAGATGGATGAATATTGATAATCTTATTCGGGAATGCATTCACCATCATCTCTGGAATCACTACAAGACATCCTGCAAGAACGATCAGATCAGGAGTATATTCCTGAATCTTTGCAAGAAGCGCTTCATTAAACTGAGCACGATTCTCGTAATCTTTTGGAGATACGCAGATGCCTGGAATTTTCGCTTTTGCAGCACGCTCCAGTGCAAATGCATTCTTATTATTACTGATTACAACTGCAATCTCTGTATTGGTAATCGTCCCTTTTGCGATACCATCAATGATTGCCTGGAGGTTCGTTCCGCCTCCGGAAACCAGTACTGCAAGTCTTAACATAATTCTACACCCTTTTCTCCGGCAGCAATCTCACCGATCACGAATGCCTTATCACCTGTTGCTTCCAGTGCCTTGATTGTCTTTTCAGTATCTGCAGGGTCGATAGCAAGAACCATACCAATACCCATATTGAAAGTATTGTACATCATCTGTTCTTCGATCTCGCCTTCCTTTGCAAGCATCTTGAAGATTGCAGGAACTTCGTAGCTATCTTTCTTTACAACAGCCTTTACATTCTCAGGAAGCATTCTTGGAATGTTCTCATAGAAACCGCCACCTGTGATATGACTGCAGCCTTTTACTGTAACACCAGCTTCTTTTACGCTGCGAAGAGCCTTTACATAGATTCTTGTAGGAGCAAGAAGTGCTTCACCAAGAGTTTTGCCGAGTTCATCATGGTATGTATTCAGAGATTCTGCTGTCATAGGGAATACCTTACGAACCAGTGAGAAACCATTGGAATGAACACCTGTAGAAGCGATACCGATCAGAGTATCTCCTGGTTTGATGTCATCGCCTGTAATGAGATCCTTCTTATCTACAACGCCTACTGCGAAACCTGCAATATCATAATCATCTTCTGGCATAAGTCCTGGATGTTCTGCTGTCTCACCACCAACTAATGCACAATCTGACTGAAGGCATCCTTCTGCAACACCACTAACGATTGTAGCAATCTTCTCAGGATAATTCTTACCACATGCAATATAATCAAGGAAGAACAGTGGTTCTCCACCTGCACACGCAATATCATTCACACACATAGCAACTGCATCAATACCGATGGTATCATGCTTATCAAGGATAAATGCAAGTTTAACCTTTGTACCACATCCATCTGTACCGGATAATAATACAGGCTCTTCCATATTCTTGATCTTAGCAAGAGAAAATGCACCTGAGAATCCACCAAGTCCGCCAAGAACCTCTTCTCTCATGGTCTTTTTTACATGTTCTTTCATCAGTTCCACTGATTTATAACCAGCCTCAATATCTACACCGGCTTTCTTATAGTTCATAGCTCCCATTGTGAATCTCCTTATTTCTTCATATATTCTTTATAACCAACTTCTGCCAGTCTTTCAGCCTTAGCTTCCACCTGTTCTTTTAATTCCTTTGAATAATCTTTCAGTTTCTGAAGTAATTCAGGATCAGATGTTGCAAGAATCTTTGCTGCCAGAAGACCTGCGTTAGCACCGCCATTGATTGCTACAGTTGCAACTGGAATTCCGGATGGCATCTGAACAATTGAATATAAAGAATCGCGTCCGCCAAGAGAAGTTGTATGCATTGGGATACCAATTACAGGCATTGGGAAAATAGCTGCACACATTCCCGGAAGATGAGCTGCCATACCAGCTCCAGCAATAATCACTTTAAATCCTTTTTCCTCTGCAGTTTTTGCATATTCAAAAAATACATCTGGTTCTCTGTGTGCAGAAATGATAGTCATCTCATAATCTACACCAAGTTTCTCTAAAATGTCAGCAGCCTTTGCCATTACAGGCATATCTGAATCGCTGCCCATTACAATTCCTACTTTTGCCATTTGGATATCTCCTTATCTACATAATCTTAGGTTTTTACTTGCCTATTGTACATAGGTTTTTTTTTATTGTCAACAATATCACTTGTTTTCAAACGGTTTGTTCAGTTCTTCTGTTCCTGCCAGAACAAATCTTCCATCCTTGATAATCGGAACCAAAGTTCCATCTTTTCTGATGACGGTAAGTGCTCCAAGTTCGCTGTATGGAATCGTGATATCTGTGTGACATCCGAAGTATGCCTTACCTGGATCTTCTTTTCGAAGAATGGATACTTCATTATCTCTTGCGATGATCTCTTTTCCGTCCGGATTAAAGACCTGAGTATCTTCGGACCAGCTATAACAGGTATCTCCCACTGCAAAATGTGGTCCCATCTTCTCTGCTATCAGAATCGGAAGCTTATCCTGGATATGATACTTTTCTGCCACGACGTAAGCGGTAGTATTCGTACCGATTGCGAATTCACCGATTGGCAGTGTCTCGTGATGATACAGGATATTCTCTTTGATATACTTCTGATTCTCTTCTTCCTCATCAAAGTTTTTGCACGAGTATTCCCGTATCATTCCATCTTCAAATCTAATCTCAAGATCGATATACTTTAATTCATTCAGGAATACTTCTGTCACATGAAGTACACCTGTAGTTCCTTTCAGTCTTGGTGATGTAAATACTTCTCCAACAGGAATATTCACATCTGCCACACAGTTTTCAAAAATAGTTTCCTTCTGCGGATCATTCAGTTCACAGAGATTGACGATAAGATCTGTACGGTTATCCCCGCATCCTTTGATATAAACCTTCTCACCCTGATCCAGTTCGTCGATCAGTACCTGCTGAATTCTCTGATAAAGAGCATAATCAAGTGTATTGATTTTCACCGTTTCTGCAAAGATCTCTTCGAACTGCTCTCCAATCTCAGGTACCGGAAATGCTATGATCGTAAAGCTTCTTTCTTCTCCGATAATATAGCGATTGGTAAGCTGTGCCATCTCATTGGCAAGTTCAACTGATATCTTCTGCTGTTTTTCTGACAGACGATATGCTGCTTCCTTGTTCACCGGAGTAAATGGCTCTTCTCCGAAGATTTCCATTACTGCTGGTCCTGCATGTTCCGCTGCAAGCTGTCGATACTCTTCATAAGCAGTACGCATCACACCGAGCCTTCGCTCCATCAGTGCACGATCCATATAAATTGCACTGTCCCCCTTATGATCATAATCAAATTGCTTATTCGGAATCGCTCCCATATATCCAATACGAATATGCTGGCGCTTATTGATCGTATGCACAGCATAACGATAGATAACAGGCTTTAAGCCCATATTCTCAAAATTCTTGATTGCTTTTCGGATAATCCGTTCAAATCCAAGGACGTATCGAATATTCACTGTTCGCTTCTTAGACAGATCTTTATTCCCAAGAACAAATCCTATCCGATATCCTTCTGTATATACAGATGCAATGCGATCGATCTCTTCCTGTGGCATCTGATTCAGGAACTCTGCTGTCTTTTTCACGCTGTCAGAGATGTACTCTCCATATTTATACAGGTATCTCAGATCGCTGAGATCCTCCTCCATTATAATCCTTGTAGCAAAATCAAGTGTCGGATCTATCCCCTGACGTACTCGAAGGGCAACTGTCAGATCACTGTAATCGCTGACAAACCAGTAGAGAATCTGCTGAATTCTTCTGTATCCAGGAAGTTCCTCTTCTTCAAATGTGTTATATACTTCTATAAATACCTCACAGAGGATCAGGATCTCTTCCATTCTCTGCTCAAAAGCAAAGACGATCATCCCTCTTATCTCTGCATACAGGAAAGACAATATTCTTCCATAGGTTTCTCCGATCAGCTTTACTGCATATTCCGGATTCCCGTAACTGGTCTCATACTGCTCAGGCAGAATATCCCTGTAGAGTGCCTCGTTAAGAGATTCCCATTCTTGCAGCGAATATGCATCTGTCTTTCCATCTGCAATGTCTTCTGCCAGTTCGATCATATCAACAATAAACTTTGCAGTTCTATGGAAATAATCACGATATGGTTCCGGAACCTGTGTCTCTGATCCGATACCTTTGATTCGCTCTGAAGATAATGACCAGCGCTCTTTTAATAATTCATCCATCAGTTCCATTCTTATACTCCCATAGCAAGTATTCCTATCCAGAGAACAAAAGCGATTCCGCTCATGATAGATCCAATCTTCGGATACTTATACTTGATATTCTTTTCTGAAAAACTTTTGATTCCGATGCCAAATCCAAATGCCGAGAAAAGCATTCCTGTAATTCCGAATGCTCCTGCATATAAACCGGCATCTCCTCTATTATAATAGGAAGCATAAATCATCCCCAGTAAAGTCAGAAGACCGATTGCCCCCATAATTGTAGATACTATTCCGTTGAATGGATGTCTCTTCTCTTCAAAGGAATACATCGTTTTTCTAGCCATATTGATTTCTCCTAAAAATATTACATACGGTGAAGATCAGAAATCCCAGCACTCCACCAATCGTGTTCAACATAAGATCATCCACATCGAAGCTTCCGGTACGTGTCAGTAACTGAATGCATTCAATGAGAAGGCTGAATCCAAAGGAACACAACAATGCCCAGGGGAATCTTCTAGCCTTCTGAAACAAGATCGGAAGAAAAGCACCAAACGGAACGAAACATCCTACATTACCAAAAAGATTCAGTAACACAGCTTTCATTCCAAGCTTTTCCCGATATTCCCAGAATCTTCGAATCTCCCGAAACAGATGCAGATTATACCGGTATGATTTTTCAATATCACTTCTTCCGAGACTCTCTGCAAAGAAAAGAAAATACGTCATGAGAATCAGATATCCTGCAAAAATAATAACACTGATTCCCTGTATCATCCTTTTAGTTTTCTTTTCCACATCACTTCTCCTGCTAAAAGAGTATATTCTTTCGTGCCGCCAGAAGTCTCGCTCCATTTATTACTGAGAGGATCCCTGCTGTGATTCCCACGATCATGATAACCACACCAATTGCAATATCCCAGGCACCGGTAAAACTCATCGTCTTATATATCTTTTCGTTCAAAATGATCCCTCCTGCTATTTTGCACCGTACTGTTCATAGTATGCATCAATTGCAGTTTTTAAAGTATCATCGATCAGAATCTGTCCCTGACATTCTTTGTTGTAAAGCTTTTCTACTACTTCTGCCATTGATACAATAGCTGCTGTAGGGAAACCATACTTTTCCTGAATCTCAGAAAGTGCACTCTGTTCGCTTTCTTTTCCTCTTTCCATACGATTTAAGGATACCATCAGACCTTTAATCTCTACATTTGCCTGTGCTTTCAGGATTGGGAACGTCTCTTCGATTGACTTTCCGGAAGTTGTAACATCTTCGATGATTACAACACGATCTCCATCCTTTAAGTTGCTTCCAAGAAGGATACCTGTATCTCCGTGATCTTTTACTTCCTTACGGTTTGAACAGTAACGGATATCTTTTCCGTATAATTCGCTGATTGCCATTGTTGTAGCAACAGTCAGTGGAATTCCCTTATATGCTGGTCCAAAAAGAACATCAAAATCCAAACCATATGTATCATGAATCGCCTTTGCATAGTATTCTCCAAGACGTCTGAGCTGTGTACCTGTAACATATGCACCTGCATTCATATAAAAAGGAGACTTTCTTCCACTCTTCAAAGTAAATTCTCCGAACTTTAATACCTGGCTTTCTACCATAAAGTCAATAAACTGCTCTTTATACTGTTCCATGTTTTCTTCTCCTTGTATACTTTCAAATTAAAATACAGCGGTTTTCTCACAATAATGTGAAATCCGCACATAATATATCAATTTATTTTATCATACCCCTATGATGAGGTCAAAAGTTATTTCGTATAGATTATTACCAAACCTTTCCATATATAAAAAGAGGTTTCGATCATAATGACCGAAACCTTTTTTATTACTAACGATTCTGAAGTGCTCCTGCGATATCTGCAACCATGTCTTCAACAGCTGCACGGCTTGCTTCGCCGAAGTGTTCTGCGCCAAATTTAGCATACTTTTCCTGTTTATATGCTGCGATGATACCTCTTGAAGAATTTACAATTGCTCCAAGACCATCTTCATTGAAGAAATGTACAAGATCAGCACCTTTTCCACCCTGCGCACCATAACCTGGTACGAGGATAAATGACTTCGGCATTACTTTACGAAGTACCTTTCCCATCTCTGGATATGTAGCTCCAACTACTGCACCGATATAGCTGTACTTGTCACCCATTACTTCTTCGCCCCACTGTGCAACCTTTTCACCAACCAGCTCATAAAGTGGCTTGCCATTGATCAGCTGATCCTGGAATTCACCACTGGATGGATTAGATGTCTTAACGAGGATGAAAAGACCTTTTTTTTCTTCTTTACATACTTCAAGGAAAGGTTTGATACCATCAGATCCAAGATATGGATTCACTGTTGCAAAATCTTCGTCAAAAGGAACGTAAGTCTTACTACCAATCTGAATCTTTCCAAGATGTCCTGTTGCATAAGCTGCTGATGTTGAGCCAATATCTCCACGCTTTACATCACCAATTACAACCAGGCCTTTTTCTTTACAGTAATCTACAGTCTTTTTAAAAGCCTTGATACCCTCAATACCAAACTGCTCATACATCGCAATCTGTGGCTTTACTGCCGGAATGATATCGTATGTACAATCAATAATTTCCTTATTGTACTGCCAGATTGCTTCTGCTGCACCTTCCAATGTTTCTCCGAACTCAGCAAAAGCTTTTGCTTTTACCTGTTCCGGAATGTAATTTAACATTGGATCAAGACCAACAACGATCGGCGCATTTGTCTTCTGGATATTCTGAATCAATTTCTGGATCATAACTTTCCTCCATTATTACTGCTATTTATTTCTCAACGATTTCTGCATTGTCATACAGGAAATTCAGTGCTTTTTCCTGCATCAGACTGCTCTTAAGGTATGCTTCACCATAAGCTTCTTCAAGATCTTCTGCTGTCATATTCTGCTGTGCTGCATAAGCTGCAATACCTTCCTGATATTCTGCATCTGTAAGTTCCATGTTCTCTGCTTCAAAAACAGCAAGAAGTGCCATCTCCTGACCAAGTGCCTCTTCTGCTACTGGTGTAAGTTTTTCCATAAACTGTTCTTCTGTAACATTATTAGCTGCAAGATAATCATCGTATGTCATTCCATAGTATGCAGCTACAAGTTCATAATAACTTCTTGCACGTTCCAGAGTAAATGCAAGGTTTTCTTCTGGGAATGCCTTCACTGTAGCGCCTTCATATAACTTATGAACAAGATCCTGTTCCGCCTGTGATCTGTTCTGCTGTGCTTTTGCTGCAGAAATATCTTCACGAACTGCTTCACGGAAACCTTCTGCATTCAGTTCTCCATTTGTAAGGCTCTGTGCCACTTCGTCTGTCAGTTCCTGTGGTCTCTTAACAGAATTGATCTTAACTGTAAAGATTACATCTGCGCCAGCAAGGTCTGCACTATGGTACTGTTCCGGGAATGTAAGTGGAAGATCAACAGTTGAACCAATCTCTTTTCCAACCAGTCCTTCTTCAAATCCATCAATAAATGAATGAGAACCAATTACAAGGTCATAACCCTGTGCTGTTCCTCCATCAAATGCTACACCATCTTTCTTTCCTTCGTAGTCGATGTTAGCAATATCACCATCTTCTACAGTTCCTGTTGTTAATGTTGCAATTGATACCTGATCAATGTAAGCCTGAACTTCAGCATCTGTTGCTTCAGAAGAAGGTACTTCGATCTGAAGGTTCTTGTAATCTCCAAGATCTACATAATCAGATGCAACATATGCAGGTAAACTCTTAACGTCAATTCCAGCTGCCTCTGTTACTGCCTCTGTCTCTGTTTCAGCTTCTGTTTCTGTTTCAACTTCTGTTGCAGCTTCTGTTACTGCTTCTGTCCCTGTTTCAACTTCTGTTGCAGCTTCTGTTACTGCTTCTGTCTCTGTTTCAACTTCTGTTGCAGCTTCTGTCTCTGTTTCAACTTCTGTTGCAGCTTCTGTCTCTGTTTCAACTTCTGTTGCAGCTTCTGTCTCTGTTTCAACTTCTGT
>JAZLLO010000045.1:0-9928 GCA_045598185.1 Marvinbryantia sp.
TATATATTGATTATACTTTATAATAACATATATAACAATACATTTTCTTGACTACAATATGGTTTTGTGAAGACATGAAAATACCCTTGCTATTAAGGCAAGGGCTAATTATCTACAAAATCCAACCGCACAGGTGGAAAAAATTTGGTGAGAATCTTATTTCAGATAATCAATCTAATGTGCAGTTTTCCACTATGAATGTCTGTTATTTTGATTCAAATTATATCAGTGTTATCAATGAGATACGTGGTTATAGTCCTAGATACATGAATTATCCGAATACATTTAACTGGGATAGGAAATTGAAGCAAAGACTATTGATAAAAGATATTGTTACTGATCCAGAATTGTTTATTGAAGCAGTAATATATGAGGCAGTAATGCAATTGGGAATTTCAGGGGAAGATATATTTGACAATGGAGAAGAATGGTCATGGGAAACAATCGTAGATTTAATTAAGGAGTCAGAATATTATCAAATTGTTCTGGATTACTTAATGTCAGATCGAATGGATCCTCTTGTTCTTTCTGTAGATGATGAGAATATATCTCTATATTGGAATCTAACACCAGAAGGGATTGCGTTGCAATATTATGAAGAATACTATCATCAAACGATTATGATTCCATATAAAAATCATCAAGATTTATTTGTATATGTTTATGATGATTCAGATGCTTTTATGACGGAATTATATAATTGCTTTGATACAGATGAAGACTCAGTACCTGATATTGTTGAGGCGTTTTTTTCAAAAAGCTATTCGGATAGTAGGTATTCTTTTGAATTACGGATAAATGATCAGGAGTTTGAAGTGGATGAGATTAGCTATAAGAGCGATACTAGTAGACATCGTACTTATTATGCGAAAACATCGGATCAAAAAAAGTATTTATTAATAAGTGTGCAAGATGATACAGTGGATGAGTATGTTATGCATCTTATTGGCTTTGAAAATGGGTATCCACAATACCTTGGTAGCCAAAATATCGTAGATAGTAGTCGAGTATATAGTGATGATTCATTAGCTTCTTATACTGATGTTTTTTATCCATATTCGGAGCGAATTGCATATAAAGTAGATGGATATTCAGATACGTTTAGATTGAATGTTAATGAGCTTGTTGAGGTTATTCTGGAACAAAAGCTGACATAATTTCAAATTGGAATCAGAATACTTTTTTTGAAAACACTATAATTACACCATCTTCAAAACGCGAAGGTGGACATACAGTAGATTCAGGTCATGTTGCTACAATCATTTAGTAATCATTAAAAACATTGGATGCAAAAATGGCATCCAGTTAATTCTGGATGCCGTTTTAATAATAGTTCTATTATATAAGGAAAACTATTCTTCTTCGTCTTCTTCAAATGGCTGTGGCTGAAGATTCGTGAATCCGCTCATCTCATATACCTGTGTACCGGTAACTGATGCTTTTTTCTCTTCTTCCTCTTCTTTTGGCATATATTTCTCGAATACCTTTACCAGAAACTTGGAATTCAGATAAGATACTGTAGAGAAACCGGCCATGATCCAGAAAAGAGTTCCCCATACGAATGTAATATTGGACACGAGTGGAATTCCAATGAATGCGACATCGATTACAAGAAGGATTACTGTAGTTGGAAAATGCACTACTGCCATGATAAATGAATTTTTTACGGTATTTACAATATTGTTTACGAATCTTGATAATACAGGGAAAATGTAAATGTAAGTCATGGCAAGGAATAATACTACTGCTAACAGTGGAATACGCATCTTGGAGGCAAAACCTGTCATGTTGGAAAGAATACGAAAATCGATGAAAAGGACACCAACCAGAACAAGAACGATCAGCCAGATAGCAGTTGCCTGCTTGAAATTCTCCTTGAAGGACTTCCAGTATCCTTTTACAATGTAAGTTTCCTCATTCTTAACCATCTTTAATGTTACATAGGACATTGCAGTACAGGCGGCTCCGATGGTGAAGACAGGTATGCAGGTAAGAATGAATACAACATTCAGGATCATCAGGTCTGCAACCCTTGTAAGAGCCACAAAAAGCGGACTGTCCATGTCAAAAAATCTACCCATAAAAAAGCTCCTTTTTTATCAACATGATTTTAAAGTATACTCAATTAAGAGAAAAAATGCAAGAGAAGGGGAAAATGTTGTTGTTTTTTCGAAAATACTTGGATTTATCAACTTGACTTTATGGAATGCATAGGGTAAGATACCATTTAGCAATCTGAATGATTGTTTTCATAGAAAAAAACGAAGACGAAGACAGTATATCTAATATGGAAAGCTTCAGCGAGTCGGGGAAGGTGTGAGCCCGATGCCAGTACGGTAGATAGAAGATCACTTCTGAGTTGCATGGTTGAAATGAAAAAAGTAAACTCTGCCGGATTTCCTCCGTTACAGGGAAGATATATAAATTGCGCAGGCAAGAGTATAGTAACAGGTGGTATAGCGGTAACTCGTCCTTTTACAGGATGAGTTTTTTTTATCCGTATATCAGAGAGGAGAAAGATTATGTACCAAAAAGTCTCTACAGATCTCAATTTTGTTCAGAGAGAAAAGAATGTAGAAAAGTTCTGGAAAGAAAACAAGATTTTCGAAAAGAGTATGGAAAATCGTAAA
The DNA here is from genome assembly GCA_045598185.1 of Marvinbryantia sp. Taxonomy (GTDB): domain Bacteria; phylum Bacillota; class Clostridia; order Lachnospirales; family Lachnospiraceae; genus Marvinbryantia. Next base: position 2,631 of record JAZLLO010000045.1, read on the forward strand.
GAAGGTCCAACCTATACCTTCTATGATGGTCCTCCAACAGCGAATGGTAAGCCACATATCGGACACGTACTTACCCGTGTTATCAAGGATATGATTCCACGTTACCAGACAATGAAGGGCAACATGGTTCCACGTAAGGCTGGATGGGATACACACGGTCTTCCTGTAGAACTTGAAGTTGAAAAGCTTCTTGGTCTTGATGGAAAAGAGCAGATTGAAGAATACGGTCTTGTTCCATTCATTGATAAGTGTAAGGAAAGCGTTTGGAAGTACAAAGGTATGTGGGAAGATTTCTCAGGTACAGTTGGTTTCTGGGCTGATATGGTTGATCCATATGTAACATATCATGATGATTATATTGAGTCTGAGTGGTGGGCACTGAATGAAATCTGGAAGAAGAAACTTCTTTATAAAGGTTTCAAGGTAGTTCCATACTGTCCACGTTGTGGTACTCCGCTTTCTGCACAGGAAGTTGCACAGGGCTACAAGACAGTAAAAGAACGTTCTGCGATCGTACGTTTCAAAGCGATTGGAGAAGATGCATATTTCCTTGCATGGACAACAACACCATGGACACTTCCATCTAACGTTGCACTCTGTGTAAATCCAGAGGATACATACTGTAAGGTAAAAGCAGCAGATGGTTATACATACTATATGGCAGAAGCACTTCTGAATACAGTTCTTGGTAAACTTGGTACAGAAGAAACTCCTGCATATGAAGTACTCGAAACATATAAAGGTAAAGATCTCGAATACAGAGAGTACGAACCACTTTTCGCATGTGCAGGACAGTCAGCTGCAAAACAGCGTAAGAAAGCTCATTTTGTAACATGCGATACTTATGTAACCATGTCAGATGGTACAGGTATCGTACATATTGCACCTGCATTTGGTGAAGACGATGGTAGAATCGGACGTAACTATGACCTTCCATTTGTACAGTTCGTAGATGGAAAAGGTAACATGACAGAGGATACACCATATGGTGGTACGTTTGTTAAGAAAGCAGACCCAATGGTAATCAAGGATCTTGATGCTGAAGGTAAGCTTTACGATGCTCCTAAGTTCGAACATGAATATCCACACTGCTGGAGATGTGATACTCCACTGATCTACTATGCACGTGAATCATGGTTCATCAAGATGACAGCAGTTAAGGAAGATCTGATCCGCAACAATAAGACAATCAACTGGATTCCGGAAGGTATCGGTTCCGGACGTTTCGGAGCATGGCTTGAGAACGTTCAGGATTGGGGTATCTCACGTAACCGTTACTGGGGAACTCCACTGAATATCTGGGAATGTGAATGTGGCTGCCAGCATTCTGTCGGAAGCCGTCAGGAACTCTTTGAGATGAGTGGCAACGAAGCTGCTAAGACAGTAGAACTTCACAGACCATATATTGATGAGATTACAATCAAGTGTCCTGAGTGTGGTAAGGACATGCACCGTGTACCGGAAGTTATCGACTGCTGGTTTGACTCTGGTGCTATGCCATTTGCTCAGTATCACTATCCATTTGAGAATAAAGAATTATTTGAAGCACAGTTCCCTGCACAGTTTATCTCAGAAGCAGTAGACCAGACTCGTGGATGGTTCTATTCTCTGCTTGCAGAATCGACACTGCTCTTCAACAAAGCACCATATGAGAATGTTATTGTACTTGGTCATGTTCAGGATGAAAACGGACAGAAGATGAGTAAGTCAAAGGGTAATGCTGTTGACCCATTTGATGCACTTGAGACATACGGTGCTGATGCAATTCGCTGGTATTTTTATGTAAACAGTGCACCATGGCTTCCTAACAGATTCCATGGCAAGGCAGTTCAGGAAGGACAGCGTAAGTTCATGGGTACTCTGTGGAATACTTATGCATTCTTTGTACTGTATGCTAACATCGATGAGTTCGATGCATCCAAGTACACATTAGAGTATGACAAGCTTCCTGTAATGGATAAGTGGCTTCTTTCCAAGCTGAACAGCACAATCAAGTCTGTAGACGAAGACCTTGGCAATTATCGTATTCCAGAGGCAGGACGTGCCCTTCAGGAATTTGTTGACGATATGAGTAACTGGTATGTTCGCCGCAGCCGTGAACGTTTCTGGGCAAAAGGAATGGAACAGGATAAGATCAATGCTTACATGACTCTTTACACAGCACTTGTTGAGATCTGTAAGGCAGCAGCTCCAATGGTTCCATTTATGACAGAAGAGATCTATCGCAACCTGGTATGTTCTGTTGATTCACAGGCACCAATCAGTATCCACCTTTGCGATTTCCCTGTATGTAAAGCAGAACAGATCGATAAGGATCTGGAAGCTAAGATGGATGAAGTTCTTAAGATCGTTGTTATGGGACGTGCAGCACGTAACGCAGCAAATATCAAGAACAGACAGCCAATCGCCAATATGTATGTGAAGGCTCCACAGGAACTTTCACAGTTCTATTCAGACATCATCAGAGATGAACTGAATACAAAGAATGTAGCATTTACAGAAGAAGTAGACAGCTTCGTTTCTTATACATTTAAGCCACAGATGAGAACCGTCGGACCAAAATACGGCAAGTTGCTTGGTGGTATCAAGGTTGCACTGGCTGAGATCAATGGTCAGAAAGCAATGGCTGAGCTGAAAGAAACAGGCGAGTTACACCTTGACATTAACGGAACACCTGTTGTATTATCTGAAAATGACTTGCTTATTGACACTGCACAGTCTGAAGATTACGTAACTGAGCAGGATGGAGATATCACAGTAGTACTTGAGATCAAGCTTACAGACGAGCTGATTGAAGAAGGTTTCGTTCGTGAGATCATCAGTAAAGTACAGACCATGCGTAAGGAAGCTGACTTCCAGGTTATGGATCGTATTGTGATCTATGCAATGGGCAATGATAAGATTGAGGGTATTTTAGCTGCTCACAAGGATGAGATTCAGGGCGAAGTACTTGCCAACGATATCGTTCTTGGAAGCACAAAAGGCTATATTAAAGATTGGGTAATTAACGGAGAAAAAGTAACCATGGCTGTCGAAAGACAGTAGCATTTAATGAAAGGATGAAAGAATGGCTACAAAGAAGTTTAACAAAACACAGTTTATTAATGAAGTAAAGGCTAATGTAAAGGCTCTTTACCGTAAAAACATCGAAGAAGCTACACAGCAGCAGATTTTCCAGGCTGTATCTTACGCAGTAAAGGATACAATCATTGAAAACTGGCTTGCTACACAGCAGCAGTACGACAAGGAAGATCCAAAGTTTGTATATTACATGTCAATGGAATTCCTTATGGGTCGTGCACTTGGCAACAACATGATCAACCTTACAATGTACAATGACATTAAGGATGCTCTGGAAGAAATCGGTCTTGACATCAACGTGATCGAAGATCAGGAACCAGATGCAGCTCTTGGTAATGGTGGTCTTGGCCGTCTTGCAGCATGTTTCCTTGATTCACTGGCTTCTCTTGGATATCCTGCATACGGATGTGGTATCCGTTACCGTTATGGTATGTTCAAGCAGAAGATCGAGAACGGTTACCAGGTAGAAGTTCCGGATAACTGGTTAAAGAATGGTAACCCATTTGAACTTCGTCGTCCAGAATATGCTAAGGAAGTTAAGTTCGGCGGTTATGTTAAGGTTACATATGATGAAAAGACAAGACGTAACTATTATACACAGGAAGGTTACCAGTCAGTTCGTGCCGTACCATATGATTTCCCAATCGTTGGTTACAACAACAAGATCGTTAACACACTTCGTATCTGGGATGCTGAAGCTATCAGCGAATTCCAGCTTGATTCATTCGACAAGGGTGATTACCGTAAAGCTGTTGAGCAGGAAAACCTTGCTCGTAACATCGTAGAGGTTCTTTATCCAAACGATAACCACTATGCTGGTAAGGAATTACGTCTGAAACAGCAGTATTTCTTCATATCTGCATCTGTACAGGCTGCAGTTGATAAGTATAAAAAGAACCACAGCGATATCCGTAAGTTCTATGAAAAGGCTACATTCCAGCTGAATGATACACATCCAACAGTAGCTGTTGCAGAATTAATGCGTATCCTTCTTGATGAAGAAGGTCTTGAATGGGACGAAGCATGGGAAGTTACAACAAAGACATGTGCTTATACTAACCATACAATCATGGCAGAAGCTCTTGAAAAGTGGCCAATCGAGCTGTTCTCAAGATTACTTCCACGTGTTTACCAGATCATCGAAGAGATCAACCGCCGTTTTGTAGAAAAGATTCAGGTTGCATACCCAGGTAACTATGAAAAAGTTCGTAAGATGGCTATCATCTTCGACGGACAGGTTAAGATGGCTCACCTTGCAATTGCAGCAGGTTACTCTGTAAATGGTGTAGCACGTCTTCATACAGAGATCCTGAAGAAGCAGGAACTTCGTGACTTCTATGAGATGATGCCAGAAAAGTTCAACAACAAGACAAATGGTATCACACAGAGAAGATTCCTTCTTCATGGTAACCCACTCCTTGCTTCATGGGTAACAGACCACATTGGCGACGAATGGATTACAGATCTTCCACAGATCGCTAAGTTAAAAGTTTATGCTGATGATCCAAAGTCACAGCAGGAATTCATGAATATCAAGTACCAGAACAAGGTTCGTCTTGCTAAGTACATCCTTGAACACAATGGTGTAGAGATTAACCCACGTTCTATCTTTGACGTACAGGTTAAGAGACTTCATGAATACAAGCGTCAGCTTCTTAACATCCTTCATGTTATGTATCTCTACAACCAGATCAAAGATCACCCAGAGATGGACTTCTATCCAAGAACATTCATCTTTGGTGCTAAGGCTGCAGCTGGTTACAGACGTGCTAAGCTTACAATCAAGCTCATTAACTCTGTTGCTGATGTAATCAATAATGATGCATCAATCAACGGAAAGCTTAAGGTTGTATTCATCGAAGACTACCGTGTATCTAACGCTGAATGGATCTTCGCAGCAGCTGATGTATCTGAACAGATTTCGACAGCTTCTAAGGAAGCATCTGGTACAGGTAACATGAAGTTCATGCTGAATGGTGCTCCAACACTTGGTACAATGGATGGTGCTAACGTAGAAATCGTAGAAGAAGTTGGTGCCGAGAATGCATTCATCTTCGGTCTTTCATCTGACGAAGTTATCAACTACGAACAGAATGGCGGATACTATCCAGAGATCATCTTCAACACAGATGGCGATATCAGACGTGTACTGATGCAGCTGATCAATGGTGAATATGCTCCGGATGATCCAGAAAGATTCCGTGATCTTTACGATTCACTGCTTAACACAAAGAGTAGCGACCGTGCAGATACGTACTTTATCCTTGCTGACTTCAAGGCATATGCAGAAGCTCAGAGAAGAGTAGAAGAAGCATACCGTGATGAAACTAGATGGGCAAAGATGGCTATCCTCAACGTAGCATGCTCAGGTAAGTTCACATCAGACAGAACAATCCAGCAGTACGTAGATGAAATCTGGAAACTCGACAAAGTTACAATTAAATAATTAATCTTGAGCCATTGGTCCCAATGGCTCACTTTTCTTTACGAAAGCTGAAAAAGAGCCACTGGAAATATCCAGTGGCTCTTTTGGGGTATAAAAAAGCGGGTGATGGGAATCGAACCCACGTATCCAGCTTGGAAGGCTGGTGTTCTACCATTGAACTACACCCGCATGTTATATATGAAATTACAGTGCCCAGAACCGGAATCGAACCAGTGACACGAGGATTTTCAGTCCTCTGCTCTACCAACTGAGCTATCTGGGCTCGTTATGCCTCACAACAAAAATGATTATATATGCATGCTTTTGAAAAGTCAAGCAAAATAATAAAAAAAATATACAATTATTTTCATAGTAGTTCCGTCTTTTTTTAATTATAAACAATTCTGTGAAAACTTGAAAAAATAAGAAAGTATGTGTTATACTCCGTTCGAGGATTATCTTAGTTGGAGAAGACTCCCACTTCTTTAGGTGGTGAGTTAGAATATAGAATCAGGAGACTATTATATGGAAGAATTAGTTCAATCTTTACTGGAGAGTTATAAGAAACTGCCGATCATTACACATATCGATGCAGATAACCGTCTCCATAAAGAAGGAATTATAGAGTTACTCGAAAAGATCAGACAGCTTCTGTTTCCGGGTTATCTGGAGTTTAAGACACTCAGAAGCAGTAGTATCGAGTATCATGTTGGTGAATTACTGGAAGACATCAATTATAACCTGACAAAGCAGGTAAAAAGAGCGCTTCTGTATGTTGCCGACGATAAGCTTTCTGAAGAGGAAGCGAATGAGAATGCCACTAAGATCGTGGGAAAGTTTCTGGAACGACTTTCTCCGCTTAGAGATATGCTGGCTAAGGATGTACAGGCTACCTATGATGGTGACCCGGCAGCTTTTAATACGGATGAGATCATTTTCTCATATCCTGGTTTATTTGCAATTACGGTTAATCGTATCGCACATGAATTATTTGTTTTAAAGGTGCCGATGATTCCACGTATCATGACAGAGTATGCTCATAGTCTTACCGGAATTGATATTCATCCGGGGGCAACATTGGGAGAATACTTCTTTATCGACCATGGTACCGGGATTGTAATTGGTGAGACAACGATCATCGGAGACAATGTGAAGATCTATCAGGGTGTAACCCTTGGTGCATTGTCAACAAGAGGTGGACAGTCCTTACGTAACAGCAAGAGACATCCGACATTGAAGAATAATGTAACTGTATATTCCGGAGCATCTATCTTAGGAGGAGATACGATCATAGGAGAAGGTGCTGTAATCGGAAGTAATGCATTTATTACTTCATCAGTACCGGATAATACAAGAGTTAGTATTAAGAATCCTGAACTGCATTTCAAAGTTCGCGGAGATATTAAGACCAAGGAATTGGAGCAGGAAGGATTTTTTAATAGAAAAGAAATTGATTAGTTACAATTCAGGTGCCATTGTTCCGCGAGGTGTTTTGTGAAGCAAAACCCGAGTTTAGCAGTGAAAAAGCCATCACCGAAGGTGATTCTGCATGGCTTTTTCACCGTTACTGGAACGGGAACGAAGTGACGTGAACAGTAACAAAAAGTTGAGTGAGTTGGATATTGGCTTGTTTTTATTAATTTGATAAAATGGGAGGGTATAGATAAGGAGAGTAGTATGGCAATAGATCGAAAAGCTTTAAAAATTAAGGGTCAGGAAGCCCTTCAGAATAATTACTGGAAGACCTGTTTTATGACAGGGTTGATGCTGATATTGTCTTACGGAACAGTAT
>JAZLLO010000046.1:0-12797 GCA_045598185.1 Marvinbryantia sp.
AGTTGGTTGCAAGAGTAAAAGCTCATCTCTCAAGATATGAAAGACTGGTCAATTCCAACGTCAAGGAGAATGAAATCGTTGAGATCCGTGGAATTAAGATCGACAAGACCGCCAGAAGAGTATGGGTCAACAACGAAGAGAAAACCTTTACCACCAAGGAATTTGATCTTCTTACTTTCCTTGCAGAGAACCCTAATCATGTCTACAGTAAAGAAGAATTATTCCGCGAGATCTGGGAGATGGAATCAGTCGGAGATATCGCTACTGTGACGGTTCATATTAAGAAAATCCGCGAGAAAATCGAGTACGATTCAGCAAAACCACAGTATATTGAGACGATCTGGGGCGTAGGCTACCGCTTTAAAGTGTAATCTAAAACTGAAAAGTCCATTTTCCCTTGTATTTAAGCCATTCTTTAACCTTTGAAGAGTGGCTTTTTTCTTTAAAAACTACCAAAAAAACTACCGATGAGAAAGAATAAATATTATCGATATGATGGATGTTATTATAATGAAGATATGACAAACATTCGTCTGGGTAAAGTTTTTATTATCACAAAAGGTAAGGTTGACACGATATGTCAATTATTATATTCTTATTCCTAGAAAAGGTAGGCCACCTGAGAAATGAGAAGGGAGGTCCGGTTAGATGGATGAATTATATCAGCAGATTATTGACAATTACAAAGAGACAGGTTCTGTGAAGAGGACTGCAGAGAAACTTGGTACTTATCCAATTAAAGTGCGAAGAGTGCTGATTACTGAGGGATTGTGGCATAGTAAAACCAGTGATCAGGTTTTAGAATTACTTGCTCAGGGGAAAAGTGTTGCTGAAATAGCAGATAATCTTGTGATATCTGAAAAGAATGTGCAGTCTTATATGCCATATTCTCGTGGGCAGTATGGTGGTGAAGATAGAAGTAATGAAGCAATTCGAAGTGAAGAATATAGGGAGCGTATGCAGATGGCGGCAAAAAATCAGGTTACTAATACTGAAGCACGTTCTAAAAATCAGAAAGTCGAGATTCAGGAGCAACGTAGGATTCTTGAAGAATTAAAAGAAGAAAAAGAAAGACTTCTGAAAGAAAAAAAGGAATTCTGGGATATGATTGAAGCAGAAGTGAAGCGTATTCCCATGGCGCTGCAACTTCATATGGAGCTTGATCTCGGGTATTTCCAAGATGAGCATAAGGAAGTACTTAGAAAATTTGGCAGAATGAAGGAAGGGATTACCCGGGATTTTATCGTTCCGGGCAGTATGAGTCTGCATGGTCTGCATTATGCAATTATGAAGGCTTTTGGCTGGCAGAATAGTCATCTTCACAGTTATGTTCCGTATGAAGATGAATTCAAAAAGATGACAGATGGGGGCCAAGTGAAAGAGTGGACACGTCAGGTTGGTTTGTATTTTCGTTTTCCAAGTGAAAATTATGAAGATATTTATTGGGATGATGATTACGAAGAAGGAGAAAGCTTTAAGAGTTGGCTGAAATCTAAGTATTGTGGACCGTATTTTTATGAAGGAGTGGGGGAACATTACATTCCGGCACAAATAGAAGTAGAGCGTTTCAGAAAAGATTGGCCGGAAATTCAGAAAAAAACAACAGATCAGAGAACATGGAATGTTTACATGGAGGGTCAGTGTGAGGAATTGCTGGAACGATCGATGCTCTGGACTGTTTTGAAAACACCTGCTGAACAGGGGGATTGGGATTCCTGGAGACAGGAAAAAGAAACATCTTTGAAGCAAGTAGAGAAAGAACGTAAAGAAATCATTAAAAAGTACAGAAATCTAACAGCTATGATGGACCAGATTGTAGATGAAGCAAGAAAATATTTTGACGAAGATGGCAATCCAACAATCGATATGGTGTCATACTTTAAAGAGATGGAAAAACTGGATCGCGAACTGGAAACACTATGTATAGAGAATAATCCTGAGCCGATTCCTGCATTATCAGCATTATGTTATCGATATGATTATGGCGATGGATGGGAGATTAAAATCACCTGTACAAATGCCTGGTATGACAGAAGTGTATATGTCAGAGATGAAAATGGAAATATGATTCGTGATAAAAATGGATATGTCCCAGAAACTGCTCTGTATGTAGATGCTTTTGGTCAGCAGATGGAAGGAGAATTTCTGGCTAAATTGAAAGGGATTGAATATAAGGAAAAACCTGTCTGTATTGCCTGGGATGGAATGAGCCTTGTGGATGATGTTGGAGGTGTTGGTGGCTTCTGCGAATTTCTGGAGACAATCAATGGTGATGAACCGGAAGAAAAGAAACATTATAAGGCATGGGCAAAATCCCTAGGATGGACAGGGCGCATGCCAAAACCAGAAAATATGCTGTAGATAGGCACATAGATGAGGAGTAGCAGAAAATGGAATGGATGGATTTATTCGAACCACATATTTTGAATCGGGGTGTCATGTATTATGAAGACGGATGTGTTTCAGATTTGGAGTTAAAAGATGATACGATTTGTGCAGAGGTAGAAGGTAGTGATTTCTATCAGGTCTGTATTACGCTTAAGGGAGATGAGGTTCAGGAGATGGAATGTGACTGCCCTTATGCTGCACAGGGTTATAATTGTAAACATATGGCGGCAGTTCTTTTTGCATACGAAGGTTATTTAGCTGAACATGAGGATGAGGAACAGAATATCATGGATCTGGCTGAACTGAACTGCAATGCTTCGGAAAATGATAAACGACAGGAACTAGATACACTGGTAAGTAAGATTCCGGAGGAAGATGTTCGAAGGGTTCTTGCTGATATTTTAGAGTCAAATGAAAGCTTGAAGAATAGGTTACAATTAATATATGATTTTCAAATGAATGCCCGACAGATGGCCGAATTAAAAAAAGAAATTAAGGCAATCATTTATCGATACAGTGGTAGAGGCGGATTTATTGATTGGCAGCATGCCTATGATTTTTGCTCTGATCTAAGATATTTTTTACATGAGAAAATACCTTTCTTAGTTGAGCATGGATGCTGTTTACAGGCATTTGAAATCACGAATCTTGTATTCAGGGAAGTCGGAAATACGGATATGGATGATTCGGATGGTGGAACCGGTATGGTCGCTGAGACCTGTTATGATTACTGGAAAGAGATTGTTTGTAAATGTACAGAAAGTGATAAAACTATCATTGAGAAATGGTTTCGCGAACACAAAGAAACAGATTTCGTAATTGATTATATGGAAGAATATATAGATGAGTTTTATGAACGGTATTTTATTTCGGAAGCAGAAATCAGGGAACGGATGGACACACTTGATAACATTATCGAGAATCATAATAATCAAAATGATTGTGGTAACATTTATTCCGTCAGGTATGGTTACCAGAATGTAATCATGCAGAGAATAGATTGTATGAGAAGGCTGCGAATGTCTGAAGAAGATATCTGGCAGTATCGAACATTACACAGACACTTTTTCTGCATTCGTGAATTAGAAATAACAGAAGCTATAGAGAATGGAAACACTAATCAGGCGATACAGATATTAGAAGAAAGTAAAATGATGGATGTTGGGTATCCTGAAAAAATAAAACAGTATAGCCGACAGTTGATTGCTTTGTATAGAGAATTGAATCAAAAAGAGAAATATAAAGAGGAGTTGATTTTTCAACTGACTCAGTGTGAGCAGACAGATTTAATATATTTCAATGAATTGAAAGCATGTATGTTTTCTGTAGAAGAATGGGACAAAATTACAGATTTAGTTTTAGCGAAAAGCAAAAATATTTATTTTATATGTGACGTTCTGTGTCAGGAAGAAAAGTATGAAGAACTTATGCAGGAGATTGAAAAAAACAATAGTGTCCATATACTGGATAAATATGAGAAGCAACTGAGAAAGATCTATCCAGAGCGAGTAATTCAAGGATATTTGAATTATATTATGCCTGAAATGGATAGGGTTTGTGACCGTAAGCATTACAAATATCTGGTACAATACCTGAAGAAAATTGCTAAATGTAAGGATGGAAAAGCAGAGGCATATAAGGTGGCGCAACTCTGGAGAACTCAATATAAGCGGCGTACTGCTTTAATGGATGAACTTAGAAAGGCAGGATTTTGAGGATTATCATTATTCACAAAAAGAGATTGACAATGCGGAGGTATTTTGACATGAAACAATCAAAGACATATCCCAATATAGATATGATTAAAACAGGTTTGCAGCTAAAAGAATATATTAAACATGCAGGCTTAACAGTAAAAGATATTCAGGAGATTCTGCATTTGTCTTGTCCGCAACCCGTATATCGATGGATGAATGGAAAGATACTTCCGTCAGTTGATCATTTACTGACGCTCAGTAAGTTATTTGGAGTGCACATGGAAGATTTGTTGGTGACAAGACCAAGGGAGAGTCAGACAGCTTATTGTGTATTGGATAAAAAAGAATTTCAAAAGAGAATTAGCACATATTATAAATCGTTTATAAGAAGTGCAGCATAGAATACTGAACCCATGGGACAATGTCTTGTGGGTTCCTTTTTTGTTATTGATTTCTAAAGGTAAATATTTGCTATTGGACTAGAAGTCCAATGACAAGTACTTGCATGTGGCATATGATGAAGAAATCAAATGCATGGAGGAAAAAAATGGGGACGAATTTTTATATGATGACAAGAAATAAAAATCTGGTCGAACAATATTTTCCAAACAGAACGGATTATTCTTGTTATGATTGCGGCTATGAGATTGTAGATAGACCATATCTGGGATACCAGATACACATATGTAAACGATCATTTGGATGGGTACCATTATTTCAGAAACATGAAAATGCATATAAGAGTTTCGACGGGCTGGAACAATTTTATTATGAGAACGAAAACAATCTGGAAATATATGATGAGTACGAACGTCAATATACCTTTGAGAAGTTTAAGGAAGAAATGATCCAGCATAGCAAAAGGAAAGAAGAGCCTATAAAATGGGTGTATGCTCCAGATATTTTTAGCGAAGGCAGATCTGTTTTGCATACGATAGAATGTATGGAAGATGAAGCCGAATTGCATATTCCGATACGACATGATGAGTATGTAAGCACAAGAGCGATCGCAAGAAAAAAGTATAAAGTTCCACTGCCGACATGGATGAATTTTGATCCATGTGAACGAATGGAATATGAAAGAGATCCAAATTATGAGTTTGATTGGATACGTGGAGATTTCAGCTAAGAGGAGAATATATGGATCGGAACATTAATATTATTACAGATTTAGATGGAAAAAGATTTGTGTTGATTAACGATATTCGCTTTAAAGGAAAGCCAAGAGAGGAATGGAAAGAAGTCGAGGAATACCTAAAAGAATACATTGGAGAGTTTTATGAAATCGAAGAAACGTCAGAAAAGATTTTTATCTCTACAGATTTCCCGGATGAATTTGCAAATTCAGAAAGTAGGTTAGCACTAAAAGGTGCGACAGCGAAAGCGAAGGCAAACGCAGCTCAGGGAATACCTGAACTAATTCAGATAGCTACTAATAGACATTTTTCCGAGAATACAAAAAAGAAACATAAAGCAGATGCGAAGTATGGATGGTATAGATACGATGTTCGATTTGCACTTCCGGTGTATGATGATAAGACTGGATTACTTGTGAGATATAATGTTTTCTCTGCCAGGTTATTGGTACGTTATGCGGAAGATGATAAGAAGTACTTGTATGATCTTTTGGCAATAAAAAAAGAAACGAGCAGCCCGCTTGAGTCATGAGACTGTACGGTGAGAACCCATTTCTTAGATTGTATTGTAAAATATGATTTGTAAGTCGTCAAGACTATTATTAATAAAAAAAAGAAGAAAGCAAAATGCTGATTATGGAATAGTTATTGAGGTAGTGCGTAACATACGAAAAGAGATTGTTGGTAGAGATTGGCTATCATTATAGATGTTCTGGTAGTTTTTAAAAACTACTGCAAAAACTACCAAAGAAACTACCAAAGCTAAAAAGGTTAAAAAACCGTTTAAAAAAATAGATAAGGAAAAAAGCGGAATTCTTCCCATAAATAAAGGGTTTTTCCAAGGAAAAACGAGGAGAAAAGAGGAGTTCCGGGGCGCTCCAAACGGGCTACCGCTTTAAAGTGTAACGTTTTTGGCGCTCGGAGACCGCATATAATGGGGTCTTTGGGCGCTGTTTCCATGCAGGTGGAACAATTGTCCACGAACTCAAAAATGGAAGGGAAAAGCGTTACCTTTTTCAAGGTTACGTTTGAAATGAATACAGAGATATGATAAGATTTGAAATACGGAACCCATGACAGGTTACTGAAGGTCCAGTGGACCTTCGTTTAGCGCCGACCGAAGCGGAGCGTAGACGTGCGTAGTTATGACATGTGCAGATATCATCTTGATATTTATCAGGATCATCGGCTTGCTGATATCCTTTGGTACATTAGTAGTTGCGTTTCTGACCTTTCTCGATAATAAGAGAAACAGCAGAAGAAAATAAAAAAGCCTTACCTGTCGGCAAACAGGTAAGGCGGCACTCGTAAGAGCAGTCACGTCTGCTTGGGAGCATCCACTTTTGGAATGGATACGTTCCGTGGAAAGGCATCTGTTACCCGCAGATGTCTTTCTTTATTTAGAATATAACACAAGATAGGATAATATTCAACTCATGAAAATGATTTTTAGAATGTTGACAAATCATTTATTTACAAGATGAAATGGCATAATGATATCTTTTTTATATTTACGTTCTTTTGTGTTATTATGATAATTAGTAAAAATATCTATTTTGAAAACCAACTTATTATGGAGAATGTATTATGAGAATTGAACCTAGAACTTACGATTTGAATGGTCAAAGACTTGTTTTCAGAAACGCAGAGAGGGAAGATGCTGAAATGTTGTTGCCTTTCTTAAAAAGAGTATGTGGCGAAACAAGATTTTTGCTTCGCGAGGCAGATGAGTGTGAGGATATGACTATTGAGCAGGAAGAAGTATTTATTAACAGCCATACAGAAAATGAGAAAGCCTGTCTTATATTAGCAGAACTTGATGGTGAGTATGTTGGCAATGCATCATTTGATGTAGCGGGCGGAAGTAGACGAAATTCTCACAGAGCTGATATTGGTATTGCTTTGTATTTGGATTATACAGGAATGGGTATAGGAAAGAAATTATTTGCTCTTATTCTTGAAATGATTGAAAAATGCGGCTTTGAAACAGCAGAATTAACAGTCGTGGAAGGGAATAATCGTGCAATACATATGTATGAGTCATTTGGCTTTGTAGAAGTTGGACGTATTCCTAAAGCGAATAAATATGACGATGGCACATATGCGGCGGATATACATATGGTGAAATCGTTGAACTAAAGGTACAGTAATTTACGGCTCGTTTAGCTGTGGTATGAATGATGCTTACTGCGACTATGATAGCATGATTATTGTTAATTAAAAAGACAGAGGGTATGACGATAAAACATTGACGGAATTCTTTTGGATTACTTCACTAATACAAGAAACGAAGTTCTATGTGGAAAAATATGCTTTTCTTACGAGTTTTCTGGGACGGGGTTACAGGCTCAACGAACCTGAATCCCGTCCCAGAATAGTTATGAGAAAGGTAATCCATCTGATGAAGTATAGTAATATGGGATAAAAGTCACTTTACTATAATTTACAATGCTTTCGGAAGAAATACTTTCATTTGGGGACGATAGTATTGCCGAATCTTTAGAAATTCTTTCGTTTTTATCAGAGATGTTCTTTGGTTTTGAAGGTTAGAATCTCCATATAAAAACGAAGGAGGAGAGCGAGGATGAAACTATGAGTCAGTATCAGATTTTGGTAGTAGAAGATGACGCGGAGATACGAAAAGGGGTTGAGATATATCTGAAAAGCCAGGATTACGATGTACTGGAGGCTGCGGACGGAGTAGAAGGACTTGAAATCCTGCAGAAGGAGACCGTACATCTGGCTATCGTGGATGTCATGATGCCGAGAATGGATGGAATTCGGATGGTGATGCAGCTGCGACGGGAATACGATTTTCCTGTGATCATGTTGTCAGCCAAAACGGAGGAGACGGATATGATCCTGGGACTGAACATGGGAGCGGATGATTATGTGACCAAACCATTCAAGCCGATGGAGCTTTTGGCGAGGGTACGCTCCCAGCTGCGGAGATACCAGCGTTTTCTGGAGATCTCAGGGCAGGGGAACGAGAAAGAGCAGGAACAGGAGCATATTTACCGGATCGGGGGACTGGAGTTAAATGAGGAGAAGGTTCAGCTCCTGGTAGACGGGAATCCGGTGCGACTGACACCGATGGAATTTCGCATTCTGATGCTACTGATGCGCAATCCGGGAAGAGTGTTTTCGGCAGATGAGATCTATGAACGTGTCTGGAATGAACGGGCGGTGAATTCGGATACGATCATGGTACATATCCGTAATATCCGGGAAAAGATAGAAATCAATCCAAAGAATCCAAAATATTTAAAGGTGGTGTGGGGCGTTGGATACAAAATCGAACAAAATGTCTAGAAAAGCATTCCTGGTAATGCTCTTTCTGGCACTGGTTCCGGCGATGATACTGGTAAGCTTTTACCCGAGGATGGCTGAGGACTATAATACATATTATCAGGAAAAAATGACAAAAGAGATGGAACCGGTCACTGTATGGGGAACCGGTGAGGAACATGAAAATCCTGAAGAAACCACGGGATACTATATCAATCCATCTTTTCCAGAGATTGCAGCTGCGGCTTGTTACTATATGCAGGAACAGATTCTGGGAACAGCTGGCCATTATCAGAACTTCTATGATCAGATTGGATGGGATGGATGCTATGATACGGTCTTTCAGGAAAGTTATTTTTACGGAAGAAAAAAGGGAGAAGAAACCGTTGCTGCCAACATGTATGACATTTCAGGAGAAACGAAACTACTGGAATTGGGACGCCGCGCGGCAGAAGATCAGGCGCAGAACAAGAGTGTTATGGAAGAGATACGGAGTGCAACCGGAAAGAAAGATATCCGTGCATGTTTGTATCTTTCATTTGATGCGTTTGGAAAAACGGATCTGGTGAGTGTGTTTGGAGATCAGGATGTGTATCTTCCAGCGGGAACTGAAGTGCGTGAAGCATTGAGACAGATCTACATTCAATTCCAAAATTTGTTACAAATGTATCCGGAGGAATACCAACAGGAAATTGAGGGGAAATATGCTTCCAGTCCAGAAGAATATGCATTTACTCAGCAGGAGTTGGAAAATCTGATTCCGAAGAATTTTGATATCCTGTTCCTGCTGACAGAGAACAGTACCTTTATTGGTGACACATGGCAGGATTATTCCCCTGTGGGATATGTCTGGTATGAACAGCCGGCAGAAATATATATGGAACACGGGGCTTGGATCCTGATTCTGGTGCTTGTGCTTGCAGTGCTTCTTGCAGGACTTCTGATTCCGGCAATTTCCGGACTGTTTACAGGAAGAGAGAAATTGTTTTGCCTGCCGTTTGAAGTGGTATTCTGGGGAATCGGATTTCTCGGAATCACCGGAGCAGTCTGCATGATGTTTTCCATGCCGTTTAGCAATGAGGCAATCCTCATCCGAGAACTGGGTGAGAACGGCATTCGCTTTTTCTCCGAAACGATACCGTATTGCTGGGTACTGGTGATAGTATATGGACTCAGCGTTCTGGGGTGGGCAGTTCTGTTCGGGATGGAGTTTGTCTTTGTGGTATCTCTGCGGCAGTTTTTCTGGAATCCGGGATACTACCTCAAAAACCGTGTCCTGCTTACGCGTCTTCTGATCTGGATACGTGGACTATGCAGAAAGCTTTGGAACTCTATCTCCGATCTGGATCTGACGGACGGTCTGAACCGGACGATTCTGAAACTTGTTCTGGTCAATTTCTGCACTGTCTCTCTGATCTGCTGTTTTGGGTTTTTAGGCATTGCAGGGGCGGTGATATACTCGATAGTCCTTTATTTTCTGGTCAGAAAATATGTCAGACAGATTCAGGGACAGTATAGACGGATTTTGGATGCAGCCGGTCATATGGCTAAAGGCGAACTTCAGATTTCTCTGGATGAAAAGGATATGGGTATCTTCCAGCCGCTTGCTGCTCAGATGAATCAGGTGCAGGAGGGATTCTCTCGTGCTGTTGCTGAGGAAGCGAAGAGTCAGAACATGAAGACAGAACTTATCACGAATGTATCCCATGATCTGAAGACTCCTCTGACAGCAATCATCACGTATATTGATCTTCTGAAACAGGAGAATCTGACGGAAGAACAGAGAACAGAATATGTCGGTACACTGGAGAGAAAAGCAGATCGGCTGAAGGTGCTTATTGAGGATCTTTTCGAGGTGAGCAAGGCAGCTAGTAACAACCTTATCATGAATTATGCGGATGTGGATCTGGGGAATCTGATCAAACAGGTTCGTCTTGAGAACGAGGAGAAGATTGTAGGCAGCGGTCTGGATTTTCGCTGGAAGCTTCTGGAAGAGAAAGTAATCCTGCGTCTCGATCCGAACCGGACTTACCGGATCATCGACAATCTGATCCAAAATATCCTGAAATATGCGATGCCTCATTCCAGAGTCTACATCGATCTGGAGAAGAACGAAGCGCAGGTACAGGTAACTTTCCGGAATATTTCTGCACAGGAAATGCATTTCCAGGCGGATGAGATCACTGAGCGGTTTGTGCGGGGAGACCTATCAAGAAATACGGAGGGCAGCGGACTCGGACTTGCCATAGTCAGGTCTTTCACGGAACTTCAGGGAGGAACTTTCCAGGTAGAAATCGATGGGGACCTTTTCAAAGTGCTCCTGGAATTTCATCTGTAAAGTACTGAGAGCGGCATATATTCCGAGGAGCGAATATATTATATAAATCAAGATGGAGGAATGCCCTGGATGAAAGTCTGGGGCATTTTTAGATCATTGATACGTTGGTTATATGCCCATGAATATTGAATTCATGGGTGTTTGTTTTATGGGGGGTGTCTACACTCTGCAACTCATGAAATACAAGGCAAGGGCTGAAAAAATGCTTGTAAATGACCAAAATCAGGAGTCTGTACAGCGTTGCGACTAATGCTCCGGTAAAGTACAAAATAGGGTGTTCTTCGGAAAGTATAGTATGTCCATTTGTACTTGAAGAAGAGTAATATCGCAGACGCTTGCGGAACGCTCCAAACGGGCTACCGCTTTAAAGTGTAATCACAAACTCTAAACATTAATTTTCCTTGTATTTGAGCCATTTTTCGTATGTCGAGAAATGGCTTTTTCTGTGCCATACTACCAAAATTTAAAAACTAATTCTCTTTCAATAGGTCTTGGTATAGGATTGCTCATTATGAGCGTGATATTCACAAGGAGGATTATTTTATTAAAAAAGTGTTGACCCTGACATTATGTCATAGTTTATCATATACTCAACAGGGACAAGAAAGAAGGTTGATATTCATGATGACAGTAAAAGAAGTAAGTGACATTTCAGGGGTAAGTGTACGCTCTCTGCATCATTACGATAAGATAGGCCTTTTGCCTGCCACTGAAGTCACAGCTGCAGGCTACAGGCTTTATGACGATAAGGCGTTAGAACGATTGCAGATGATTTTACTTTTTAAAGAACTTCAATTTCAGCTAAAGGATATCAAAGAGATTTTAGATGATCCAAATTTCGATCAAAGTAAAGCATTAGGACAACAGATCAAGCTTTTGCAACTTCGGAAGGAACACCTTGAAAATCTTATTGATCTTGCGATCGGAATAAAAATGTTGGGAGTTGGTAAATTGAATAAGCTTGGTTTTGAAGCGTTTGATACACGAAAGATAGATGAATACGCAGCTCAGGCAAAAGAATCCTGGGGAAAAACTGATGCATGGAAAGAGTATGAGCAGAAATCTGCAGCACGTTCCAAAGAACAGGAAATAGCAATCGGTCAGAAGATGATGGCTATTTTTGCAGAATTCGGACAGATCATTGATAGAGGACCTGATTCAGAAGAGGCACAGATGCTGGTAAAGAAATTGCAGAATCATATTACTGAGAACTTCTATACTTGTACCGATGAGATTCTGGGAAGCCTTGGACTTATGTATGCAGGTGGTGGAGATATGACAGCAAACATTGATAAAATGGGCGGAGAGGGTACAGCTGTATTTGCTAACGAAGCGATTGAATCATATATTCTCTCAAAATAAAAATTATGTCTTGACTCTCCTCTTAGGGGAGCATCCAGAATAAATGAAAACTGTTTTTGCAGAATGGATTGATAATGGACATAACAACTTTGATGATGAAAATACAATTATATTAAAGATAAATCTTGTAGATGGAGTTTTGTTCTCTCATGGAACGCGATATGATATTGAATTTAATAACAGATCGAAGACAGCACCTTGTGGAGTGTGAAGGCATTCCATGAGGTGCTTTTTGCGTTTATGAGATAACATTTCTCTTTGGTTTTGCTTTCAGACTGCTTTTGAGAAATCTCCATTCCAACGTAACGAATGGAGCAAATGCTGACACAGTTTTTTGGATGTGTGCCATTATGGGCGCGAGCTGTTGAAAGCATGACACACGTGTGCTATCTTCTGATTAACAGCTAACAAAATAAAACAATCAGAAAAATGGAAATCCGAGAGGTGAAAGTTTGAAACAAAGAGGTAGCGGTTAGCCAAAGATTAAAAGACACCACAAATAAGCCATCTCTCGGTGGCTTCAAATAGGAATATAAACACAGCACCCAATCAGGAAACAGCTACAGGATCGTTTTTAATAACATATCC
>JAZLLO010000047.1:0-2553 GCA_045598185.1 Marvinbryantia sp.
GTGAACAGTAAGATCATGTCATGTCATTTACTATACAGGTGCGAGGTAAATGAATATGGCAATCGAACGTGAATATCTTGAATCCCTTAGTCCTGTTGAACTGGACATGATTGATGCTTTCTTATCTGAAAGAAAGGATGCTTCTGTTAATCCTTCTACAGAGAACTATGAGAATCTTCTGCCTGAGGTGAAGTGCTGCCCTCATTGCGGTTCTGTGCACATTGTGAAGAATGGCTTTAACAAGAGTATTCGTCGCAATGGAGTAAAGCGTCAGAAGTACAGATGCAAGGACTGCAGGTCTGTCTTTGTTCCTACTACCGGAACAATCTTCAGAAATACGACTGTTTCATACGAGACATGGATGCGATTTATCAAATGTGAGATTAATGGTATGACTCTCGCACAGGAAGCAGATGAAACAAAACTCAGTATGACTACATGCTTTGCCATGAGGCATAAGCTTCATGATGCAGTAGGTCATAATACCGAACAGCTGCAGGGACTCATTCAGCTGGATCCTACATATCTGAATATCAGACTGAAAGGTACTCGTTCCCACAACATGCCAAGAAAAAGCAAGAAAAGAGGGAATAGCAAAACCTCAGAAGGAGAACTACGAGGTATCAGTCATCACAAAGTCTGTATCATCAGCGCAGTAGATGAACATGACGGCTTTCTTTTCAAGATTGCCGGAATCGGAGTAGAACGTCGAGAGCTTCTTGACTCTTTTTCCGACTGTTTCCGGAAAGGGTCAGAAGTAATCATAGATGAGAAGAGATGTCTTGAGTCATTTGTTAAAGATAACGGGATGACAGCTGATATTATCCCTACCCATGGATTCAAATCAGAGAAAGGCAGAACTTT
The DNA here is from genome assembly GCA_045598185.1 of Marvinbryantia sp. GTDB lineage: Bacteria > Bacillota > Clostridia > Lachnospirales > Lachnospiraceae > Marvinbryantia. The sequence goes on from JAZLLO010000047.1 coordinate 865, forward strand.
AGCAGACATTAATCAGCTGCACCAGGAACTGTCAGAACTGATCAGAGCATACGAAGACGGAACCATCTCATCTGAAAACGGATGTTATTTCGTGGATCCGAGAAAATAACAGCAGGGAGATAAATCGGAATTCAATGTGGAGGTGCTTATATGAAATGTCCTTATCTTCATATAAATGCACAATCGTATAAGCCAGTCACTGCGATGTTGACGAAAACAATATAAAGTAATATAGCGCTAGATATAGCATTGAATATGGGTTATATTTAGCGGTGAAAGGCGTAAATATGCTGTTGCCCGCTAAATATAGTGTGCATATAATAAATTGTGCCTGTATTTAGAGGTGAAAGACTTATGATTGGAAGAAAAAGCGAAGTATATGAATTAAATAGATTATACGAAAGCAATAAGGCAGAATTTGTTGCTGTGTATGGAAGAAGACGAATTGGAAAAACGTATCTGATTGATTCTGTATTTGGAGGACGTTATTCCTTTAGGCATGCCGGTTTATCGCCGGTAGAACGTGGCAAGGCAAGTGCTATGCGTAGCCAGCTGGATCATTTTTATAAGAGCTTGCTTAATTACGGAATTGAAAAGGGCGAAAAGCCAAAAACCTGGCTTGATGCTTTTTTCATGCTGGAACAGCTCCTTTCCAGGAAAGATGATGGCAGCAGACAGGTCGTTTTTATTGATGAAATGCCATGGCTTGATACACCACGTTCCGGCTTTATCACAGCACTTGAAGCTTTCTGGAACAGCTGGGCATGTGCAAGAAAGAATCTGATGCTTATAGTCTGCGGCAGTGCAAATTCCTGGATTCAGGATAAGCTGATCAATAATCATGGTGGGCTGTATGGAAGATTGACATATCAGATCAAGCTTTCACAATTTACACTTGCGGAATGCGAGGAGTTCTATCGTTCCAACAATATCAGCTATTCAAAATATGATATTACTCAAAGCTACATGATTCTAGGTGGCATCCCTTACTATATGAACTATATGCGTGCTGGACGCAGCTTAGCTCAGAATGTGGATGAACTATTTTTCGTAAGGAACGCAGTCCTGAAAGAAGAATATGACAGACTTTTCTTATCTGTTTTCAACAATGCAGAAGGTGCAAAAAGAATCATAGAGGCATTATCAAAAAGATCCATGGGGCTTACGCGTCCAGAGATGGTTGAAAAGGCTGGAATGAGTGATGGTGGTGTATTCTCGGATGTTGTCAATGCACTGATCTCCAGCGATTTCGTCATCAGGTATGTGCCTTTTGGCAATAGCAAAAGAGATGTATATTACAAGCTTGTCGACCCATTCTGCCTGTTCTATCTGCATTTCAGAAACAAGTTCAATGGAACAGAGGAACATTTCTGGAGTGAGAACCAGAATCTTGCTAATGTAGTGGCATGGCGTGGGTTTTCTTTTGAGAATGTCTGTTTCAATCATATCAATCAGATGAAAAAAGCCCTGGGTATAAGAGGAATCTCGTCAACCGAATCCGCCTGGCACAAGAGAGATGATAACGGAGGCACTCAGATTGATATGCTGATACAGAGAAAAGACAATGTTGTAAATCTTTGTGAAATGAAGTTCTACTCCGATGAGTTTACGGTTGATAGCAATTATTACAGAAAAATGTTCAGCAGGCAGGAAATTCTTCATGAAGCAATTTCAAAAAAGATGTCTATT
>JAZLLO010000048.1:0-33031 GCA_045598185.1 Marvinbryantia sp.
AAGTATACGGAAATGAACTGGATGACGCAGATCTCCAGGTGATGGTCAAAGATGCGGCAGATCGTATTACTTCTGCGTCACGACCTGCGGAAGATATGGTGCTTGAAATACCGGAATCTTTCTATTTCCTTCCGGCGGTTACCCAGTCAGATTCCGAACTGAACCGCATCATGAATATCAATAACCGGTTCTGTAAGGCGAAGATTACGCTGACCTTCGGCGAAAAGAAGGAGACTATTGGCTGGGATACGATTCAGAACTGGCTGATCATTGACGGAGAGAATGCGGATATCAGCGAGGAAGCCTTATATGAGTATGTATACGGTATTGCCTACCGTTATGATACACTCTATTATCCGAGAGATTTTGTGACCACCTATGGAAATACGCTTCACTATGAGTCTACTGACTATGGATATCAGATCGCGATCGACAGTGAAGTGGAGCAGCTGTGCATGGATATCCTGAGCAATACAGAGGTGGAGCGTGAGCCAGTCTATGCGGTGAAAGGGTATACGAGAAACGGTGCTGATGATGTGTGCGGATATTATGTGGAGGCTGATCTTACCAATCAGCATCTCTGGTTCTACAAAAACGGCGATCTTGTGATTGAATCGGATTTTGTATCCGGACTGCCGAAAGATGACCGTGAGACGATTACAGGCGTGTTTGCAATTCCGTATAAAAAAAGTCCGGAGACATTGAAGGGCGATACCTGGGAAGAGGAAGTTACGTTCTGGATGCCGTTTAATGATGGACAAGGCCTGCACGACGCGCCGTGGAGATCGGCATTTGGCGGAAATATCTATCAGAGCAACGGTTCCCATGGATGTATTAATCTTCCGTATGAAGTTGCCAGAGTGATCTACAACAATATGGAAGAGCGGATTCCGATCTTTGTATTTAAGTAATAAAAAAGTTAAAAAAAGGTGTTGACAAATCAGGTAGAGTATAATATAATTCATTTTGCGTCAAGCGAAAGACGTAATGCCTGAGACGGGGTGTGGCTCAGTTTGGCTAGCGCGCCTGGTTTGGGACCAGGAGGTCGCAGGTTCGAATCCTGTCACCCCGATTTATAACACCTATGCGGGTGTAGTTCAATGGTAGAACACCAGCCTTCCAAGCTGGATACGTGGGTTCGATTCCCATCACCCGCTTCTGAGTCTGTAGCTCAGCTGGATAGAGCAACGGCCTTCTAAGCCGTGGGTCGGGGGTTCGAATCCCTTCAGGCTCGTTTATCATGGTGGGTATGGCGCAGTTGGCTAGCGCGCCAGATTGTGGCTCTGGAGGCCAAGGGTTCGAGTCCCTTTACCCACCCTTTTAATTTAATATCGCGGGATGGAGCAGTCTGGAAGCTCGTCGGGCTCATAACCCGAAGGTCGTAGGTTCAAATCCTGCTCCCGCAACTTGAAACTATCTTAGATTACTAAGATAGTTTTTTATTTTTGATTAGTCTTCTTTATGGACACCATTTATATAATTTTCCAGTGGCTCATATTGTTATAGTAATTCCTCCGGTACGCAGGAGATTCCGATACCAAGTCCACCTGGTCCGATATGGCAGGTAATTGCCATAGAAAGAGGTGCAAATAGAGGCGGCATATCAGGAAATGCATCTTTAACTTCATTGATCCATTCCTGACTTATAACATCATCTGCACTTGTAGCGATCATAAGTCGTGTAAGTCCCTTTGCATGCTGAGTTTTAAACTTGGTTTCAATATCATGTCGTACAGACTCAAGCATTGTTTTTTTCGTGGCCTTTATACCACGACACTTTTTAAACATACCAAGAATACCGATATCAAACTGGAGAACAGGCTTTATATTAAGTAGTGTACCAATGGCGGCAACACTTCCGGAAACACGGCCTCCTTTTTTCAGATAGTGAAGATTATCCGGTGTAATATAGATGACCATATCTCCACGGACGCGTTCAAGAACCTCACAGATCTGTGTGGCATTATATCCACGTTCACGAAGAGCAATAGCATCAAGAACTGACTGATATTGAAGAGCTGCTACTCGTCCATTATCAACGACAAATACTTTTCCATTATATTCATCCTGCTGTGAAAGAAGCTTCGCAGTTCCGCAGCCACCGCTTAATCCACTGCTGATGGGAATATAGATCAACTGATCATATTCCATAAGGATTTTGTCCCAATAATCACAAAGATAACCAGGTGAAGGCTGTGAAGTAGAAACATCACTATCATTTTTCAGAAGATTCATGAATTCATATCTATCCAGACTGGAACCTTCATATATGGATTTTCCATTCACCATGAAAGGCATAGGAATCATACAGATTCCAAGCTGTCTGGCAGCTTCTTTGGAGATACTGCTGTGGCTATCTGTAACAATTTGTAATTTCATAATAAAACTCCTTTAAATTCAAGTCGGTTATTTATCAACCATGGAAAGAATCTCGGCATTAGTATCCTCTGCCCAGCTATATTCTTTCATGTATTCATTGTGATATTGAAGAAGATAAGAATAATCTCCTTTTAACAGATGATAATAATCACAATCGATAAGATTGGTATCAACACGAACAGTTTTCTGTTCTTTTATGATTACATTTGGAAAACCAGCACTTTCAAGATCATCGACCGCACGACGAATCAGTGTTGAGACATACTTGATTGCGTTCATATCATCGGCAGGCTTCTCAAGAATATCTGTAACAATATCTTTGCTGGTAACAGGATATCCTTGTCTGTCGATCAGATACGCCAGGAGCTGTTTGGAATATTTTCTGGAAAATGTAATCTGGACTCCATCTTTTCCATAAACTTCAAAATTACCAAAGGTCTGAACACGCAATAAATTACTTTCTCCACACTTGACGGTTCTGCATAGAATCTTTATCGGAGTACCACGGTATGATTCAATCTTCTGACAGATGGTCTTTACACGAATTCCGTCCGGTGTTGTAAATTCATACTCAAGAGTAAGACAATTACGCATAGCTTCACGAAGTTTCTCACTGGTTGAGTAGCTAAGAAGAAGTTCTTTTTCTTCTGGTCTACAATACTTCTGAATATAATCCCAGGACATCTGTGAATAGGATGCAATCTTTGGAAGTGGCTTACGGACAGTACCACTGACAAGCTTATACTGAATGTAAAGATCTTTATCCAGATGAACCATGTAGAAGTCAATATAATTCTGAGTAAATCCAGAAAGGATTGATAACAGATTCTCGTAATAATCATCTGTATTCGCGGCAGAATTCTTTCCAAAGAACTTAGCATAATGACTTGCGGTACGCATGTCAATAGTTTTAATTAATGCTTTATGTACATCTTCGATAAAATAATAGCAGACAGGAGTTTCTGATGTATAGGTTGGAGCAGGGATTATCGTAATCTTTGTCCAACGGAACAACCCGCCGACTCTGCGGCGATAATAGAAAGCCATATCTGTATTACCGAGAGAGAAGTAACGAATTACATAGGAAGGATCCATATGACGACGAAAAGAAGAAATGTCTTCTTCATGAACATAACCATCCTTTATGAAATCCTCCACAAAAACATAATTATCAGGATGATTTTTCAGGCGAAGCTGCTTTTCGATTGGGTATTCTTTTATGAAATCAGTTTTCCGTGTCAGTAGATCAATTCGAAAAACCTTATGAAAACGTCTCGACAATACAGAATAAGAATCAAAAAAGGAAGCTTCAGCATCTGAAAGATCGTGAGTAAACACAAAAAGGTATGGATTCTCGTCAGAATAGTCTTCTGCAAGGATAAAGTCCAGACGACACCAGATCAGTTCCTCATTCTCAATACGCCGGAAGATCATGGATGTATTCTTACTTTCTTTACAGAGCTTAATAAGATATGGTCTGTTAAAGAGAATATCCATCTCCCAAAGATCATTTTTATGGATAAGATGTGAATCCATATATTCAAGAAGAACTGCGTCAGCATCAGCAGGAACATCAGGATGATCGTTTAGTACACCATTCCATTTAATCGTATATACTTCATTCGTCACAGTATTTAATTGAAGAATTGAATGAGCAAAGCCCAATAATGCCTGATATAAAATAGAATTATTCATAAAAATTACCTCATCTTGTATTTTATTCCAATTCATTTTGAAAATCTAGCAGATTTTTGTGCTATAATATAATCATTATAGTGAAAGCAAGAGGGAAAAAGATATGCTGGGGTTAGGAATAGATACCGGTGGAACCTGTACAGACGCAGTAATATTTGACATGAATACAAAACAGATTCTTGGATCCGGAAAGGCACTTACAACAAAGTCCAGACTGGAAACAGGTATTTCAGAAGCAATTGACAGGCTTCCGGAAGAACTTGTGAAAAAAGTAGAATTGGTTGCCTTATCTACGACTCTGGCAACGAATGCCTGTGTAGAAGATAAAGGAGCAAGAGCAAAGCTTCTGATGCTTGGATTCGAAGAGACGATGATGGAACGTTTGAAGAACATCTATGCATCCTATGGATTTCAGAACCGCAGTGATTTTGTAATCATGGACGCAAAGGTTGAGAATCTGTTTCCGGATGCGTTTGACCCTGATTGGGACTATCTGAAGGAGCATGCAGAAGAGATTTTCCAGGAATGTGACTCTATCGGTATCGTACAGAAGCATCCACGTGCCAATGGAGGACGATTTGAACTGACAGCAAGAGAACTTCTACAGGAAACTCTTATGCTGCCGATTACGATTGCACAGGATATTTCCCATGATGTGGATATTCTGAAGACAAGTGCAGGAACCATGCTGAATGCAAGATTGATTCCATTGATTTCAGAGTTCCTGGAAGCGATACATGAAGTATTAAGACAGCGAAGTCTTGATGTGCCAATCAATATCGTAAGAAGTGATGGGACATTAATGTCCGAGGAGATGGCGAAGATATATCCTGTTGAGACCTTACTTTGCGGACCGGCAGCAAGCGTAGTAGGTGGTCTGGAATTATCAGGAGAGAAAAGCGGTGTAATCGTAGATATGGGAGGAACAACGACAGATATCGCTATCATTCATGATTTTGAACCTGTAATGGAAGATAAAGGAATTCATATCGGACAATGGCAGACGATGGTAAAAGGACTCTATGTAGATACCTTTGGTCTTGGCGGAGATACAGCAGTACGTTATGCCAATGGAGAGGTATATCTGGAAAAGAGCAGAATCATACCACTTTCGGTACTAGCCGCTCAGTATGATTATGTTGTTCCGAAGCTAAAAAAACTTCTTGAAAAGAAACAGATACATGGACGATGGATCCATGAGTTTTATGTTCTTCAAAAAGATATCTCTGGAAAGATGGGATATACCCGTGAAGAACAGGAAATCTGTGATGCCTTGAAAAATGGTCCGTTGATTTCTATGGATCTGGCAGCAATCGTTGATAAAGATCCATACTACATGAAGACAGACAGGCTGGAACGAGATGGTATTCTCATAAAGAGTGGACTTACTCCAACAGATATGATGATCTTAAAAGATGAGTTTACCCTTTATGAGAAAGAAGCCGCAACACTTGCAACAGAATATCTTGCATTTAATATAAAGAAAAATCCAGAGGATATTCCGGACATTGTATATGATCAGGTAACAAGAAGAATGTATAAGAATCTTGGAAGGATTCTTCTCGCCCAGCAATATCCAAAGAAAAAGGAATTATTTGCAGATGCGAACATTGAGATTATGCTGGATTTCTTCTACGAACAGGCAAAGATGCGTATGAATGGTTCCGAAGAAGAATTGGATGCAGGTCTCTCACTTACAACAGATCTTCCACTGATTGGAGTAGGAGCACCGATTCATGTATTTTTACCAAGGGTAGCACAGCTTTTAGGCACCCGCGTAATCATACCACAGTATTCTGAAGTTACCAATGCACTTGGTGCGATAGCATGTAAGACGATTGCAAGCGCAGAACTGATCGTAAAAGCAGAGTATAAAGGAATGCTTTTCTCAGGTTTTTCTGTTTTCAGTAAAGGAAAGAAGTATCTTTTTGCAGATTATGAGAAGGCAGAAGAGTTTGGAAAAGAAGTGCTAACAGAGATTATCAGACAAAAGGCATTGCTTCAGGGAATAGCAGATCCTGAGATAGAGATTCAGGCAAGGAAAAAGACAGCAACTGCGTTAGGTACAGGAATCTTTTTTGAGACGATTTTATACGCCAAGGCAAAAGAATTAAAGTGAGCCAGAGAACCAGAGAGCTAGCGAGCCAATGGGAACGTCCCCATTGGCTCGCTAGCTCTCTGGCTCTCTGGTTTAATTTTTCTGTCAAAAATAATTCAATTGAATAATGTGTACAATTAAACTTGCTTAAAACACTGTTCTATTGTATGATTATAATACTATTTAATGTTATTTTTTATAGGAGGACGAAAAAATGAGAATAGCAGTAATTGGTGCAGGTGCAATGGGTTCAATCTATGGTGGACATCTTTCATTACATAATGATGTTTACCTTGTTGATACTAACGCAGCAGTTGTGGAATACCTTCAGGAGAATGGATTGACTCTCGAAGAGAACGGACAGGATAATAAGTATACTCCTCATGCAACAACATCTACAGAAGGCATGGAACCAGTTGATCTTATTATCTTATTTGTAAAGGCACTGTTTTCAAAAGCAGCACTTGCAGGAAACAAGAATCTGATCGGTGAGAATACATATGTTATGACACTTCAGAATGGTTCCGGACATGAAGACATTCTTGGTGAATTTGTTGCACAGGATCATATCATTATCGGTACAACAGAAGATAATGGTGCAGTACTTGGAATGGGACATATCCGTCACGGCGGAAAAGGAAGAACAAATGTTGGTATGCTCGTAGAAGATACAAACGCGTTCCTTCCAAAACTGAAAGAAACATTCGATGCATGTGGATTTGATGTTCTGATTCATGAGAATATTCAGCAGCTTATCTGGGATAAGCTTTTCACAAATGTATCATTAAGTGCACTTACAGGTGTTCTTCAGGTTAAGATGGGCTTTATTGCAAGCAATGAATATGCATGGAATCTTACAAAGACACTTGTTCATGAAGCTATCGAAGTAGCTACAGCTATGGGTCTTAAGTTTGATGAAGAATACATGCTTGAAAAGGTAAGAAAGACATCAGAAGGCTCACCTGAAGGTGTTACCTCTATCTGTGCAGACCTCGGAGCAGGCAGAAGAACAGAGGTTGATACAATCAGTGGATCTGTAGTAAGAGCAGCCAAAAAAGTCGGTGTAGCAGCACCAAGTCACGAATTTATTGTTCAGCTTGTTCATGCTATGGAATGCCGTAAATAAAGTTCATTGTAAATAATGCTACAATGAAACTATATAATAAATTGGTTTATTAGTAAAAAAGTATTGATAAAACTTTTTATTATATGGTATTATCAACTTGTCTATAATCCTGAATGAGTTCAGGAAATAATCTATACACAATGGAGGTTTATATGAACAAAAAATTACTCACATCCCTTTTAGCTGCTGGCGTACTTGCATCTCTTGGTGCAGCATCTGTTAATGCAGCAGACGTTACTCTTGTTATGGCTGAAGAAAACTCTATCGATTCTCTTTCTGGTAAAGTTGCTCAGTATTTTGCAGACAAGGTTGCAGAACTTACAGACGGTGCTGTAGAAATTGACCTTCAGTGCTCAAAGGTTCTTGGTTCTGAAAGTGAAATCCTTGAAGGTATGATCGCTTTCGCTGGTACAGTTGATATCGAACGTGTTACTTCTTCAAGATTTACAAACTCTGGATGTACAAAGGCTGCTCTTCTTGGTCTTCCTTACACATTCGAAAACCGTGATCATTTCTGGGCATTAGCAGGTTCTCCAGCTCTGGATGAAATCTATGCTGAACTGGAAGAAAAGCTTCCAATCACTCCACTTAGCCTTTACGAAGAAGGTTTCAGAAGCTTCTTCTTTAAAGATGCTGTAACAGATGTATCTCAGATCGCTGGTAAGAAGATCCGTGTAGCTGACGATGTTATCATGCAGGGTATCGTTAATGGTCTTGGCGGTTCTCCAACAGTTATCGCTTCTGCAGAACTTTATACATCTCTTCAGTCAGGTGTAGTAGATGGTGCTGAACAGCCACTTTCTCCATATCAGACAAACGCATTCAACGAAGTAGCTCCAAACGTAATCCTTGACGAACATACACTTGGTAACGCTATTTATATCATTTCTGACCTTGGTAAGGGCAAACTGAACGACGAACAGTTCGCAGCAGTTAAAGAAGCAGCTCAGTTAACACAGGAATACAACAAAGAGATCGCAGCTCAGACAGATGAAGATTGTATGGCAGCTCTTACAGAAAAGGGTGTTGTATTTACAGCAGTTGAAGATAAGGCTCCTTACAAAGAAGCAGTTGCTTCTACAGTAGCTGATCAGTCTAAGGGTAACGAAGATCTGTATCAGAGCATTCTTGACCTTGCTAAATAATTTTATTAGCAGAATTATTTGGATAAAAAAGGAAAGAGGATATATTGATGAAAGCAATCGACAACTTATTATCTAAGTTATATGATCTTGTAATGTTTATCTGTAAGATTGCGCTGATCGCTGATATCCTTATCACTTCATATGCAGTTGCTGGTCGTTACTTAGGAAAGCTTGTTCCTATGTTAAAAGACCCTGCATGGAGTGAAGAGGTTGTACTTACACTTATGACATACATGGCATTCCTTTCAGCATCACTTGCTGTTAGAAAAGGAACACATATCCGTATGACATCACTTGATGTTTACTTACCAAAGAAGATGTGCCAGTTCCTTGACGTATTTGGCGATGCACTTGTTCTTGCATTCTCACTTATTATGATCTTTGCAGGATTTAAGACATCAAGCCTTGTTGGTGGCAGTGTTAAATACGGAACACTTCCATTCTTATCAAAGTTCTGGATGTATGCTCCAATTCCAATTGCTGGTATTGTAATCTGCATCTTCACTTTGGAAAAACTGATTCACCACGTATTGATTTTAATTGGTAAGGAGGAATAAGATTATGTCTCAGACAGGAATGGCTATTTTAATTCTTATCGGAGCCTTCTTACTGTTGGTTCTTTTACGTGTACAGATTGCATTCGCAGTTGCTATCGCATCCTGCTTATGCTTATCATATCTGAAGCTTCCATTTACAACTGTTGTAACACAGATGGTTAAGGGTGTTTACTCCTTTTCTCTGATGGCTGTACCTTTCTTTATTACTATGGGTGGTATCATGGGTGCAGGTGGTATCTCAGATAAACTGATCGCTCTTGCTGATTCCCTTGTAGGTTGGATGCATGGTGGTCTTGCGATGGTTAATATCGTTGCATCATATTTCTTCGGTGGTATTTCAGGATCTGCAGCAGCAGATACAGCTTCCGTTGGTAAACTTATGATTCCTATGATGGTTGAAGCAGGTTATGATGCTGACTTCTCTACAGCAGTAACAATTACATCTTCTGTAGAAGGTCTTCTGGTTCCTCCATCACACAACATGGTTATTTACTGTACAGCAGCCGGTGGTCTTTCCGTAGGTGCGCTGTTCATGGCAGGTTATATTCCTGGAGCACTCCTTGCTATCTCACTTATGGTTATGTCTTATATCATTTCTATGAAGAGACATTATCCAAGAGGAGATAAGTTCTCTCTTAGCAGATTTGCAAAACAGCTTTCAGTTTCTATCTGGGCGTTACTTGCAATCCTCATCGTAGTAGTTGGTGTAGTAGTTGGTGTATTCACAGCTACAGAATCTGCTGCTATCGCTGTTCTTTACAGCTTACTTGTAAGTATGGCTATCTACAGAGAACTTGACTGGAAAGGTCTTTGGGCAGTATTTGGTGAGTGTATCGATACACTTGCAATGGTACTTGTTCTTTGTGGTACATCAAGTATCTTCGGATTCTGTCTGACATACCTTCACGTTCCAGATCTTGCTGCAAGTGCTATTACATCTATTACAACTAATAGAATTGCAGTTACTCTGCTGATCAACCTGATTCTTCTGATTCTTGGTTGTATCATGGACTTAGCTCCAATCATTCTGATCGCTACACCAATCCTTCTTCCAGTTGCGAAGTCTATTGGTATGAACGAAATCCAGTTCGGTGTTATGATGATCCTGAACTGTGGTATCGGTCTTCTTACACCTCCGGTAGGTACTGTATTATTCATCGGTTCTGCTGTATCTGGTGTTAAGATTGAAAAGATTGTAAAAGCTACATTACCATTCTACCTGGCAATGGTTATCACTCTGATGCTTCTTGCATTCATTCCAGAGTTAACACTTATCATTCCTCGTCTTTGTGGTTACGCTGTATAATCGAATCAGACAAAGTAATAAGTGGGCACAGACTTCTTTTATTGAAGTCTGTGTTCTTTTGTTGTAAGATATTCAAAGGAGATTTTTATCTATGGATACTATTAGAATGGATGAGAAATCGAAAGAACAGTTTCAGGAGCTTCGAAAGTATAAAGGGGCAGATAAAGAAGAAAAGCTCCTGGCCTTTGCAAAAGAACATAATTCTCCGCAGGCATACAATGAACTTGGAATCTGCTATCACAATCAGAAGGATGAACAGAAAGCGGTAGAGATGTTTCATAAAGCATTGTCCATTCAGGAAGATGCAGCAGTATATACGAATCTTGGCAATGCATATTTTAATCTTGCGCAGCAGGGCGGATCAGAGGTAAAGAAATACATGCAAAAGACCTTAGAAGCATTTCAGGCATCAGCAAAGCTGAACAGTGCTTCTTATTTTTTCCTTGGGAATCTGTATATGCCAAAGGTCAATGCGCCATTTCCGGATGATAAGGAGATGGCAGTGAAGTATTATCGTAAGGTTGAGAAGGAAAAGAATCTCTTCTGGGCACAGGCGATGAAGAATATCGGTCTGTATTATTACCATGATAAGAAGGACTATATGAGAGCAGCAGCTTATCTTTTGCTGGCAAAGAAAGCTGATCCAAAGGATAAGAAATGTGCCAATTATTATGAATATGCATTCGGGAAGGTTCGAAACCGCAAGTTCTGGCAGAAAGAGATGGAGCTTATCAATGATCAGAACGATGTAGACAATGTGATCGAAGAAGGAATAAAAAAGTCAACGATCCGTTGTCCAAAGTGTGGAAGTATCAAGTGTCAGAGAATATCGGGATTTCGAAAGATCAACGAATATATCAGAGGATCTTTGGGCCTGAATCGTTATCAGAAATACATGGTTCAATACCAGTGTCTGGACTGTAATCACGAATGGTGGTAATCTGATGATTGTTTTTTTACCAAAAGTATAGTATTATTAATATTCGATATTTTTAAGAAGGAGGGAGAGAATGGCAAGAAGAAAAAAGAAAAAGTCTGGACTGCTTGGTTCTTTGAATCGTGGCAGTGGTGATTATTATGATTATAATCTGCTTGTCAGTATTCTGCTTCTGACAACTTTTGGTTTGATCATGTTATATAGTACCAGTGCATATGCAGCATCTGTCAGACCTGGTATTGAAGATGATATGTTTTACTTTAAGAAGCAGGCTGCGATCAGCCTTGTTACGATGATTGGCGCGGTGGTGATATCACAGATAGATTATCACATCTTTGCAAGGTGGTCGTTTACGATCTATATCGTTTCGAATACACTCCTTGTACTTACAAGTCTGATCGGAACTGAGTTAAATGGTGCGAAGAGATGGATCTTTATCGGTCCTATTTCCTTCCAGCCGGCAGAGTTTTCCAAGTTGGCCATTATCCTTTTTATACCATATCTTGTTTCGAAGTTTGGAAGGAAGATGAGGACATGGGCAGGGTTCTGGATCATCCTGGCAAGCGGTGCTGTTACATCGTTGTTTACATTTGTATTTACCGATAATCTGAGTACTGCCATTATTATTGCTGGTATTACAGTGGGGATTCTTTTTATTGTATTCCCGAAAGTATGGCCATTTATCGCAGGAGCGGCAGGAATAGCTGTGGTATCTACAGGCGTGCTGATCTACGCTTTGAATCAGCTTAACAGTAACTCAAGCTTTCGTTTACAGCGTATTGCAGTGTGGCTTGCACCAGAGACTTATTCCAGACAAGGTGGTTATCAGGTAATGCAGGGATTGTATGCAATAGGCTCTGGTGGTTTCTTTGGTAAGGGTCTGGGGAACAGCCTCCAGAAGCTATATTATGTTCCGGAAGCCCAGAACGATATGATTTTTACGATCATATGTGAAGAACTTGGACTTTTCGGTGCGATTATGCTGACATTGATTTTCGTTTATATGTTGTATCGTCTGTTCTTTATCGCACAGAATGCACCGGATCTTATGGGATCTTTGATGGTATCCGGTATCTTTATTCATATCGCCCTTCAGGTTATCCTGAATATTGCGGTAGTAACAAACCGTATTCCAACTACAGGTATCACCTTACCTTTTGTAAGCTATGGAGGTACTTCTGTCATGTTCCTGATGGCGGAGATGGCAGTTGCACTCAGTGTTTCAAGACAGATTAAATTCAGAGAATAAAAAAGAGTATATCTTCCGATCATGAGAAGATATACTCTTTTTTACTATCTATACAGATTGTTAAAACTTATTAAGCCTGTGCTTTGTAAGCTTTTAAAGCTTCTGCAAGCTGATCTGGACAGGAAGTAGGTCTAGGACCACACTTGATACCGGAAACACGAGCAATTACTTCATCGATGTCCATGCCTTCTGCAAGCTTTCCAACACCCTGAGTATTACCGGAACATCCCCCCATAAACTGTACGTTATATACCTTGTTATCACGAACTTCAAAAGCTAAAGCTGAAGAGCAGGTGCCGCTGTTCTTATGAACGTAAACGTTATTATCTTTGATTAATTTTCCCATAATAGTCATCCTTTCATTCTTTTCGAATCGAATTATAACATAACATGAATGAAAAAACTATGTCATTATTTAACAAAGTCTTCTCTCATTGGAGTAAACACATCGACAAGAATACCTGCCTCAAGGCATGTAACACCATGTTCAGCGTTTGATGGCATATATACACTGTCTCCCTGTTTTACAACTTTTGTCTCACCTGCAATCGTGAAGTCAAAAATACCCTTTGCAATATAGGTGATCTGCTCGTGTGGATGGGCATGGAAATTGCCCTTTGCACCTGTCTCAAATGTGATCTCACACATCATTACATTCTTATCATAGCATAATACTTTTCTGGAAACGCCTGGTTCACATGGCGTTGCCACAACATCGTAATTAAAAGTAAACATGTCAGTCCTCCTTCGCTAGTCAGTATTATAAGTATAGCATAAGTAGAAAGTGATTGTATACTTTGTTTCTTAGTAGATTTTGAATAAATATTCGCACGTTAAATTGGAAAAGTGCTTGCGTTCTTTGGAATTAAATGTTATACTTTAATTCGCTAAATCAGTAAAATATTGTGTTACAAAAGAGGTAAGAAAATGGGTAAGACTATCCGAACAGAAGCAGTAGAGCATTTATTTGAAGCAGTTCTGAAACTGGAGTCAGTGGAAGAATGTTTTAAGTTTTTTGAAGATGTATGTACTGTGAATGAATTATTATCCTTGTCGCAGCGTTTCGAAGTAGCTAAGATGCTGACACAGAATAAGACATATCTGGAGATTGCAGAGCATACAGGTGCTTCAACAGCGACCATCAGTCGTGTGAATCGTTCTTTGAATTATGGGAATGACGGATATCAGTTGGTATTTGAAAGATTGGATAAAGAATAGTGATAAGAGCATTTTCGAAACGAATTTCGGGAATGCTTTTTTTCTTGCAATTAACAGGGGATAATGTTACATTTATAATCTAAGAAAAAACCGAGTGCTCAGGCACTCGGTTAATCTTCCGGAAAAGAATCTATGATAGATTCGATCAGCTGTTTTTTAACATAGACATCAAAACTTAATAAACTGATAAAAGAGAAAAGATGAAGGAATTCTTGATCTTCTGATGGTGCATCAGTAAATGTATGCTCTGCGCATTGATAACACTTAATAAGATCATCCTTTAAGCGCTCAATCTGGTCTTTTTCCATATCAAATACTTCCGAATAAATCTCCTGAATGTTGATACCTTCAGAATTCTGGAAGTACTTATCCGCAAGGGGTGTGAGAAGAGACTGGATATCTGAGATAGATAAAAAGCTCTTGAAATAGTAGATAAAGATCAGCATCAAAACATGCTCTTTGGAATACTTCTTCTTATTCGGAGAAGGAAGAAGATGGTTCTTGGCATAATTGTTGATCATAGTTTTGGTGAGAATCTTATCCTCCGGATATCTTTTGGAATGTTCCAGCTGAGAATCAATAAAGGTGGTTACCTGATCCATATATAGATCTATGTTAGGAATGTCCTCATGCTTTATATATTCGATATCAGACACATTTTTTAAAATGCTGTTGATCATATCATCTAAATTGAGTTTCATAGGTTTTTAGCTCCCTTCCACTAGATTATACAGTTTTTAAAACTACATTACAAGGTTTTTTTATAGGTGAAAAAATGAGTTTATATGATACATTAAACGATAAACAGAAAGAAGCAGTTCTTCGAACAGAGGGACCTCTCTTGATACTGGCAGGTGCCGGTTCTGGTAAGACCAGGGTACTGACCCATCGAATTGCATATCTTATTGATGAAAAAGATGTTAATCCGTGGAATATCCTGGCTATTACATTTACGAATAAAGCAGCAGGAGAGATGCGTGAACGAGTAGATAAACTAGTGGGATTCGGTGCAGATAATATCTGGGTTGCCACCTTCCATTCTACCTGTGTTCGAATCCTGAGACGTTTTATTGATCGTCTTGGCTATGAGAACAGTTTTACAATCTACGATTCAGATGATCAGAAGACACTGATGAAGGATATCTGCAAGAGACTCCAGATCGATACCAAGATGTACAAAGAGAAGACGATCCTTGCAATGATCTCTTCGGCAAAGAATGAACTGATCAGTGCACAGGAGTATGAGAAAAAGGTTTTTGGAGATTTTACAAAAAGAAAAGTAGCACAGGCTTATGTGGAGTACCAGCAATCATTAAAGAGAAACAATGCGCTGGATTTTGATGATCTGATCTTTAAGACTGTAGAGCTTTTTAAGGCCTGTCCGGATGTTCTTGAGTATTATCAGGAGCGTTTCCGATATATTATGGTAGATGAATATCAGGATACCAATACGGCGCAGTTTAAACTGATTGCACTGCTTGCAGCTAAGTATCGTAATCTTTGCGTTGTAGGTGATGATGACCAGTCGATCTATCGATTCCGAGGAGCGAATATTCAGAATATCCTGAACTTTGAGAAGGACTTTCAGGATGCTTATGTAATCAAGCTCGAGCAGAATTATCGTTCGACACAGAATATTCTTGATGCTGCAAATGGAGTGATAAAGCACAACTTTGGACGTAAAGAAAAGGCACTCTGGACCGAGAATACATCCGGAGATAAACTTTCTGTAAAAAGATGTATGACATCATTTGAGGAAGCAGATGTGATCGTACAGGATATCAGGAAGAACAAACGGGAAGGAAAGTACGATTATAGTGATAATGCTATCCTCTACAGAACGAACGCACAGTCCCGTCTTTTTGAAGAAAAGCTTCTGATGGAGAACATCCCGTATCGAATTGTAGGCGGAATCAACTTCTATGCAAGAAAGGAGATCAAGGATCTCTTAAGTTATCTGAAAGTAATTGATAATTCAGCAGATGACCTTGCAGTCAGAAGAATCATCAATATTCCTAAGAGAGGAATAGGAGCCACTTCTCTTGCGAAGGTGCAGACATATGCAATTGAACATGAGATGCCATTCTATGAGGCATTGAAGGTCGCAAAAGAGATCCCGACACTTTCAAGAGCAGTTGGAAAGATTGAAGACTTTGTTACTTATATCCAGACGCTGAAAAGCCAGGCAGAGTTCTACAATATATCAGAACTTCTGAATACGATTCTGGAGACGACCGGTTATGTGAAGGAATTAAGAGAAGAGAATACGGATGAAGCACAGGGACGAATTGAGAATATCGATGAACTTCTGAACAAGATTGTAACCTACGAAGAAGGCACTGATGAGCCATCGTTAAGTGAGTTCCTCGAAGAAGTTGCCCTTGTTGCAGATATCGATTCTCTGGATGAAGATTCAGATTATGTAGTACTTATGACTCTACACAGTGCCAAGGGGCTGGAATTTCCGAATGTCTACCTTACGGGACTTGAAGAAGGGATCTTTCCGGGATATGTATCAATCTCATCAGGAGATCCGGAAGAGATTGAGGAAGAGAGAAGACTTTGTTATGTCGGTATCACACGTGCGATGAAGAATCTGACGCTTACCTGTGCAAAGCAGCGTATGATGCGAGGTGAGATGCAGTATAATACAGAATCTCGCTTCTTAAAAGAAGTACCAAAAAGTCTTCTTCAGGGAACGATAAAGAAGTCGGGTATGGATACGATGAGTTCATTTTCATCCAAACCGAATCCATATCAGAAGGCACGACAGGAATTCGAACGCAAGGTATTCGATCCAAATCAGTTTAAGGTAAAGAAAGCAGATAAGCTGGACTATGAAGTGGGAGATACTGTAAAGCATATCAAGTTCGGAATCGGTATGGTTGAATCGATTGTTGAAGGCGGTAAGGATTATGAAGTAACAGTCAACTTCGAACGCTTTGGAGTTAAGAAGATGTTTGCTGCATTTGCCAAGCTTCAGAAAATTTAGAAGCAATAGAATTAATGATGGTAATATCAAAGTTATAGTGTTATACTATATAAAAGTAAGCACTTCAGAAAGGATGATTTGAGATGAACAGAGTAGAAGAATTATTAGCATTACTTCAGAAGAAAGAAGAAGAAAAACCAAAGAATTTTATCCTTTGGACATTAGCAATCATCGGAGCAGTTACAGCAGTTGCAGGTATCGCATATGCAGTGTACAGATATATGACACCAGATTATCTGGAAGATTTTGATGATGATTTCGATGACGATTTTGATGACTACTTCGAGGAAGAAGATCTGGAAGAAGCAGTAGCAGAAGCTGAGAAGGTAGCAGAAGAAGTTGCCGAAGCAGCAAAAGAAGAAGATCCGGAAGCTATCTTCGTAGATGAAGAAAAAGAAGAAGCACCAGCTGAAGAAGAATAATAAGTAACCCTGACAGGATTGATTGCTGTCAGGGTTAATTTCTTTGAGAATCTTTTATAGTCCGTGGCGTGCTTTATTCAATAGATTTAGCAGACCTTTTTCTTTGATGATCGCAATGCCCTGACTCTCATCGCCAAGAAGGATAAGGTTATCTCCTGGCTGAATATCAAAGATCTTACGGGCCTTAGCTGGAATCACAATCTGACCTTTATCGCCGACCTTCACTATGCCGAATACATGCTTTCCCTTTGGTGGCACCCCCAGACCCATGTTATCTTCTTCGCTCTTTTCATAGTTAATAAGGGCATCTATACTAACAGAGAATACATCTGCCAGAAGCTTACATTTTTCGATATCCGGCAGAGATTCACCGGTTTCATATTTTGACAGGGTCTGACGGGAGACACTGATCATCTCTGCCAGTGTCTCCTGTGAATAGTCATACATTTTTCTGAGTTCAATCAGATTTTCTGCAAAACTCATCTTTTCTCCTTTCTTATCCCCAATACGCACCATCTTATTACTGGTATTTTACTGATAACACCGTTCAGAAGAAATGCCCCTGCAAAACCTGACACACCAACAAGCAGATATATGATAACAGGTGAAAGCTGCGGGGAAAAAAGCTTCAGATACCATGCACTGACAGCAATAGGCAGATAGTGGAATACATAAAGCCCAAATGAACGTTTTTTCATCCAGTTTGTAAAAGAATTCTCGAATCCACCCCATCTTTTCATGAAAGTCAGAAAACCGAGAGTGCCAAGCCATGCATAAAGGTTGCAGACAAAAGTATCTAAGACTTCATGATCAGGATATGATTTGCCCCAGAATAATACAACGAACAGAATACCGGATACCACTGCAAGAATGCTCAGTAAAATCCAACTTTTTTCAAGTCTGTCCATAACATCATCATGGGAGAATACAAAGTAGCCGATCAAGAAGCCTGCTCCGTAGATGCCAAATCGGTAAACTACAATAATAGGGGTATTGAGAACCTGGGCTGAACCATAGATTACCACAGTTAAAGCAAGAGCAACAACAGTACCGGCACTTTTGCAGAATAACCACAGCTTATCTTTTTCTATCTTACGGATCAGGAGAAGTAAGATGCTGAACACCCATAACAACTGGATATACCACAGAGGCCCCGTACCGCTGACACACTGGATCAGGAAAAGGATCGGTTTTGGAACTTCTGCCATCTGTTCGAACGCACCGCTGATCAGCATATTATAATATCCCATAATCCATCCCCATACAAAGAGACCGATTGTAGAAGGTACAAGGAGCTTTCTGGTTCTTTTTCTTATGAATTCCTTTGTTGAAATCTTATTAAGCTCAAATCTTGCAGACATACCCGAAACCACGAATAGTAGAAGCATGAACCAAGGGTAAACTACGTACTGGAATAAATCCTGATACTGATGTTCATGAAATGGACCGATAATGCCGAACTGTGTAACGCCATTGAACATGTAGATGACATGATAGATCACTACAAGTACAACGGTGATCCAACGGATATTATCAATGTAGGTTTTTCTCATAATTATACCACCTTTGCTACGAAAATTAACATAATTATAGAAAAAATAATTCTGTATAGCTACCAAGCAAAGTTTACATTTTTTTCATTATATGTTAATAATGGTGGCATATCATAAGATGAGAAAAGCCTAATGACATCTTCTTTTTTCTTTGCTATAATGGCAAGTAATCATGTTTGAATCAGGAGGAGTAGTCTGTGAAAAAGGGACAGATTGTCGAAGGAATTGTAAAAGAGATTCAGTTTCCAAATAAGGGAATTGTCGTTATAGAGAATGAAGAAAAGACGGTTACGGTGAAAGATGTTATAGAGGGACAGAAGGTTTCTGTCTCTGTGAACAAAGTCAGAAAAGGAAAGGCAGAGGGACGGCTTTTAGAAGTAATAGAAAAATCACCCTTAGAAATTGAGCCATTATGCCCACACTTTTCAGATTGTGGTGGCTGTACTTACCAGAATCTTCCATATGAAAAGCAGTTGGAATTAAAAGCTGCTCAGGTAAAAAAACTCCTTGATCCGGTAGTATCAGACTATACATTTCTTGGTATCAAGCCAAGTCCGCTTGTCAAAGAATACCGTAATAAGATGGAGTTCTCTTTTGGCGATGAATATAAAGATGGTCCTCTTGCGCTTGGTATGCATAAGAGAGGAAGCTTTTATGATATCGTAACTGTGCCGGAATGTCAGATTGTTGATCAGGACTTTCGTATGGTTCTTACAGCAGTACTTTCCTTCTATCAGGAGAAGGGGGCAAAGTTCTTGCATAAACTCTCTCATCAGGGATATCTTCGCCACCTTCTTGTACGCAGAGCAGTAAAGACAAAAGAGATTCTGGTTGATCTTGTAACCACATCCCAGATTGCTTTCTGCTGTATGGAGAATGGAATCGCTGTTGGTACAGAGCAATTGGAACAGGAACAGTTACAGGGCTTAACTGATAAACTTACTGAGCTTCCGCTTACCGGAAGTATCGCAGGTATTCTCCACACGGTGAACGATAGTCTTGCAGATGTAATTCAGAATGACCGTACAGACATTCTCTATGGAGAGGATTATTTCTATGAAGAGATTATTGGACTGAAATTCCGTATCTCTCCATTTTCATTCTTCCAGACGAATTCTCTGGGAGCTGAAGTACTTTATGAAACTGCTCGTGAATATGTAGGTGAAACAAAGGATAAGGTTATTTTTGACTTATATTCCGGAACTGGTACTATCGCACAGATGCTTGCACCTGTTGCAAAAAAAGTAATCGGTATTGAAATTGTGGAAGAAGCTGTAGAAGCAGCTAAGAAAAATGCACTGGAAAATGGACTTCATAATTGCGAGTTCATTGCCGGTGATGTGTTAAAGGCTATCGATCTTGTAGATGATACACCGGACTTCATCGTACTTGATCCACCACGTGATGGTATCAATCCAAAGGCACTGGAAAAGATTATTCGCTTTGGCGTTGACAGTATGGTTTATATCTCCTGTAAACCAACTTCACTTGCAAGAGATCTTGAGATTCTGCAGGCGAGAGGTTATAAAGTGGAGAAAGTCTGCTGTGTTGATATGTTCCCTGGAACGATTCATGTGGAGACTATAGTAAAACTACAAAGAAAGGACTCATAGAAATCCTTGAATTTACGCACTTTTGCAGGTTTTACAGTTTCAATGTGAAAAGTGCAAAAAGCCGTGAAAAACGCCTGATTACCAAAATACAAGTAGTTGTAGCTCTGAGAGTAGTTCCAGGGAATACAAAAAACAGCTAAGTAAATAAATATAGTGACCTCTAAAAATGAGGGAATGAAAAGGGATACTTTTGTAATAAAGGTATCTCTTTTTTTGTTTTGAGGAAAAAATGTGCAATCAAAAAATTGAAGGGAGGGATGCCTATGATGGTTGTCATTACACATTTTATCGCAACAATGATTGGTGCGTTAATTGGTATAGTTAGCATATGTTTGATGCAGGCTTCAAGACATTATGAAGATGAATTTAATACAGAATACCTGAACAGGGAGGAATAACATAAATGCTGAAAGTCAGGGTAATGGGTAATAAAGAAGAGATTCACTGGTTTCAGGAAGTACTTACAAAGAATAAGCAGATGGAACTACTGGATTTTTCTGATGTATTTTCTTTAGCAAATACCAAGAAATACTATCGGGCATATTGCCAGGTACAAAAGAAAGATGAAGTAAAAATCACAAAATAAAAGGAGAACAACGGTATGAGTAAAGTGATATGTGTATGTAACCAGAAAGGTGGAACGGGTAAAACCACTACAGTAGCAAATTTAGGAATTGGACTTGCCAGAGCTGGCAAAAGAGTTTTGCTGATTGATGGCGACAGTCAGGGATCTTTAACTGCCAGCCTTGGATATCGTGATCCGGATAGTCTTGATATTACACTCGCAACGATTATGGAGAAGATGATCAATGAAGAAGAAATGGATCCGGAAGAAGGAATTCTTCATCATACAGAGGGAATTGATCTGATGCCGGCCAATATTGAATTAGCAGCATTGGAAGTCTCCATGGTTAATATCATTGGAAGAGAACGTATTCTGAAAAACTATATTCAGTTGGTTCAGAATTCATACGATTATATTATCACGGACTGTAATCCAAGTCTAGGGATGATTACGATCAATGCATTGGCATGTGCGAATAGTACATTGATTCCGGTTCAGAGTAGTTTCCTTCCGGTAAAAGGACTTCAGCAGCTGATCAAGACAATCGGAATTGTAAAACGTCAGTTGAATGAGAACCTTCAGATCGAAGGAATTTTATTGACAATGGTAGATAGTCGAACATCATTTAGCAAAGATATTTGCGATATGGTACGTGAAACCTATGGTGATAAAGTACGCATATTCAAAGAAAATATACCACGTTCTGTCCGTGCAGAAGAAACAACAGCGGAAGGAGTCAGTATCTTTGTCCATGATAAACATGGTAAAGTGGCAAGAGCGTATCAGGCTCTGGCAGAGGAGGTGCTTGCAAATGAGCAGAAATAAAAGCGCCTCTAAGATAAATCTGACAAACTTTGATGAATTATTTCAGCCTACAGTTCCTCAAGTACAGGGGAAAGATGTGAATGATAATCAGGTATCTGAGTTACCCATTACCTTTTTAATGGATTTTGATAGACATCCTTATCGCGTGGAGGATGATGAGCGAATGCAGGAGTTATCAGATAGTATTCGTGAGCAAGGTATCTTAAGTCCTATAGTAGTACGAAAAAAATCAGATGCATGTTATGAAATCATATCTGGACACAGGAGAAAGAGAGGTGCACAGCTGGCAGGACTTGAAACTGTACCAGTTCTTATTAAGGATCTGACAGATGATGAAGCTACTATAGCTATGGTTAATGCAAATCTTCAGAGAGAGCATTTATATCCAAGTGAGAAAGCAAGAGCCTATAAAATGAAATATGAAGCAATGAAGCATCAGGGAAAAAACGGGGGCAGATCTCTGAAAAAGCTTGAAGAGGAATCGGGTGAAAGTCAGATGACAATTCATCGTTTGCTTCGATTAAATGAACTAATAGACGAATTGCTTCAGCTTGTAGATATGGGAAGAGTTGGCCTGTCGCAAGCAGTTGATATTTCTTATCTTTCGAAGGAGGCCCAGGGTTGGGTATTGAATACCATTCAGACCAATGGGCTTCGTATAACTATGAAGCAGTCGGCACGATTAAAGGATTGTGCGCAAAAGGGTGAATTATCGTCCGTTATGGCTGCTCTGATCTTAGGAGAAAAAGACAGGGCGATCAATAAAAAGCAGATTACGTTGAAACGTGACAAGATCAGATCCTTCTTTGAAGCAGATGCTACGGATGATTATATTGAAAATACAATCTTTCAGCTGCTTGAAAAATGGAAAACGGAGGGTCAGTCGTTATGAGTTATTTAACTTCTGGTAATCCGGCTGTTGATCAGGTTGGAAGAATGAGTATTGTTGGAAATATTGTTCCAGCAAGCTGGTTTAAAACTGTACTTACGGATAGCGGAAAACCACATTATCTGGCAATTATGATTTTATCAGATATTGTCTATTGGTACCGGCCTACTGAAATTCGCGATGAACGTACCGGTCAGCTTCTGGGATGGAAGAAGAAATTCCACAATGATATGCTGCAAAGGAATTATGAAGAGTATGCAAAGCTCATGGGTGAGAGTGAACGCACAATCATCCGTGCAATCGCTCAACTTGAACAGTTAGGAGTAGTAATCCGGCATAGAAGAGATCTTACGCTGAAAGGTGGTATGACGGTTCGAAATGTTTTGTTTTTGGAACTTATACCGGAACGTTTGTATCAACTCACATTTGCAGACAATGCAGATCCAATAGTTGAAAACATCGGGAATGACAGTTTTGGTAAGGATGCTAACCAGAATTGTCAGCCAGGCCTGATAGATTTTGTAAGAGAGCCTGACAAATTTGGCAAGGGGGCTGACCAGATTTGTCAGGGAGGCCTGACAGATTTTGTAAGTGACCCTGACAGATTTGGCAAGGGGTCTGACCAGATTTGTCAGGGAAGCCTGTCAGATTTTGCAAATGAGCCTGTCAGAATTGGTAAAACAAATACAAATAATAATACAAATACTATTACAGAGAGTAATACATCAATCAATCCATCTATCGTAGCCATAAGTAAACCGCAGGATCGTAAGGATGGGATAGATCCGATGGATCAAGCCACCGCATATATTGAAATCATAAAAGAAAATTTGAATTATGATTTTCATAAACAACATGATGACTTCTATACTTGGGAAATGTTTGAGGAGCTTTTTGAAATTATCTGTGATGTAGTATGTGTAAAACGAAAAACAATACGAATCAATGATGAAGATTATCCATTTGAACTTGTAAAATCGAAATATCTGAAACTGAACGAAGAACATATTTCTTATGTAATTGACTGCATGAGAAAAACAAACACTCCGGTCAGAAATATTCGCAGTTACATGATTACGACACTTTATAACGCACCAAATACGATCAGCAATTATTATGGTAGAGCAGCGCAGTATGATCTTTATGGATAGAATTGCTTGTTATCAATTCGGTACGAAGTTGGAGATAAGAGATAGGTTCACTTGTTATCAACTTGATAACAACTCAGATTCAGATAAGGACATATCACCTGTTATCAAGTTGGTAACAGGTGAAAGAAAGGAATATGCTTTTGGAAGAATTAAGAACAGAAAAAGAGAACACCGTTGTCATATTTGAATATAAGCCTTTTACAAGAGATCACCTGATCAGCTATCTGAAAAATATGCCGATTCAGAAGAATTATCTCCAGGAAAGACAGCTATCGTTACAGCAACAGCTGAAACAATTAGAAGAACAGAAAATCGTCAATGGTGAAAGTATCGAGGAACGTATCCGAATGTTTGCCTATGGTTCCCGTGGCGGTGACGATATTGGAGGCAGCAACAGTAACCACTATGATCCGGATACAATGTTTAACCGCTGGTATAAAATCTACGAGCCATATGAGTCTCATCGTAAATTCCTGACAGATAGCATTCGAAAAATCTTATATCAGCAATGGCAGATGGAATGTGTGCATCAATGTGTGGATCAGTTGGAACCGCGACAGAGAGATGTGATCCTTCATATCTATATTCAAGGGGAGAAGGTGCTACCGTATTGCAGAACACTGCAGCTTGGTCATAACAGTTACAATCTCTTGAAAGAAACAGCTCTTGAAAATCTGCTTCTTTCTTGCAACAGACAGCTATTGCTTCTAAAACAGAATATGGAGGAATGGAATGCGCAAATTACTGGTATTGCTAACCGGGTGTTCCCTGGTGGCGGGCATTATCGGAATGCTTCTTGTTTATAATGGATATCGTAAAGGACAAGCAGAGTATGCCAATCTGATCAGCGTATATTATAGTAAAGAAGATCCGGTCAAAGAACCTGTAAAGAAGCCTGAAACGTTAATAGAAAAAAATGAAGAACAATTGCCGGCGGATGCACCTCCACCGGCAACAATTGATTTTGCAGGACTTAAACAGATTAATAAGGATATTGTCGGATGGATCGACATTCCGGCGATTGATGCTTCTTATCCGATCCTGCAGGGAGAAGATAATGAGTATTACCTACATAGAGATATGAACCAAGAGTATCTATATGCAGGGAGCATTTTTATGGATGCGAATAATAACGATGATTTTCGGAATATGAATACGATTCTGTATGGACATAACATGCGCGATGGCAGTATGTTTGCAAGACTAAAAGATTTTCAGCAAGAGGATACATTCAGCAGCTGTCCTTACTTCTGGATCTACACGGATCAAGAAAGTATTTTATATAGAATTTTTACTGTTCATTCTGCAGAGAACGGAAGCAGTACCTATATGATTCGTTTTGCTAATTTTGAGGAACATCGTAGCTGGTTTCTGAATATGAAAGATTCCAGCGTAATACAAGTAAGTGCCATGAAGCAGGAACTGAAACCTGTAGTTACTTTATCGACTTGTACGGGGGATAGCCAGATAAAACAGGTAGTACAAGGTATGATAGTGCACTTGTTATCAAGTTGATAACAAGAAGAACAGAGTGACAATTTCAAAAAAGTCATGCTAACAAGGCATTGAACCGAAAAGTTTAATGCCTACTATTATTATGGAAGACTTGTATCTGACTAGTTTTTGTGAAGATGTTTGGATTTAGAAACTTTTGATTTGATGAATTATCAATTTTTTGAAAAAATATATTGACTCCTACGTTACGTAATAGTTTATGTTAGTATTACCAAGTGAGTGGAGGAAATAACAATGATGACGGTACATGAAGTAAGCAAGCTTGCAAGGGTGAGTATACGCACCTTACAATATTATGATAAGATCGGCCTTTTGCATCCGACTGGATACACCGATGCGGGTTACAGGTTGTATGACGATACAGATCTGGAACGCCTTCAACATATTTTATTGTTCCGAGAGTTGGAATTTCCACTGAAGGATATCAAGGCGATTATTAACAGTCCTGACTTTGATAGAAGTAAAGCACTTGAACAGCAAATAGAAATGCTTAGACTGAAGAAAGAGCATATTGAAAACTTGATGGACTTTGCGCTTGGAATAAAAATGTTAGGAATAAAGTACATGGATTTTAAGGCTTTTGATAGAAGTAAATTAGATGAGTATGCCAGACAGGCGAAAGAATTATATGGAAATCTTCAAGAGTATAAAGAAATGGAAGAAAAGCAAAAGAATAGAACTGAGGATGACGAGAGAATAATTGCAGACAGATTTATGCTGTTATTTAAAGAGGCTGGTGAAATGAAGGATATTGATCCCGCATCACCGAGGGCACAGAATCTAGTGAAAAGAATTCAGGATTATATTACAGAAAACATGTATACCTGTTCTAATAAGATCCTTCGAGGATTAGGAAAGATGTACTCGGGTGGTGGTGATTTCACAAAGAATATTGATGAATATGGTGGAGAAGGAACCGCTGTATTTGTAGATAATGCAATTCAAATCTATTGCGATAAAGCTGAATAGCTTGATTTAGGAAATCGGAATTTGCTTGTTACCAACTTGATAACAAGCTCCCGGGAACATGCGGGAAGCATTGGGAAAGCGCAGGAACATCAGGGAAACATGAGGCGCAGATACCGTGATACAATGATAGTGATATAAAATATCTGCTGTACACAGGCAGGGAAAAGGCGGAGAAATCCGTCTTTTTCTTTACCTTCTTTTGTGAAGGAAAGGGGGATCGTTTGTCGCGGCATCATAAAAAGAGCGGTGGATAGATTTATATTAATATCGATATTAGTATGAAGGAGACACAGCGTGAAAGAAAAAGCGATTAATTTACGAAGACCACTGTCGTTTGCTCTGGCTGTGGCAATGGCGATGATGAACCTGTGCAGTGCGGGGGTGGCATTTGCAGAGGAATCAGAAGGTGTTGTTTCTTATGCTGATGAAGTGGAAACAGATCAGACCATGCTTGAGTCAGAAGCAGCACTGTATCGCGTGAATCTTCCTTATCTGGAAGGCTGTTTGTATTCTTACGATCAGACGCACAGGTATGTTCCGGAAGACAGTACGCCAAAAGAGCATCAGGATATTATCCTGAATTATAAGAAGGACGAAGAAGTAAAAGTGGAAATACTCACGTCCGATCAGTATGAGGTAACGGATCTGCACCTCTATAATAAGCAGATCGATGAAAATACTCCTGAAAATGAAAGGGACAGAGAAGAACCAGCTTATACATGGGATGCACAGACCGGTAAGCTGGATTTTTTTATGCCTGAAGAAGATTTATTTCTGGAGCTAAAGATTGTTGAAAAAGAAACGGAAGCTCAGACAGAATACCAGGTTCCGTATGTAGAAGAAGCAGAGGAGTACACATGGTCAGATGAGCAGGGATATCAGGAAATAGTAAGTTCTTATGAAGAAACTTATTCTGAGGATGTTTATGACGATGACTATACATTCGACTACACTGCAGATCAACGCTGCAGGATTATGTCATTGAAGGTGTGGAGTTTACCTATGTCAGAGTAGGCGATATCAATACAGAAAGTGTAAACGGAAATGTCAGTCTACTGTACGATATTCCGTCTGCGCTGGAAAGTGCATTAAGTATTTCCGACAACCGTGGAGATCATAAGCATACATCAGATGAACTTAATAAAGCACTTGCAAGTACCTTATCGGATAATACTGCCGGAAAAAATACACTGGAGAAATATGTAGGATCCGCAGGTGGTGCAACAAAGATGCCGCTGACAGATGCAAACGGTGTGACTTCAGCAAGCGGTCTTCAGCTTGGTCTTTATCTTCTGGTAGAGACAAAAGTACCGGCAAATGTTCATACTACAGTAGATCCGTTCTTCATCTCGGTGCCTATGACAGATAATGAGGGCGATGACTGGTTTTATGATGTAACTGTTTATCCTAAGAACCAGACAAACATCCCGGATCTTGACAAGCTGGTAAGACAGCATGATGATGCAGCACTTTATGATAAACCTGCATATGAAAACATTGCGACAGCATCTGAAGGTGACGTAGTAGATTACATTTTTGTCAGCCATCTGCCAAAGATCACATCAGAAGCTACTTATCTGACACAGTATACTTTTATCGATAAGATGGATAAAGGTCTTACTTACAATAAGGATGCTGCTATCTATTTCTATAACAATGAAACAGATGCGAAAGCAAACAACACTGCAAATGCGATTAAAACATGGGCACATGGTGATGCAGCATTTGAAGAAACTTATCTGGAAAGTGGAAATGAATTCAGCCAGATGACAGTTGCTCCAACAGCAGCCGGACTGAAACAGATCGATCCTACTTTTTCACAGTGCTGGCTGGTAGTATCCTACTCTGCAACTGTAAATTCTGATGCAACTCCTGTACTTGGAGATACCGGTAATACCAATGATGTACAGCTTACCTGGAAGAGAACCAGCATGGATTTCATCGACACACTGGAAGATCGCTGTCGTGTATATACTTTTGGAATCAACCTGCAGAAAGAATTTACTGATTCTAAGACAAAAGGTGATCCTACAAAAGTTAATTTCGTTCTCAAAAATGAGTCTGATGGTCATTTCATCATCGCAGATAAAGCAGAAGATGGTCTTTACTATGTAACAGATGGTAAAAAGGGTGCGAAAGAATCAGAAGGAACTGTATTTACTCCAAGTAAAGATGGCAAGCTGATTATCAATGGTCTGGAAGCAAATACTTATGTCCTGACAGAAACACACACATCTGCAGGATATTCTCTGTTAAAAGAGCCTATTACCATTGCGATCAAATGTACAGTAGATGATTTCACACCTTCCCAGACTACTCTTTATGATATTAAAGATATCACTGGAAATAATCATAAAAACATGATTGAAGTAAATGGTGAGAGAGCAAGTGCTACAGTCGATGGTAAAGCAACAGCTATGAGCGCTGATGCTGTAGGAGCTACATCTTCTACTAACGCTCGTGTTGATATGACTGTTGTAAATACTTCTACTTTTGAACTTCCTCAGACTGGTGGATATGGCACAATCCTGTTTACACTTGCAGGCTGCGCAGTAGCTTTTGCAGGCGTACTTGTACTTTCCAAGAAATCTAAAAAAGAGGCATGAAACAGATAAATCATAGGGGCATCGGCAGGATAGTGCTGGTGCTCCTGCTTTTTCTGAGCGCTTTTGCACTTATGATCTATCCATTTGTAGCGAATTACGTATTTGAAAACAGAACAGATTCCCTGGTACAGACGGTAGAAGAATCAGCGGAGCAAATCGATGATGGTAAGAGAGCAGAAGAACTGGAGCTTGCACGGCGCTATAACGAGATGATAGCCAGCGGTCATATTCAGCTGCAGGATCCGTTTGTAAAAAATGAAACGAATGAGTTTGCAGATAACTATGATTCTTTACTTTGCATGACAGAAGATGGAGTTATGGGATTTATTAAGATCCCATCCATCGATGTATCTTTGCCGATCTATCACGGAACAGATGAATATACACTGGAAGTTGGTGCCGGACATCTGCAGGGAACATCACTTCCGATTGGCGGGACTGGAACCCATAGCGTGATCACCGGTCATACCGGACTTAGTAATGCAAAGCTGTTTACGGATTTATCAGAATTGGAAATTGGAGATATCTTTCTTCTGTCCGTATACGGAGAAAATCTGGCTTATGAGATTGACCAGATCAAGACAGTCCTGCCATATGAATTAGAGGATCTTGCAGTTGATTCAAGAATGGACTTTTGCACGCTTCTGACATGTACGCCATACGGGGTTAACACGCACAGACTTCTAGTAAGAGGTCAGAGAACAGATTACCAGGAAGTAATGGAGCATGAGGAATTATATCGGGCAAAAGCAGTGGAATCCAAGTGGATGCAGGAATATAAGAGAGACATTTTGATCAGCAGTGTGGCACTTATCGCTGCACTGATTTTGTATTTCTATTTTATGTATGTAAAAGGAAAAAAGAATTCTCGGAAAGAGCACATAAGAAATGAGTAAATCAATGAAAAATAAAAAATGTAGTCGATCCTATTACAGAAGGAGGAGTGCAATGAAAATTAATGTCAATAAGATAACTTCGGTTACACTTCTGACATCAATGATGCTGACAAGCATGATGCCACCGGCAATGCCTATGATTGCATATGCAGCGGAAACAGAAATGTCGGAAACAGAGCTTGCAGATATACTGCAGGAAGATCAGACAGATACGGAAGTTGATTTGGAAGAATTTGAAGAAGAAGTAAGTATCATGATGCTGGCAGAGGCTGCAGCTTTTTCGGCGGAAACAGCCGAGCCGGAACAGACAGAAGCTCTGACGGAAATTTCGGTTGCATCTGAGGAGGCGTCAGATGCAGTGGGAATGCAGTTGGAAGAAGAATCACAGGTAACTGATGATAAAGAAACCGAAGAAGAAACTGCTGATAGTGTGCAGGATACAGAAGCTGATATGACAGAATATGAAGAAACAGAACATTCTGAACCGGAAACAACAGAGCAGGTTACAGAGAGTACACCTGTGAAAAACGAAACATCCGCAACAGAAGAAATGACAACAGAAGCTGCTACAGAGACTGAAACAGAAATAGAAACTAACTGGCAGGAGCTTCTGAAAGTTAAAGTGGAAGTAGCGATGGATGATTCAATGGCCGGAGAGGAAGATCCTTACCTAGCGGAGCATCCGCAAAAACTGAAAATTGAAATGACAAATCAGTCAGATGACAATATGGAATTTCGTTTTTATCTCTGGGATTATCAGGGAGAGAAGCAGGATCCGAAAACAATCACGAAGGAAGAACTTTTTGATCCATGTGAAAGTATCAAGGTACCGGCATGCGAAGAAACGGATCATTTTACAGTGTTTTTAATGTCAAACAGCGGCGAAGAACAGCCGATAGATATGTATCTGACAGGTGAGTACGAAGCTGGAAATCTTACGGAAAGATATCTGGATCTTGTTATTCCGGCAGGTTATTCTCTGATCGATTCCCTGCAACTGGTTGATATGGAAGCAGAAACAGTTGTGATCAGTCCGGTAGCATTACTGGAAGATGAAGAACTGGAATTTGATAAATGCATTGCTAAGTGGAATGCTCCTGCATATGAAACTGCTGAGGATACTGTGATTGCTGTCGATGCAGAAGAACAGGAAACAGAAAATGTTGTAGAAGAACAGGAAACAGAACTTGTGGAAGAGATTTCTACAGAAGCTGAGGAAGAAGCAGAAACAGAATTACAGGATCAGGAGAGTACAGAAGTTGTCCTCCCAGAAGGTATGACTGAAGCTGATTTTTCTTCAAAGAGATTACTGCTGGTATTAGATGATAAGAATAAACTTCTTGAGAAGGATCAGATTCTTGAACAGTATGATGATATTCTTTTATTATCCTATGAAACAGTAGAAGATTGTATTACTGCTTTTGCATATTACATGGGAGTTGCAGAACTGGTTGAGCCGGATTCTGTGATGGAGATTGCAACTGACGGCAGTGAGAATAGTGAACTTACAGCGCTTTCCGATATGGAGAGCGCTTCTTTTGAAAGTGATGGTATTACAAGAGTGATTGCACTTTTGGATACCGGAACATCTGAATCTGGTAATGTCATTGACAGAGTATCCCTGATCGATGATGCTCTGGAAGGACATACTCATGGTAATCTGATGGTAGCTGCTATTACAGAGCAGAACCCGGATGCACAGATCCTTTCAATCCGTGTTATGGGTAATGATGGACGAGGCAGTGTTTCTGACATTATCGCCGGTATGGAATATGCGATGGAGCATGGCGCATCCATTATTAACCTTTCACTTTCATCCAGAAAAAACCAGTCAAATGCAGTACTGGAATCAGTCATTGATAAGGCAATCAGCCAGGGAATCATGGTAGTTGGTGCTGCAGGTAATAATGCTGCAGATGTTATGAACTATATGCCAGGCTGTCTGGAGCAGACTTTCATTATCGGTGCCTGCAATCGAAATGGTGTGCGTATTTCTTCTTCCAACTATGGAGCAACTGTGGATTATAACTGCGTAGCAGGAACTACTTCTGAAGCTGCAGCAAAATTCAGCGGTATTCTTTCAAGAGTTGGGGCAGCAAATCTGAAAGTTAATCAGGGTGTGCTTTATGAAAAGAATTATGTGGCACAGGTGGAAGATGATGATCAGGAACCGGAAACAGAGATCACTGAGCCGGAGCTGCCGGAAGATGAGCTGAATGATATGGCTGGAACTGAGGAAGATGGCATTTATCCTGGAAAAGGCAGTTCTATCTCAAAAACAGTGAAAATCTGGACAAGAGATACAGCATTTGACTTTGGTTCTTATAATCCATATCAGGAAGATGAAAATGTTGTTGTTTCCTGCATGAGCGAAGCTTCTGTTGCTCAGGGAATGGCAGGAGAAAAGATTCCGGTAGAGTATATCTGTTCATTAAAAGACAATGAAACATATACCTGGAATTTATATATCACATTTGTCTATGTGGATGACCGGAGTCTTGTGTCTGAAGGATCTGATATGCTGCAGAACCTTATGCCTGAAATTGTAAATCAGGAAAGAAACGCAAGCTATGGCGGCATTGTTCCGGAGTATATCGGAGAAACGGTGCCAGGCAGAGAATTCACGGTACTTAAAGATGATGCACAGTTTGATATTTTTGGACTTCTCATCGACTATAATCCAAATACTTTCAAAGTAAATAATCTTGCAGATGATGGCGGCTTTGATATCTCTGTTGTCGGAGATTATACAGTAACTTATGAAATGTCATATTTCCTGTATCCGGAATATACCTGGTTTGTGGAAAATACAGTTCATGTAGTGGAAAAAGAATCTCTGGAAGCAGGTATCTACCTGACATCTATCGAATCTACACTGATGTTCAAATCCGAAGAAATGGATCATTATGCAGGATACGGAGACCTTGTAAAAATCGAAGACGGTACTATTTACACAGTTTCCTGTATTGATGAAGAATATGAACTGGATCTGAAATCTTCTGTTGAAGAGATTAGTACAGACATTTGCAGTATCTCTGATCAGGAAAATGGCAATAAAGAGCTGACATTTAACATTCCTGAAAATTTGGAAGAAGCAGTTATCTTTTCTATTTTCCGTCCAGGCTATGAATCTGCAAAGTTCTTTAGTAGGCTTCGTGCTATGCATTATGACATTACAAGAGATCAGAAATACTTATCATTAAAACCGGATTGGAGAAAACGTGCTGTACGTACTGGCAGATTGGGCGTTGGTTATAGTAAGGAAGCTCTGATGCAGCGAATACAAAATCAGGATCTCATGCAGAGCGTAGATGAGAACTATCGA
>JAZLLO010000049.1:0-10165 GCA_045598185.1 Marvinbryantia sp.
TCAAAAGGTCTGACTCCACTTGTGCTTGCACAAAAGTGGGGGAATGACCTTGGGACACGCCCCGATATGAGGATAAAAGTGGGGCGAATGCTCCACGATATCCGAATATTCGAGAGGATTGTGGGAGTGCATAGCACGGAACAATCCGTGTAATCAAGATTTGGGTGTTTTGACACTCAAATCATATATATAGAAGAAACCGGTTTATGCCTGCTGCATAAACCGGTTTCTTCTATATATATAGTAATTATCCTTTTAATTTATCCCTGAGAATCTCTTCCGTATCCTCAAATTCGAAAATACATCTCTCATATGCATTGATGATATTCGTTTCCTTATATCTGTCATATCGGATATGTGCTCTTCCGTAGCTCTTATGTACATGTCCGTGAATAAAGAACTTCGGTTTATATCTGTCCATAAGGTGGATAAATCCTTTGAATCCTACATGCGCCATATCTTCCGCATCATTCATCTTATATGCAGGTGAATGAGTAAGAAGGATATCAAATCCTCTGTGAAGGAAAATCTTCCACCACAATTTTCGAATTCTTCCTCTCATCTCTCTTTCTGTGAACTGATATCCGTTTCCATTATACTTCATGGAACCACCTAGTCCCAGAATTCTAATCCCCTGATATACGAACAGATCATCATCCACACAAATACAACCCTCCGGTGGCCTGTACTCGTACTTTGCATCATGATTCCCATGAATATAGAGTACCGGTGCATGTCCCATCGTAACCAGAAAGGACAGATATTCCGGTGAGAGATCTCCCGCTGATAGAATCAGATCTATTCCTTCGAGCTTTCCTGCTTCATAAAAATCCCACAGATACTTTGACTCTTCGTCCGCAATCGCAAGTATCTTCATACTACATTTTCCTGCTTTCCCCTGTATTGTATGCCCTTCATTAAGAAAGTTATTTTCCCATCTGAAGTGTCTGAACACCCTGCTGCTGTACTACCTCTTTCGCCTTTTCAGAAACTTCTGTTATCTTTGGAATATTGCCAATGATATTCTCACACAGCCAATCCATCTTAATAATCTTCTCTGAGGTGAGTGTTTCATCATCCTTGCCCTGAATAATCTTATTGTCCTGTGCATAGATGATGCCGGAAAACGGATTGAATTCTCCGGTGCAGATTGTCTTCTTCAGTAATTCTGCTAATCTTCGGGTTCCAACCGGAAGATGATGTGAATAAACCACATCAATGATTCCGGATGACATCCCCCACCAATAATTCAGGGCTTTTCCGGAAACACTTTCATTCTTCCATGTACCATTCATAATACTGCGCACGATTTCTTCATAGAACTTACCCCAGTTCCAGATCGGCATAGCAAGATTTATCGTCGACTTTTCTTCCGTTTCGAACAGGCCGAAATGACGCGTTCCTTCATTACCAGGGATAATCAGATCTCTGCCAGATATCAATGATACTTTTCTTTCCCTGAATGATGCAATCAATTCATCGCTTGACTTCTGGGACATCCATTCAAGATAAACCTGTACTCTTGGATTGACCATCTTTGCTCCGAGTGCAAATGCATTCGCGTTGGCAATTGTACCATAAATCGGATAATCTGCAACATATCCAAGCTTATCATCTTCTGCCATTGCACCTGCAATTGCCCCGATCAGGAACTTGGCTTCATACATTCGTGCATTATAGTTACGTATTACACCCTTATCCGCCATTAGTGAACAGTTCAGTATCTTAGCGGCCGGATAATCCAATGCCAGCTTTAAACTTGCTTTATACAATACCGGTGAAGTAGTAAAGACAATTGCATTCCCATCTCTGA
Source organism: Marvinbryantia sp. (assembly GCA_045598185.1). Taxonomy (GTDB): domain Bacteria; phylum Bacillota; class Clostridia; order Lachnospirales; family Lachnospiraceae; genus Marvinbryantia. Next base: position 1,814 of record JAZLLO010000049.1, read on the forward strand.
TTGCTTTCTCAATTGCTTCCTCATAGCTTGGGAATTCTTTTGCAATATAGCACTGTACCTTGATCTGTTTACCAAATACCTGTTCTATATGCATACGTCCCAGATCATGTGCATATGTCCATCCTGACTTCTTCGGATCAACTTCGTGGACAAATGCAATATTCTGTACACCAGAGCCTATGATCTTTTTCAGAAGAGTTGCTTTTCCACCTTCCGGATTCATTCGGATATCTACGTTCTCTTCACTTCCTACTGTTTCGTATACTTCAGCACCTTTCTGAATCAATCTTTTTATCTGTGCATCAGACATACTGCGCACCTGATCATATCCATATAGTTCAAGAAACTCCAGGAATACATCTCCTATTGTTCTCTGTTTTGAACGAAGCTTTCCAACCTGCTCGAAGATCTTGGAGAATCTGACATAGGCAGAATTAAACTCCATTCTGTCATCATCATTCCACTCTTCATCAGGTCTTTTTCCTACCTGAAGCTGAAGTCTTGCAAAACGTCCCTTCTCGCTGAACCAGATGTAGTTAATACTTGCCAGTCTGTAGAAGTCCATAAATTCATAATATATCTGATTCTCTTTCTCTTCTGTACGATAAGGAATAATTCTTGTCACATTGCCTGGTACTGCTACCGCATCAAAATACTTCAATACACTGACACGCTTATTCCCTTCCAGAACATAGAATTTATTCATATATTCATATGCTTTGATCGGATCGCGAATTCCTTCTTCAAGATGAGACTTACAGAGTTCTTCCCACTTTCTTGCAAACTCTGTACTAGTATCCAGAAGCGGCATAAAGTTATGTGCAAATGCATTGCTTCTTCCCGCTGTCTTTGTTCCTACGATCAGTTCTGTAGGAATCTGAACAAGTCCTAAGGGATACTCCATGACAGAATTCACTGCACCAGGAATCTCGTCCAGAATATCCAGGAATGGATTCTCTCCTTTTGCTTTTCTTTTACTTTCTTCTTTTTTCGCTAATTTGTAGGCTTTTTCATAATCAGTTATTTCCATCTTATCGCCTCCTTATACTTATTCTCCCTCTTTGTTAAATTATATAGTGGCGTTCCAACTAATTACAATTGACACATTCAACAACAATTATCAGGATGTCTATTACATAATCGTGAAATAGTAAAGGCTATCGCTGGAATTATAGCGCATTGAACAAAGAAGGCATGTCTTTTCCCTTTGACATGCCTTCTTTCCTATTTATTCTGCTGTTTTTTACGCTATTTCTTCTATATAAAAAGTTTCTTATTCTGATTTCTCTGATTGTATCTGAACTACTGTCTTCGCATCGATAATACCTGCCTGTAATAACTCATTAAGAGTCGCTTTTCTCCCCTCTCGCCAACCTTCTTTCCATCCTTTTATCCAACCTTCTTTCCAGCCTTCTATCCAACTTTCTTTCCAGCTTTCTTTCCAGCTTTCTTTCCAGACTTCTTCAATTCCCTCTCTGCTTCGTAGTATGTTTTTCACTTCATACTCCAGTACCTTTCCTCCCATAACAGGAATAACCTCCTTCCTTAATTCTTGCCCCTTCCTGATGTCCTTATATGATTGTACATATTTTCCACTGTCTTCGCATCGATAATTCCAGCCTTTAATAACTCATCAAGAACTTCTTCTCGTCCTTCACGAAGTGCCTCCCTTCGTATGGTCTTCGCTTCGTACTCCAGTACCTTTCCGCCCATAACAGGAATAACCTCCTTCCTTAATTCTGGTCATTTCCTGATGTCTTTATATGATTGTATATATTATCTAATGTCTTCGTATCGATAATTCCAGTCTTTAACAACTCATTAAGAACCTCTTCTCGTCCTTGTTCCCTTCCTTTACGAAGCGCTTCTCTTCTTATGGTCTTCGCTTCATATTCCAGTACCTTTCCACCCATAACAGGAATGACCTCCTTCCTTAATTCTGAACACTTACTTGAGAAATAGGATAATACCCGCACACTGAGACTACAGATAGCCCCTTTCTCATATTCACTCAGATATCCGTGTTCAACAGCCATATCCAATCTTTTCCTGATATCACTATATACTTCTTTAATCTCTTCCAACACTGCAGAATCCGGTTGTGCATCTTTTAGTTCTTTCTCATATGTTAATATATAATATGGAATGAACATATAAAGTCTCTTCTCGAAAATATCATCTATCGTAAAGCTCTGAGTCTTAATGACAGGAACATTCCAGGCAATCTCTCCTCCCGGAGTATCCAACTGAATCATCATCTCATCTGGTGTATTCGCATTCGTTCTCAGATAGATCAGCGCTGAACGTGGATATGCAATTCGAATGCTACTGCTTGTGACTTCTGCATGTTCTGATGCTATAGCACTTGCATACTCAAATATACGAAGAATGATCGAGTTATCAGGAACACTCTGGCATTCTATCTGGTATCTGATCCTTTGACCTTCCCGTGCAACAATTACAAAATTAGAATCCGAAATAATCTTATGAAGTTCGCCGTTATCCTGCACATTCAGATGGTTATCCTGTCCATGCTCTATCAGGTTATCCTGGCTGTAATGTTCTCCAAACGCTTCATTGATCACAGGCAATAACAAACTACTGCAATCTACAGATAAAGTCCGAAAGACATCATCAAACGGTGTATATATATTATCCACTTTCCCCTGTTTCTCCTCGGTCTCACAACATAGCTTAAATATCTCCTGAAACTGGATATAATACTTATATAGCCTCCCTGATGAATCATCCGCCGGATAAACCGGTTCCAGTATAAGATCTTCCATCGAGCAATCAAGTGCTGTGCTAATCCGATAGAGTACTTCACCTTTTACCGAAGTCATTGGCTTACGTCCTTGTTCGTAATCCTGTAAAGAGCGAAGATTTACACCACTCATCTCAGCAAACTGACTCTGGCTCATCCCCGAAGCTTCTCTTTTTCTTTTGATATACGTATCTGCCATTTCTTATGCCTCCCATTTTTATTATACGCTTTTTTCCGTATACTTGTAAAGATAAAAAGTGGATACCATGTATAAACATAGTATCCATTATTTTTACAGTTCAGATGTCACTGTTTCGCGAGGTGTTTTGCGTGGCTTATTCACCGTTACCGGAGCGGGAATGAAGTGTATGTAAACAGTACCTCATTATTTCTTTACATATTTTCAACTATTACCTGCATTTCCTCAAAAATGGTCATAAACGTTTCCACATTGCAGTATCCGTTTGCTGTTAAACCCTTGTCTTTCTGAAATTCTGTTAAAGCATCACGGATTTCCTGACTTAACTCATCACCGCTATAGTTATCGTTATATTCTTCCATTGTGATATACCCATCTTGGAACAATACCATCATAACCCCTTCCTTAGCACTTCTCATATCTTCTATATCTTCTTCAGGATTGTATTTAATTTCCTGTCCAGTCAATGAATCTACATAAACAGCCATACTCTCCTCATCAACTGTTTCTGTAGTTACTTCTGTTTCAGTTTTCTGGAGTGCTGCTTCTATTTCCGAATCCTGTTCTGCGTCAACTTCCACAATACCAAGTTCATCCCGATGAATCTGAATAAGATAGTTCGGCTCGGCAATCTCCACGGAATTCAGACTATATCCTGTATCCTCAACCGGTGGCCATACCAAATTTGAATAGAATATGAATGAACTATTGTTTACAGGGGTAGCAAACTTTCTTTCATTCGTCTCATTTTCCACGGTAAGTACGGCAATCCCTGTCATCTCATTATTTAGTATAGCACTTACATCTGCATACTCTGCTATGTTTGCATCAGCATAATTAAACTCTTCTGATTTCAAATGATCTGATAAAACATAAATACCATCAATATGAAATTCTGTATTTGTTTCTACACCATTGTAATATTCACGATCTGTTAATGCCCTGCCAATAGTAAGCTTTCCGTTTTCTCCCAACTGTATATAATGTTTTTCATCACCCTCACCGGTAATAAATGAAGTAGCCACAATAATATCCGAGTCTATATCTGCAACAAGTTCAGAACTTAAGCTCCAGCCAGATTCATCAACAGTCAATGGATCACAAGTTATTGAAAATGAACATTCTTCAGGAGCAAGCATCTTATAGATTCCGATTGTTGCTATTCCATTCGAATCAAATTCATGATTCGATAATTCTGTAATAAAATCTGCCGTACCATCTGTTATTGAAACCACTTCGCAATCAGTTATGCTCATATTACCATCACCGACAAGATAAACACCTGATTCAGGCAGAGCCGCAGAGACCGAAACCTCCGCAATTTCATACTCATAATTCATTAAATCAATCTTGCTGTCTGCTATCGGAATATCTCCAGCTGCCCATACATTCATACCCCACATTCCGTGCATAGTCATTGATGCAATCATTACCGCTACACTTTTTTTCATACTATTAACCTTCCTCACTTATAATTTTTACAGTGATTTCATCCACTGATTTATTCTGCTTCATATATATCTTCGAAATATATCCAATCTCCTTCTGATAGCAAAAGCTTTTTTTCTATAAAGTCTGCCTTTTTCAGATACCCTGATGTACTTTTATAATATCCGCCATCTTTTTTCGGATCTTTTTGAAAATGTACTACCTGAATCCGTTCCTGTTCCCTTTTTTCTGATGGCATCTCCAGTAATCGTGTAAAGAGCCTCTCCATCTCTTCCAGCTTATTCTCATCTAATATATGTTTCTTCTGCGTAAGTCTTGCAGTCTCCTGAATGACTTCTTCATAACCAGTTAGTGCTGCAAATGGAGAAAACTGTGCTGCTCTTTCGCGCAGACTCATCTGCAGGTGATTCTTTGATACCGGATGTGGCAGAAACAGCATATCTTCATAATCATTCATGCCTTATGACCTCCAATCTGACTATTACGTTCTATGGTCGTTGCCCCTTCTTCCAGATTCGTTCCTTTCAAGATAGCATTCTTTCCAAACTTCTGCTTAATACTGAGCATTGCCTCCTGGAGTTTTCTTTCCTTTTCTTCTCTGGCAGCTTTCTTTTTCTTTTCTTCAGACTCTGTATCATCATCAAAATTAAATGTCAGCTGTTCATAGACTGGTTTTTTTCGGTATTCCTTCTCATCCTCCACACGATTCGCTGACATATTCACACGCCTGATCAGTAATTCATCGATGGTCTCCCGGTCATAAAACTCCAATACCGCTTTCATAATCTCACTAATTCCGGATGTCTTTTTTGAGAGATTTATCGTTCCATGGGTATGCTTTGGAATCTTTCTACCATATCGATCTGTAGTAAGTGTATCCTGATACTTCTTATATATATTCTGATCCAGCAGACTATCCTTATCATAACCAATTGTCAATACAATCTGATCAGTCACAAGCTTTTTCTCTACCAGATCAAGTACCAGCAATTCCAACATCTCCTGCACGATCACTCTTGCCATCTTCTTCGTATACGGGCAATGCAATACCTGTCCGCTTCCGATACTGGTATTATCCGGTTTATATGCTTTTATCTCCTTCATGGTGCATGGCTCCCATCCCCATGCATGGTCGATCAGAAGTTCAGCGTTCACACCAAAAAGTTTATACAGCAATTCTTCGTTCTGATAATCCTTTTCTGTTCCGATCGAACATCTTGCGATATCTCCCATCGTATGCATACCATACTGTTCCAGTTTCCTCGCGTATCCTGGTCCGACTCTCCAGAAGTCTGTTAACGGTCTATGATTCCAGAGCTGCTTACGATAACTCAATTCATCCAGATATGCGATTCGCACTCCATCTTCATCCGGCTCTACATGCTTTGCCCATATATCCATTGCAACTTTGCAAAGATACAGATTCGTACCGATTCCAGCTGTAGCAGTAATTCCAGTTTCCTGAAACACTGTCTGAATCATCTTTTTTGCAAGTTCATGGGGTGTCATATGATAAGTATTCAGATATTCTGTTACATCCATCATAACTTCATCGATAGAATATACATGGATATCTTCCGGTGCGATAAAGCGCAGATATACCTGATAGATTTTAGAACTGATCTTCATGTATCTTGCCATCTGAGGTGTAGCCGCAATATAGTCCAGTTCAAGATTCGGATCACATTCCAGTTCATCTGCCTGGCAGCTTTTTCCTGTGAATGTTCCATTTTCTGTCTTTCCCAGACGTTCACGGTTCACTTCTTTTACTCTCTGAACAACTTCAAAAAGCCTAGCTCTTCCTGATATCCCGTGAGCTTTTAACGACGGGGATACAGCCAGACAGATGGTCTTTTCTGTTCTGGATACATCTGCAACTACAAGATTCGTCTTCAGTGGATCAAGTCCGCGATCCATACATTCTACTGATGCATAAAACGATTTTAAATCAATCGCTATATATACCCGCTCCATCTATTCCCCGTCCTTTCTTTTTACTTTATTATAGATATAATTCTTTTAAAATCTAATGGCATATCCGATACAAAAGAAAATTCTTCACCTGTAATCGGATGTGGAAATTGCAACTTCCAGGCATGTAACGCCTGTCTTTGTATCAATTCCATATCTGGATTATAAAGGTAGTCTCCTATAATCGGACATCCCAGATATTTCATATGTACACGTACCTGATGTGTCCGTCCGGTTTCCAGATTTACCTGCAAAAAACTCAGATCTCCATTGGTTTTCAATACCTTATAATGCGTTATCGCAGTCTTACCTCCGGAATCAACTTTCATCTTCAGAACTTTTCCTTCTTCTCTTCCTATCGGAACTGAAATTGTTCCTTCTCTCAGAGGAGGCTCTCCTTTTACAATACAACAATACTCTCTTTTCACCTCATGTTTCAATCCCATCTGATATAAAACAGAGGCACTGATCTCATGTTTTGCAATGATCGTAAGTCCGGAAGTATCTGTATCAAGGCGATTCATACAACGAAAAACAGCTTTCTCACCTCTTTTTTCATACAGCCCAGCAATCGCATTCTGTAAAGTATTGCTGTTATTTCCTGTAGATATATGTGTACTCATATGTGCAGGTTTATCCACCACCAGAATATCTCTGTCCTCATAAAGAATCGTCAGTTCCATAAAAAGAGGTATTATGTTTTTCGTTTCTCTCATCTCAGGGCGAATAATCTCCAGTTCATCGCCTTCTGACAAAAAATCTTTCATTTTTGCAGGATGTCCATTCTTCAAAACACTGTTTAAATCCTGTTTCATGGACTGCAGGATCTGATTCGAATATCGTTTTTTATGTAAAAACTGTTCTACCCGTAATCCCGAAAACTCCTCACTTACTCTATAATATATTCTGGTCATAAACCTTTTTCTCGCTTTATTCTTTTGGAATTAAATGGATTCAAAAAAAGAGTTAATCAAAACGATTAACTCTTTTAATGGATGGAGGTGGATTCGAACCACCGAAGCAATTTGCAGCAGATTTACAGTCTGTCCCCTTTGGCCACTCGGGAATCCATCCATAACAACTATTCAGTTGTAAGTGGAGCCTACAGGGCTCGAACCTGTGACCCTCTGCTTGTAAGGCAGATGCTCTCCCAGCTGAGCTAAGACTCCATTGCACATACAAGATGTGAACGACCCAGATCGGACTCGAACCGACGACCTTCGCCGTGACAGGGCGACGCTCTAACCAACTGAGCCACTGGGCCATATATGTTTATAAAATAATGGGCTTGAGAAGACTCGAACTTCCGACCTCACGCTTATCAGGCGTGCGCTCTAACCTGCTGAGCTACAAGCCCATAAATCTTACAACACCATTTATTATAGCATAACAAAAAAATAAGTAAAGCACTTTTTCTGTTGTAATGAAGCATCGGGGATTCGAACCCCGGACAACTTGATTAAAAGTCAAGTGCTCTACCGACTGAGCTAATGCTCCATAAAAATCGGGGTGACAGGATTCGAACCTGCGACCTCCTGGTCCCAAACCAGGCGCTCTAGCCAAACTGAGCCACACCCCGATAAAAAAGCCGATGATCGGACTCGAACCGATAACCTGCTGATTACAAATCAGCTGCTCTGCCAATTGAGCCACATCGGCTTAGATATATTATATCTAAGTGATTCCAAGGGGATTTGAACCCCTGTTACCGCCGTGAAAGGGCGGTGTCTTAACCGCTTGACCATGGAACCATTTAAAGCTCTTTTTTTATTCCTTCAAAACTTCACACAGAATTTTAATACTTTCATCCAACTTACCCAAACTGCTTTGGTCAAGCCTTCGACCTATTAGTGACAGTCAGCTGCACATATTACTATGCTTCCACCTCTGCCCTATCTACCACGTCGTCTTCATGGGGTCTTATCGCTTTCGCATGGGATATCTCATCTTGAGGGGGGCTTCACGCTTA
>JAZLLO010000050.1:0-24386 GCA_045598185.1 Marvinbryantia sp.
CAGAACTACAAGAAGACCAACGATACTCAGTACTGACAGTGTAGATGCGGCCTTACGAACTACATTTGTTCCATACATTGCAATTACAAAAATGAATACAGCAATAATCAGAGTACAAAGCCAGTAAGGAACATTTGTCAATGTATTCAATGTAGAGCCACCTGTTGCAAATGCTGCTGCAGAAGCAGTACCGATCATGATCAGGTAACAAATTTCAAATGCATTAGACATAACTATTCGACTTGATCCGTAAAGACTGTCTGAGAAGGAACGATAATCATAAGTCTGATGTTTGTATGCATAACGCATTCCATACCAGAAGAAAATGGAATAAAGTCCCTGGCTTACAATTGGAAGCAACAGACACCAAATTCCATAATTGATAAAGTACTGTTTGATCTGTGCTCCAGAAGCAAATCCTCCACCGAACTGTGTGGTAAATGCAACGAAGGCAATACCCATAGCAAGTGGCATTTTATTTTTATCCACAAGCAGTGATTTTTTGTTACTCATATTTTGTCTCCTTTATATAGTTATTTATTAAACTCGATCATCTTGCCCGGATTGAGAATCAGTTTGTCATCAAATGCAAGCTTAATTGCTTTATAAAGCTGAATCATTCTTGGTCCTACAAACTCTTCCAGGAATTCGATACGGCCATTTCCGATACCATGTTCTCCGGAAAGCTGACCTCCCAGTTCTTTTGATAATGCATAAAGTTCTTTTAAGCTGGCATGTGTTGCGCTCTTCCACTCTTCATCACTCATATCCGCACCGCGAAGCATCTCTGTATGGATGTTGCCATCTCCACAGTGTCCACACGGCTCAACACGGATTCCATGCGAAAGTGCAATCTTTTTTGCAGCCTTAACATACTCAGCAATTCTGGCTCTAGGTACTACTACGTCACATTCCTCCTGTGATACAGAATCTGCCTTCATACCTTCCAGAATACCGCCACGAACTGCCCATACAGATGCAGCACGTTCCGGAGTATCAGCTATACAACAGTCAAATGCACCATTGGCGAGAGCTGCTTCTGCTGCGGCTTCTACTGCACTGTCAAGTTCTGCCTGGCTGGATGCATCATACATAACGATCAGAACTGCTTCACCCTGTTTTACAGGAAGCATCTTCTTCAGGTTCTTTTCTACGATATCAATAAGCTCTCTCTCAAGGAACTCAATCGCTGTTGGTACAAATGGAAGTTCCAATACCTTTGGTACCATATCAGCACATTCTTCCAGACTTGCAAAAGGCATAACCAGAGTACAGCTGCAGGTTGGTGCAGGAAGAAGCTTTAAAGTTGCCTGTGTCAGGATACAAAGTGTACCTTCCGAACCGATAACAAGATCCTTGATATCATAACCTGTTGTATTCTTTACAACATTGGAAGAAAAGTTCATGATGGAACCATCTGGCATAACCGCTTCGATACAACGAACAAAATCACGGGTCAGTCCATAGCGAACAGCCTTCATACCACCCGCATTTGTAATGATATTACCACCAATAGAAGCTGTCTTTTCACCTGGATCTGGTGGGTAGAACATGCCTTCTGCTGTTGCTGCTGCCTGTACATCGATAAGAAGTGCACCTGGCTCAACGGTAATTGTCTGATTCTTATGATCAATCGGGAATATCTTGTTCATTCTCATAATAGAGAGCATGATGCCTCCATACTTACAGGTTGCACCACCGGCAAGACCGGTACCCGCACCACGACATACAACCGGGATATTCTCCTGATATGCATACTTCATGATTGCAGATATCTCTTCTTTATTCTCAGCTTCTACATAAAGCTCTGGTTCATAGATACCATATTCCGGCATCTCGTCCTTGAAATATTCATTCGCAATCTCTTCGCCTACCCACACGCGGTCTGCTGCTGTCACAGACTTGATATAGTCGAAGTCTTCCTGCGTCATCTTCTTATAAGGAAAAGCCATGACCTAGTCCTCCTTTCTGTTACTGACCAGTTCTGTCAGTTTTGGTACTACTACATTCAGATCATCAACGATACAGTAGTGAGCTACTCCAAAGATCTGAGCCTTTGGATCATTGTTGATCGCTACGATACATTCGGATGCATTCATACACGAAGTGAACTGAATTGCACCGGAAACACCACAGGTAATGATCAGTTTCGGACGAACGGTACGTCCGGAGAGACCGATCTGTCGTGACTGGTCACCAAACCCATTCTCTACCATTGGTCTTGTAAATGCTAACTGTCCGCCAAGTGCATCTGCAAGTTCTTTACAGAGCTGAACACCCTTATCATTCTTACAGCCACGTCCTGCAACAACAATAATATCCTCTTCTTCAAGACTCTTTTTCTTTTCGATCACAGTAGAAGAAATAATTCGGATATCACTTTCATACATCTTTTCTGTTACTTCACGGATAATGATCTCACCATTTGGATTCTCAACCTTTTTCGCAGTATCCATAACGCGATAACGTACAGTCGCAAACTGTGGACGGGACTTTGTAATTGCAATCTGTGCCATGATATTACCACCAAATGCAGGTCTGATCTGAATCATATCTGTATTTGGCTTGATATCAAGTGTGGTGCAGTCTGCTGTTAATCCTGTATGGAATCTGGTAGAAAGTCTTGGTGCAAGAGAACGTCCCAGCGCTGTTGCACCAATCAGCACAGAACTTGGCTTGATCTCTGCGATGCAGTCTGCAACGACACGGGCATAAACTGCTGCTCGGAAGCCTTCCAGTTCTGCGTGTTCATAAACATACACCTGATCTACTCCATAAGCTAAAAGCTTCTTCGCATTATCCGCAGTACCTTCTCCACCGAGAATGACACATTTTACCTTAAAATCTACTTTCGCTGCCATCTTTCTTGCTTCACCGATAAGCTCGAAGGCAACTGGATGGATGTCGCCTCTTTCCTGTTCTACAAAGATCAGGAAATCCTTCCATTCATTCTTATCTATTTCATTCGCTTTCTGCTCAAACTTGATGGCTTTTTCCGGACAGTTTCTTACGCAGAGACCACACATACGACAGGTGTCTCCAACAACGATTCCGTCCCCTTCCATCTTTAATGCTCCGAAGGGACACTTGTCGATACATTTCCCACAGAGAGTACACTTTTTCGCATCAAATTTAATAAACTCCATGTTCTATCCCTCCTATATAATCTTCTTCCCGGTTAAGATACCGAAAAGTTTTTCTGCTTTTTCTACAGCATCACCTTCAACATAAACCTGTTTTTCCTTTTCCGGTGGTGCAAACATTCTCTCTACAGATGTCGGTGATCCGATAAGACCATAACGATCAAGATTCTGATCCGGCATATCTTCAAATGTAAGAATCTTAACCTGCTTATCTGCTGTCTTTTTCTTTAAGATGTAGGACGGCAGTCTTGGTACATTGATATCTTTGTCTACCGTAATCAGACATGGATATGGAATCTCAGATACCTGACATACACTTGCAAGATCCTGTTTTACCTGGATACATTCTTCATTCACATCTGTTACTTCAGACACCCATGCAGCATGTGGAATATGCATATGCTCTGCGATAGCAGGTCCAACCTGTGCAGTATCACCATCTGTTGTCTGACGTCCGCAGATGATAAGGTCAACACCGCCTAAAAGCTGGATTCCCTGAGTCAGTACATAAGATGTTGCAAGTACGTCTGCACCTGCAAACTTTCTGTCTGAAAGGATCACTGCTTCATCGGCACCCATAGAGAAGGCATCCTTCATCATGACTTCTGCCTGTGCAGGTCCCATAGTAATTGCTGTTACGGTTCCCCCAACTTTTTCGCGAATCTGAAGTGCAGTTTCCAATGCAAACAAATCATATGGATTCGTTCTTGTGGCACCGGACATACGCTTTAATGCGCCAGTTTCCGGATCAATATCAACCTTTGTTCCGGCTGGTACCTGCTTCATACATACAATAATCTTCATAATCCCTGTATTCTCCTCATCAATACATTTCAAGTTTTATCGCTTTCATGTTTTGTCGCTTTTATACTTTATTGTCATAAAGCAAAAACTCAATATATTGTATAAAATATCAATCTAAACGTCAATAGGACTTTTAAACATCAATATATAAAACAGGATAAAAAACAGGCCTCATCACAGAAGAGGTTTACTCCTCTCCTGTGATAAAACCTGTATACTTTTCAAATATATCCGGATTGATTGATTCTTCTGTCTTTGGCAAAAGGATATAATACTCATAACCATCCGAAGCAAGCTCAATCTCTTTATATTCTTTTGTATGAAGAATCTCTTTAGTACCGGCAAAATAATCATATAACCAGTAATCCTTATCTGGATTCAGTTCCGGAATATCTGCAGATGAAAATCTGCTATTCTGATTGGACGTTGTAAGATTAAATGCTGCGATACAGCCACCAATCACATCTTTTTTGTAATTCCCTACATTATGAAGCTTGAGAATCCCTTCTTTGAATGGATCCACAAATATCATATCTTCTGTTGGTTTTGCAGCGCGCTTCATCATTGGGATTCGTCCATCCTCTGAACAAAGCCGCTTCACGATCTCAGGATTTGTTTCTCCGATTCGGTCACTGAAATAGACAGGACCTCCACTGATTGCGCGAAGCAGTGCATGCTTTTCTGCATCCGGATGCATAGTCCAGAACATATCCCAGTCGCAATGATAGACCTCATTATGATAGAGCGCATTATAAGCATTCTGAAGAAGGTGCTCTGCAAACCCTCTTTCTTTATTCGGAACGAAGTCATCACTGTTACGGGATAATCCAGTTTCCGAACGAGCCAGAATATTCTCCATTGCCATGCCCATACAATTGATAACATTCTTATCCAGTACCTCTGCTCCTTTTTCCATCTGTTTACTCATGCCTCTTGCTGCAGAAGGTGTCGGCTGATCCTGTTGGAAATAGATTGGAACAGCACTCTGTCCATCAACTTTGACAAAATCAATCTGCTGCGATTTCAGGTAAGTATACCAATCCCGGTAAAATCCTGCTCCTTTTTCCGGATCTGGAACGAGCCTTCCATTCACTGTCTGATATAAATAGTCTTTCTGCCTATCTGCAAGTGCGCTCCCAGGTTCAACACCTGCCCAGTAACCTCCAAAAGCATGCCATACTCCAAACCAGGTAATATCGCTTCGCTCCTTGATATCAGAAACCAAATCGTCAAATTCCAAAGGGAATTTCACAGCATCCGGTATATAATCTGAAAGCATGTCTTCCTTGCTGGTCAGCCAGCCATCATCAAAAAGCATCCATCTGACAGGTACATTCTTATCAATCAATTCATATGCTTTTGTACGGAACTTTACTTCATCGATTTCTTTGTAAAATGCGTCCCAGCTACACCATCCAAGATAACGGAACATCTCCGGCAATGTACGTTCTTCCCGAAGTTTCATTCCATGGTACTTATGCAGATACTGGAAAATCCTGTGAACTGCTTCTTCCACAGTCGCTCCATCTGCCATAAGATAGACAGTCTCTTCCAACTGACGTCCACCCCCCATTCCGGATTCCATGTACAGATACAGATGTTCCGGGCATGATCCTCCGCCGATAGAAGTCTTGAAGACATTTCCTACCATCGGTAAGATACAGGAATAATGATCCTCATGTCTTAAATACGCAATCTGTGTTTTACAAGGTGCGTTGCCAGGTGCTGACACAAATGCAGGTCTTGTCCACCATTCATTGAACATATACATACAGGTCATTTTAACAGGCACCTGATCCAGCGTAAGCTCCAGTTCAACCGGAGCTGTTTTCATGAATGCTGTCATATCCCATGGATCCTTCCTGGCAATATCAAGCTTTAATGTTCCGATTCGGCAGCCATCTTTCTCCCTTTCATTGAAACAGATAACATATTGCTCTTCTTTATATGTTTTTTCATTTTCAGAAGGAGTTATTACAAATGTTCTTTTCTCGGTCTCGCAATTAACCGTAATCTTTGAGCTTACACTTCTCATACTTCTATACCCCTTTCTGAAAGTTTAATAGTTACTGTTCACGTACACTTCGTTCCCGTTCCAGTACTGTAACGTTTAATAACAATTTCTATCACCATTTTGCAAATAATGCACAAACACCACTTTCATGATATCTTATAATAACCTGCTCCAGTTTTTCTCTGGTACAGGAAAGATACTGTGCCTGACAATCCAGGCACAGATATTTTTTCGAAGCCAGACCATACAGCTTTCGATGAAGTGCAATCTCATCTGACTGTAGACCAATCTGACATTTATGGCACAGATATCCACTCATATAATCTTACCCTATAGCAGAACTACTTTGCAACGATAAACGCTGCATCCGTGTGCCGGAATCGACGTCACAATACATTCCTTTAAAACTCCCATATCTTCATGTGTGATACAGTCATAGAATGAAAGACCACAGCCAGAGTTTCGAGGGAGTCCCAGATCCCAGAAGTCCACAGCACTTCTTTCCGTGACATCCCCCATATTGAAGAACGTAATTGCGATGTCGCCATCGCTTAATAATTTTGTAAGGATATGAACCTCAGGACTATTTGATTCACAATGAATCTCGTATGGCTGACGACACATACAATCCTGGTTGATTGCCAGAATATCCTTATTTAATAAAATATCTCTATCTTCCTCTGATATTTTTCTGATGTCACATCCAATCATAAGAGGAGAATTCATCATAGCCCATAATGCAAAATGAGTCTGATATTCCTGATGTGTACAGCCTCCAGCTGCTATATAGTCAGTGCCGCCTTCTCCATGCATTCCAACTACAAGCATATCCATATCATTATGACAATATGGTGCTGAATAACAAAGCTTATCTAACTGTGATATCGCAATATCTTTAATAGAGTTCCAGGAATCATTGATATCTACCGTTGAACGGAACATATGAGCACCTGTTGATTTAATCCAGTCATGCACACCATAGAATCCCCATTCACATGCAGAAAATACAATATCACGGCCACAGTTTGCCAGAGCAAGTCCCATACGTCTGTATAGCGTCTGCACATCCTGACGCTCTGGTTTAAAGCAGTTATCATACTTTAAAAGATCTACTCCCCAGCTGGCGAATAATCTGGCATCTTCATATTCATGTTCGAAGCTTCCAGGATAATCTGCGCAGGTTCTGGTACCACAGCAACTATACATACCAAACTTGAATCCATTAGCATGGACATAATCTGCTACAGCCTTCATACCATGAGGAAATTTTGCCGGATCTGCTACCAGATTCCCCTGTTCATCTCTTTCCTTTAAACTCCAGCAGTCATCGATCACGATATACTCATATCCAGCTTCCTGATATCCCTGCTCCTTCATCTGATCTACGATGCCGAATATCAGTTCTTCGCTGATATTCTCAGCAAATGTATTCCAGGAATTCCAGCCAAGCGGCGGTACCGCACAAAGATTAGAATGACTCATTATAATTTACCTCCTGAGGTTGCAATTCCTTCTACAAACTGTTTCTGGAAGATCAGATAGATTACAAGCATTGGAAGAACTGCCATTACAGCACCTGCCATTACCTGTGGATAATTATTGGAAAACTGACCCTGTAGCTTAGAAAGTGCAGCTGTTAATGTAGTTGCATTGGATTTAGGACATACGATCATAGGCCACATCAGATCCTTATATGCGAATAAAGCAGTAAAAATACCAAGCGATACAAGGGATGAGCGTGTCAGTGGAAGCATGATAGACAAAAACTGACGCGGAATATTGCAGCCATCAAGTTCTGCCGCTTCTTCAAGAGACCTTGGAAGGCTCTGATAAGCCTGTTTACAGAGATAGGTACCAAAAGCAGTTACCATACCCGGAAACAGCAATGCAAATTGCGTATTTAATACGTGAAGGTTAGATACTATCAGATACTGTGGGATGATAAAGATCTGTCCAGGAACCATCATCTGAACCAGCACCAATGCGAAGAAAAACTTTTTGAACGGAAATTCCAGTCTGGCAAAAGCATATCCTGCAAGAGTTGCTGTAAGACATGCGCATACTACACGAAGGAAGATCATGATCAATGTATTTTTATAAAGTATCAGGAAGTTATAGGAATTCCATACTTCCCTGAAATTTTCAAAATGCCATCCATTCTGTGGAAAAATCAAAAATGGATTGATAGAAATTGCCTCACTCTTTGTTTTTAAAGCTGTCAGGAGCATCCATGCAAAAGGAGTCACCATTACAAGAGAGCCTGCAATCAGAATAATATGAATCATCATTGCTGTTGTTTTTCTTTTGGCTGTCATATGATCATCTCCTCCTTATTCATAGAATACCCACTTCTTTTCTGATTTCTGCAGAATGATAGTCAGGATACCGATAATAGCCATTGTAAAGATAACGATTGCTGCACCGTATCCACGATTAGACTGTTCAAATGCATATTCATAGAAAAGATAGGTGATTGTCTTAACGGTTGGCCATGCACGGCTGGTCTGATCCATAATCATAAATGGAAGGTCGAAAAGCTGAAGTGCACCAATGAGACCGGTCTGTAACACAAAGAAAATCATTGGTGAGAGAAGTGGAATCGTGATATTCCAAAATGCACTTGCACCTGTGCATCCATCCATCTCAGCTGCTTCATAATAATCCTTCGGAATATCCTGGAGCCCTCCGAGAAAAAGAATCATATTGTTACCTAAAGCTCCCCACACACCTACTATTACAACAGATATCATTGCAATCTTCGGATCTGTAATCCAGTTGATCTTTGCATGAAATATGTGATTCAAAAGACCATAATCCTGATTGTACATCCACTTCCATACCATAGCGATAGCGGCCGGTGCACACACCATTTGCAGGAAGAAGATGGTACGGTAGATTCCACGACACTTCATTTTACGATTGAGTAGTACCGCAAGAACCAGAGGAATAATAAGAGTTAGTGGAATACTTATCAATGAATAACGTACAGAATTCCACAAACATCTGAATACTTCAGGATCATGGAATAATTTTTTAAAGTTTTTTAATCCGACGAATACATTTCCAATTCCAAAATCACCAGTCTTGCAAAATGACTGATAAAAAATCTGGATAATTGGGTAATAATTCAGAATCAATAACCCAATAATTGTTGGCATGATAAATATCAGTCCCCAAAAAGCCTGGGATTTCTGTCTCGAAGTCATATTCTTTTTCATATCAGGCCTTCTCCTTTTTATCCGTTATTTTTTTAAGGGCAGAAGCTTTCACCTCTGCCCCTTGATTTCTACTTTTTCTGATTTTCTATGATTATTCTTCTGAAAGAATCTCATTCATGTCAGCTGCACATTTACGAAGAACATCTTCCATTGTTTCCGGTGCATTCCATGCTGCTACCAGTGCATCAGATGTTCTGGATTCCCATGTACCTGTGCTCTTTGAATATGGACGGAATACTAAAGTACCTTCTTCTTCAATATCTACGAATGCAGAAATGTCCATTCCTTCATAAGCAGATGCGAACTGATCAGATACACCCTTGAAAGCTGCCATTGTAACACCAAGTTCAGACTGTTTCTTCTGTCCGTCTTCTGAACAGAATGCTGAGATCAGACCCCATGCTGCATCTGGTACCTTTGTCTGTGAATATGCTGACCAACCAAGACCATTGTAAATTGTACATCTTTCTTCTGGTTCACAGGTTCCGTTTCCGTTTCTGTCTGTATATGGAATCATTGCCCATGCATAATCCGCTGCGTTATCTGCTGTATAGAAGTTATTTACACACCAAGAACCCTGACAGATCATACCAACAAGACCTGAAAGGAACATTGTGTCACCACCTGTAGATGCCATAGCATCCTGTGAAGGACATGCAGGAAGAATCTTATCTGCCATAAACTGCATAGCCTCGATTGTCTTATCTTCGTCATAACCTGATTTTGTCTTATCTGGAGTAATTACTTCACCGCCGTATGAATAGATAATGTTGTACCATGTATCCTGATTATTACCTACGTTACAGTATGTTCCGAATACACCATCTTCAGCTCCTGCATCTGAAATTGCCTGTGCTGCTGCTGCGAAGTCTTCCCATGTCCAGTCTTTTGATGGGTAATCTACTCCGTACTTATCAAAGAGTACTTTATTATAAACGATAGCAATCGTATCATGATCCTTTGGAATTGCATAATGAACACCGTCTTTTGTATAAAGTTCTGTAATTCCTTCAAAATAATTGTCCATATCGATCACATCATCATTTGCAATGTAATCATCCAGATTCAGAAGAACTCCGGATCCCTCATACTTCTGAGCATTATTTGAATGCATCCAGAATACATCTGGCATTTCACCACCGGAAACACCTGCTTCCAGCATTGTCCAGTAGCTGTCCCAGCCTAATACATCGATTTCCACATCATAACCATTGGCTGCACCCCATTCATCTGCAATCTGCTGAAGACCTGCTAACTGATTGTTATCCCAGATAGCTACTGTTAATTTATCATTTGCGTTTACAATAGCTGCCTGGCCAGCAATAATAGATGCTGTAAATAAAGCTGCTGCTAACTTTTTATTCATGTTCTTTTTCTCCTCTTAAATAGTATGTGTAATTATCTCGTTTCTTTTTCTGGCGGCCACCAATTAAGTGTCTTAAGTATAATAGATAATACAACTTTAAAAAATGACATAAAAAAACGGAAATATGACCATTTGAACATCACCTGTATTACAACTAATATGTTTCTATATATATAATATTTTCAGCAGACATATGTTATTTCTGACACTATTCTATTAAATGTCATATGTTTAAATTGTCCCATCATACATTATTATTATATGTCATAATAATTCATGTTTTTTTATTCTATATATGGTATAATTAAATATAGCGAAGGCTAAAAGAGGTGAATAAGAAATGAAAGATGTAAAATATACGAATAGTCAGAAATTCCGTTGTCTGGAAGATATGTCTTTAGCCTCCATGGAACTGGATCTGGTTCATATGGGAAAGGAACAGTGTCAGCCTTATCATGCATGTTCGGCGATTCGTAATGAATATATTATCCATTTTGTAATCTCCGGGGCAGGCTTTTATTCTGTAGACGGTGTTACTTACAGTCTTCAGCCTGGACAGATGTTTTTAATCTATCCTGGGGTACCTACTGTTTACTGTTCAGATAGTAACAATCCATGGACCTATATGTGGATCGGTTTTAAGGGACTACGTACTGACGCAATCCTAAAGCAGTGTGGTTTTACAAAGAATCGCTTGGTACTTCCTGCTCCCGACCATAACCTTTTGATGGATTGTTTTGATGAATTATTTGACCATATCGTACAGGATTATGCCGGAAGTCTTTACCGTGAAGCTATCCTGATGAAGATGATGGCACTGCTTGTGCAGACAAGACAGGATCATCTTAGAAACGAAGATACACAAGAAAATTACCTTGGTAAGAACCCTCATCTGGATGCAGCAATTGACTATATCAATACACATTATATGAAAGACATCAATGTTTCAGATATCGCAGATTATGTTGGTATCTCCCATGGATATCTAAACCGTATCTTCAATGAACGAGTAAATATGTCTATTCAGAATTATCTTTTAGAATTCCGAATGTATAAGGCTGCAAATCTATTGGTGGGAACCAATCTAAGTGTAAAAGAAATTGCTGATCGTGTAGGTTATACAGACCAGCTTGTATTCTCCAAAGCATTTAAACGTAAATTCGAAATTAGTCCGAAAAATTATCGAACCTATCGAGATCCATTGGCTTAAGTGTCGACTTGAATAATAAAGATATGGAGCCTGTTGCAACTTATGTGCAACAGGCCCTTCACAACAGTAAGTCTTCTATATTACATTTTAACACTCCTGCTAATTGCTTCAAGGTTTGTCCCTGCGTCTTATGGATATCTCTCTGCCCTTGTTCAAAAAGCTGAATCTGGCGCAGCGGAACCCCTGATTCCCTTGCAAGTTCGCTCTGTGACATTCGTGAATAGGAGCGAAGACGCTTTAACTGAGATTCTTTTTTTCTTGCTGACATACGTTCATCCATGATATCTACAAAAAGTGTAATATCCGCCTCATGTAAGGTTGCATACATCCCATACATCTCATCTATCGGCAGTACTTCTTCCATCTCAGAAAAAGACACTCCTCGAAGCCACTGATAATAAGCCAATGACCACCCAATCCAGTATTCCGGACTCTTATCAATATACATCAGATCTTCCGTTTCCAGCTCTTCTCCCGTACAGATACATATCACTTCTCTGGCTATCTCACATCCATTCTTTCCAGCAACATAATGTGGATTCCCAATCTCAAACTGCTTTGCAAGACTTACCAGAAACATCTTCTGAAACTCTGTTAGTTCATACCTGAGTGTACACACCGCATAGTCATACATATCTCCCAGTACACGCTGCGCAAGCGGCAGATATAATTCATTATAGGCGTAACTCATCTTCCGTCACTCTCCCTCTCATGATATCAATCATATAGATATCTGTTCTCAGATCAGAATGCTTCTCCCTTGCATATCTTCTTCGTGCATCCAGGTCACGCATATGCTTTCTGGTAAAATATTCTTCCGAAAGTGCTATTTCATTCCCGATATAAGTAATATCAGAAAATGCTTTTTCACTTTTCAGT
This sequence comes from Marvinbryantia sp., assembly GCA_045598185.1. GTDB lineage: Bacteria > Bacillota > Clostridia > Lachnospirales > Lachnospiraceae > Marvinbryantia. The sequence goes on from JAZLLO010000050.1 coordinate 12,635, forward strand.
ACGATCTGTTCTCCAAATTTTCCAAGTTTCATAGCTCTTGAAAGAGTCTGTAGTGATATGGTTCCTGATATGAAATCCTGAGCAAATGAAAAGTATGAATCATCTGCCCGATATCCAATAATAATATCATATCCTTCTATATCTATAAGGTAATGTTCCTGAAGAAATATCTTGGCATCCTCTGATATATTCCCTGCCTGCCAGTATCCTCTAAACTTCGTTAAAAGAGCCAGCCAGTTTAATATATGAAATCGTTCTTCCTGCAAGTTCAATATATGAAGATTCTCTGTCTGCAAAATATACTTATTCGCAAAACCATCTGTATTCTTCTTGCATGCCCACTCTTTTGCAAGTTCCAGATTCTCTGTGCAGTAAAAGCCTCTTCCAAAATCATTCGCTTTTGATCCTTGTCCATATACCGGACTTTTAATAATTCGATCCGATCCATGATAAATATACATACTATATTCCCTTCTTTCCTCTATATTATATCGCTATAGCGATATATTTGCAAGAAAGAATAAAAGAGAGGCTGTCCAAACAGCCTCTTAATAATATCATGGTATTGGAATCTCTTCTGTCATATGTGGTACTTCTACCTGCAGGTATCTCTCCAGACAGGAAATGATAAAATCATGATCCTGTTCATGAGGAAGATTAGAAACAGTAATGACCATTACAAGCCCACTGTTTTTAATTCGTACCGGGAATCCGCCGCCACAAAGCTTGTATTCTGTCTCTGAAAGTCCATGAGTAGAAAGCACTTCTCCGGAAATGTTTGAGATGACTGCTGCACGTAAAGAACTCATCTCCATATAGGAAACTGTGTTGAACTTACGCTGCATCCACTTCTGATTATTAAGAGATGTACCTTCTGTCACATACTGGAAGATAATATTCCCATTGATCTTACGTATACAGATAGAAAGATCGATCCCCTGCTTTTTTACTTCTTCAACCATAAAGCAGCCAAGTTTCCATGCATCTTCATTATTAAAAGAATCAAACTGCAGCAACTTTTCCTGCTCTTTTATTATCTGTTCAGCTTTTGTAAAATCCATACATTTTGCCATGGTTACAACCTCCGTCTTATTTCGCAAACCAGTTGTCGATCTCATTCAGATTCACGTAGATACGTTTTTCTGAGATATTGTACTCCTTTGAAAGATGATCGATCACTGCAAAGCAATATTCCTTAGCTGTACTCTGATCTGTGCCGGCATTCACCTGTGTTTCAACCATAGCACATGGTTCATCTGTTGCTGCAAAATATAATGGCTGCTGATCGTCAATGAGGATCATGGTACGTTCCGGAGTTTTATTCGGGATCGTACAGATAATCTCTCCAAGTTTCTTCTGCAATTCAAACTTATTTTCAACTTTTACATTCGTTTTTACATTGATGTATGGCATATATAGTCCTCCTGAAATTATTCTCCTGCTCTTACACTGGCAACTGTGCGATTTTCAATCAGAATGTTTTTGTATCTTCTCTCTCCGCCTTCACTCATTGGTGCCTGAGCCTCGAATCCTACTTTCACTGTTTTTCCTACAGGTAATGTAAAGATTCTTACCATATTCCACTCTTTTCCATCTTCTGAATACTGGAATCCGAATACATCATCAACTCTGCAGATCTGAAGCCATACAGAATTCCCCTGAATAACCGGCCCATTGCAATCATCAGACAGACGATTTGTTACAACAGACACAACTGCCGGTAATCTGCATGGCATGTCTGAATTTTCCAGAGCAAGTTTTGCCCATACATTCGTATTCTCCCAGATCATGAACGCACATGCATCATAAAAGTCCTTAAAGTCCAACTCTACCTGTGCACGAAATACAAAGTCTCCTGTCAGTTCTGTGTAAAATATACTTGCATTTTCCACAGGATCCTGCAGATGTCCCCCCTCTTTCACCGGATTATTGAAGAAATCAGTCTGTGGCTGGGCCATCAGGGTGAGTACTCCATCTTCATATTTCATACCTGTTTCATTGATCCATTTGAAATTAGTAAAGTCCATTCCTATGTCCTCCTTTTATTGCTATAACAAGTATACCAGAAAGGAATCATCACACTCTACTGTATATCTGTGGAACTTCTTTCATATATTGCTTTTTATTGCCTGAATTTCCATATTTAGATTAAGATTGTTCCTTTTCATTTTATATGATAAAATATGTTAAATGTTTTATAGAGAGGTGGTGTGCTTGTGGGTAAATATTTAAATATCGGTAATGCAGGCTTTGCTTCGATTATTAAAAGTGAATATGTAGACAAGACAGGTATGATTGAATATATAAACCGTACACTTGGAACTCCCAAAAAGCTCACCTGTTTTAGCAGACCAAGAAGATTCGGTAAATCATATGCCGCCAAAATGCTTTGCGCATATTACGATAAAAGCTGTGATTCAAAAGATTTATTCAAGAATTACAAGATATCAGAAAGCCCTGATTTTAATCGCTATTTGAATAAATATGATGTAATCTATCTTGATATTACATGGTTTATTTCTATAGCTGGCAATAAAGAAAACATAGATAATATTGTAAGGAATATTCAGAATTCAGTTATCGAAGAATTAGTCACTGCATATCCTGCCGTTAAACCTGGTAAGACTTTACCAGAGACACTATATGCCGTAAGTGAGAAAACAGGTAATAAATTCATTATTATTATCGATGAATGGGATGCTCTGTTTCGTGAGGCAAAGGACAATCACAGTATTCAGGAAGAATATATACAACTTTTACGTGGATTATTTAAAAGCAGTGGACAAACAGATATGATGATAGAAGCCGCTTACATGACTGGTATTCTTCCTATTAAAAAATATGGAACACAATCTGCCATGACAGATTTCCGTGAATATACCATGCTAAGTCCACAACCTTTGGGTGAATATGTCGGTTTTACAGAAAACGAAGTACAGGAACTTTGCAAGGATTCAAGCTTAAGCTTTAATGAATTAAAAAAGTGGTATGATGGTTATGAGTTAGAAAATGATACTCATATTTATAGTCCAAAGTCTGTTATGGATGCACTTGAAAAAGGAAGAATTGGTAATTATTGGACTCAATCAGAAACTTATGAATCGTTGAGAATCTATATTGATATGGATCAGGATGGTCTTCAAGGAGCAATCTCTCAGCTTCTTCGTGGAGAATATATCCCACTGGATGTAGATACTTTTCAGAATGATATGGTTTCAATCAAAAGTAAAGATGATGTACTGACACTGTTAGTTCATCTGGGTTATCTGGCTTATCATTATGAAGAGGGATGTGTATCCATCCCGAATGAAGAAGTTAAAAAGGAATTCATGCGTGCCATCAGAAGAAGTGATAAAAGTACATTGATAGAATTGATCAGGAATTCACAGCGAATTCTGAATGCTACAATCGCAATGGACGCAGATACAGTAGCTGATGCAATTTCTCTGATACATAGTTCACAAACGGCACCAACTTTTTATAATAATGAGCAGGCACTTAGAAGTGTAATTCGTCTGGCATATCTGACTTGTATTGATGAATATTCTGATATTCAGGAACTTCCAAGCGGCAAAGGATATGCAGATATAGTATTCATACCTAAAAAACGTTCCGACAAACCAGCTATGATAATAGAACTGAAATGGAACAAAGATGCTGATACTGCAATACAACAGATAAAGACACGCAACTATCCTCAGATACTTCAAGCATTTGAAGATGAGATTCTGCTTGTAGGAATCAATTATGATATAAAATCAAAAAAGCATTCTTGTATCATTGAAAGATATCATTTCGATTGTTAGAAAAAGAGTCAGCCATGCTGACTCTTTTTAATTCTAATCGGCATCTTCCAATTCCAGATAGTATTTCATCTTTTCTTCATTCATCTCAATCCCCAGTTCCTGTAAAAAGAAATCAAGATCCAGCGGACCATAGTTCTTGCCTCCGCTGTAGATTCCGCTCAGATTTCTCTCCATGCTTCGGATACAGACAGCAATATCTCTCCAGCGATCATCAACGCACACTCTTGAAAGATCAATAAATCCGGAAAGTTCATCACCTTTTGCAAGGATATTCGGAAGGCAATAATCTCCATGGCAAAGTACCAGATCATCTCCTGGTTTACGCTCACCAGGGAAATCTGTGATATCCACCTGCCAGAGTCGTTTCAAACCGTCTGCTGCCACCTTAAGCATCTTCCTTGAATCCATCAGATACTCTTTCTTGCATAGCATTTCTCCTTCAACTTTTTCCATCAGGGTATATGCTTTTCCATCTTCAAGTCCATATGCCAGAAGTCGCGGAGATGGAATTCTGTCAGCTAACCAGGATAATATCCTGCTCTCATAATCCGTTTCTTCCGACTGTGCCTGTACTTTAAGTACTTTATCTGAAAAAATATACACATCCGACTGCGACATTCCCACATCTTCCATCACGTAATCTTCACTTTTCAGAATCGATTTTATCTTCGACATTGCAATAAGATTCGAACTGTCCATGACAGAAAATCCATTCTTAATCATCAGGTCTGCAAATATTCCATTCCCATCGATCAGCTTTCTGGAGAATGTTCCATCGTAGATTTTTCCGCACCCACAGGAAGGGCTTCTGGACTGTAAGATTGCAAGGTCGACATCATTCTCCTTTGCAATCTGTAGTGCTATCTCTGCACCTTTCCGATACTCCATATCACAGCTGATTCCTTCGCGGTTAATGACCTCACCGTTAACTATCTCACATGGAATACGTGGAATCGAAAGACCACCCAAAACCTCTGGGCATACTCCGATCACCTCGTGACCAGCTACATATTCTGAAATCTCCTTTGAGAAATTATTGCCACCGTTATATTTACAATTGTTCCCCATCAAACAGGAACTTACCAAAATCTTCATAACCTTTTTTCACCTCAAAAAATTTTCTATAAAAACAGGACCGGATTCCCGGTCCTGCTTTCTTCATTAGCTTTCTGTCTCTGTTTCTTCTTCTCCTGAATCTCTCCAGTTGTCCATATTATCTGTTGAGATTACTTCGCCCTTTTCATCTACGAACTTGACTTCACATTTCAGATCCTTATCTTCAATACCGCTGTATCTCTGATAGTCACGGGAACTGATAATAAAATAAGCAGAATAGAAATCATCCATGAATCCCCAGTCATCCTTGTTGCATGTAATGGTGAAGTCTGTCAGATCATCATTGTACTCCAGCTTCTGGAAAGACTTAACATACATGTAACTGTCTGGATCTGTCATCTCTGCAAACTCTTTTTCCATACCATCAACTACAGCCTTAAGTGCAGCTTCCTTATCTTCTACTGTAAGGCGAATCTGTCCATCATCTGTAAATTCATACTTTAATCCATCTTTGCTATACTCGTCTAACTGTTCCTGTGTACTTTCTGTCTGATCTTCTTCAATACAGAAGTAATTGATTGGAAGTAAAATGGTCACCTTCTCTTCTGCAAATGCAAGTGCAGATCCCAGTAAAACAAGACATCCTGTAAACACTCCGGCTACAAAACCTTTAATATTCTTCATATCGAGATCCTCCTTTAGAGATATTTTATGAAAATATTATAACGGATTTTAGTCAAATATGCATCCATTATATCAATATATTTCGAAATTTTTCGAAATCATCAGAACAACACATGGAGTACAAAAGACCTCATTGCATCAACCGTAACTCGTATTTTTCCATCTTCGATTACATTCTCTGCCGAACTACCTGTAACCTCTTCGCAGAATGTCTTATCTGTTCTGCCAATAAGATCTAATGGAAGTTCCACTTTTCTGCTTTCTTTTGCAGCTGAAAGAACTGTAATAAAGGCTTCTTTTTCATCAAATCTTGCAAATGCAAGAACATCTTCTTTTGCATAAAGGAATCGGAAGCTACCTTCTGTAAATGCCTTATGCTCTCTTCTAAGCCATGCCAGTTTCTTATGTAATTCTTTTATCGGAAGTTCCTGATCTGCTTTTTCCCATGGCATTGGATATCTTGCACCTTCGAAGAATCCGATCATGCCATCAATTCCAAGCTCATCTCCATAATATACAGATGGCACACCAATCATTGTAAAGAGTGCAATGATGGCTCCTCTGTTCTTCTCTTCATCAATTCCAGGATAAGAGAAGAATCGCCCGATATCATGACTGTTATATAAGTTGTACTGATTCTGCCAGAATGGAAATGGCATTCTGGAAAGATATCCTTCTACTCTGTTTTTAAAGTCTTCCGCACTGATCTGACATGTGAATGGCCAAAGCTGTGGATTTCTTTCTGTAAATGGATCCGGTGCTCCGTAGAACTGACGGATCAATCTGCCAAATCCATAATAATTCATTGTCGCATCCCAGGCATTCCCTTGCATATACTCGACACAATCATCCCAATGCTCTGCCAGAATATACGCATCCGGATTCTCTTCACGGATACTCTGCTTGATCTCAGGCCATACTTCCTTTGCTAACTGCTTCTGATTGAAATTAGCCATTACATCAGCAACATCGAATCTCCAGCCATCGATGGAATACGGAGGCTTCAGCCACTTACGAAGTACAGAATCCCCTCCTTTGTAAAGTGCTGTACGAAGTTCTTCTGAATCAAAGTTCAGCTTCGGAAGTTCCGGCACATTGTCCCAGCATTCATAACTGCCATCTTCATAGATAGTATAATACTTTCTCTCCGCTGACTTGGGATTATGATATGCGCCAACGCTCTCATCAAAAAAGAGCTTGTCACGGTTAAACCACTTATGGGCAGTACCGGTATGGTTAATAGAGATGTCCACAATCAGATGCATTCCATTCTCATGAAGCACCCTGGTGAGTTCCGCCAGTGCCTTATCCCCGCCAAAATGTGGATCAACATGCAGATAATCAATACAATCATACTTATGTACAGATGGTGCAAGAAAGATTGGGTTCAGATATATAGCATTAAAACCCATCTCCTTTAAGTATGGAATCTTCTGTGTGATTCCGGGAATATCACCACCGTAAAAGTCTGCACAATGACATTCATCATAGGTTCCTGCCGGCTTATTCCAGTCCTTAATCTGCATGGTGTCATATCCATTCACCTTATATTCTCCATCCTTGACAGACAAGGATGGATCTCCATTACAGAATCGTTCCGGAAATATCTGATAGAACACTGCATCTTTAATCCATTCCGGCTGATGATATTCTGTCTGTATTACAAAATCATGTAAGATATCCTGTGCCGTTGTAAATACACCGGCCTGATTATAATAATAGATGCGATCCTCTGTCTTTAAAAGAAACTGATAGGATATTCTCTGCTGCGTCATAGCAATGCTATGTTCGTAATATACAAATCCCTGTTCTTCTTTTAACCAATGAGCTTTTTCATAAAGATGTGCACCATTTTTAATGAGCTTTATCCATACTTCTTCCACAGGGCTATCCTTCCAGAAACGTATGCGCACACGAACTGATCCCGAAAGTTTTGGCTCTGTATTACCTAAAAAGAGTGGACTCCCATCACTATAGACACTATCTATCCAAGACTGATTCATCACATTTTCTCCTATCTTATTGATGATGATTATTATAACAGATTATCCACGTATTTCCATTTCCAAATCTTTAATTATTAATCTCTGTTGCAGTTCGCTTTATTTTTCAATTAATTTACACTATAATGTACTGCACCGGTAATATCTTATGCTTTTACTTAGGAGGAAGCTACACATGAACAATCTAAAACAGGACGATAATCCGATTCTTACCGGACCTATCCTGAAACAACTTTTACTTTTTTTCTTCCCGATCCTGTTCGGCTCTTTGTTTCAACAATTATATAATACCTGTGATGCTGTGATCGTTGGTCGTTTTGTCGGTGCTGATGCCCTTGCTGCAGTAGGCGGTTCTTCTGCCCAGATTGTCAGTCTTGTTGTCGGTTTCTTCACCGGATTATCTGCCGGTGCCGGCGTTATTATTTCTCAACTCTATGGTGCTGAAAAGTATGAAGATATCAGTACAGCGATCCATACCGCTTACGCTTTTTCTGTCATTGGAGGTATATTGCTGTCAATTCTTGGAATTGCATTTTCTCCAGCTATTCTTCAGATGATGAATCAGCCAGAAGAAATCATGGCAGAAAGCGTCTTATATCTGCGCATCTATTTTGGAAGTATGCTTGCCATCTTTATCTTCAATATGGCTGCCGGTATTCTTCGTGCACTTGGAGACTCGAAACGTCCCCTGCTGTATCTGGTCGTATCCAGTGTGATCAATATTATCCTGGATCTCGTACTTATTATCTTCTTTCATATGGGAGTACAGGGAGCGGCGATTGCAACTTTGCTTGCACAAGTGGCAAGTGCAATGCTTATCACCATTTCTGTAATGAGATTAGACGAACGCTATTGTCTGAAGCTGCGAGAGATTCGTATAGATATGGATTGTATGAGAAAACAGTTTGCACTTGGCATTCCAGGTGGACTTCAGTCGGTTATGTATAGTGTCGCAAATATGCTGATACAGTCTTCTGTCAATATTTTCGGCACAATGACTATCGCAGGCTGGGCTGCGGATGGAAAGCTTGAAAGCTTTTTCTGGGTGACAAACGGTGCGATCGGTGCTGCGGTTACAACCTTCGTTGGTCAGAATTATGGAGCGAAAAAAAGATCGTATAATCAAAGGAAGTCTGGCTGGACTTGGTTGTCACATGGTATTTTCAGCTGGATTTGCTCTTGTATTCTGCACATGTTCCACACCACTTTTGCACATTTTTACATCAGATCCGGAAGCTGTGGCTGTCGGCACCCGTATCCTTCACTCTGTCACCCCATTTTATATCGTATTCAGCCTGGTCGAGATCATATCAGCTTCCTTACGAGGTATGGGCGATGTACTTATTCCAACTATCATGACACTACTTACGATCTGCGTATTCCGAATACTCTGGGTAATGTACTATCTTCCAAACCACCCACAGATCAGCAGCATCATAACCGTATATCCGATATCCTGGATTCTGTGCGCATCTGCATTCGTACTATATCTGATCGTGAGCCGCCGGAATAGGTTTTAACTGACAGATAAGCCACTGGGAGAGGTTTATCAAAACCTCTCCCAGTGGCTCTGTATTTCTTACATAGTAAACATATATATCTTTGTAATCTTGTCTGATTTATAGCTGAATTCGATTGGTCTGAAACCTGTATATGATACCGAAATCTTTCCCTTTTTATTGTCTTTAACCTTTGAAGAACCGAATGCTTTTTTAAGCTTACTGATTGCTGTAGCTTTTTTCATCCCAACTTTTACACCATTCAGTGCCATGTTCTTATCTTTGAAAGTTAATTCATAGTACAGATTATTCAGGTCTTTTGAAGATAAGATAGAAAGTGTTGATTTACCTTTTTTATAAGTGTAAATCTTCGCTGTACTATTCAGCTTTACTGTTTTATTCGAAGCACCCCATGCTTTTTTAATAGTCGAATACTTGGTAGATCCACCTACTAATGTAACAGTTTTATTTTTGTAAGTTACGGTAATTTTCTTTGCTGCCTGTACACCAACACCAGAAGCGAAACATAATGTTAAGATAAGAATTGGCAGCAATAGTTGTTTTAATACTCTTTTCATGAAAAATCCTCCTTTAATATTTTAATTATTGTATCAAATAATCTAACGTAATGCCACTTCAATATGATAATCATTAGTGGCATAAGACTAGTCCAAAATGACTTAATGATTCTGGAAAACGCAGAAAAAATCAGATATGATAGAAATAATGATAAATCTGGAGGAATTGTTATATGTACATTACAATTGACAAGAATCGCCTTATTATGATTCGTGGTAAACAGACCTTATGGATTGAACCATGGGGTAAGAATTCTCTTCGTGTCCGTATGACTGGGGAAGCTTGTATGGATACTAATGACTGGGCACTTTCCCAATGGCTCATTCTATGCAAAACTAAATCAGATTGAATTCTTTCAATAGTCTGTTACGATATTCCTTATCATCAGTTATTTTCTGAATATCTTCATTTCTTCCGCCTGTAAGCAACTTCTGTATCAACATAAGAATATTCTGCTCTCCTCGCTGTTCTCCTAATTCGAAAATTGCATCACCTAAATTAGACATTTCTTTCACCCCACTCTCAAATTCTTCTGTCATTGCGATGTTGTAGTCTTCTGAAAGTCTGTTTTTCTTTTCATCAGAAGAAATAGTTGGTGAAAAAGTACATTTAGCAAATCCAATATCTCAACTTCTGATGGCTTCTCCGCATCGCCAAGATTAATAATTATGACTTCTGTCAGATCATACTGTTCCGGCACCGCATATGTGGTGCCATATACAGTTTCTTCCATCATCTGTGGTTGATCCACAATACAATTGTCCATGATATATCTCACGCTGTATTGTGAAAATTCGTTCGTACAAGATTTCAGAATCCATGCCACTACTGCTGTGTATGACAATAGTTTTTTCGCGCATTGATCATATCTTGCCCTATCTGCTGTAAAGTCCAAAGTCTGTGCAATAGAAGTCTGCCGAATCATGTTTTACCTCCAATCCTACAGCACAATACTACTCTACAACATAATTATATCATAATGCAAAAATCATAGCAATAAACACATAAGCGTAATCACTAATTTATGTTAAATCAACTTTTTCACATAATTGATTGCCTTAAGATATTCCTCGTCTGTTGACAGATGTTCAATGATAAATGGCATCTCCGGATCAAAAGACATTGCCTTTTCCATCAGATATCTGATGTTGATTGCTCCGCCTCCAGGATAGGTCTCTGTAAATGCTACGGTGTAGGATCCCTCCATCTTTACATCTTTGATGTGGCAGCTAACGATCTTATCACCCAGCTTTTCAAAGCATTCATCAATAAATTCCTCATTATAGAAGTATCTCTGCGGAGTTGTCATCCAGTTAAAAGCATCCAAATGAACGGCAAAGCGGTCACGATCTACTGCCTCTATCAGTCTGAGATACTCGTCAGGTCCTGTCGGAATCATCCATGGCATGGATTCAATCGTATAATAAGTATTCTTTGGATTCACGGCATCGATGATCTCCTGAATCATCTTTACACCCATATCCCAGGTCTCTTTTGAGAAATTTTCCTTATATGCACCATCCCATATCGGTCCTCTTGCTCCAAGAATATTGACACAACATCTTGCATGAATCCTGTCTGCAAGCTCCAACTGACCGATTGCATAACGAACCGCTTTCTTTCTGGCTTCCTCATCCAGATCCATAGTATTTCTCCAGACTCCAACTTCGGCCATCATCAGGTCATGTTCTGCTGCTGCCTTTACAAATTCATCTACGAGATTCGGTTCTGATTCGCAGTTCAGATGAAAATTGATAGCGGAAAGTCCCAGTTCTTTCTGATGTTTCGCCCAATCCCGTGCCCCTGTATGTGTCAATGGGGAAGAAGTTCCAAGTCGCATAGTATATGCCTCCTATCTTTTGTCGCTATAACAAGAATATCAGAAAGAGACATTTCCCTCTACTGTGTATCTGCGCTTCTTCACTAAAATATTGCTATCCAAATATTACCCTTGCCGGTTACTGTTCACGTTCACTTCGTTGCCGGTTACTGTTCAGGTGCCAATCTTCCGTAAGATTTTATGAAACAAATACCAGCATATGTAGAGAGAAGTCTGTATTATATCTCCCCTTTTGATTAATTACGTATAAAAATCTGGATTGTGGCCTTTTATACGCTCCCATTA
>JAZLLO010000051.1:0-56885 GCA_045598185.1 Marvinbryantia sp.
GTATCAACAATAAGATCAAGACTCTACGCAGACAGGGATATGGATATCCTGATGACGAATATTTCTTTTTGAAGCTATTCGACATAAGTCGTCAGAGCTATGAGAGGAATCGGAAATCCCACAAAATTTGTGATTGAGCCATATAAATTATAGCATCAGCTCCTGGGGAATAAAAGTTATATTTCCGTATTGCTTGTATTATTGTTCATCTTTCATATTGTACTTCAACATCAGATCATATTAATTGTTCTGATATCAAACAACTTATTATCATTCTTATGATTTATTCCCAACTCGTTCTTTAATACTATGCCCAAAAATGTTATGTTTTTTCTTTGCGTCCAAAACTTCTGTATTAGCTTCCACCACAACTTCATAAGCTTTGAACAAACTCAGTAATTCCCCATGCCTTTCTTCATCCTTCTTTTCCAGTGCCTCACATTTCTTCTGCAGTTCTCCATATCTTTCTTCCGACTGTTTGCGTTCCTCCTCATATCTTTTCTGCAGTGCTTGATTCCTCTCCTCTGACTGCTTGAGTTCTGCTTCCTTTTCTGCAAGCTTCATCTGCAGCTGAGTCATCGCATCCTTATGTTCCAGCTGATACTTCAAAACAAGATTATCGACCTCAAGCTTCTGCATCTTCTTTGCCGTTTCATCCGTCGGTGCTTCTGTTTTCCGCTCCGGATTGTTTTTCTTAATTGTAGAAAAGAATACTTCCAGCTTCTTCATAAGTTCTGCCAGAACAGAATCAAGCTTCCCCTGCATCTCTGTATTATCAGCAGCAATCTCCTTCAGGTATTTTTCTATCTCTGTCATAGCTTCACCAACAGGTGCACCGCCTACAACAGCTTTACCATTTTCCTGATCGATCACATACCCTTCTGCATCACGGATGAGATTATGGATCATCTTAAAAGACATGGAAGTCTCATCATCCAGATATTTCTCAGCATAGCTTCTGTTAAAGAGCTTGATAAGGAACATCGAGAATACCAGATCTACTATGGCAAGATTCCTGTTCTTTTCAAATAAGAATTCAATATCATCACTTCCAAGCCCCATCAATTCTGCTAAGTATAAAACTGTTTCCCATACATAGAATTTATGCGTCTTTCCTTTTGTTTTATACTCCGGATGCTCATCTATATATTCTTTGGTATTCCAGTCTAACGTTTCTGCGTTCCATATTGTGATTGTTCTTTCTTCCATAAACGAAATACTCCTTTGTCATTTTTTCTTTTTTCAGTTTTCTTCTTTTTCGGAAACAGAGTTTTAATTTCATGTCTTGCAATATCAGATATTTCTGCAGCCTGATTATGCTCCGGCTGATAATAAAGCACCCTGATTTCATCAAGAGTTTTCAACTCCTTTTTGATATCGCGAATTGCAATTCCTGTTTCCCGTATCTCTTCCTGAAGCATATCGAGCTTCTGCAATGCCTGATCCACCGGACATGTTTTATTGATGATATGAATACAGCGGTTAAGAGTATCTGTCTGCTCATCTCCTGCATCCAATGCCTTCCGGTAATCTCGAACAGCTTTATAGAATTCCCCTTGATACAGCTGAGTTTTTAATGCCCTTGATTTTGCAGTTGCCACGTCGAGTGTCTTCTGCAGCTCAGTCTGTTTTTCATTCACTGCATCCAGACTTCGAAGATCTTCCTTTATGATCATCATGTTGCATCGCGAGATCTTTTTTACCTGTAAGATATCCTGCTTGTATTTCCAGGACTGATTGTAATAATGAGGTCTTCTGATATGAAAGATCCTGTAAAGTCTCCTGTAATATGCTCTCTGAAAATCAGACATTTTCCATCCCTTAACTTTTTGCACACGTACAAAGAGCAGCGACTTTATTTCCTTCATATCACCGTAATGTTTGTAATGAGAAAAAATAGTATCCTTCTCTTTCTCTGCCATGATACGCAGCTGAATGGATTCCTTTCCGTAACCACTGCCAAGTCTTCCGGTCCTGACAGCCTTCTGTCTGAAATGCGGCTTTACAGATAAGTACTTCTGATCTCGTGTAATTTCATACTGCATATTTTTAAGAGCTGCCAGAAACTCTTCATAGGTTTCACTGTTCTGGATTGCCTCATCGATATCATCCCTTATCACATCATATGCTGTGTAAGGCTCCTGATTTTCTGAATGCTTTTTCTGATGTTCCTTTCTCCACTCTCCATAATTCTTGCCTTTTCTATCGCCATCCTTATCGTAGATGAGTGTTGAGACATGATATTTTTCGCACAGATTATCAACGATCGGCTGAATGCGTCTTTCCCAATCCCCAGGCGGCGACTGGTATTTTCTCCCATCGTTTTTTGATACTGAATCAAAAACAAGGTGTACGTGCATATGATCCTTATCTGTATGGACTGCAGTAACGTAATATCGTTCTTCCCCTAAAAGTGTTTCTGCAAATTCATTGCCAATCGTGTATGCAAGTTCCGCACTCACATCATCCTCCGGCGAGAAGGACAAAATATAATGATAGCCCTGTCTCATATCACGCTTGCCCCAGATTTCTTTGTTGAACAGCATCGTCTCATAGATTACTTCCGGATCAAGTCCTGCATTGCCGCCGATCAGAAATCCATTATCTGTTTTATCTGGATTACAAATATAAAAAATACAATTCTTCAAATGGGCATGGATATTTCCATGCCCGGTATTCTCACCAATCTTTAACAGTTTAGTTATTGCCATCTGATCTCATACTCCTTATTTCGCGGATCAGCAGCATGACCTTTTTTTCAATTGTCCTCTGCAGATCTGTACATCGTTCATATTCTATCTTTAAGATTTCCTTATTCGCATTACAGTAATGAGCGATCTGATTTATGCTGACACCAATCTTCTTTACCTGCGTGATCAGTTCCTCCATCAGGTTATACATTTCGCGCGGAATGGATGCACTCTCCCGGTACAGTGCACTTTCTCTCATATAAGCAGAGAAAGAAATCCTATGCTCCGCAGCCAGCTCTTCGATACGCTCATTTTCCTCCTCAGTCAAGCGAATGATCCTGCTTACTGTACGCTTAGATGCCATAAGACCATCCCCTGTCATACAGCTTCAGGCAGGTACCGAAAGCAGTACTACCACCTAGGTACCGTTCCCAGTACCTTTGATTCTTGTCTCTTCGTACAAGATACTTACTTGTATATACAAGCAATCTTGTTAGGGAAATCCCTAAGACCCTGTTAGTACCGTTTCCGGTACCTGTATTTTTATCCGTATCAGACACATCTCCGATACAAGAATTGATACATCTTTTCTCAGGAATTCCCCTATCATCAGGAAAAAGGCAGACAGAAAGCTCTGCCTGCCATGCATATACAAGTGCGAAAATATTGATCAATAATAAGTGGAAACGCATCGTTTCTCTCCGGCTTTCCTGTTATGCCTTCTGGCCCTCATCGGAATATTCATCTCCGAATTCTTCCAGCATTTCTTTATCAATATATCCACTTTTATAAAATCCTTTGTCAAAAAGCTTTTTCCAGCGTTTGCCCATTTTTTTCGTAAGATATTTATCCTGTGCTCTTACAACTGCAGTGGACTGTCTTGCCTGATATACAAGACTGTCAAAAATAGAAAGTACAGTCTGATCTGCCTCTTCCTTAGTGCATGGTAAATAGACAAATCCATCTGCAGCCTCTTCACTGACCACCTGAAGATCAAGCGCTTTTACGATCTGCTCCCTGTCCATTGCACATGCTTCCTTAAATGTCACTCCACTTCCGTATCTACCCATCCATTATCCTCCACTATTCATTTTTATATCTCATCAGCACATTCACAGCCTCTCTGACTTCTTTACCGAATCGATTCAGGTTGATGCTGAATGCAAGATTGTCATTCGGCTCAAATGCTTCTACAGCGGCAGCTAGGTAATCGGCTGCTGTTTTGAACTTATTGCGGTTACGGTTATAACATCTACTTCTCAATTTTTCATGTAACTCATCGCCTTCACGCAGATAGATCTTCAACTGCGGACCTGGTTTTCTTTTATTCTTCAAATTATGTTTCCTCCTTTGTTTCTGTCTGATGACTGGCTTCTCTGATTCCCATTTTCTTCTTAAGCACAGCAAGAACCTCTTCATCCTTTGCCGGAAAAAAGGCATCCATCTTTCTGTTATTATGAATCCAGATATTTCCATCCTGGTTAACAAGAACCAGTGTCTTTTTGTTATCGCACTTCCATATCCTTACATCCGTGGTCTCACTTTCCGGCACCGCTATCTTTTGTTCACCGCACAAAATAAAAACCCGGAGTCCCTTGATGGCAAATCTGGATTTTTTAAGCGTATATAAGATCCATGCTTTTAAGAGAACCTGGAGAAGGCTCTCTGATGAGACCATCCCCATTTTCTCATTTTCAATATAGCAGACATATTCCATCATGAAAAACTAAAGGCTCCTGAATCATGATAATAGGTGCATGCAACAGTCTGTCCGTTATCAAGGCCAAGGCGAAACGTCGCCTGGCGTACATCACCGTCGATCGAATACTCTGTTACTTTTGCAGTTTTGATATTTCTCATACCTTTGTTATAGAGATAATCATAGAGCTGATATTGAAGCAGGTATTCATTTGCAATATAGTTTTTCAGGTCTGATGGAATGGATGAAATCGAAAGCCTGCTGGCATCATAGGTGTTTTCATTTGTCTCCGGAGTCTGATAGATCACACGTACAGGTTCCGGCTGGGAAATAACTGCAGAAGCTCCGCTTTCTGTTTCCGGAACAGATGAATTCGCAGATGCTGAATTACCATTATCTGAAACGGCTACTGTGCTCACCGGAAGCTCCACCTTTTCTTTTTCCGTAAGCATAAAAATAAAATGATCCGGGTATTCCGGATAGAAGATCATTTCCAGCTTTGTATCTGCTACACCTGCCATTGATGCAATGTAGCCGACTGCAGACTCCGAAGAACAAGGGATTGTTTTCTCCAGATATAAGAGTTCGGTATCGATACCATTCTCTTTTAAGAATGCAGCAACATCCTTTCCCAGTTCTTCATCATGGATCTGAAGCTTCTTTTTCATCTGCTCACTTAAGCCATAGATCTCAGGCATTTCAGAATCACTGGCCGTCACATCATTACCGAAGATATCCTGGATCCAGAAAGTAGCAATTTCAAGTCCTTCTGTTTCTTTCTCCTCAGTTTCCTGTACCGTTGGAGTCTGACTTTCCGTCTGGGGCTGCTCTCCTCTCCCTCCGATCATCACTCCTGCATAAACTGCCATCATGATGATAAGCAGAAAACCAAGACCGCCAACGGTAAGAAATGAAAGAAGACTTACCGGAATTCCGATGTTTTCTGTAAGCTTATCCTCTTCTTCATCATCGTCATACCCCGAACAGTCATTCAGAGGTGCACCGAACTCGTCATACTCATCTTCCATGTAATCTTCAGGATCTTCTATATAGTCATCCTCAATATAATCGTCATCGATATACTCACAATCATCATCAATGAATTCGTCTTCAAGAAGCTCCTGATCTGCACATTCTTCTCCGTTGTTGAAATCTCTCATCATTTCCCTGTCATAAAATTTCCTGCTCTTTTCATCAGCTCTCGCTTTTGCACTGCGTTCTTTTTTATTAAGCTTTCTCCTGATTCTCCATGCCATCAAACGTTCACCTCCATTTTCTACAGTCCGGAAATACTATAGCTGTTATCTGATTTTTTATAGGTGCCCTTAACGGTTCCGCCAGTGTTGAGTGAGATCTCAAAGGAAGCGGTCTTTTCATCCAGATTGATCTTATAGGAAGCAAATGTACCCACAAGCTTTCCTCTCATTTTCTTTGTATCAGCTACATAGGTAAATACTTCATCATAAAACTTGCTCTTATCTCCACCGGTATATTCCATGAATGTGGAAGACACCTGCATGATATCAAGACTGACTTCTGAGACAAGCTGTGTACCACCCTGAGATCCACTGGTACCGGCTGTACTGCTTGATGAACCAGACTGGTAGGTTCCTCCATTGCCATTGTTATTGTTGGCGCCTGTATGATTTTCAGATTCCGGTTCCGGAACAGCTGGCTTTGTGAATGTATAGATTCCTTCTTTTAAGTTATAAGTAGAAAGCACCTTCCATGTTGGATCATTTTCAAAATAGATATACTCATATACCTTGTCGCTGTCCTGGGAACCTGTGTATTTTTCTGTTGAGATCGTTACGTCCTTAATGCCTGCATATTCGCTTCTTGCACTTGAAACATGAAGTGAATCGCCAAGCTGCTGTAAGAAATCACGATCATCAAACTGACCATTATAAGCTGTGATCACGTCTGCCGTAACGCCATGGAGTGTAAGACCATATGGATTTCCTTCCGTTTCCTCCTCTGCCTCGGTTTCTACTTCTGTCACAGGCTTTTCTGTTTCAACATCTCCAAACTGCAGTGTCATTACAATGTCCTTATCCGGCATTGTAAAATCAAGATTGTACTTACCACCATCTGTTTTTGTAAGCACCTTATTGACTGCCGATGTAACACTGGCTGCTTCATAAAGGATGACCTCATCCAGATATTTTCCGGTCTTTGGTGTGATCTTCATGGAAACAAGTGTATTATCAGGAACCTTCAGAATTGTCATGTCCTCTTCTTCACCTGCAAACCAGTTATTGTCAAATTCCAGTGTACCGGCATTCGTCTTGTGAATTGTGATCTGATGCTCTGCTACTTCTTCAACCGGTGTCACAACAGGGATATCCGGTTTCTTTCCTGTGATCGCATGATACAGCAGAAAGGCTGCAATCATAACAAGTGCTACAAGGATCGTTGCAATCATCGGCATTTTACTCTTCTTTTTATACATATCTCTTTACTCCTTTACCTTTTATGGGAAATAATAAAAGCCATCTGCTTTGTAATAAATGCAGATGACCATGTCTCCTTTTTCCGTATCCGGATGATTTGTGTGAAGGAATTCTACCATAGCCTGAGTGATATCATCACCATTGTCATCCTGATAAGAAATAATACTGTCAAATCTTATTGTTTTGATCTTACGTTCCGTACCCCATCTGGAATATGCATAGGATGCTGCAGCTTCAAAAAACTGTTCCCTGTTTTTCTTTAAAAAGGATTTCATCTCCTTGTCACTGACACCCTTCCCCGTCGTTGTATCTGTTGTGAACCCACTGACATAAGAAGAAAAATCATCAATCATAGTCTGGTATTTCTTATATGCCTTGATGTCTTCTTCACTCGTGAAGAGATTTCCGTTTGGATCCTCCACATATTCATCCGGATTTCCAACAGAATACTTACCAGCTGCTTTTTCAGTTTCGCCCGCTTCTGTCTCCGTTTCCTCTGTCTGTATTCCACG
Source organism: Marvinbryantia sp. (assembly GCA_045598185.1). GTDB lineage: Bacteria > Bacillota > Clostridia > Lachnospirales > Lachnospiraceae > Marvinbryantia. The sequence continues at coordinate 7,355 of JAZLLO010000051.1, forward strand.
TATATGTCCGCTTACATTACTGCTGACATATGAGATCAGCGATGGCAACAGGATTGATAAAGCGATGATACAGGAACATAAAAACAAATATCTGAGAAGTGTTTTCTTTTCCATATACAGACCTTCCTATGCACCGAAGTACCAGTTTCCGCCAATCTGAACAGCATCGTTTCCTGTAGTCTTACCTTTCGTGCTTCTAAAGCTGGTATGATCATGATTGCGGATACCCTTTTTCAGGCAGTCATTCACAGCCTGCTTTACATATTCCGGAACATTACCATGTAAGCGGCTCTGCCAGTAGGTATCAAGTGAATAGCAATACTGTCCCCCTGCTGTTAACTGGGCAAGAGCATTGTTCCCACAATATGCCCATTTTGCAGATTCACTGCGGTTCATTGCACTGGATATCACTGCAAGAGCACCTTCATAGGATCCGTTATCCTCCTGTGCCACGATTGCCCAGATCAGTTCAATCTGCTCTGTAGAATAAGCTGTAAGATCCAGTCTGTTTCCAGATTCACCTACTATTTTCTCTTCCTCGATCAGATATCTGCGGATGGATGTGATCGGCATATAGTTTGCAAAGGATAATGTCGGTCCCTTTCCCGGATTCAATGCAGAATTATATGAATCACCGGAACACTGCACAACAAGTCCGTTTCCTACATAGATGCCTACATGAGGACCACACGCCCAGTAGATAACATCACCAGGTTTGGCAGCATCAAGGCTTTCAATCTCTATTCCGTTTACTCCCTGATCCTCTGCAAGACGAGGAAGTGTGATACCGTAGTTACCAAAAACAGACTGGACAAATCCGGAACAATCGGCACCGGATAAGAGGCTGGTTCCACCCCATACGTAACCAAGCTTTCCTACAAAACCAAGTGCAGTTTCTGCAATGTCATTTCCAACACCGCTTCCGGCAACCTTGACTGACTTTAATGTATAATACAGGCTCTCATTCTCGGATGGTTTTACAAGCTCATCTACCAACGCTTCCCCCTGAACTGCCTTATCCAGGAAATCTGATGCTACATTACCGGACATAACAAGGGATGGATCGATAAAGCCGCGGACATTTCCTGATTCCACAAAATACCATCCACTTTCATCAATCTCCAGGATAAAAACAAGATTTCCTGAATGAGCTTCTCCTATTGCTCTGGAGTTATCCGTCGGATATTCTTTAATATCACAGGAATAAATGGTAATACCATACTGCTTTTCTGCAATGACCTCTTTGGTCGTGGTATGTGTATAGGTAAATGCATGATTTTCATATGGCGATACCAGGCTTTCCCCTTTTGCGAGGGCATATTCGCCGACTGCATTGATCACCGTATCGACATAATCACCGGTCTTTAACTCCTTATTCTCCACAAATCCTCTGACATCGCCGGATTCAATATAAGACCAGCCATCCCCTGTCTCCAGAACATACGCAAGACTAAAGTACGGAAGGATACCGACTACATTACCTGCTTTTGAAGAAGTGTCATAGACATTCACCTGATTCCTTGCAGATTCTGTAAGTGCTGATACCTTTTCCACCTGTGTAAAACGGAAATCTGGATCTATGTACCAGCTTGAATCCCAATAAGAAGACCCATGATACTGCCCTGACATGCCAGAAGGCGTAGCATCAATCTGCCCATCCGCTTCTGCATCCTTCTCAGTAGTTTTTTCTGTCTCCTTCTCTGTTTCCGGAAGGTTCTCTGTCTGATCAGTCTCTGTTTCCGGATCTTCAATAGAACCTCCTGTCTCTGTCTGTTCTTCCGTCTCTGGTGCTGCTTCTGTACTCTGTTCTGTTTCAGAAGGCACATCAGCTTCTGTTATCTTCTCTGTCATGACCTCAGTTTCCAGAATTGTAGTGTTCTCTGTCTGTTCCTCTGCTTCAGACTCTGTTATTCCTTCTGTTTCAGACTTTGATTCCGGCTCTGTTTCCGGTTCAGACACTTCCTTTTCTTCACTCTCACTTTCAGGTTCTTCATCTGCCAGCTCGGATTCCATTTCAAATTCCAATTCCGATAACAGTTCTGACTCTGATTCAATCTCTGTTTCATATTCCATAACAGTATGCTCGTCCGCTGATGCAGTTATTACAGCTCCAGATAAGCTCTGCAGAACCATCATCATGCTTCCACAGACTGCAGCTACTCTTTTCCATTTCATCAAAAAACCCCTTTCTGTCTGTATTCACTTTCTTGTCTGTATCCATAATATTCTATGAATCATCATTCCATTTTCCTGCATTACACATCAAATTCTTCCTCCATATCCTCAGTGAAAAATCTCACTTTCTTTCGCATTCTTTCTGCTTTTCCGATCTTCTTTCTCTGCTCCTGATCGATATCACCAAAGACCCACACTTCTTCGGCCTTCCTAAGAAGCAGCTTATCAGCATAAGAATAAACATCCGTGCTGCCACTGACCTGCAAGAGCTCTGTCATGCAAAGAACTGTGGAAACAGGGATTGCATCCTGCTTTATTGCGAACCTGCAATACTCCTTTTCAAGTCTAATGTTCTGCCTTACATCACCGGTATCAGAATGACAGACGTACACAAAAGGACGCCACTTCTTCTTATCATTCTCTACATGCTGCATTGCGATATATGCGGTCGGATCCATATATCCTTCTGAATTAACCATGCCTTTCTCCAATCCTTCACCCCTTCCGGGTATGAAAAAAGCCAGGTATCTGACCTTTCAGATATCTGACCTTTGTCAACCGTATCGTTACTGCTCACGTCCACTTCGTTCCCGCTCCAGTAACGGTGAAAAAGCCATGCAAAATCACCTTCGGTGATGGCTTTTTCACTGCAGACCTCGGGTTTTGCATTGCAAAACACCTCACGGAACATTGGCACCTGAACTGTAACATGCTCTTTCTTTTTTATTGACGTTATTACTTTACCTATAGTTTAGCCATATACTTGCTTCGATCCGCTGCAGAAATCCCAAGATTCTCCATTGCCTGCTCAATTGACATACCAGTATTTTTTGCAAGATTTTTTATCATCAAAACCGTGGTTTCTAATTGTCCTTGTGCTATTCCTTGTACTATTCCTTGTGCTATTCCTTGTGCTCTTTCTTTTTCAATTTCATCTTTCATGAGTTCTCTTAACGCTTCACACATCTCTGAATCACCTCTTATCTTCTCGTATAATTCTCTGTTTGCAGTTGCGCTTACCTGCAGAACCGCATCAACATTATTACGGTCTCCAGGTTTTGTCATCTTTTTTGCCTGTTCAATAAAACTTCTAACATCTTCTTCACTTGCATGATTAGAAAGAATTCTTAAACTGGTATGCTTCTTATCCAGTCTGCTTGTCACGATAATCTGTGCAGGAAAGGGTATATTTCCTGTTACATAATATATACCATCATACCGCTCTTCTACTATCATTCCGGAATGTTCCAGATATACAAACAATTCTCGTGGATAGGTATCACGGAATATAGAAATTGTAATCTCATCCTTCGGATACTCATCGACAGTTTCTCCTAATCCTTTTAAAAGGCAGGCATACCCGAGTGTTTTGAAAAAATCATCTACGGACAGTCCATCTTCCGGACTCTTATACTCAATCACATTGTATCTTCTGAACAAGTGACCAATCTCATTACGTACTTTTTCTCCCCTGTCTCTCTGTATAAACAGATCGATTCGGATAGGTTCTTTGCTTATATTCTTCTCAGGAATCAGTATCAGATTCCTCTCATCTTTTAGTTCAATCCCCGCAGCTGCGACAAATCCAGGATGCCACGCATTTTTTGCGACGATATCTGCTATGGGGTTCACCTCCAAATTTATTTTTCTTCATTTTACATCGAAAAGCATTCCTTTGCAATATTAGACAAGGATAGAAAAGGCACGACAGCCATAGCTGCCGTGCCCTTTCGTGTTATATGGGAAAAGTATTTAACGTCTGATCTCTTATGATCTGCGTTTCTTAATTACGATTCCTGCACCTGCCATCATAGCAACAATCATTGTTGCAAGCCATCCAACGATTGGTGTGTTATCACCAGTCTTAACAACTGTTGTTGTTTTTGATGGTGTTGGTGGGTTTGGTGATGGTGGTGTTGGAGGAGTACTTGGTTTCTTGTTCGTAATGACTACCTTAGCCTTTGCATTATGGACAACCTGTACCTGGGTCTTATCCTGAGATACAGTATATCCGAAGGTCTGTGCATTCTTTGCAAGTTTTGTACCTGTTGCATCTGTCACCTCTGCTACGTACAGTGTGATCGGCTGCTTGTTAATAAGAACTACTCCAATTGTTTCAGAAACTTCTGAAGCATTGCTCAGTTTCAGTTTAACTACGTTACTGTCAACGATATCGAGTGGTGCAAGCTTTGTACATGCTGCATCTGTGAAGATACCAGCGTAGAATGTAGCATCAACCTTTACAGGTTTGTTATCTGCTCCAACTACCTTCTTGGTAATCTCAAGTTCGCCAGTCTTCATATCCTTTGATGGAATATTCATAAAGTCAATTTCATCTTCGAATATATCAGATGCTGAACCATAATATTCAGACTCGCTGCTGATATCTGTAACGATATCATACTCGCCATCATCTTTTACTAATGTAGCTTCTACTGAGTAAACTGTATCATCGTACAGGATGAGTCCCTTATATTCTCCACCGCCTACTTCAGAGATCTTATAGTAATGAGTTACATCAAGATCCTTGATTGTGTAGATGATATCTGCAAATACGATAGAACCATCTGCTGCATTTGTAACTGTTTCTGTGTATCCGCCTGGAAGGACATTGCCATTCTTATCTGTTTCTACAAGAACGAATTCGAACTGTCCTGCTTTCTGATCCGGATAGTGTTTTGTACCACTAAGTTTCAGTGGGAACTTGGTATAATCATCGATCATAACTACTATATCGTCTTCATGATCAACAACCTTACCATCTTTGATTGTAAATTCAATCTCTTCCGCAACTTCGTAACCGTCTGGTGCTGTAATTTCAACAAGCTTGTAATCTCCATCCTTCAGACCCTTGATTTCATGTTTATTCACTCCATCTGTCTTAATGTCTTCGATTGTGTTGCCGTTTACATCCTTAACCGGGTTACCATCCTTATCTGTAATTCTAAGAACTGCATCCGGGATTTCCTTGCCACCGATATCTGTCTTACTGATGATAACCTTACTATAGTCATCTACCATTGTTACAGTATTATCTTCGCGATTTACAACCTTACCGTTTTCGATAACGAATGTAATTGTTTCAGCCTTAACGTATCCGTCTGGTGCTGTGATTTCAACTAACTGGTATGTGCCATCCTTAAGACCTTCGATTTCGTGTTTGTTCACTCCATCTGTCTTAATATCTTCGATAACCTTACCATTTACATCTGTTACCTTGTTGCCGTTTACATCTGTGATTCTAAGAACTGCATCTGCGATCTCTTTACCTGCGATATCTGTCTTACTGATAACGACCTTAGTATAATCATCTACCATTGTTACAGTATTATCTTCGCGTCCTACGACCTTGCCATCCTTGATCTCAAATGTAATTGTCTCAGCCTTAACGTATCCGTCTGGGACTGTGATTTCTGTTAACTGGTATGTACCGTCTTTAAGACCTTCGATTTCGTGTTTGTTTACTCCATCTGTCTTAATGTCTTCGATTTCCTTACCATTTACATCTTTTACCTTGTTACCGTTTTCATCTGTGATTCTAAGAACTGCATCTGCGATCTCTTTTCCGCCAACATCTGTCTTACTGATAACGACCTTACTATAGTCATCTACCATTGTTACAGTATTATCTTCGCGTCCTACGACCTTGCCTTCTCTGATCTCAAATGTAATTGTTTCAGCCTTAACATATCCGTCTGGTGCTGTAATTTCTGTTAACTGGTATGTACCGTCCTTAAGACCTTTGATCTCGTGTTTGTTTACTCCATCTGTCTTAATGTCTTCGATAACCTTACCATTTACGTCAGTTACCTTGTTTCCATCTACATCTGTAATTCTAAGAACTGCATCTGCGATCTCTTTTCCGCCGAAATCTGTCTTACTGATAACGACCTTACTATAGTCATCTACCATTGTTACAGTATTATCCTCGCGTCCTGCGACCTTGCCGTCCTTGATTTCAAATGTAATTGTTTCAGCCTTAACGTATCCGTTTGGTGCTGTGATTTCTATTAACTGGTATGTACCGTCCTTAAGACCTTCGATTTCGTGTTTGTTTACTCCATCTGTCCTAATATCTTCGATAACCTTACCATTTACATCAGTTACCCTGTTGCCATCAACATCTGTAATTCTGAGAACTGCACCAGCGATTTCTTTTCCGTCAATATCTGTCTTACTGATAACAACCTTGCTATAGTCATCTACCATTGTTACAGTATTGTCTTTTGAATTCTTCACCTTGCCGTCTTCAATAACAAATGTTACTTCCTCAGCCTTAACATATCCGCTCGGAGCTGTTATTTCAACTAACTTGTAAGTACCGTCTTTCAGACCTTCGATTTCGTGTTTGTTTACTCCATCGGTTGTGAATTCTGCGACTGTCTTACCAGCTTCGTCAACGACCTTCAGAACTGCGCCTGCGATCTCCTTGCCTCCGATATCTGTCTTGCTGATAGAAACCTTAACAACTTTATAATCGTTAACAATTTCAACTACAGCTGTTTCATTCTTAGCAACTGCTGCTGTCTTATTGTTTCCTGTTACTGTCAGGATATATCCATCGACCTTAGCAGAATCTACAGATTCTGTAACAGTATATTCACCTGGTGTAAGTCCACTTACGGTAAAGTTTCCGGTTGCCTTAAACTCAGCATATGTCTTCTCTGCTACCTTATTTCCGGCTGCATCCGTTACTGTAAATACAGTTTTGTCTGGAGTTTTTGCACCGTTTGTTGTCTTGATAACCTTCAGACCACCTTCATCTTTTGTATAAGTGTTCTTAAGTGTGATGGTTGAAATTCCGTCCTTCGTTACTGCTGCAGTTGTATCGCCTGTTACAACAAGTGTGTAATTAACGACATCTGCACCGGATTCTTTTACTTCATAAGTACCAACCGGAAGATCCTTAAGTGTGTACTTGCCATCTGTAAATTCACCGTAAGTAACTGTTGTCTTAAAGTTGTCTGGTCCTGTAATTGTAAAGATTGTATCCTTCGGTGTTGTATTACCTTCAGTTGTCTTCTCAATTACGAGACTTCCCTTATCCTGTTTATAAGTATTCTTAATAGTAACTTCTGCTGTAGCATTCTTTGCTACTGCTGCAGTTGCACCATTACCTTCTACAGTTAAGGTGTAGTTTGTTACTTTTGCTGTTTCAACAGTTTCTGTTACTGTGTATTCACCTACTGGCAGGCCTGTTACTACATACTTACCATTTGTGAATTCAGAGTACTTCACTGTCTTAGCATAGCCATTTGGTCCTGTGATCACGAATTCTGTATTTGCAGGTGTAGCTGCACCTGTTGTACTCTTTGTGATCTCAAGATTTCCCTTATCCTTAGTATAAGTATTGGCAATGTTTACTGTAGCTGTTGTATTCTTAGCTACCGCTGCCTTTGCACCATTTCCTTCTACTGTTAAGGTAAAGGTTTCTACTACTGCTGTTCCTTCTTTTTCAGTTACAGTATATTCACCCGTTGGCAGGCCTGTGATCATGTACTTGCCGTTTGTGAATTCTGCATACTTAACTGTCTTACTGTAGTTGTCTGGTCCTGTGATCACAAATTCAGTGTTAACAGGTGTAACTGCACCAGCTGTTGTCTTTGTGATCTCAAGGTTTCCACGGTCACGTGAATAAGTATTAACGATCTCTACTACTACAGGAGTCTTGCTGTTTGGAACAGCGACTGTTGTATTGTTTCCTGTTACTTCAAGTGTATATCCTGCTACTACTGCAGAATCTACAGATTCTGTAACTGTGTATGCACCTGGAACAAGTCCGCTTACGGTAAAGCTTCCGCTTGCCTTAAATTCAGCATAAGTCTTCTTAGCTACTTCTTTTCCGTTTGCATCCTTTACTGTGAATACAGTATTGTCAGGAGTTGCTGCACCGGATGTTGTCTTGATAACCTTCAGACCGCCTTCTTCTTTTGTATATGTGTTCTTAAGTGCGATTGTTGCTGTCTTGCCCTTTGTTACCTGTGCTGTTGTATTACCTGTTACTACAAGTGTGTAGTTTGCAATCTCTGCACCTGATTCTTTTACTTCATAAGTACCAACCGGGATATCCTTAAGTGTGTACTTACCATCTGTAAATTCACCATAGGTAACTGTTGTCTTAAAGTTGTCTGGTCCTATAATTGTAAAGATTGCATTCTTTGGTGTTGTATTACCATCAGTTGTCTTCTCAATTACGAGGCTTCCCTTATCCTGTGTATAAGTATTGACGATCACTACTGTTACAGGAGTACTACTCTTTGGAACAGCAACTGTTGTATTGTTTCCTGTTACTTCAAGTGTATATCCTGCTACTGCTGCAGAATCTACAGATTCTGTAACGGTGTACTCACCTGGAACAAGTCCGCCTACAGTAAAGCTTCCGGTTGCCTTAAACTGCGCATAAGTCTTCTTTGCTACCTCTTTTCCGTTTGCATCCTTTACTGTGAATACAGTGTTATCAGGAGTTACTGCACCGGATGTTGTCTTGATAACCTTCAGACCACCTTCATCCTTTGTATAAGTGTTCTTAAGTGTGATTGTTGCTGCTTCGTTCTTTGTTACCTGTGCTGTTGTATTACCTGTTACTACAAGTGTGTAATTTGTAATCTCTGCACCCGATTCTTTTACTTCATAAGTACCAACCGGAAGATCCTTAATTGTGTACTTACCATCTGTAAATTCACCATAGGTAACTGTTGTCTTAAAGTTGCCTGGTCCTGTAATTGTAAAGACTGTATTGTCTGGAGTCTTATTACCCTCAGTTGTCTTCTCAATTACGAGACTTCCCTTATCCTGTGTATAAGTATTCTTAATAGTTACTTTTGCCGTAGCATTCTTTGCTACTGTTGCCTTACCATTGCCTTCTACAGTTAATGTGTAGTTAGCTACTACTGCTGTTTCTTCAATTTCTTTTACAGTGTATTCACCGGTTGGCAGGTCTTTGATTGTGTACTTGCCGTTTGTGAATTCTGAATACTTAACTGTCTTACTATAATCAGGTCCTGTAATCTCAAAGATTGTATTTGCAGGTGTAGTTGCACCGGATGTTGTCTTTGTGATTTCAAGTTCTCCACGATCACGTGTATAAGTATTGATGATCTCTACTACTGCAGGAGTAGTGCCTTTTTCTATAACTGCACTCTTTCCATTTCCTGTTACTTCAAGTGTATATCCTGCTACTACTGCAGAATCCACGGATTCTGTAACAGTGTATGTACCTGGAACAAGTCCGGTTACTGTAAAGCTTCCACTTCCCTTGAAGTCTGCATATGTCTTCTTTGCTACCTCTTCTCCGTTTGCATCCTTTACTGTGAATACAGTCTTGTCAGGAGTTGTTGCACCGGATGTTGTCTTGATAACCTTCAGACCGCCTTCTTCTTTTGTATAAGTGTTCTTAAGTGTGATTGTTGCTTCTTCGTTCTTTGTTACCTGTGCTGTTGTATTACCTGTTACTACAAGTGTAAAGTTTTTAATCTCAGCACCTGATTCTTTTACTTCATAAGTACCAACCGGAAGATCCTTAAGTGTGTACTTACCACCTGTAAATTTATCATAGGTAACTGTTGTCTTAAAGTTGCCTGGTCCTGTAATTGTAAAAATTGTATCCTTTGGTGTTGTATTACCTTCAGTTGTCTTTTCAATTACGAGACTTCCCTTATCCTGTGTATAAGTATTCTTGATAGTTACTTTTGCTGTACCGCCCTTAGTTACATCTGCCGTAAGACCGATACCTTCTACAGATAAGGTGTAATCCTTTATTGCTGCTTTTTCAGTATCTTCGGATACGGTGTACTTACCTAATGGCAGTTTTTCAATAGTGTACTTGTTATCTTTAAATTCTGAATACTTAACTGTCTTGCTGTAGTTGTTTGGTCCTGTAATTGTAAAGACAATATTGTTCTTCTGAGTTTCACTCAGATTCTCGATTCCCTCTACTGTCTTCGTGATCTCAAGTGCGCCGATTGGTGCATCCTCGATCAGGATCAGACCATTATCTACAGTCTTCTTATCTACTTTGACTGTTCCGTCTTTTGCGATGGTGAATTCAATGTCAGATGCGATGTCGTATCCAGCCGGTGCGATCACCTCTTTCAGTGTATAAGTTACATCTGTTGCAAGTCCCTTCACTACGAAGTTTCCGGTAGTTGCATCATATGCCACCTCTACTGACGGATAGTTTTTCTTATCCACTACTACACTGGTTGCATCTTTAGATATCCAGCTTGCCACGATCTTATCGCCATCTTTAATCTGGATATGTGCATCCTTGATTTCCTTAGTACCGCCCACTTCAACTTTTCTGATGCTTACGGTTGTAAGGTCATCTTCTACAAGAAGAACACCATCTGTTGTCTGAGTTGTTGTAGAACCGTTCATAACCTTACCATCTGCATCAACAGCAAATGTTGTATCAGATGTAATCAGGTATCCGGTAGGAGCTGCTTTCTCTCTCAGAGTATATGTCTCACCTGGTTTGATATTCTTTACTACATGAGCGATTGGTGTTACACCATCTTCCTTATAGCCATCATCACCAGATGTCCACTTGTCAACTGTCTTTCCGTCCTTGTCGAGGAGTTCGATCTGTGCACCTGCAACTTCCTTATGAGATGTTGCATCTGCCTTATTGATCTGAATCTCTACTGTGTAATCATTTATAAATGTGATTGCTTCTACTGTGTCTGTACGTTTTGCTTCGAGTTTTCCTGTTGCCGGTGTGTAAGTAACAGTAACTTCAATATCAAAGCTTGCTGTATCGTATGTAACACCCTTAAGTGGCTGATCTGGCTTAACCTCTACAACCTTGTATGGGATCACTTTTGTCTTGACGCCATCTTTCAGTTCTACATCATCCAGATCGCTTGATGAATAAACAAGATTATTAAATACTACCTTGTCTTCAACATTGTTCGTAGCAGTACGTACTGTGTTTCCATCTGCATCAAGAATTGCAAATGTGAATTCGCCGGCACTAAGCTGTCTGCCTGTAAGTTTCTTTGTTGCTTCAACAGGAACCTGTGCTGTAGTTCCATAATGATTTACAAATGAAACATTTGTATCGCAGTTATTCTTCCATGTAAGGCCGAATGTACCTGTTGCTTTGTTGTAAGTTGCTGTTAGTGTAAGGTTTACCTTATTAGGATCAGGAGTAATGCCTTCTAACTTAGGATCAACTTCATATACTGTGTATACGAAATCTTTTGTCTTGTTTCCTGATTCATCGTAGTTCTCATCCTTCAGGTCAGCAAGCTCTTTACTGATCTTGAATACCTTAGAAGATGGAACAAGGTTACCTTCAAAGTCTTCTGCTGCTTCGTAGAATGTAATGTTTTCTGCTGCATCATTCTTACCGATTGCGATTACGTTCTTAGCTTCATCCTCTACATAGAATGTAAATTCATTTGCCTTCATCGCACGCTCCGGCAGTGTCTTCTTACCAGTAAGTCCGATTTCATCCTTAGTTGTGTAGTTGTTGATAAATATAAGTTCTTTCTTACCTTCTGCTGTCTTATGAGCAGCTGTTGGGTTGTTATATGTTACAGATTCAATATCGGCATCAAATGTACCATCTGCCTTATATGTTACTGCTACAACTACTGTGATGATATTATCATCTGTTGTTACCTTACCCTTAACAGCATTGCTGCGAGCGAATGATGTCGTTTCTTTCAGGAAGTAAGTATAACGTTTTGTTCCAGGAGTACCAACACTTGCAATATCGTATGTGAATGTACCAAAGTCAATGGTTCCATCCGCTTTGTTATATACGGTACGTAGTGGAGTTCCTGTCATATTGTTTTCATATACTTCAAATGCAAAATCTCCAGCTGCAATATCCAGGTCATTGAGAACCTTACGGCCTTCAAGTTTAACTGAATCTGAAGCATTGAATTTATTAGTGAATTTGTATGTTACTGCACTTGTAGTTGTCCACTGAGTATCCCCAGGTTTCTTTACAAGTCTCTTTGTAACAGCTGCTATCAGTTTTTCGTTGTCGTTCTTTGCATCCTTATTATAAGTAACAGTTACTTCAACAACGTACTGAGTCTTGTCATAAGTTACATTTTCAACAGTTCCATCAACTTCTTCGATCAGATAGTAGTATTTCTTTTCTGTCTCATAAGTTCCGTCTGCCTTCTTCATGCTATCAAGAGTGTAAGCACGATTTGTGAAAGCGAACTTGTTGTCTGAACCATTTGCTACAACCTGAAGTGCGTTTTCCGGATCAACCTTTACATAGTCGTTTCCGTCTGCCTTTGCTTCATACATGGCAAATGAGAATTCACCCGCATTCAGCGTTCTGCCGTTTAATTCCTTTTCTCCGGCAAATGGCACGCTTGCTACAGCATTGTATGTGTTGATAAACTTAATATTCGCTGCATTGTCACTCCAGCTAAGTTTCAGTTCACCAAAGTTCTTATTATAATCAGTACTCAGAGTTACAAGACGTTCAGCTTCATCGTAAACCATCTTATCTTCCTTAGGTTCCGGAACGATTTCCTTAACAACATACTTAAATTCTGTGTTAACGTAATCGCCATCATCATTCTTTGGAAGGTCAGAAAGCTTCACAACAAACTTGTAAGGATCAGTTGTTGCCTTTCCTTCACTGTCAAGCTTGTAGAACTTAACATTGCCTTCTAAATCGTTAGTACCCTTTGCGATTGGATTGCCAGTTGCTTTGTTATTCTTATCTACCTTGTAGATACCGAATTCGAACTCGTTTCTGCCAAGGTTTCTGCCGATCAGCTCCTTCTTTGCAGTAAGTTCTTCTTCTGCATGAGTATCATAGGTATTTTCAAATGAAAGTTCATCACTGTCTGTTTCTGATTTTACTGCAGTAAATGTATCTGTTTCTGCCACGTATGTCAGATTTACGACTACTTTGCGTACTTCCTTTGAATATGTAATACCGTTTTCCTTGGTATCAATTTCTGTTACGCGATACTCGATCTGTCTGCTTGACATGATATTACCGTCTTCATCAGTCATATCTTTCTGAAGCGTATATGTCAGGCTGCCAAAATCAATATCACCATTGATATCGTGGTGAATATCCTTTGATTCACGTACTACCTTGTAGTTACCGTCTGCCTGCTTCTCTTCAATCTGGAACTTGAACTCATCTGCAGCCTTGATCTGGCGTCCGATCAGAGTCTTTGTACCTGTAAGATCTACAGAAGCCTCAGCTTCTACTGTGTTTGTGAATTCAATCGGATCTGTTACGATAACAGGATCTTTAACATCCTTTACGATAGCAGCAGTCATTTCACCTGTCTTGTAATCATAAGTTACTTTAACTGTAATATTGCGTCTCTCTGTATCGTATTCCATAGAAGGGTTTGTACCCTTTTCTTCTACTACATAGTACTCAAAGTATCTGGTCTTTGCATATCCACCATTGGTTTCAGCTTCTTTCATTTCCTCTTCAGTTTCCGGAAGCATGATACCTGATTTCAGACTGTATGTCAGTGGTGCGAATGCAAAATCGCCATTGTCATCACTTATTGCCTGATTCCATGTGTAGTTTCCACCCTTAGTATAAAGGTTGAACTTGAACTGTTCTCCTTCCTTAATCTGACGTCCGATCAGATTCTTATGACCTTCAATGGTTACTGACTCCTCTACATTATAGCTGTTGTAATAAATCAGTTTTCTTCCTTCTTCTGTATAAATGGTAAGGTTTGTATATTCTGCTTCCATCTTACCGGTCACAGGATCATAAGTTACCTTAACATCGATAGGAATACCCTTCGGATCGTAAGTAATGCCAGTCTTATCTTCATGAATTTCATTGATGGTATAATTAAATACCTTCTCTGTTGCATAATTTCCATCTGGATCCTTCATCTGCTCTAATGTAAAGTCCATATAACCGGATAATTCATCAACAGGTTTTTCTGTGATGCCATATGCCTTTTCATACTCGGCAACAACACCATTCGTAGCTGTCTTGATAATGTGTTCAGGATTCTTAATACTTCCATCTTCATTACGTTCATACAGACCTACTGTGAATTCGCCAACCTTAAGTTCACGTCCTGTAAGATTCTTAAAGCCCTTAATAGGAAGATGTACTTCTGAATCAAATGTGTTAACGAATTCAATATCTTTTCCACCATCAACTGTAATTGTTTCTAACAGCTTGCCATAGTCTGAAGACTCTGAATCTGTCACATACTGCAGATCAACATTGATCTTATATTCAGCCTTACTCATTGTGAGTGTGCCATTTTTATCAACGTTTTCCGGCTTAACGCTCTGATCCTCTTTTACAGTGTAATCGTAGTGTACTTTTCCTTCTTCATCAAGTTCACCATAGATTGCAGACAGATTGTATGCGAAGTAACCAAAGTCAATAATTCCATCATCATCATTAGTGATGATATCGATTGTATTTCCGTTCTCATCTACTGTCTTGAATACTTCTCCTGTCTTATTATCAGTCAGGATAAATCTGTACTGACCAGCCTGAACGTCAAGCTGTGGAGAAGTCTTCTTACCAGTAATATGTTCTCTTGCTGAAACATCGTACTCATTTACAAAGAGGATTCTTCCGTCTACTACAGAACCAGGGATTGGATCAATAGCAATTGGATCTTCGAGCTGTTCCTGTGTTTCTTTCGCAATATCTCTAATAAAGATTTCATGCAGACCCTGTCCACTTCCTCTTGTGTTCTCTCTGATCTTTGAGATACCACACTTCAGTTCTTCTGCATCCTTATCATACATAAGGGTAACAGTAATCTCATAGTATTTCTTACTATAGGTAATTCCATCGTAAGAAACACCGTCTTTGCGATAGCTTTCATTTTCTGAAACGATATATACAAATTCCTGTGGTGGTAAGATATTACCATCAGCATCCATAATATCTTTCAGAGTATATGCCTGATATCCAAAATAGATATTGCCATCTGCATCATTGTAGATTGGATCATTCGGAACTAGTGTTCCGTCAGGACCCGGTTTCTTAGGAATCTGTTTCTGACTGTTCTGAGATACATCGAATTTGAACATCTCATCTTCGATCGCACGGTTTGTTAATTCCTTTCTACCAAGAAGTACACACTTCACTTCTTTGTCATACTTGTTGAGGAACTTCAGTTCATCACTTGTATCTGCCCAGTCAAGCTCAAGCTCACCAGTAGACTTATTGTATGATGCAACAAGAGTTTCTGTTCTTGGTACAAGATCATATACCATATCCTCTTCTTCTTCATCAACTTCTGTTACAGTGTAAACGAATTCCTTTGTCTTGATATCGCCATCGTAATCAACATCACTCAAGTCATCAAGATCTACCTTGAACTGATATGCTACAAGCTCACCATCTTTCAGTTCTGGTTCATAGAAGATAATATTTCCATCTGTATCGTTCTTACCGATTGCAACAACTTCTTCAGACTCATCCTTTACTTCAAAAGTAAATTCTTTGTCCTCTAATTTACGACCGATCATTGACTTTGTTCCAGTCATGTCGATTGCTTTTTCTACATTGTAGCTGTTTACGAATCTAACCGGATAGTTTTCCTGGGCAGGTTCTGTAACATCCGCACTCATCTCACCGGAATACTTATTGTAAGTTACAGTAACTGTTACAGGAATACCATCTTTAACAGCAACGCTATCATTTGTCACTGTACCTTCTGGTACTTCATCTGTACGGTAGAAATCTGATTTTTCTTTTACAACGTAAGAATATGTCTTTGTGGTGTTACCATCAACATCAAATACCAACTTCTCATACTCGCCAAGATCACTCAGCTTGTAGCTTGCGATCTTACCAAAGAAGATTTTGCCATCTGCATCATTGGTAATCTTTGTGATATCTGTTCCGTCGATATCCCTTGTTGTGATCTTAGTCTTGCCATCTGCTTCGTATACTTCGAATTCAAAATCGCCTGCTTTAAGATCAAGGTTTTCAAGTGTCTTAATTCCATCCAGATATGCATCCGCAGATACATCATAGCTATTGTTAAATGCGATGCCACTAGCTGTTGTCCACTGAGTTGCACCATCAGCCAGCATGTAATACTCTACTGTATCATCTACAGTAATACTTGTCTTTCCTTGTGTGTCTTCAGATTTACGAACTGTGACCTTTGCAACATATACAGTCGGATCATAGGTAATGCCAGTTAAAGTTCTGCTTGTCAGAGCATCTTCATTCTCTTCAATGTAGTAGTAGAATTCTTCTACATCGTTCGTCATATCTGACAATGTGTATGCAATAGCACTAAACGTGATCTCGCCACCCATGTTCGTACCAGTTGCCACTGGATGTTCTGGATCAACCTTTGTAAATCCATCTGCTATAGAACCAGCTGCCTTGTATGCTGTGAATGAGAACTCTTTATCATTCAGTTCTCTTCCTGTCAGGCTCTTTGTTCCTTTCAGTACCGCTCTTGCAGCTGTAGTCTCTGTATTAATAAAATCAACATGAGCAGATCCATCCGCAAACTTCGCGGTAAGTTTTCCTGTAGATGCATCATATGTAGCATCTAAGTAAACAATATGCTCTGTTGTATCGTAAGCCATGTTCGGATCAGTGCCTTCTACTTCGTATACTTTGTATGCGAATCTTCTGAAAGGAGCATAACCTGTTCCATCAGCCATATCTGCCAGAGTAACTTTGAACTCATATGGCTTTCCGTTAGCAGTGAATGTTACGTTTCCGTCTGCATCATTGGTACCTGTTGCTACTGGGACAAAAGTGCCATTGTTGTCTTTTTCAAGCTTGAACGTAAAGGCATCTGCTTCAAGGACTGCTCCAAAAAGCTTCTTATAAACTTCAAGTTCAGCAGTGTCATAGGTATCATAGGTATTGGTAAATACCATATTCTTTGCGTTATCGGATTCTACAACTGTCATCTCACCACTGTTCTTATTATAAGTAACTGTGATAGTGATATAGTATTCGCCAGAAGTGTAACTTACACCTTCTAACTTCTTTGAATCTTCAGGAATAATTTCCTTAACTGTGTAGTTATAAGTCTTTGTCTTAACACCATCTGCATCGTAGGAAACACCAGCCAGATCACTCAGAGAATACTTAAATTCTCCAAGATCAATGTTTTTGCCGTCTTTTGCTTTTGCAGGGATGTTGTCCTTTCCTGCTACCGCATTTCCATTCGCATCAAGAACTGCAAAGAAGAATTCATCATCCTTCAGTGTACGACCGATCAGATTCTTTGTAGCACCAAGAGATACACTGTTTTCTACATTGTATGTGTTCTTAAACTTGATATTATTCGGATTCTGATTCAGTGTTGGTGTGAGTAAACCTGTCTCAGGGTCATAAACTACAGTAACAGTAATCGTAACCGGATCTGCATATGTAACTCCCTTTTCCTTCTTATCTTTTTCAACAAGGGTATAGGTAAAGGTCTTTTCATTATTAACAGCATCCTTCATGTCGCCTAATGTATAAGTAATATATCCAAAATCAATATCACCATTTGCATCATTCGTAATTACTGTCTTCGGAGTTGTGCCGTCCGCTTCGTATGTCTGTACTACATTCTTACCGCTTGCATCACGTACTTCGAATTCGAAAGCACCTGCGTTCAATGTACGGTTCTCGTAACTCTTTGCGCCTGTAATGTGTACATCTGCTTTTGTATCATAAGTATTCTCGAACTCAATATTAGGATTAAGATCACGATCCCATTCATAATTTACAGTACCGGTTTTTGCATCGTACCATGCATAGAGAGTTTTATTGAAAATACGGTCATCGTAAGTGATCCCGTTTTCCTGTCCCTCTTCTTCTGAAACACTGAATACATAATATTTAGCATTTTCACGTGAATCATAGTAGCCTGAACCCTTTACCAGATCACTCTGGTTAATAACGTACTCAAATGCATCTGTTGTGCCGGCATTTACAAATGTAATCTTACCATTTGCATCATTCGTACCGGTTGCAATTACATTGCCATCCAATTTTACGTCGAATTTGAATTCACCTGCTGTTAATGCTCTGTTATTCAGCTTTTTCTTACCATCAAAGGTAATGGAATCGGATGTGCTATAAGTGTTCACAAACTCAGCTACAATGTTTGGATTATCAAGAACAGCAGTAAGTTTACCTGTGTTTCTGTCATAAGATACGTTGATCTTTACATCATATTCTTTATCTGAATATGTCATACCGTCTCTTCGAGCTGTTACTTCTTCTGCAACATGATAGGTGTAGGATATACTCAGATCTCTCACAAATGCTGCATCCTTCATAAGGGTAGTAAGATCATATGTGAACTTTTCAAATGTGATGCTTCCATCTGCATTATTGCTGAATGTTTTATTGTAGTTATTCGGTCCGGTAACTCTGAATGTAAAGTCGCCAGCATTAAGAGCCAGCCCATTCATAATCTTTCTACCAGGGAACTGAACTTCATCTGTTGTTGTATTATAGGTGTTAACGAACGAAGCTCTGCCTGAGCCTGTAAAAGCATCGTTATAGTTTACAGCATCCGGAATAGCATATACACCATTTACAGGAGTAGATCTTGTTCCATCAATTGTAACCTCAGGTACAAGCGTACCTTCGCCATTATCAGTAACAACAACTGTAATATTATATTCCTTATCAGAATATGTCATACCTGCAGTCTTAGCAGATTCTGCCGGTACTTTTTCTTTTACTTTATACTTATAAGTGCCTGCAGCTGAATAGTTGATAGTCGGGAATACGATATCTCCGTTTGCATCATTCTTGCTGCTTACCACTTCATTGTTCTTATCATCAAGAATACTGAACTCAAACTGCTGGTTCTTCAGATTCATTCCAACAAGATGTTTTGTTGCCTTGAACTTAACAGATCCCTGTGCTGAGTAACTATTCTCGAATGTATAAGCTAAATCATGCTCTCCTAATGAAGGAGTAACATCTGCTACAAGAGTTCCATTATTCGATGTAACTCTGACAGTAACTACTGTCACCTTGCTTGAATAGGTAACGCCCTTTTTATCGCCTGTCGGAACATCTTCTTTAATAGCATAATAATAGGTACCTGCATTATTATAAGTGATCTTATCAAATGTAAACTTACCGTTTGCATCATTCGTCTTACCGCTCTGTAATGCAGTATGTGTTGAGAAATCAATACCGCTTATATTACTTGCTTCGCTTTCGCTAAGTTCATAAAGTGAGAACGAGAATTCACCCGCATTGAGATCTCTTCCCTTCATAGTCTTTCTACCATAAAGCTCTACCTCAACCTTTGAATCCTGTTTTGTATTATTGAATTTAGCTTCGTCATCTGTGATTGCTTTGAGTTTGGATTTATCTGCACCTGTGGCGCTAATCGGTTCCACACCTTTTTTCGCTGTATAATAGCTCTTGCTCTTGATATAGTACTGTGTATCAGCACCAACGGTCTTCTTGCCTAGAACGACATTCATATAGATAACATTATCATCAAGGATATAGCCATCTACATTCGCATCATCTTCATAGATGCGATACCAGATACCATCTTCTCGAAGAGTATTACCAAATGTATATTCAATGCTGCCGAAATTAACCTCTGATACAGAAGAGCCGGCACGTTCACCATTCAGATAATCAACTTTTTCTTTGTTTACAGGTTCCCATGGCTTTCCTGCAACCGCATTCTTGTACTCTTCAAAATGGAACTTGAACTTCTTTCTTTCTTCTTCTGAAGGTTCTTTTCCATTAACTGTCTTTTGAAGTTTAAGGTCAAGCTCTGTAGGAATCAGCTGACCACCTGTATAAGGATAAAGATGTCCTTCTGATGTAGATGTGATATTATTACCGATCATACATCCGTTAAAGTTACTTGATGGAAGATTGATGTTGGCATTCGGAGCTACCACATGACCAACCCAGATATCGCCGCCACCGGTAATAGATGTAGCATTCGGGAAGAGCCATACGATACCGGAACCGCCACCGACTTCATCAACGCTGATATTGCCTCCATTCATTCTCATATCAGGAAGCTGTACAGCTCCGCTGTCCAGAACAGTGATAACAGTCGCTGTACCGGCCTTCTCATTGCCAGTCAGATTAATCATGCTGATGCCACTGATCGTACCGGATGTACCAAACGGAATCTGGTAAGCACCATTTTCTTTTTTATAATCCCCATTATCAATGCATCTGCTCTCAAGGATAGCCATATCTGCAGCAATTGCACTTTTTGCTCTTTCAAAGTTTACGAATGAATCTGAAATGTAGTAACTATACTTTGAACCCCAACGGTCAAGCTTAGTACCATTAGCATCTGTGAAAATATATCTCTCTACATTGCCGTCACGCAGATAACGCTTAGCCATAGCATCGTTCACTGTTCCAAGATAAAGCGGTCCAACATTATCCGGATTACGTCCGGCGTATCGTGCATCGTTCTTAAGGATCCAGTTGCCCTTGACAAAAGATGCCGGAATATTAGAAGCATCTGCAAATGAGATACCATCGTTCTGGTTAATAAGATCGCCGGCAACAAGAACTGCTCCCATACAATGCTTATTCAGCACGAGATCTCCAAATGCCACAAAGTTGTATCCATTCAGGAAGTTTACAAGTGAATAAGTTCCTGGGAATACATCTTCAGGTTTTTTCTCAAGTGGGAATTCACCTGTCAATGCCGCTGCAAAAGCTACGATAGGAACTGTTGAAAAACTTTCAACAGTGAACTCTGCCGCCTTTACAGCACCGTTCTTTGTAACATCAACATCTTCTGTCACAACTTCCACTACAGGAGCATCGCCGTGATCATCGATATGACATACTGCATACTGAAGGTCTTCTTCATCGATAAAAACTGGTTTCTCAGAATCATCTTCCTGATCTTCAGCTTCAACGTCTTCAAGCTTCAGAGCCTTCTTGAAGGAAGCAGATACTGTAACCTCACCACCGTCAACTTCAACTTCTTTTCCGTCAACTTCGAAGTGCATATCAACAGCTGCATACTTATACAGTACCTTATCTTCGCCAAGCTGGCTTCTCACAAGTTCAACATCTTCTTCATTTACTTCTACAGGTGTAACTACAAAGCTTGCCCCTGCCGGAAGGATCGATGGATCAGACAGAGTAGCTTTTACGATCATAGTATCGTCTTCGTATACGAATTCACTCTGTGTATTCTTTTCTTCTTCCAGATTCTCAAGTCCGATAAACTCAGTCTTATCTTCTCCAACAAGCTTTCCATCATAGAAGAATACGATATTCATCTCTTCCGGTGTTGTAACATCTTCTGCAACGTCAAAAGATGCTACATATTTCGCTGTCTCTCCGGCTCCAAGATCCTGATCGATCCACATTACTGCAGACGAATACTGACCTGGAAGCTGATTCTGAATCTCAAAGAATTCATTCACATCAAGCCCTTCCGGAATATTCATCAGATCATCGATCAGATAAAGATCATCCGTATGAGGAGCTTCATAGTCATAGGTAAGTGCAGGCATAAAGATAGCCTTAACATCAACATCTGTTGCCTGTGCCTTCTCTGCCTCATTCTTAACCTTTAACTCAAAGGATAAAGACAGACTTCCGTCCTCTTTTCTTGAAAGTACCTTCTTTACGGCTGCAGCAAGTTCTGCGATCTCTGTTTCGGTCTCGCTTTCGCTTTCAGATTCGCTCTCCTCTTCTGTTACCTCTGTTTCTTCCGTCGCTTCTGTTTCTTCCGCACTAGTCTCAGTTTCCGGTACATACTCTTCGGTATCTGGAATATCTTCCTCTTCTTCCGGAGCATAATACTCTTCTTCTGGTGCGTAGTACTCTTCTTCCTCTGGAGCGTAATACTCTTCTTCTGGTGCATAATACTCCTCTACTGAAGCATAATACTCTTCCGGCTCTGGCTCTTCCAGAGTGTACGCTTCCGGCTCTTCTTCAACGTAAGAGTCTTCTATAGCATCATTCTCAGCATAAATTTCTTCTGCAAGAACCTGCACACCAGAAGATGTCAGAAGCATCGCTCCGCTAAGGCAGAATGACATGATCCTTTTGACTAGACTGTTTCTTCTTCTCATAGTATTTCCCCTTTCTATAATTTAGCCTCAATCCTATGTGTCTTACTCATAAAGATAGTGTCCTCAAATACAGTATAAATCAAAAAAAGTTACTATTTGGTCACTAAAAACAAGTTCCTCAAAAATAGTAACTTTTATCAATTTTTTAAATAGTTCAATTACTCCGATTGCTGCGAAGAAAGCAAATCCGTACGATCGTACCTTTTCCAACCGTGCTTTTTATCTCCAGGCTTCCGTCACATATGGTACGTAGTCTCTCTCTTACATTGTTCATTCCTACATGAACTTTTCCATCATTTCGGATCTCTTCCTCTGAGAATCCCACTCCATCATCTTCCACCTGAATGATTACATTCTCACCTTCCAGCCAGCTCTTTATCTTAACAGTTCCACCTTCCAGACGTGCACATACCCCATGCTTTACCGCATTCTCAACGATCGGCTGCAAAGTTAATGACGGAATATCAAAATCCTTTACCTGCAGATCATATTCTACCTGAAGTCTTTCCTGGAATCTCATCTTTTCGATCCACAGATAGGCGTCAAGATATTCTAATTCAAGGCGAAACGGAATCATAGAATTCCCATTCAGGCTTTGTAGATTCAGTCGCAGATATCTGGAGAACTTATGGATCGCTGTTCGAGCCATTGCAGGGTCCACTTCACACATTGCCTCGATAGAAGCCAGTGTATTAAATATGAAATGCGGTTTGATCTGGGATAACATCAGCTGTGTCTTCTGTTCCGTGAGTTCCTTTTCCTGCTCTGTTATCTGCTGCTGATGCTTCGTCATCTCAAGTTCCTGCTGTATCAGGAGCCATTCCTGTTCTTCGAGCTTCTCCGAACGTTCCACCTCATAACACAGGAACATAACAATAACAGCTGCTGCCATTCCGATGATATTAAGAGACAGCCCATAATAGAACAGCTGAATAATACTGGTCACAAGCGGCACTGCGCCCAGCAAGATCAGCGGAATCCACTCGATAGGACGCATATAACTTCTGTATGCAAGTGTCATCACAAGAAGTACGATCACTGCCAGAGTTGCAAGCCCACTGACCACCCAGAAATATCTTGATCTGGAATATAGATTCTGTGCATCAAAGGAATAAATGAATCCGGTAAACTGTGACAATGATACCGATCCTATCCCAAGTACACAGATAACATAGATTACTGCCTTCCAGCCCGTCTTTATCTTCGCATCTCTCTTCACTACGAACTGCTCTATATACTTCATTCCAAGAAACAGCAGTACAAAAGAGCCTATGAATACCAGATAATTAGAGATCCTTACTCCCCACCATCCCATCACAGACGGATCACCACGGAAGCGCCACGCCGCCGCATCTGCGAATAGCTGTATCGTAGATGCCAGAAGAAACTCTATCATAATTCTGCATCTGCGGGAATTAACATTCCTTCCTGCAATAATATAGGCACAGCAGATCAGATCAAAAAGCCCGCATAATCGTTCTATTAATATCTGTATAATAACGGTCTTATCCATATCTTACCTACCATTCAAACAATGGAATATTCGCCCAGTCATACTGCGTCATAAAATCCCCAGGGTACTTTCCACTGTTCGTTTTTTTCCATTCGTAATAGTCACAATCTACATGTTCAGGATTGATTCCGATACCCCCACGCTGTCTCCAGATGATATTGTCACAGCCTTCTCTTTTCAGTGTATCCAGAAGGTCTTTTCTCAGTTTTTTAAAGTATGAATCATGTCTGTCGTCATCATCCCAGAGCACTGCTTCAATCTCCTGATTCGAGCAGACACCACCATAATTGTTCACAAGATATGCCAGCAATTCCTTGGTTCTGACAGATTCAAATTCCATCGGTTTTCCATCCAGATATACTTCAAATCGTCCGAAACACCGGATGCGTATCCTTTTCTTCTCTTCCCTATGGATAGGCATGCGCAGATGCTTCAGTTCCTCGGAAATCGCTTCTTCACTTGCAGGCTTTACGATATACCCGTTACATCGAACCTCACGAAATGCTTTTGATATATATTCATCATAAGCAGTACAATAGATAAGATTCAGCTCCGGCTGAATCTCAAGGAGCTTTTTTCCAAGCTCCAGGCCATCCATTCCCGGCATACTGATATCTACAAATGCTACATCAATGGCATGTTCCTGTGCATACTCCCACGCCTTTATACTATACTGAAATCCAACAACTTCTGCAGACGGTGCCACCTTACTGACGTGTCTCATCATACTTTGAAGCAGAAGTCCCTCATCATCCACAACAATAATATGCATACTTCCCCCTAATATTTCACCACTTTAATATATAAAAGAATATCATATTTTTTTCACTCTATCCAGTACCATATACACTTTCAGTATCCAAACCGTGTCCTTTTCATGTTTTATACTGTATATATCCAATAACGTGCATATAGTATAAAAAGAAAGTGAGTGTATATGAACCATACAGGAAGATTTGATGGTCTGTTTAAAGTATTTTCCATCTTTTTACTTTCCATCATCGCTATCGCCTTACTTGATATTGTTATCAATATCAGTGTTTACAAAAGCATAACTCCGGTATATGCTTATCTGCCATCTTCTGAAGCAGAACAATCGTACAATATTTCTATTCCTTCACACGAATCCGTAATACTGAAGCACTCAGAAAATGATACGGATATGAATATCACTATTTATAATCCTGATGAAGCAGATTGCAGCCTTATCGTTAATTATAAAAATTAATTCAGAACTAATCCAAAAGAGGCATGAAGAAGATGTCCCTCCATCTTCTTCATGCCCCTTCCCTTTTACAGGATCATTTTATACCATCAGTGAATTCTGCGAATCAGTTCCTCACAGATATCCTGTATGTCTCTCTCATCTGTCTCGATCACAAGATCAGCTGCCGCTTCGTACTTTTCGCGTCTTTTTTCCATCAGCTCCGCAATATATTCCACATTCATATGGCCATTTAAGATTGGTCTGTTCGTCGAATTCTTTACTCGTTCGTATATCGTCTCCGGTTTTGCTGTCAGAAGTACGATCCTGCTGTTTTTCTTCAGATTATCTACATTCTCCTGACGCATAACAAGTCCGCCGCCGCAGGAGATAATCGTCAATTCTCTTTTCTGAAGTTCAATTACCATATCACTTTCGCATCTGCGGAAGTATGGTTCTCCATATTTTTCGAAGATCTCCGGGATACTCATTCCTTCCTTCTCTACGATCATCTCATCCACTTCTGCCAGTTCCATTGCCAGCATCTTCTGCAGATAAGCTGATACGGTACTTTTACCGCATCCCATGAATCCGATCAGTGCGATATTATAGGAGAGCAGTTCTTTTGCCTGAACCTTCTTGCTCTGTTCTACGATCTCTTTGAAGATGTCTTTCTTTTCTTCCTCGTAAGCAGTTCCTTTATAAATGTCCTTCAGCATCTCTTTCTGGGTCTTTTCCTGCTGTGGCTGGAAGATCGGGATTCCATTCTCACGTTTAATCTCGATAACCTCGCGGATACAGTCCATTCTTTTTG
Organism: Marvinbryantia sp.; assembly: GCA_045598185.1. Classification (GTDB taxonomy): domain Bacteria; phylum Bacillota; class Clostridia; order Lachnospirales; family Lachnospiraceae; genus Marvinbryantia. The sequence goes on from JAZLLO010000051.1 coordinate 33,065, forward strand.
TCAGGAGCTTCGCAATCTCGCTGTCTATATCATTAATCTGCTCACGGATTTCTTCAATGCTTCTCATCTGTTCCATCTCCTTTTATCTTATGGAATATCTCTGCCAGATCCTTCGGATACTTAGTCAGCAGATAGATTCCTCCCGGAAGTACTACTGTAAGTATGATCGTCACCATGAGAAACGTTGGTGCGATCGGTGAATCTACAATGCTTAATATCAAGGATATCGCAAACATCAATGGAATAAAGATAATCCCTATCCATGCAAATATTCTTCGTTTCATCAGTCTGCCTCTTTTACTCTTTCACTCTTTGGAACATATCCTTTTGGCTGGTTCCATTTTTCTTTTATGCCATCATGCTTCCAGGTATTCTTTTCTTCGTCGTAGGACTTGATCAGAAGATACTGGTACTTATCTGAAGTTTTAAATGCGCTGTATACATATTCCAGCGGAATGCGCTGTCTGTTGTGTTCCGGATCTCCGGAGTCTCCTAAGAATACAGTCTTGGTCGCCGGATCATACTTCCAGATGGTGATATAATGTCCCGGTGTTGTCTTCCAGTACTTGTCATCATCATAGCAGGATACCAGTGCAACTGCTGCCCAGCCTTTTTCCAGATTTCTTACGAATTCACGATATGTATTATCCTTTTTATACAGTTTGCTCTTGAAACCGCATTTTTTCAGGGCTTTTTTCATGAATTCCCAGGCAATCGCTCCATATCCTCCGCCTGGACTGTAATCTGTTACTTCTTTTGCATAGTAGTACATATCAAGTGGGGAGCATTCATATGGTGAAAATGTACTGTACAGGTTCGCCATACAACACATGCCACAGCCAAATTCAGCAAATACGGAGCCTGCCAGTTCTTCCTTGTTCCACTCTCCGCCGTAATCTACCTTTTCTTTATAAGCCTTTGGCCCCTGCATGAAGGTATAGATATCCGCTTCTTCCATCTCCGGTGCCGGAATGATCTCTTCTTCTGTCTCAGTCTCTTTTTCTGTCTCTATCTCGGTCTGCAGTTCTGTTTCTGTCTGCAGTTCCGTTTCCGGAACAGCTTCTGTCTCTTCTATATTCAGACGTGGCACCAGATGAATTCCCATACCGGTACGGAAAACGATTGACGCCAGCCATATTAATGCCAGAAGTAACAAAAGAACCAGCAATCCCAGTAAGATTGCCTGACCTCTTCGTTTATTTCTTCTCTTCCTGCGTTTTTTACTCATAAGTTCTCCTCTTTCGGACACTAGTACATCGTTCTGCAAATTTCTGTACTAGGTTCTGACCTATTGTACTCATTTTGGACGGATAATGCAATATTTTATGTTTTGCTTATCTTCTGATGGTAACGATATAATTCCCAGCAGTCTCCTGTCTCCCTGTCTGTCTCAAAGAGTAATCTTCGGTATTCACGATATGGATCCACATCTGTCGTTACTTCTTCTTCCTCTTCTATATCATCCTCCGCCAGATAGAACTGACTTAAGATATCCGCACTGAAGAAGTTTCCGAGGGATGCATTCAGATGTTCTACTTCTTCCTCTTCTTCAATCTGCTGATAGGTCAGCTGGTAATCCATATTCTTCTGGACCTTTGCCACGATCTTTGCCGTATTGATGGCATCGTCCAGCCCGTCATGCAGCCTGCCAACAGGATCTACCGCCGATGCCTCTATTGCACGATCCAGTGACAGGATATAATTAAGCCCTACCATATCGCTGAAAGACTTCTGAAGATCACTCCAGTTCTCAAACAATCGTTCTATGTTTCGATTTCGTATCTTCTTGGAGCGCATCTCATTTAACAATTGAAAATAATCCGTATCACTCCAGGATAATACATGGAATTTTCTCTGTCCGATCCACTGGCACATGCGGTTTAATGCATCGGGCAGATAAGGTGTATTCTCTACCATCTCATTGGTGATCCCCGTAAGCTCACTGATCTCGTCATCAATCTCCCCGAGCTGTGGCTTCACATAGATTCCAAACTGATCCGATATATGATTGTCTTCATCCAGCACCGCTGCGCCGATCTGGATAATCTCGGAGAACAGATAACGGTCTCCCTTTTTTCGCACCTTTGCAGGTATCTTACACATTTCAAAATCAATAATTAGTTTTTGCTCCACGGAAACCTCCTCTCCTGTTTATTATAGACAAACAAGTATATTCTTTTCTACAAATTCAACAATACAATAGCTGTAAGGATCAATCCCATACCAAGCATCTTTCTCTGATCCAGCATTTCTTTAAATACCATGATTCCTACAATGCTTACCACAAGGATGACCGCAATATTGTATACAGGATACACAAGGATTGCCGGGAATTCTCCAAGCGATAATAAGAGGAATCGTGTGGAATAATAATTCGGAATTCCGATCACTGCTCCCAATAACAGTTCATATCCTGTCGGAAGATAACGCTGCACTGCCAGAATGATTACGCACAGAAGCGTTGCTGTCATGAAGATATACAGGAGATACTGATCTTTAAGCGCTGCCTCCCCCACTTTGTCATAGATATTGGCCAGGGAATCTGTGAATCCTCCGGCTAAAAGCAGAATGATCAGCCAGATACTTTTTCTGTCTTTTTGTTCCCCCTCTTCTTTCTTTCCGTTTATGATGATGATCGCTATGATTGCCAGTAAGAATCCCACCATCTGGAACTTTTTCGGGATCTCGTGAAATACCGTCAGTGCCATCAATGTCGGCACAAGTACCCCCAGCTTCATAAAGGTTGCTGACAGTACCACTCCATTCTTCTGAATATTAAACTGCAGCAGATAGAAACTCAGCAGGAAAAAGATACCTCCTACCACTCCAAGCCCGATGGCAAATCCAGCTCCTCTCTGCAGGGTAAATATCGGCACATCCTTGACATACACCACAGACAGAATCGTGCACACCAGATAATTCGTCACGAACATCGCAAGTGTATTCTTGATCTTTTTCTCACTAATCCTCATCAGGATCGAGATCATAGAACTGGTTACGATAGATAAAATCAAATATATCATTTGTTATCTCCTTTTATATTTAAACTTAAAAATTGTTTCGTCCACAATTCTTCCTTTTCATGATATAATAACATATCTTTACAAGTTTTACGGAGGTAAATATCATGAATATTTTCAAAGGTTTTCAAAAAGGGGTAAACCTTGGCGGCTGGATCTCCCAGTTTGACAGATATGATCATGAGCATTTCCGCACATTTATCCAGGAAAGTGATATCAAAGACATTGCTTCTCTTGGATTTGATCATGTCCGTATCCCTGTTGATTACAATGTTCTTGAAGATGAAGAGGGGAATCCTCTGGAGAGTGGATTCGGCTATCTTTCCCAGTGTAATGACTGGTGCAGAAAGTATGGTCTGAATATCCTTATCGATCTTCACGAATGCTTTGGCTACTCTTTCGATCCGCTGAAGAAGGATATGGATCGTAAGAAGTTTTTCTATGACGATGCGCTGCAGGCACGTTTTCTGAATCTCTGGAAGCGAATTGCTGAGACTTTCAAGGGCGAGCCGGCCCGTGTCGCATTTGAACCACTGAATGAGGTTGTTTTACAGGAAGTTGCAGATGCCTGGAACGGTATCGTCAGAAGATATATCGAGACGATCCGTGCCATTTGCCCGGATCACTATATTGTTATTGGTGGTGTCTGCTATAACAATGTTATGAGTGTTCCACTTCTTGATCCGCCATATGATGACAAGATCGTCTATAACTTCCATTGCTACGAGCCGATGATCTTCTCTCATCAGGGTGCTTACTGGGTAGACGAGATGCCGGCTGATTTCCGTATCGGTTACCCTAAGACTGTTGAGGAATATCGCGCTGCCAGCCAGAGCATTTCCAAAGATCTTGGCGGAGCGATCTTTGCTGACGAAGCAAAAGAGATGGGACCTCAGTTCTTCATCAATATCTTCCAGCCTGCACTTTCCCATGCCAAGAAGTATAATGTTGCTCTTTACTGTGGTGAATATGGCGTTATCGATCTTGCAGATAACGAAGATAAGATTCGCTGGCTTCAGGACATCCATACCGCATTTGCAAAGTACAACATCGGCCATGCTCTCTGGAATTATAAGGAGAAGGATTTCGGCTTTGTAGATGAGCGTTTTGCTTCTGTCCGTGATAAGTTTATCGCATGTTTATAACAACCTGTTTATTGATTATTGAAAGTGAGGTTTTTTATGAAAAGATTCAAACATTTATGTTTAACCCTCGTAGTAGCTTTCCTGTTCCTTTTCTCTTTCCAGGCACAGGCCGCTACTCCGGTCATCAACGCTCCTTCCTCTAACCTGAAGGACGTGCGTCGTGCGGTAGAAGTTCCGGGAACATGGGTTATGAATGATAAGGGATTCCGTTTTAAAGCTGACGAGACAAAGAAGTATCTGAGATCTCAGTGGCTTATGAATGAAGGCTCTATCTACTACCTGGATAAAAAAGGATATCGTGTAACCAGCAGCTGGATTCTTTACAATAAGTATTATTACTGGGTTACCAAGAAGGGTACACTGCATACCGGCTGGTTAAAGAGCCGTTTCTACCTGAAAGCGAACGGACGCCGTGCTTCCGGTATTACCAAAATAGGGGATGATTATTATTATTTTAATCCGAAGACCGGAAAGAAAACCACTGGCTGGATCACCTACAAAAAGAAAAAGTATTACTTCGATACAACTACCGGAATAAAGGCTTCTTCCAAGTGGATCAAGGTTGGCAAGAATTACCGCTATGTCGATGAGAATGGTGTTCTGAAGACCAACTGCTGGATTGTAATCAAGAAGAACAAGTACTTCGTTGATGCAAGTGGAAACCGTGTCACCGGCGAACAGTATATCAATGGCAAGTGGTACTATTTCAAGAAAAACGGTGTCTACGATCCTACTAAGAAAATTACGATCAATGTTGACCCTAGCAAAAAGATGGTTGCTCTTACCTTTGACGATGGTCCAAGTGCATATACTTCTACACTGCTTGGCTATCTGCGTGCAAGCAACGCACGTGCTACCTTCTTCATGGTAGGTAACTGTGTAAACAATTATCCTTCAGCTGTAAAACAGATGGTTGCTCAGCATTGTGAGCTTGGTAATCACTCCTATTCACACGCTTACCTTGACAGTCTTTCATCAAGCGGAATTAGTTCCGAGATTTCCCGAACCAACAACGCTATCAAAGCAATTTGTGGCATGTCTCCTACAGTAGCAAGACTTCCATACGGTGCCGGCCACAACAACAGCTACGTACTGAATGCTCTCGGTCTTCCATCTATCTACTGGTCCATTGATACCAGAGACTGGGCTAACACAGGCAATCCACAGAGCACCATCAATGAAGTATTAAATAATGTACAGAATGGCGATATCGTTCTGATGCACGATCTCCACTCCAGCACTGTACAGGCCTGCAAGACCATCATCCCAGCTCTTAAGAGCCGCGGTTACCAGATGGTTACAGTATCAGAACTTGCCAAGTTCAAAGGCAAGACTGCTTTACATACAGGCCGCACCTACTACAGCTTCCGTTAAATCAATAGGAGGCGGTTGAGTCCCCAATGGCTCAACCGCCTCCATAGCTTATCTGATTTATTTTACTTCCAGTAATTCGATCTTGAAGTTAAGTTCTTTTCCTGCCATTTCATGGTTAGCATCCAGTGTGATGGTCTCTTCATCACGTGCTAATACCTTTACAGGAATTGGCTGTCCTGATGCATCAGAAAGGTAAACCTGCTGTCCTACTTCGAGTCCTTCTGAGCCTGGCAGCTGTGCGATCTCGAATGTGAAGATCAGACCTGGATTTGCTTCACCGTAAGCTTCATCCGGTGTCAGGTGAATGTTGCGGATCTCTCCAACTTCCATCTCTGCAACTGCTGCATCAAATCCTGGAATCATCATACCAACACCACATACGAATTCCAGTGGTTCGCCACGATCATAAGAAGCATCAAACTGTGTTCCATCATTGAATGTACCCTGGTAGTGAACACGGCAAGTCTTGCCTACGTTCTTGCCCTCCATAACTGGTTCCGGTGCTGATGCATGGCATCCGCCGCCACAATGACTTCCGCAGGAACCTTCGCCACAATCATGACCTTCCTCATGATGATGGTGATCACATGTAACACCTGCATTTACAAGTTCACCCTTAAGGTAAGCTTCAACAGCCGCATCAGCATCACCCTGTGCACCTGCACATAACTCGATGCCAACCTCTGCAAGTGCTGCCTGTGCACCGCCGCCGATACCACCGCAGATCAGAACATCAATTGTCTGAGCTGCAAGAAGTCCTGCAAGTGCTCCATGTCCTGTACCGTTGGAACCGATCACTTCGCTGGAAACGACCTGGTTATTCTCAACTTCATATACTTTAAAATTTTCTGTTCTTCCAAAATGCTGGAAAATATTACCATTATCATAAGTTACCGCAATCTTCATACCATATCTCCTTCAAATACTTCTGCTATTATCAAATAACAACTTCTTTTGTCCATTTCGCGTAAACAGTGGCTTTTTGTCCACTCTTCACAATGTCAAATGCAGGATAGATCTCTCCTGCTGTAGTTCCGATCTTCACTCCATTTTTTGTGTACCAGCCAAGAAACTGATATCCATCCTTCACAGGATCTGCAGGGAATTCATCCTTGTAATCCCACTGTGGATTAATGCCAACTCCAACCTTAAGCTGGCTGCCATACTTCTTTCCATCACATTCAAATGTAAGTTTCATGCTGCCGCCCACAACATCTGGAATAATCGGACTTACATAGTTTAACGTATCTACCTGTATCTTTACAACCTTTTTTTCTTTCAGTACACTACTAGCCCATGATTTTACTTTCTTTCCATCGGTACATTTTCTGTAGCAACGCTCCTTAAACTTATAAGTAACAGTAACAAGAACCTTCCCAATACCAGCTTTCTTTCCTCTAACTTTTCCATTTTTTGAAACAGACAGTATCGATGGTGTCAGATTCTTATAAGCAACATTAGTGATCGTACGTTTGATTTCTTTTGTATTCTTCTTTTTGCTGACCTTGATCTTGGTGCTCTTCTTTACCCCAATCTTCTTATCTGCAGCAGAAATCTTCATTCCGCTTCCGTAAGGAACATACTTTGCAGAACATGGGATTACCCAAAGACTAAACATACAGAATATTACCAGCAAACTCATTGAAAATCTTTTAAACATAAATTAAGCCTCCGTTTTTCTTTTATTTTACCAGAAGTTTCTCCCGTCAAATCTAAAGATTATCTTATTTATTCAAGTCGACGGTTGCGGTAAGTATACATTTCCAATAACTCATGCTCTTCTCCTTAAAGTCTGTACTCCATAATGACTTCCCCTGTTTCAAGATCTTTCCAGGTGAAAAGTCCATCCTCCATAATCATATAACCATGGGCAGTTCCTTCCTTTGGAATAGAAAGAGAACCTGGATTCATATAGATATAATCTTCATGCTCTCTGCAAACAGATACATGGGTATGCCCGTGAAGAAGCACATCCCCCTTTTTCAGCATCGGAACATTTTCCTCATTGAATACATGTCCATGCGTTGCAAAGATCATGCTTTCGCCTCCCTCCTTATTTGGCTGTGTAAAGATGGCATATTCTGCCATCACCGGGAACTGCAGAACCATCTGGTCTACATCTGCTTCGCAGTTACCTCTGACGCAAAGCATCTCTTCTTTTCGCTCGTTCATCATAGTGATCACTGCCTTTGGCTGATAATCCCGCGGCAGGTCATTTCTCGGTCCATGGTATAACAAATCCCCTAAAAAAATCATCTTATCTGCCTTTTCCCTGTCGTATGCTTCCCACAAGAGCTTCGCATAATACAGAGACCCATGAAGGTCAGATGCTATCAAATATCTCATAAATTTCCTCCTTGTTATCTTTCATTCCCGTCGATCTTGCTCGTTTTCCTGCTTCCCCGACCTGTATAAAACTCTGGATTTATCTGGTAAACACCTTCCATTCCATGTATAATTAATTCTGGGAAAACAGATAATCATCACTTTTATACAGAAAGGTTTCATATCTATGGCTTCTAATGTTGTTTTTGATTTTGACGGAGTTATCAATTCTTATGTAAGCGGCTGGGTTGCACCTGACGTTATAACCGACCCACCCGTTCCAGGTATCGACGAGGCGATCCATGATATCCGCACTGCCGGCTACCGCGTTGTCATTGTCTCCAGTCGCTGTGCCTATGAAGGCGGCAAGAAAGCAATCCAGGACTATCTGGACAAGTACCAGATCGAGGTGGATGAGATTACCGACATCAAGCCTGCAGCAAAGGTTTATATCGATGACCGTGCCTTACGCTTCGACGGACATCCTGAAAAACTCCTGGACCAGATTGATAACTTTAATCCTTGGTGGAAGTAAGTACATAAGCTCCATATGCCGGTACCTGTTCTCCTGGTATGTAGTCTTTCAGATTGCAGATCAGGCAGGTGCCGTTTTTGAATTCTTCCGGCATTGTAAAGCTTGCTTCGTGATCGGAGAAGTTGCAGACTACAAGAATCTTTTCTTCTCCCAATGTTCTTGTGTAAACGTAAAGATCCGGATGGTCTTCTTCAAGCATATTGTATACACCATACACAACCACTTCATTTTCTTTACGAAGACGAATCAGCTTCTGGTAATAATAGAAGATAGAATCTTCATCTGCCAGTGCTTCTTTTACATTAATCTCTTTATAATTCGGATTGACGTGCAGCCATGGTGTTCCTGTCGTGAAGCCTGCATTTTCAGAATCGTCCCACTGCATCGGAGTACGTGCATGGTCGCGGCTTCTCTGGTGCATCATCTCAAGGCCTTCTTCTTCTGTCATCAGCCCCTTCTCTACCGCCATGAAGTAATTGCCCTTTGACTCGATATCGTCGTACTGATCGATACTATCCAGATATGGCATGTTGGTCATACCGATTTCTTCACCTTCGTAGATATAAGGAGTTCCCTTCATCATATGCAGGCAGGTTCCGAGCATCTTGGCACTTGTTTTACGATACTGCGGTGTATCATTTCCCCAGCGGGATACGATACGCACCTGATCGTGATTGTTCCAGTAAAGACTATTCCATGCGATGCCCTCCAGTCCGTTCTGCCACTTTGTCATGATGTCCTTTAACTTCTTCAATTCGAATTTTCCAATTGCATAGTGTCCAAGCTCTGGGTGATCATCGATGGAAGTGTGCTCGAATTCAAACGCCATGCTCAGCTCTTTCCCGTCAAGACTTGCGTATTTCTTCGCCTCTTCAAGGGTACATCCTGCACACTCGCCAACTGTCATGATATCGTATTTTGAAAGGACGCGGCGATTCATCTCCTGCAGGAATTCGTGTACACGCGGACCATTAGCTGCCACGTTATGGTTAGTCATGCCACTTGCCAGAGGTACACCGTCTGCAAATGTCTGATCCTTGGAGATACAGCTAATTACATCCATTCGAAATCCGTCGATACCTTTTTTCAGCCACCAATCCATCATATCAAATACTGCATCGCGAACCTTCGGGTTCTCCCAGTTAAGATCCGGCTGTTTTTTTGAGAACAGATGCAGATAGTACTGCTGTGTTGTCTCGTCCCATTCCCAGGCAGTGCCGCCAAAACAAGAACCCCAGTTATTCGGTACATGTCCATTCTTCGCATCCTTCCAGATATAGAAGTCACGCATCGGATTGTCCTTTGACTTTCTGGATTCTACAAACCATGGATGTTCGTCCGAAGAATGGTTAACTACCAAGTCCATGACGATACGGATCCCAAGAGAATGTGCTGTCTCAAGCATCTTATCAAAGTCTTCCATTGTACCGAATTCTGTCATGATATCCTGATAATCACTGATATCGTATCCATTATCATCGTTCGGAGACTTGTATACAGGCGAAAGCCAGATTGCATCGATTCCAAGCTTTGCCAGATAAGGGAGTCTCTGTGTAATTCCACCAAGATCTCCGATTCCATCCCCGTTACTGTCCTGAAAGCTGCGTGGGTAGATCTGATAAACCACGCTGCTCTGCCACCATTTTTTCTCCATTTTATTTACTCCTTTTTTCCAGAAATATCTGGATTTTATTTTGTCCGAACAGGGAAGTCTTTTTATCTTCTTTAATATGAAGTTCCATCAACTGGAATTGGTATTCCTCCGCTTCCAGGACGGTAAATGGCTGTTCCTCAACGAAGATGATCGTCTCTGTCTCATTTTTCAGAATCGGATACTCGCCTGAATATCCCTTCATCTGGAATAAAAGTGCTGCGCTTCTTCGCAGTGCATTAATCTTTGTCTGTTCTGCCGGAATGTAACGTCGTTCTCTCCAGATCTTTGATGCTTCCCGAATCTTCTCATCCAGTAACTGATAGATAATAAAACTTTCTGAGATTTTCTTCGCAAGTTTTACGATCATCCTTGCAGTCACCTTATCTTTTTTAAATGCTTCCTTGTATCGGATTATCTCTTTATATATTTCTTCCTGCTTTGCCTCTTTGCAAAGCTGCGCAAATGCTTCGATGCCTTCTTCTGATTCCGGATACCATTCCAGAATGCTTTCGTTGATCGGACTCCAGTACCGGAACGGGGCGAATTCTGCCAATACGTAAAGTTTCTGCTCCTTCTCGTTGCAGGAGGCTGCGCCTAAGTATCTCCATTTATCATGGAGCACACAGATCAGATGCACTAGCCTTCGCAAGTGCTCCTCTCCCGGTATCGCCCGCCATTTATGACCAATCTGATGATACTGATAACAATTCATGTAAAAGTTCGATTCCTGAAACCAGATGGAAACTACATTTTTCCCGCCCTGGTTCAGAATCAGGCCACATTTTTTCCCGCCCTTTTCCACCAGGTCAAAAGTTACTTTTCCCTCAAAAGGCTCTTCCCATTTCCCTTGTATCCGACAATCCTTTAATTCGATATAGCATTCCACGGCATCATTCATGACATAAGGAATGAGTACGTCCGGCAGCTGAGGGATCACCTCAACAGCCTCCCATTCACAAAGTGCAGCCAGTGCATGCTCAAGGGTATCACGGTCAATCTTTGCCATCTTATAAGACTCTCTCTTTCAGTTCTTCCATAAGATTCTTTACAGTATCCTCTGCAAATGGGTCGCTTAAGCACCCCAGTTTCAGAAGCTCTTTGTATCCCTTGCTTCCGCCTGCGCAGCACAAGGTGTAATATTCTTTCCACGCTGCCTCACGGTCTTTGCAGGACTTCAGATAGTATTCAAATGCGCCCATGGACGCCAGTGAGTAGTCAATATAATAGAATGGGCACATGAAGATGTGCTGCTTCTGCATCCAGAATCCGCCCTGGTTCAGGAATTCATTCTCGCCGTAATCGCGCCATGGCAGATATTTTTCTTCCAGAGAATGCCACAATTCATAGCGTTCTTTGGCATCTGTCATGTGCTTTTCATAAACAACATGCTGGAATTCATCCACGCACGCCATATATGGAATAACCTTTAAACCGTCCTGAAGATGGGTCTTGCGATACTGGTCGCCCTTTTTACCGAAGAAAAGATCCATCCAAGGATATGTCAGATACTCCATAGACATAGAGTGGATCTCTGCTACCTCTGATGTTGAAAATGCAATCTCGCTTGGTACATTCTGGCGTAATGCTGTATACACTTCAAATGCATGTCCTGCTTCGTGGGTGAGTACGTCGATGTCCGCTGCTGTTCCATTGAAGTTAGAGAAGATAAATGGTGCTTTCATGTCAGCCAGCATCGTGCAGTAGCCGCCCTGCTGCTTGCCAGGTCTTGTCTCCAGATCAAAGAGCTCATGTTCTCTGCAGAATGCAAAGAATTCACCTGTCTCTTTGGAAAGCTCGCTGTACATCTTCTGCGCCAGTGCAAGAAGTTCTTCTGTAGTTCCTTCCGGAAGTGGATTGCCATCCAGACTAGTCACGCCTTCATCATAGTAATAAAGATGATCGATCTTCAAAGCTTCCTGCTGCTTACGGTAAATCTCCGCAACAATCGGCACGATATAGTCATGGATCTTCTCGCGATATCCAGCCACATCATTTCTGTCATAATCAAATCGTTCCATTGTCAGGTACATCATCTCGGTATAATCTGTAAATCCCAGCACCTCTGCCTGACGGATACGATTCTCAATCAGCTGTGAATAGATGTCATTCAAACGTTCTGAGATGGATTCATACAGGTCAGACCATGCCTTTAAGGCTTCCTTTCGAATCTCCCTGTCCGGATCCTCCATCTTTTTCAACAGTCCATAGAAGTTCAGCTTTTCACCATGGAAATCAGCCACCGGCTCTGCGGCTGTACGGTGATATTTCTGCACAAGCTTATTCTCTTTTACGGTATTCTCCACATTTGCTTCATTAACAAGCTTCATCAGCTTTTCCATACGGACAAAATAAAGTTCCCCGTATGTTTCTTTTAATGCATCCAGATATGGAGAATCCAGTACTTCCTTCTGAAATGCCTGCAGTTCCAGCTCTGCTACCGGTACATTTTCATATAAGAAATTCATCTCCTCTTCATAATGTTCATCTGTGGTATCCAGAGTGTTGCGGATCTCGCAGACATTTTTTAAGGTATCCAGATGCTCCCAGGCGGTATGCACTTCCTTGAAGATCGCGCATGCTTCTTCTTTTGAAGCTGCTGCCTTCATCTTACCCATGCATTCTTTTAAAAGTGCATTCAGGGCATCCATGTCCGGGCGCTCATAGTAATATTCTGAAAATGTTGTAAAATTATTCATTAATGATTCTCTTCCTTTTGTTCATTTATATAATCCAAGAATTCGTACGTTATAAGTATAGTATAGCAATTTTTATTCATTTATGGTAGAATAAAACAAATCGAATATTGAAAGCCCTGATATTAAGATTCGATTCTGAGTAGAAGGTCTTGCAGTAACTATCCTTATCGTATGACAGATGTAAAGCAATTATCTGAACAAATGTCGATACCATCTACGGGATAACTATGCTCGAACTATATCTAAAATTATCTAAATCAGGGGAATACCCTGATTTTTTTGTGCCACGAGCCATTGGAGACGGTTCCCGCTGGCTCAGCAATCTAAAACAAAGGAGATTTTTAAAATGGCTATTTACAATCCAAAATCATTAAAAGCACAGGAATTTATCAATCACGAGGAGATTCTGGAGACTTTAGCTTATGCAGAAGCTAATAAAAATAATGACGCCCTCATCGATGAGATTCTGGAAAAGGCTCGTCCGATTAAAACAGAAACAGGATGTGTCTGTCATGGTCTGACTCATCGTGAAGCATCTGTTCTTCTTGCATGCGAGAACCCTGAGAAGATCCAGAAGATGTATGAGATTGCCAAGGAGATCAAGCTTGCATTCTACGGCAACCGTATCGTAATGTTTGCTCCTCTCTATCTTTCTAACTACTGTATCAACGGCTGTGTTTACTGTCCTTATCATCTGAAGAATAAACACATTGCCCGTAAAAAACTGACACAGGAAGAGATTCGTCAGGAGGTTATCGCTCTTCAGGATATGGGTCACAAGCGTCTTGCCATCGAAGCCGGTGAAGATCCAAAGAATAACCCAATCGAATATATTCTGGAATCTATCAAGACTATTTACAGCATCCAGCATAAGAATGGTGCGATCCGTCGTGTCAATGTTAATATTGCAGCTACAACTGTAGAGGAATATCGTATGTTAAAGGAAGCCGGCATCGGTACCTACATTCTTTTCCAGGAAACATATCATAAGGAAAGCTACGAACAGCTCCACCCAACAGGACCAAAGCATGATTACTGCTATCATACAGAAGCTATGGACCGTGCGATGGAAGGTGGCATTGATGATGTAGGTCTTGGTGTTCTTTTCGGTCTTGAAATGTACAAATACGAGTTCGCAGGTCTTCTTATGCATGCGGAACATCTTGAAGCAGCACATGGTGTAGGTCCACATACCATCTCTGTTCCACGAGTAAAACATGCTGACGACATCGATCCGGATGTATTTGACAACTCAATCCCAGATGAAACATTTGAAAAGATCATCGCATGTATCCGTCTTGCGGTACCATACACAGGCATGATCATCTCCACAAGAGAATCAGAAGAAGTCCGCGGTAAAGTTCTTGATATGGGTATCTCTCAGATCTCCGGTGCATCCAGAACTTCTGTAGGCGGCTATACCGAAGAAGAACGTCCACATGATTCTGAGCAGTTCGATGTATCTGACCAGAGAACTCTGGATGAAGTTGTAAACTGGCTCATGGAAAAAGGTCACATCCCATCCTTCTGTACCGCTTGCTACCGTGAAGGAAGAACCGGCGATCGTTTCATGGCACTTTGCAAAAATGGTCAGATTCTGAACTGCTGTCATCCAAATGCTCTGATGACTCTTGCTGAATATCTGGTTGACTACGCAACAGAAGGAACAAAGAAGATCGGTTTCGAGCTTATTGAAAAAGAACTGGAGAAGATTCCAAAAGAGAAGATCAGAAAGCTCGCTACAGAACATATCAAGGATATTAAAGAATCCAATCGCCGAGACTTCCGTTTCTAATTGATTTGAAAGGATGAATCTATGAGTCTTAATAGTGTTGTTTCCGCCGAAAGAATCCACATCGGATTCTTCGGCATCCGTAATGCCGGTAAATCCAGTCTTGTAAATGCAGTTACGAGCCAGAAGATGGCTCTTGTCTCCAACGTTCTTGGAACCACAACGGACCCGGTGAAGAAGTCCATGGAACTTCTTCCGTTAGGACCTGTCGTTATCATCGATACACCGGGAATCGACGATGAAGGTGCCCTTGGTGAAATGCGCGTGAAACGTGCAAAGCAGGTGCTGAATCAGACAGATATTGCCATTCTTGTTATCGATGGTACCCGCGTCATTACAAAAAGCGATGAAGAACTGATTTCCCTTTTCCAGGCAAAAGAGATTCCATTTTTAATCGCTGTAAATAAATCAGATGCACCGGGATTCGGTGAATATAAGAGTTCTCTGAATCCGGATTATCCTCAGATCGAGGTCAGCGCAGAAACCGGCACTAATATCTATGAGCTGAAAGAGCTCATTGGGAAGCTGGTAAAGCAGGAAACTAAAAACAAGCCACTGGTCAGTGACTTGCTTGATCCAGGAGATCTGGTAATCCTGGTTGTTCCTATCGATTCGGCTGCTCCAAAGGGAAGACTTATCCTTCCGCAGCAGATGGTGATTCGAGATGCCTTAGAGGTAGGGGCTCTCGTGTCCGTCTGCAGAGAATCCGAGCTTCCACAGATGCTTGCCGCCTGCAAGCACAAACCTAAGCTTGTTATCACAGATTCCCAGGCATTTGGAAAAGTATCAAAGGATACGCCAGATGATATTATGTTAACTTCTTTCTCGATCCTGATGGCAAGATATAAGGGAAATCTCACCTCTGCTATCGAAGGTGTTGCAAAGCTTTCCCACTTAAAGGACGGCGACACTGTCCTTATCAGTGAAGGCTGTACCCACCACCGTCAGTGCGGTGACATCGGTACCGTCAAACTTCCGAACTGGATCAGAAGCCACACCGGAAAAGATCTTAACTTCGTCTTTACCTCCGGCATGGAATTCCCGGAAGACTTAAGTCCATACGCCCTTTGTGTACACTGCGGTGCCTGTATGCTCAACGAAAAAGAGATGCAGTACCGCTACCGCCAGGCAGCCGACGCTAACCTTCCGATCACAAACTACGGCATCACCATCGCCCAGGTGCATGGAATACTGGCAAGGTCACTATGTCCATTCCCTGCACTGCAAGAATTGATCACAAAGTAAAATGTGAGTTTATGCTGGTGCCTGGCACCAGCATAAACTATATCCTATCCAACAATTCAAGTGGTCTTTCCATCGGTTCATATTCTTTCATTCTGCCCGCCGGCTGCCATATGTGGTCAATCAGATACCATGCAGCCTGCTGCGGAAGCATCCCAAGTTCCTTCGCAGTTGGCAGTTCTTCTGAACCTCCATCCCCTACAAAGATGCACTCCTCCGCTATCACTCCCAGTCTTTCCACACATCTTAAGAATATCTCATGATCTGGCTTTCTGATGCCTTCCTCTGATGACATACAGACAGCATCAAAATAAGGGAAAATTACACTTCCCCGAATCACTTCCGCTTCATTGTTATAACAGTTGCTGACAAGTCCAATCTTTATTCCGCGTTCTTTCAGTGCATTCATCATCGGGATAATGTCCGGATCCATATGCCGGAAGCATTCTAGTTTTGCCTCAATAATCTTATTCAGAATCAGCTGACACCGTTCTTTCGTATACCTTCCATTTTTCTTTAGGATTCTTTCCACAACTTCATCCACAGTGAATACACCGATGCTTCGATCCCATTCGCTGGCACGCCAGTCCGGCAGAAAGACATCTTCCGGGATTCCGGCATCTATTGCCATCTCCGATCCGAAATACACCGGCGACTTCTGATGATAATGTGTAATCAGCGTCTCAAACATATCAAATATAACAGCTTTGATCATTTTACCCTCCCTCATAACACTTATTTTCCAGTATAGCATAAGAACATTGCCGATTCATCAGTAATCTGTTATGATGTTATCAAGATTGATTTAATCAACTCAGGAGGTTTATAATATGGAAGATTTCGAAAAAGGCTTTGAAATAGAAATGGATGTAATTGAGATTGAACAGGAGGACGGTACTGCTGTAGAATGTGGCATCGTAGATGAATTCGAGATGGATGACAAGTCCTATATAGTTTTGTCTCCAATCGGCGACGACAATTTCCTCAGCGATGATATCGTATATTACTTCCGTGTGGAATATGAAGGCGAAGATATGATCCTGGAAGATATCGAGGATGAAGAAGAATTAAAGAATGTAATGGCAGCTTACGAAGACTTCATCACTCCAGACTTCGGTGATGACGACGAGGACGAAGAATTTCTTAGATAATGAGAGTGGGCTGGCCAGCAAAATCTGCTGTCCAGCCCTTGATTAACTTCTAATAAAATGACAGGCTTGTCAAGAGTGTCTACGCTTGGGCAACCAACTCTGATTTGAAAACATTCCAAAAATCGCCCAGAAAATCGGTGTAGTTACAATGACAGAATCATTACTTATTCCCATAAATAAGAAACCGATAAGAGAAGTAAAAAGTGCCATTTCCACTAAGTATTCTTGTGTGAGTTTCGTACCATGAATCTGGTAATTACCATACCGTCTCAAGAAGCGATATACTTCCCTTCCACAAAAGTAAAGAAACGAAAGTAATGATAATAAACCTGTCTGCAACGCCATCTGCAAATAAAAGTTATGTGGTCTTGTAAGAATCTGACCAATCATCCATTTCCCGGTATTTGCCTTCCCCACATAATCATTCTGTGGAAATATCATAGCAAAAGTATCAGGTCCTGATCCTTTTAATATGTACTTACACAGTAGCGGAACACTTCTACTCCATATATATATCCTTCCGGAAAGCAGTCTTTCATATCCTTTTCCGAATAATCCAACTGTATTCTCTATCTGATCCTTATTCCCTGCCAGATTAATATATTCAAATTTCTGCCCATTTTCTGACACAAACTCCCATTTTATCGTCTTCCAATATATCGTAATGTTTCTTGTTGAAGATGTATAAGCAGAATTGAATTTCAAACTCTTCTTTTTATATTTTTTAAGCTTATAATCACCATTTTCATCGGAAATCAATTTACATTGCTCACCATTTTCATCTATAACTTTCAAGTCCCCTTTATTTGAAACGCAAAAGAAATAATCATGGTCTTTAAACCCCATATGAACACCATCGGTATTTGTTTCAAAATATGTTAACTCATATTCTTTTTTCCCTTGAAAAATAGAATTCTTCAATTTCTCAAATACGGACTCACCTGGAAAAACTGTCGCTGCAACCACAAAAATGGCAAATATTGTAATACCAATCAATATTAGTTCCTTTTTTCTTTTGCCGTAATAAGCAATCAAACTCCCCAAAACGATAATCTGAATCATTATAGTAAACAATCCGGCTTTTGATTTTGTTCCTAATAGACATACTGACAAACCAATTGACAGAACTCCGTTAACTATAAAAATCCAGTTTTTTCTGCTAGTTATTGATATGCAAACTGCAATCGGAAGCAACATCACGATATAAACTGCTGCATAATTGGGATTATAAAAGGATAAATATAATTTAATATTCTCACCGGTATTAAAATTAAATCGAAGCATACCTTCCAAACCAGAAAATGCTGTAATAATCCCTGTTCCTACATCAGAGGCCCAGAAATCATTTCTCAATAACTGCGATAATCCTATAAGACACTGGATACTACCTCCAATCAATAAACATCCAATAGCCATCCTTACTGAATAATAATTATTGGACAGGCAAAAAAAGAAACAGTAAATAATAACATATCCTAACAATGCCCATAATGTTTCATATGATTCAATCATACCCTTCAGACTTATCGTATAATTGACTGACAATACTGTAGATATTATCACCAGGCATACATATATCATTAATGGCCATATCAATTTAAATGGTATATACCATTTTTTTGAAACAAACACCTGAAACAGCAATATTATCAGCATAACTACTGAGACAATCATAGATACCTGACTTCGTAAATACATAAAAAAATCATATCTCCGTCCCTGTAACGGAAACCAATTGTATTCTTCCAAATATGTCTGCACAAGATTAGCATGAACCATTAATGGACAAATGATTAGCAAAATAGCAACCGGTATCATACTCAATATAATATTGTATTTGAATTTTGAACTATTTTTCATTAAATTTACCGATTATCCCTTTTCATACTTAACGTTAAAGAACGTTTGTGTGATAGAAAGAGCCGAAAGATTGCATCTTTCGACTCTTAAAATGATTATACTATGTTTCAAACCCGAGCATTATTCAGCCAGATTATCTCACATATCTTCTACGGAGATAAAGTACTACACAAATGGAGATCAGCCCTAATAGCAACAGGGCAATCCATCTTCCAACTTGTGTGCCATCACCTGTTCTTGGTTTTTGTGTTAATGATACATCAATAATATTAACCTCATCACCCGAAACCTTTACAGTAATTGTAATACTGGATCCCTGTTTAACATGGATATCACTATCTGACCAACTCAATGCTTCGCTTTCTTTAAACTGAACTTTCTTAGTTGATACGATATTTCCTGCCTTATCCTTAACGTTAATGGTATGCTCCCCGTATTCAACATTATTGAACTGTACATTACCATTCTCATCTGTCACCCCGGTCTTTGGCGTAGAATGTACTTCCACAGTCGTATTAGCCATTGCTTTTCCTTCAGAATCCAACACTTTAACAATTACGGTAAGTGGCACCAAATTCTTTTTTGTCTCTGGCTGTCTCTGAGTCTCTGGCTGTCTCTGAGTCTCTGGTTGCTTTTTCGTCTCTGATTGTTTCTGAGTCTCTGACTGCTTCTGAGTTTCTGACTGCTTCTGAGTCTCTGGTTGTTTCTGAGTCTCTGGTTGTTTCTGGGTCTCTGACTCTGTTTCTGGCTGTTTTTTTATATCGATTGCAAAGTTATGTGCCGTTGAAAGAAGTTCTTTATTAATATCTCCGTCTTCACGGAATTCAATCGCAATTGTATTATGCTCATTGAGTTTTACCATATCTGAGGCAAGTGTTTCTGCTTTAACTGTAATCTTAGTACTTCCGCTTTCAGCAGTATAATGTACATCTCTCTGCAGTTTAATACCATTTAACCATACATCAATAAATTCATTAAAAGGACCTTCCGATCTCATATCTGAATCTTTATATTCCTGAATTACAGAAAACGGAAGAGTTACTCCAATCGCACTTTCTGTTATAACATCAACACTCGAATCATTCACATGATCAGTTAATCCTGCATTTATACCCAATTCATCCAGCAAAGAATATGAGTTCCCATTTTTCGGCACATTCCAGTCATAGATTATTAAATCATCATTTGGCTCAATATCAAAATGTATTTTACATGATTGTTTAAAAGTCCAACCATCATAATCAGTAAATTCTACATTCATTGTTACATTATCAAATTTTCCCTCGAATAATGGGACACCATAAATCACCTGTCTTTCCGGTATCCATTCCATTCCAGATGGCAAATCTCCTGAGAATGAACAATTAATATCTTTCCACATATTATCATCAAAACGTAATTCAATATCACGTCTTCCGTATTCCGTAGGCAGATATTGGGTACAATAATAATACTCATTATCTTCAAATGGTATTCTACACCATCCACTCAATTCAATCTCAACCGACTCCTGTCCATATGCACGAATGGTTAACGTTCCAAGTGATTCCACTTCTTCCCACATCCAGTCAGCAGAACTTTTTGTCGGACGTAATCTAATTACTCCTTCACTTGCTTTATCTGAAGATTTCCCCTTAGCAACCGGAAGAAGCTCATTTTTAAAATGTTCCCCTGTCCATTTTTTATCAATTTCCAAGTAATCAGAACAAAGTTCCATCTCGATTCCTGTCAACTGGTCATCACCATTATTGGAAACCAGAACATCATATTTATAACCACAATACTCAGATATATATTCATCAGTTTCCCCATCCCAATAACCATTTATCCTCTCATCTATCTGAATATCCTTTAAAACTACTTTTCCATCTTTTACAGGTAAACCATTAATCAAAATTTTAGATTCACCTGTCTCTGTTTCGCTTTCTGTCTCTGTCTCCGTTTCTATTTCTGTCTCCGTTTCCTCTGTTGTAGCTTCTTCAAATTCTGTCTCCACAGTTCCGTCTGTTTCTGCTGATTCTGAAGATTCCATTTCTTCTGTTTCTGTAGCTTCCATATCATCGTTGTTTTCTTCATCTGCAGTTTCGACTACTTCATACACTGTTTCCTCAGTTTCTGGTTCAACCACTTCCGCCACTGGTTCTTCTGTTTCCGGTTCAACCACTTCATCCTCTGTCGGTTCACCTTCTTCATTAAGGACTACTGCTTCCACAGCTTCTGATACAAACTCAGTTGTTTCTTCCGCTATTGCCATAAAAGCATTATTTGACAGCAATAATCCACAGGAAAGTAAAACCGCTAAAAACTTACTAATCTTCTTCATCTTTTCCCTTTAATCCTTAATATTTTCTACTTTTTACTCTTATCATAGCTACTCCAATTCCAGCTAATGCTAATAAAAGGAGTGTAATCCATAAAGCAATATTCGTATTATCTCCTGTCTTTGGAGTAGCCGAAAGTGTTACATCTTCAAAAGAAATCTCTCCATTATTCACTTTAATCTTGAGCAAAATATCTGAATTGGCAGAAACTGTAATCTTATCACCATTAATACCAACACTATTTCCAGCAACAATCTCAAAGTTCTTAGAAATCATCTCTTCTCCATCAGATTTTTTAACATATATCGTATGTGTTCCAAATTCAACATCCTCAAAAAGTGCATTTCCACTATTGTCAGTTACAACGGTTTTTGGTGTTGAATGAAGTTCTAATTCCACATTTCCCAATGGAGTATTATTCTGGTCTTCTGCTTTTACTCGCAATGTAATCTTACCTGACACAGGTGCTGTTGAAGAAGGGGTTGAGGTAATTTCATTGTTAGATTCTCCATTTGGATTAGCTGTCGAACTACCAGGCTTTGTTGTCGAACTATTTGGTTTTTCTGTAGATCCAGTTGGCTTATCAGACTCTTCTGTTGGTTTATCCGGCTTTTCTGTAGGCTTATCCGGTTTCTGTATAGGTCCAGCTGGCTTATCTGGCTTCTCTACAGGTTCAGTTGGCTTTTCTGTAGTTGGTTCATCTGGCTTCACAGTTGGTTCTTCCGGTTTCACAGTTGGTTCTTCCGGTTTTTCTGTTGGTTCCTTCTGTGGTTTGATATTGATATAGTAGTTCTGTGAAACAAGTTTCAAATGTTCACCACGTTCATCTTTCACATTATACTCAGCAGAAATTGTGTTTCTACCCTGATCATTATTCTGAATTGTCTGCGCTTTTACCGTGATTTTAGTACTACCATTATCCACATCATAACCATCTGTTAATTCCTGTCCGTTCAGCCACAGCTTTTTAAATTCACTATTATAATCAGGATTCAGATGATAAATATCGTCTTCCTCAAATGTTGTAACTTCAAACCGATAATCAGAAACCTGCTCTCCTACATAACCAATAATTCCTTTTTCTAACGGAATAATAAAGTAACCATCATCTATATTCGATGTTTTAAATACTCTTTCATCCTCATTATCTAACACGTTAAGAGTAAACTTTTTTATGGATGGTTCGAATATATCATCTCGTCCATATACGGCTTTCACAGTAAAATCAACAGTTGTTGCTTCTAATGGTGCTCCATACAACTCACCGGTTTCCGGGTAAAAATGTAAGCCTAATTCTTCCAGCGCAGCATTATCTGCATCACTGATTTCATATTTTACACTATTCCAGTCATACATATTATTGGTTGTGATCATATATGAATATGGCACATATTTAACAGCCGATTTTAACTCTACATCCGTAACGATTTGAGGATTCTGTGCATGACCTGAGAGTACAATTGTCTCCAGTAATTCTTCTCCAGAATATATCTTCAATGTTCCTTCGATATCACCGGCTTTGTCACCATCTGGAACCAAACGAATTTTAGCAACATTAGGTAATTCACCATAGACGCTTGACATCTGTATTTCCGCAAAATTATTCGGACAAGGAGCTAATATATTGTTACCAGCTCCACCAATTGTCCAATAAGAATCTAAAGCTACATTCGTTGCATCC
The DNA here is from genome assembly GCA_045598185.1 of Marvinbryantia sp. GTDB lineage: Bacteria > Bacillota > Clostridia > Lachnospirales > Lachnospiraceae > Marvinbryantia. The sequence continues at coordinate 55,861 of JAZLLO010000051.1, forward strand.
AGTTCCACGTGAAGGTTGGTTAACGGAGCATCTGATACATTAGCAATAAAAATATCATGCTTATATTCGAAGTATTCATCTAAAAAAACTGATCTGATTTCTGGAGCAACTGGTCCTGCCACATAAAGCTTCTTTGCATTGCTTCCTGCCGTACGCTTAACAAAACGAACAATATAATTCTTTACATGTTCAATTCCATCTTCATTGATTACAACATTAAATGTCGCTTCAATTATATTGTCATTATATTCAGTATGATTCTGTGAGAAAGATATTGCATCTCCTTTGTAGAATTTTTCTCCGTTAACATAGATATCTCGAACAAACTCTTTGTTTTCATCTAAGAGGAAAAATTCAGGAATAAAGCTATCGATATCTTTGTTCATAAACATGGTCTGATAACCATAACCATACATTGTATCGATATTGATACTCTTTCCATTTTCAACTACATATGTATCTAATGGCTCGCCTGAGTTGTTATATGCACCTGTAATTCTGAACCATGGATCAATACTACCGATGATAGGTGCATCTGTATATTCTATCCAAGAATTCTGCTGTTCGATTGCTCTTACAGTTATTTTATCGGCTAAGGTATCATATGCAATTGGAAAAGTTGATGAAAGCCTTGCCTTTTTTAATACCGTAAAGTCAACACCATCTCCACCATAACAGGTTTTGTACCCATTCAACACCTGTGATGTTACATCAACAGCTCCTGCAGCCTCTGCCTGTTCTGCTGAATCATAATGTCCCAGTACAATCTTATTAATAATTACATTCCAATTATCAGCTGAACCATCTCCGTAGTTCTTTTGCATCACAAAATCATAATCAAAATAATATTCTTCATTCTCTAAGTAGCCTTCAGCAAGTTTAAAAATGAAGCTCCCCGGGGCAAGCCCTCAAGCATTTTCGTTGTCCAAGGAATTCTCAGGAATTCCTCGAACACTCAAATACTTGCCTCGCTCATGCTTTACAGCATGCTTGGCGAGCGGGGTATCTATCTTCTTGTCGCAAGC
>JAZLLO010000052.1:0-5994 GCA_045598185.1 Marvinbryantia sp.
CCATGGTTCAGGTTCAGAACTACGGCACACAGTTTGATTATGTATATGTACCAAGCATTAATATGTACGGATATGTAAATAACGATTATCTTGCAGGCTAATAAAAAACTGCTGAATGATAATACAGATTGGTAATGGTTGATAAAGTTGAATAAACAAAAGCCAAGCCTGGGATCAATAAAGCTTCCCAGCTTGGCTCAAAACCATATCGATCAGGCTCTTTTATCTTATAATATTCATTTATGGGCTGTATCAAGTCGGTATTCTAAAACATATCCTATCAAGTCTTCTGGATCCACACAAAACTCTTGGCATCTCTCGTCACCCCCTTATCCTGTCTTCTGCATTAGCAGATTCAGCCATCTCTTATCTTCTCTACCAGATAATGCATCACCGGTAATCCATTCTTCTATTATCGTAAGTCCACTTATACCTCTCAGATATTCAAGGAATCCATCATATACCTTTCTATTCATGTAGAAACATGTCCCATCAACTCGCAGAATTCATCTAACTGTTTCCTTATTCTACTAAACTCACAATTCAGATCTAATGTGCGTACGGCTATACGGTTCCCGCTCATCTCATATACATGATCTGGTTGTACTTCTTCTGTAGTTCTGGCATACAATAACATTCCAGATACCTTATGTGGTCTGTCTTTCAGCTCGTATTCTTTGTTCTTTACATACGTAAAGATTTGATACAGATGATGGAAATGAATATATACTTTCTACTTCACCATATGAGACGGTCATCTTCCCATTGCTTATATCGACGATTCTACCTTTTCTTTTTGATGTTCGATGCATTACTCTCAGACCAATTAGTTCATGCATATTTTTACTCCCAATAACACTCTATGTTTCTATGGTTTTCTGGTAAGAAAACGTGTTATTCACACTTGATAAATTAAGTACAGTTCTGTTTAATATTATACCCTATAGTCATCTATTTGTCATAACTGAATGGCTATTCGCTGTTAATGATAAGCAACACCGATAAAGCTATATGGATCTCTTGCAATCTGGGTATAGGAGTAGTCTGTACTGTATTCCTTCATCATTGCTTCTTTTTCAGCTGCTTCTTTGATTTCGTCAGCGATTCCGAGTGCTTCGATCAGTTGAGAACCATCTGATGAAAAAGTTCATTGATAAGTTCGGGGAGCATTTTGAAAGCTGGCCTTCTACGGATCATTCATTTCAGGCAAAAGTTACCGCTTCTATCAGCCGTACATTTTATTCCTGGCTGTTTCAGTATAATGGGGAGATTAACATCGTTTCGCCGGATGATATACAGGCTGAATATATTCAGATGCTTACCACACTGGCGGACACAGCAAAGAAGTATATATAAGTGAAACGTAATGTATTTTAAGGTACCGTTAAGGAAAAAAAGGTTAACGGTTAATCAAGTCTTGATATCCTAATATCATCAAAGGAAAGCAAAACATCAGTTTTGAAAAGAAGAGAAGAAAGAAAATAAAAGAAAAAAGAGGAGATCAAGATCATGATGAAGAAATTAGTAAAGAAAGTAGCATTAGTTTTAACAGTAGCAGCAATGGCAGTAGCAGGATGTACAGCAACAGTAAGTGCCAGAACAGTAGCTGTACATGTTACAGATACATATGAAGTAAAATATGTAAATGGTGTTTCTGACAGCTTACTTGTAAGAGATGATGCATTTGCCAATGCAAATGTAATCGGATCACTTCAGAATAATCAGGAAGTAATCGTAACAGGCTACGCAGAGATCGCGTACGCAGGTAATTACAGCGATTATGTAAGAATTGATATTAACGGACAGGATGGATTCGTAAATGCTTCTTTCCTTGGTGATTACCCAGAATATGAAACAGCACAGACATCTTATGCAGATAACACAGGATATGCATCTTCTACAGGTTATAGCTATCAGCCAACAGCACAGGTTGATACAGTTGTTTACCCAAGAGTAGACAGACACCTCTCAAACGGAACACGTACAACATGGTGTTCATTAAATACAGACGGATATTACTACAATGAAAACGGTGAAAGATTTGCCGATAACGGAAACGGAACATTCTCAGATGTTAGCGGTAATGCTTTCAATGTAATTGGTTAATCATAGATAACAAGCTGAAATCTCTATGACTATGACAAACTGGTAGAGATCATTCATTCTTTATATTAAGTAAGCAACACAGATGAAAACGGGAAATACAATGTTTTTGACATTTGTAATTTCCCGTTTTTTGCATGTATTTTTCTATGAAGAATCATAAAAGTAAATTGGTGTAACCGCAGAATAATATTCGAAAACAATGTTTATTACGCGGTGAAGATGATAAAATGCGATTGAGCGCGGAATAACTTTTCTGATTGATTCTGTATTCGGAGGACGTTATACATTCAGTGCTTGTAACAACATTTGGTATAAAACGTAATGAATATAGTGATGTCTTTCAGAATGTAATTACCTTGGAAGATTTGTTTTGCTAGTGAGTTGCCAACATTTCTCTGTTATGCTAAAGTATTAAAGAAGTAAATTGATAAATAACAGAAAGGACTTACTACATGAAAAAGAACCGCTTATCAGAAAGAATATTGTCGCTGATTTGTTTTTTTCTTTTGATTGGAGGCTGGTGTATTCTTTCTTATGGAAAGTTTGTAGATGATATCTTCCTGCCATCTCCTTCGGAGGTGATCCAGAAGCTTGTTTCCATGGCAAAGGATGGTTCGCTTGCAGCGAACTGCTGGGAATCTACAGTTCGTGTCTGTGTGGGATGGATCTGGTCTGTCATCGTGGCACTTCCGATGGGTATGATGATGGCGAATTCCAGAAGGTTCAGTGCATTTGTTCAGCCGATCATTGAATTTGCAAGATATCTTCCGGTTGTAGCGCTCGTTCCGCTTACCTTGTTATATCTTGGAATCGGAGAATCCCAGAAGTATACGATCATTTTCCTGGGTACATTTTTCCAGCTGGTGCTGATGGTCTGTGATACCGTATCCAGTGTGGACCAGAACATGATAAATGCCGGAAAGACTTTAGGAGCGGACAGATGGCAGATCTATAAAGAGATCATTTTTCCGGCTGCACTTCCAGGTCTTATGGATGACTTCCGTCTTACCATTGGATGGGCATGGACCTATCTGGTAGTTGCAGAGATGGTTGCTGCAAGTAATGGTCTTGGCTACATGATCTTAAAGTCTCAGCGTTATCTTGCTACAGATACGATATTTGCAGGACTTATTATGATCGGTCTTATCGGACTTGTAACCGACTGGATCTTCCGTATCCTGTCAAGATTGGTTGCTCCATGGCAGGAACGCCTTGGTGATAAAAAATAGGGGAACGGAGATAAGTATGGAAAATGAATTAAAACTTCAGATCAAGGATCTGACTCGTATATACGAAGGTAATAATGGCCCAGTAACTGCCATTGAACATGTGAATCTGGAAGTGAAGAAGTCCGAGTTCGTTATGATCGTAGGACCTTCCGGATGTGGTAAGACGACTTTGATCAACATTATCGGTGGTCTTGATACTGCTACTACAGGGGAAGTTCTCCTGGATGGTAAGGAAGTGCAGGGACCTGGATCGGACCGTGGCATGGTATTCCAGGGATATAGTCTTTTCCCATGGCTTACGGTTCAAAAGAATGTGGAATTCGGTTTAAAGATGAAGAAGATGCCTGCAGCGAAGCGTGCAGAGATTGCGAAGAAGTACATTGATATCGTTGGTCTTAACGGCTTTGAGGATGCGCTTCCGAAGCAGTTATCCGGTGGTATGAAGCAGCGAGTTGCCATTGCAAGAACCCTTGCCAATGAGCCGGAGGTTCTTATTATGGATGAGCCGTTTGGTGCACTGGATGCGCAGACTCGTGTGGTTATGCAGGAGCTCCTTGCAGATATCAGCCGTAAGACAGGTACTACAATCCTGTTTATCACCCATGATATCGATGAGGCAGTTCTTCTTGGTGACAGGATTTATGTTCTGAGCAGACGTCCTGGCTGCGTGAAGGAAGTGATCGATGTGAATATTCCAGGGGAACGTAATCACAATTCTCTGGTTTTACCGGAATTCCTGGAGACAAAGAAGAAGATCATGGATATGCTCTGGCAGGAGAGCAATGATGCCGCGCTTGATCGTTAGCGGCGTTGATTTGGATTGGAATTAATATTTTTTAATTATATTAAGAAGAGGAGAATAAGATTATGAAGAAAACAGCTTTCGCAGCAATCCCGGCAGCATTACTTTGCTGCGCACTTTCAGCAGGAGCAGCTGAAACAACAGATGTAACAATGGCATTTTGTACCTGGACAGGTTATGCTCCAATGTTCATTGCACAGGAACAGGGTTACTTTGAAGAGGCTGGTATCAACATGGATATCCAGGTAATCGAGGATGAATCTACTTATGCAGCACTGATTACCAAGGGCAGTGTACAATTCCTTGCTACAGCACAGGATCCTAACATCAAGATGTTTGCCAATGGTGCAGCAAGCAGATATGTTCTTGCTATGGATTCTTCCTTAGGTGCAGATGGTCTCGTTGTAAAGTCAGATGTGGAGTCTTTGGATGACCTTGCAGGTAAGACACTGGCACTTGATAAGTCTGCATCTTCTTACTACTTCTTCCTTACAGCTCTTGAGAATGGAAGCAGCCTGACAGAAGCAGATATCAATGTTATCGATATGGGTGATACTACAGAAGCCGGTCTTGCATTCATGGGTGGTTCTGTTGATTCTGCAATCATGTGGGAACCGGAGCTTTCTGAAGCAATTGATTCTGTAGAAGGTGCAAAAGCAATCGTAACAAGTGCAGATTATCCAAATACAATCATGGATTCTCTCGTTGTTAATACTGCTTATGCAGAAGAACATCCTGAGATCGTAGAAGCTGTTGCAGAAGCATGGTACAAGGCTATCGACTTCATGAAAGAAAACCCGGAAGCAGCTTACGAGATGATGGCATCTGGATTCGAAGAAGTATCTGCAGAAGATATCGCAGATGAAGTTGGTGCACTGGAGTTCTACGGAAAAGAAGAAAACGCTGCATTACTTGACGCTTCAAGCGAAACTTCTATCTTTGCAATAAGCCAGGATATGGCAGACTTCTGGATGGAAAAAGGCGAATGCGAGACCAATGTATTGGATGACTTCTTTGCACTGGTGAAATAAAAAAGACAAGCCGCTGGGGGCGGTTGAGGCGTTGGGTTGAGCCTCAACCGCCCCCAGTTTCTATTCCTGATCATCGTTATTTTTTTCCTTTGTTTCTCTTATATGTGACCTTATGATGAAGAATGCAACAATACAGCTGATTACTTCAATGCCTCCTCCTACGATCTTCCCTGCCGGTTCTTCCAGAAAAAGCAGTGGAAGGGAGAAGCCTATGAAGGCCAGTGCAGGAACCAATTTGATTCCAAGCAGCATGATATTGCTGTAGATGCGATACCATTTCCCTGATTTTCTTTTTTCTTTCTCTTCATCCTCCCCTTCACCTGCAAGTCCCAGTGTGAGATAAATAATAGAAAAGAATCCGATGAATAATGTCATGACTATTGCTACGATGAGAAGCATGACATCTTCATTTTTATTGAAATTAAATGGATCGATTACTTTCTGTATCTGGTCATAACTTACATACAGACCGCCTACAGTGAGAAGTGTCAGAAAGACACCGATGGCAGTCATCATTCGTTTGAACAGGCGATAGCCGAATGCGCTGATGAGGATCGCGGCCAGTGCATATACGATGGGTCTTAGGAATATGATTAATAATTTTGTCATTTTTCGTTCACATACTTTCTTTAAGATTTTACATGATATCAGCGTATTGCAATTCGAATTAATTGTCAATTCTGGCACAGTTGTGAAAGGTAAAAATAATTCGCACTAATTGTTATGCAATATAAGCAGATTTCTCTGCGATAGGTTAAAATAAAAGAAAAAACTTTATCGCAGAGGAGTTATATATGGGACGTGAACAGGATAGAATCAGAAAAAA
>JAZLLO010000053.1:0-2342 GCA_045598185.1 Marvinbryantia sp.
GCCACTCACCTCCACGTGTTCTGTAGTGTGTCAGCCTTATATAAGAATTGTATCAGAAGGATAATAAATTAGATAGCGAAAGAACCTCGGTTTCATGACCCCATCGGTGTCTTTCGCAGAAAGACGGTATATAAAAATGAATGAAGAAATGGACGTGCTGATTCAGAACACAACTCTGGAGTTATTGAAGCATAAAGAATATAAGGACATCCAAATGAAAGAAATTGCTGAAAAAGCAAATATCGGAAGAAGGACTTTGTACAGATACTTTGCATATAAGGATGAGATTATGAATAAGATCGTCAGCGGATTAATGGATGATATGGCAGATATTATTAATCAGGTGAATAGAATGGATCTGGAAGGAATTGCTTATGCATACTTCCTGTTCTGGGAGAAGCACATTGAAGAAATGAAACTTCTTAAGAAGGCTCACCTGATGTATATGCTGGAAGATAACTTGCCGGATCTGGTCATGGGGATTTCTCTTAAAACAAAATACAAGAATCTTTCCAGAGAAGAATGGAAGAAAGTTATGGATCAATGGTCCGAAGAAGATAAATATAATTTATGTTATATGCTTGCAGGATATTTTAAGATTGCTCAGATCTGGATGGAGGAGAAAAGCAGAAAATCTCCGGAGGAGATGGCAGGGATCATGAGAAGAATTGTACTAAGAGAGTTTTAAGGTAGGTGAAACAAATGAATTTTTACGTTTTTGCGATAGAAGCCTTGGTGCTTGTAATTATGTTTACATTTATGATCATAGTACCGCTTTGTAAAAATCCGGTCTGGTGGATTCACGATTATCCGAAGGATATTCAGGAAGAATATTTTAAGAAGCATGAAAGGATACCGGCGGCGCCACTTAGCAAACCAGCACTTGTGAAAAAAGGTTTTGCTGTATTACTTGCGATTGTCATTTTAACGTTGGGTGTATGGGTAGTTGGAGCCCGGACATTCAAAGAGGGGTTTGTCATCAGTTATTTATTATGGCAGATTGGAAACTGGTATGACTGCTTCTTTTTAGATTGGGTATTGTTTGCAAATATAAAGAAAATCAGGCTTCCTGGAACGGAGCATATGGATAAGGCATACCATCAGAAGATGTACCATTTTGTACATGCTATTGTCGGAATGGCAGTTGGATTGATTCCATGCTTGCTGACTGGTTTACTCATCCATCTCAGCAGGGGATACCTACTGAGATGAGCCTCCGGCGGATCGCAGACTCGCACATTAGAAAGCAACTTCGTTGCTGTGCGACTCGCGCGCGAATCCTCTTCGAGATTCGCGATTTAAATATTAATGTAAGTTGAAAAGGGATGGAGCTTTATGAGGATAACATCATTAGTAGAAAATATATCCAATACAGATCTTAGAGCTAAGCATGGATTGGCTCTCTATATAGAAACAAAACAGCATAAGATACTCTTTGATCTGGGACCAGATCATACACTATTTGATAATGCAAAGAAAAGAAATATTGATCTTGCGGAGATAGATACGGTGATCATATCACATGGACATATGGATCATGGCGGAGCGTTGGCACAGTTTTTGAATGTGAATTCTACGGCGATAATCTATGTGCAAAGAAGCGCCTTTTATCCGCATTTCAGCAAAACTTTATTTTTCAAGGTGCCAGTCGGATTAGAGAAACGACTACAAACAAGGAAACAGGTAATTTTACTGGATGGAGATTATGTGATTGATAGTGAATTATCATTGTTTACCGTTAATGAGACTAATAAATGTCATTCCCTGATGAATGATGTCCTTTATGAAGGAGATAAGAAAGACGCATTTTCACATGAGCAGAATCTGATCATTACAGAAGATAAAACAGCATTGATTATGGGATGTGGTCATGCCGGCGTTGTGAATATTATGGATAAAGCAAGAACATACCAGCCGAACATCTGTGTCGGAGGTTTTCACTTGTTCAATCCGATTACGAAGAAGAGTGTACCTGCGATGCTATTAGACGATATTGCAGCTGAATTACAGAAGTATAAGAATACTGATTTTTATACCTGCCACTGTACCGGAAGGAAAGCATTTCGTTATTTATCAAGGGAAATGAAAAATCTGCATTATATTTCCTGTGGTGAGATGATTGGTATATAAACAGTATGAGGTCTAGTGTGAAGAATATATTCGACTTTGATGAAGTGAGGATACAAGTGCATGAGTGTAGCAAATGAATTATTAGAAAGGTTAGATAAGTTACAAACTACAGAATTGGGTATTGTTCGAATAAAAAGGAATCTGTCACTAGATGTAGATGATGTTGTCGAATGGTGTAGAGATAAAATCAAATCAGATAATGCTGTAATCAC
>JAZLLO010000054.1:0-17422 GCA_045598185.1 Marvinbryantia sp.
GTGAAGCCCCCCTCAAGATGAGATATCCCATGCGAAAGCGATAAGACCCCATGAAGACGACGTGGTAGATAGGGCAGAGGTGGAAGCATAGTAATATGTGCAGCTGACTGTCACTAATAGGTCGAAGGCTTGACCAAAGTAGTTTGGGTAAGTTGGATGAAAGTGTTAAATTCTGTGTGAAGTTTTGAAGGTACAAAAGTATTTTCATAAGTATTCCTCGATAGCTCAATGGTAGAGCACTCGGCTGTTAACCGAGGGGTTGTTGGTTCGAGCCCAACTCGGGGAGTTACGGTTCCATGGTCAAGCGGTTAAGACACCGCCCTTTCACGGCGGTAACAGGGGTTCAAATCCCCTTGGAATCATTTCAATCAGATTGATTGACAACAAACATAGTATTTGATATACTATTATAGGTAAGGCGTGATAGCCAAGTGGTAAGGCCCCGGTCTGCAACACCGTCATCGCCGGTTCAAATCCGGCTCACGCCTCTGAAAACCGTTTCATTAATGAAGCGGTTTTTTTATGTTCTCATTTGTTGTAAGATCAATTGTTCTTTTGCTTTTCGTGTGAGTTTTTTGATGGCGGCTTCCCGCTTCATGGCTTCTTGTTTCGAATCAAAACACTCATAGTAAACTACTTCAACCGGAAGGCGACAACGGGTATATTTACTGCCAGTCCCGTTATTATGGGATTCCAGACGTTTTTTCAGATCATTGGTCCAGCCAGTATAGTAAGTACCATCGCTGCATTTCAGGATATAAGTATAATTCATGGAAAGTATCCTCGGTAAAATAAGAGATAAAAAAAGTTGCCTTATACAAGGCAACTTTTATCATATCACTGAACGATGAATCAGGCAATGTAACAGTACATGAAAATATAGTGACATAAGCTTCCAGCCATCACGAAAAGATGAAAGATCTCATGGGAACCAAAGTATGGATGACGCGAATTAAAGATTGGAAGCTTTAATGCGTAGATGATACCACCTACGGTATAGAAGATACCACCGAATAACAGCCAGTTAAATGCTACTGTACTTAAGGAACCAAGGATAGTAGGCAATGCAAAGATGCATGTCCAGCCCATGCCGATATATAATACAGAAGAAAACCATTTCGGACAAAAGATCCAGAATAATTTGATCAGGATTCCTGCAAGTGCCAATGTCCAGACGGTGATAAGTATTATCGTTCCTTTTTCCTTCAGAAGAAGAATACATACTGGTGTATAACTTCCGGCAATAAGAACAGATATCATCATGTGGTCGATCTTTTTCAGAATCTTATTCACCTCGGGTGAGACATCAAAGGTATGATAGGTGGTACTTGCACAGTAGAGAAGAATCATACTGGTCATAAATATCGCCATGGAGATACCGCCTATATAGCTATAAGAATGATATCCTTTCGTGATCAATGGGATAGTTCCGATAAGGGCGCCAACAAATCCTATAAAGTGTGTAAGTGAACTTCCGGGATCTTTTATAACAGGTCTCGTGAAGGTTGATGTAGAAGTAAGGATGTTTTGGTTCATAAAAACATCTCCTTTCGCATATAAGTTATGACACGTAGTAATGAAAACTACATGACGAGATATAAGGATAATATTACATTTATGTAAAAAAAGCAAGTGTATTTTCAAAATAATGGAATAGGTCTCTCTTTTCGAATTCTGATTGCTTCCGGCAAATATATGGTATATACTAAATAATGGATATTTGTTGAAAATTCGGATATTGGAGGTTAGTATGTCTGAAAAGAATTTCAATGAAAAGATACAGGAAGCCATTGATTCACAGAATTATGGTGAACTGAGTAAATCACTTCAGAACCTTGTCACGGATGCTGTTACCAGCGCACTTGGTGAACTTGGAGATGAAGTGAATAAGGCAGCAGATATCATTGCAGGAAGAAAGCCGGTGGATCGACGACCAGACTATATGAAGCAAAAAAGTCGTCCTGTGATTCCGGCACAGAATCCATGGATGAATGATTTTGACAGAAGAGCAATTGATTATCTGCAGACAAAGGATCTGAATGGGGAGAATATTTATTCATCCGGCGGACTGAGCCGCTTAAGAGGATGGCTTCTCGCGGGAATAGGCCTTGGCGGTGTATTTGGATGTGTCACCGGACTTTTAGTATTGATGATTGTAGGTGCATTTGCTCATGTGGGTATGGCACCAGTTAAGATTATTCTTGCTATCATGGCAGTTCTTTTTGGAGTTATGACTGGCAAAGGAGTCGGAATCCTTTCCAGATTGAAGAGATTTAAGAATTATATCAAGGCAATTGGAAAGAAGACTCATATATCAATAAGGGAACTTTCCGGAGTAGCTGGCAAAAAGCAGAAAGATACCTTAAAAGATATCCAGGGAATGATCAGGGACAACATGTTCATGCAAGGGAATCTTGACCAGCAGAACCAGAACCTGTATGTGACTGAGGATGCATATAAAGAATATCTGGAACAGCTGAGACAGATACAGAATGAAAAGGAAATGGCAGAGATCCAGCGTATGATGGGCGAACAGAGAGTCCAGGAAGAGAAAGCTGAGATGGATACGCTTCCACCGGAAGTTCAGAAGATTCTTCTGGATGGTAAGAATTATCTTGAGATGTTCCGAACCAGCAATGCTGCAATTGAAGATGAGATAGTATCACAGAAGATTGCCGGACTGGAAGGTATGACAGCCCAGATTTTTGGATACGTAAAAGAACATCCGCAGGCAGCTGCTGAAACAAGAAAATTGATGAAATATTATCTGCCAACGACACAAAAGCTCCTGGAGTCCTACCAGAAGCTTACAGAGGCAGAGGAGAGCGGATTACATCCGGATCAGATTCCGAATATTCAGAGATCAAAGAGAGAGATTGAAGAGACACTGGATACTCTGAATCAGGCATTTGCGAGACTTTTTGATAATTTATATCAGGATACTTCCATGGATATCAGTGCAGATATTTCCGTGTTGAATACATTACTTGCTCAGGAAGGACTTGTCGGTGAGGATATCAGGAAAAAGGAAGTAGGGGAAGAAAAAGGACAAGTATTACAAACATATTAATGAAGGAGAAATGTCATGAGTGATGAATTTACAAAGATGGCAGGAGAAGTTCCGACACTGACACTGGAGCCAATGGTAAAGGCTGAAGCAGCTCAGGCAACAGCACAGGCTACGATGGAAGCTGTAGAAGCAGAAGCAGTTGAAGCAACACCACAGATTTCTGAAGATGAGACAAAGAAGCTTCAGGCAGAGGGTACAGTGGGCGATACAAAGTTTTCTCCGGAAGAACAGGCACAGATCGAAGCATTTGCTAAACAGATCGATGTGACGAATTCACAGGTAATCTTACAGTATGGTGCAAGTGCTCAGCAGAAGCTGGCTGATTTTTCTGAGAAGGCTCTTGATAATGTGCGTACACAGGACCTTGGTGAAGTTGGTGACATGCTTGCAAGTGTTGTAACAGAACTGAAGGACTTCGAGAAAGACACTGAAGAGAAAAAAGGTTTCTTTGGTATGTTCAAGAAGAGCACCAATAAACTGGAGCTTATGAAGGCTAAGTACGATAAGACAGATGTGAATGTTGATAAGATTGTAGAAGGTCTTGAAGCACATCAGGTAAGACTGATGAAGGATACAGCAGTTCTTGATCAGATGTATGATCTGAATCTTACATATTTTAAAGAATTATCTATGTATATTGCTGCTGGTAAGAAGAGACTGGAAGAAGTAAGAGCAACTGATCTTGCTGAATTGACAAGAAAAGCTGAAGAAAGCAACCTTCCGGAAGACGCACAGGCAGCAAAGGATCTTGCAGCATACTGTGACAGATTTGAAAAGAAGCTGTACGACCTTGAATTAAGCCGTACGATCTCTATTCAGACAGCGCCTCAGATCCGTATGATCCAGGATAATAACACCATGATGGTTGAAAAGATTCAGTCAACGATCGTGAATACAATCCCACTGTGGAAAAACCAGATGGTAATTGCGCTTGGTATTCACCATGCACAGCAGGCTGCTAAGGCACAGAATGCAGTGACAAATCTTACCAATGAGATGCTTCTTAAGAATGCCAATGCACTGCATGAAGCAAGCGTACAGACAGCAAAAGAATCTGAACGTGGTATCGTAGATATGGAAACTCTGGCAAAGACAAATGCACAGCTGATCGGTACTTTGGATGAAGTACTTGCAATTCAGAAAGATGGTCGCCAGAAGAGATTACAGGCAGAAGCTGATATGCTCAAGATGGAAAATGAGTTAAAGAAAAAACTGCTTGAGATGAATCGTTAATAATTAAATTTTAAATATAAAGGAGAAAAACAAATGAAAGCTTTTTTTGACGAATTTAAGAAATTTATTATGCGTGGCAATGTCATGGATATGGCAGTCGGTGTTATCATTGGTGGTGCTTTCCAGGCAATCATCAATTCACTGGTAAATGATATCATTATGCCAATCATCAGTCTTATTACAGGTGGTATTGATTTCTCAAACATGTTCATTCAGTTAAGCGGTGAAACAAAGTATGCAACACTTGCAGCAGCACAGGAAGCTGGAGTAGCTGTATTTGGATATGGTAGTTTTATTACTGCAATCCTGAACTTCCTCATCATGGCATTTGCTATCTTTGTTATGGTAAAAGCTATCAACAAGCTTGCTGAAAAGACAAAGAAAGAAGAAGAACCAGCAGCTCCAACAACAAAGATCTGCCCATTCTGTAAGAATGAAGTTCCTATTGAAGCTACAAAGTGTGGTCACTGTACTTCAGAATTAGTATAAGAAAGTAAGTATAAAGTAAATAAAGCCGTGTTCATCATTGATGAACACGGCTTTTTGTGCTAACATGATGCAAGTAGATAAAAGATAATAAAGCATTTTTATATAATGGAGAATTAGAGTATGTGTGGAATAGTAGGATATGTGGGAAGTAATCAGGCAGCGCCGATCTTGTTGGATGGTCTTGCAAAACTGGAGTATCGTGGATATGATTCTGCCGGTATTGCTGTGCGTAATGGGGATGCAGTTGCTGAGGTAGTAAAGGCAAAAGGAAGACTGAAGATTCTTGCTAAGATGACGAATGATGGAGAGGCTGTAGTTGGTACCTGTGGTATTGGTCATACCAGATGGGCAACTCATGGAGAGCCATCTACGGATAATGCACATCCGCATACCAGCGATGATGGGAATGTTGTAGCAGTTCACAATGGTATTATTGAGAATTATCAGGAATTAAAGGACAAGCTGACAAGAAAAGGTTATGTCTTTTATTCTGAGACAGATACAGAAGTAGCGGTAAAGCTGATCGATTATTATTATAAAAAGTATCTTGGAACCCCGGTTGATGCGATCAACCATGCGATGATCCGTATTCGTGGATCATATGCACTAGCTGTTATGTTCCGTGAATACCCGGAAGAAATCTATGTTGCAAGAAAAGACAGTCCGATGATCATCGGTATGGAAAAAGGAGATGCATACCTGGCATCAGATGTACCTGCTATTCTGAAATATACAAGAAATGTATATTACATCGGCAATCTGGAGATCGGATGTCTGCAGAAAAATAAGGTAACATTCTACAATCTTGATGGTGATGAAATTGAAAAAGAGATGGTAGAGATTAAATGGGATGCAGAAGCTGCAGAAAAAGCAGGTTACGAGCATTTCATGATGAAAGAGATCCATGAACAGCCAAAGGCAGTGGAAGATACCATCAATTCTGTATTAAAAGATGACAGACTTGATCTGTCAGCAGTAGGTCTTACCGAGGAAGAGATGAACGATATCTCACTGATCCATATCGTAGCATGTGGTTCTGCATATCATGTTGGAGTTGCTGCGCAGTATGTAATTGAAGATCTTGCAAGAATTCCGGTACGTGTAGAACTGGCATCGGAATTCCGATATCGTAATCCGATCCTTGGCAAGAAGGATATGGTAGTTATCATCAGCCAGTCAGGTGAGACAGCAGACAGCCTTGCTGCACTTCGTGAAGCAAAGAGTAAAGGTATCAAGACACTTGCAATCGTGAATGTAATCGGTTCGTCTATTGCAAGAGAAGCAGATAATGTATTCTATACACTGGCTGGTCCTGAGATTGCGGTAGCAACCACAAAGGCCTACAGTACGCAGCTTATCGCAGCATATGCACTTGCGATTCAGATGGGATATGCAAGAGGCGTTCTGGAAGAAGAGAAATATCTGAATCTCATTGCAGAGATGAGAAAGCTTCCGGATAAGATCAGTAAGATTCTTGAAGATAAAGAAAGACTTCAGTGGTTCGCATCAAAACGTGCCAATGCAAAAGACGTATTCTTTATCGGTAGAGGTATTGATTATGCGATTTCCTTAGAGGGAAGCCTTAAGATGAAGGAAATCAGCTACATTCATTCAGAGGCGTATGCGGCAGGAGAACTGAAGCATGGAACCATCTCTCTGATTGAAGATGATACATTGGTAATTGGCGTAGTAACACAGGGTAGTCTTTATGAAAAGACCATCTCCAATATGGTAGAGTGCAGAAGCAGAGGGGCATATCTTTGCGGAGTAACAAGCTATGGTCACTATAGTATGGAAGATACTGCAGACTTTGTTACATATATTCCAAAGACAGATGAACATTTTGCAACATCCCTTGCAGTCATTCCACTTCAGCTTCTTGGATATTATATAAGTATTGCCAGAGGTCTTGATGTTGATAAGCCAAGAAATCTTGCAAAGAGTGTTACAGTAGAATAAAAAGGCTATGCTTGACAGAGAATTATTTTTTAAAAGCTATAAAGTAGAGAAAGATTTCCTTGACTCCGGACTGGACTGGAAAAATCTGGAAGAGATCTACGATGACTATATGGCAAGAACGAAAGAGACAGAACTTGTCTGTCAGAAGTTTGTGGAATATTTTCAGGAAGGAATTCCTGTTGCAATCCATTCCATCAGAAGCCGTGCAAAACAGGCAGAGCATCTGATTGAGAAGATTATCCGTAAGCGTGGACGTTATCAGAATCGTAAGTACAGTAATATCAATGTGAATAATTACAGAGATATTGTACAGGATCTGATCGGTGTGCGTGTACTGATACTTGCCAAGGAAGAATGGGAAGGTGTATTCGACTGGATCATGACCAGATTCAAGGATAATGCTGTGGATGATGCATATCTTGCAGAACCGCCGGTAGCATACATCCGATATGGAGACAGGGATATCTTCGGGAATAAGATATACAGAGAACATACCAACAGAGGGTACAGGTCCCAGCATTATGTGATTCGTTACCAGGGCTATTACTGCGAATTGCAGGTACGAACACTGGCAGAAGAGGTATGTGGTGAGTTTGATCATCGTGTAAAATATCCGTATCGCAATGATAATCATTTCCTGAAGCGTTATACGACTACGATGTCACAGCTTACCGATTCTATAGATGAGCTTATCTCCACTTGCTTTGCTATGGGAGAAGGTGGATGGGAGCATTGCGACCAGTATTACCGACAGGATGAATATGCTGACTGGAAGCACATCTCCCAGAAAAATACAATGTTAGACAACGGGGGAAATGCAGCAATGAATGGAACAGAACAGATCGAGGTAAAGGATTATATCAGTTCTGTGTTGCTGCGTAAAACAGGTAGAATATGAACGGCAGTATATTAAACGACCGGCAGAGCCATTACGAAAGTCTCTTAAAGGAGATAAAGGAAGGCATTCTTGTACGGGAGGTGCTTCCGATTCCTTCTTATGATTTTGCGGAAGAGCGGCAGGCACGTTATTACACTAATATGAGATGGAACATGGAGTCGGATATGGCAGTAATGGTGATTAAGCATCATCAGAACTACCCGGAACTGGAATATTTGAAGGAATGGAAGAAAGATGAGTGTAAACAGTAATAGTGATTCAACTTATATCGAGATGGTTGAGGCCATGGGAGAGGAACGCCTTCATGAAAAATTTGTAGAGATCAGAGCTTCCATCAATCATTTTATTGAAGAAGCAGGATATCTGGAAACCTGCGAATGCAACGACAGAATACTGATGAATCTTCTGATGGATTATTTTGCTGATATTTACAGGAATAAACAGTTCCATGGAGTAGAATGGGTACGTACCGAGAAAAGCTTTGCATATCTTATCTACTGGATCGTGAGAAGAAAACCAATTCAGTTTACCCATTATTCAGAAGAAGAACGCGATATCTATGTGAACGAAAGATTTGCAGCATTTCTGATGCTGAACGAATGCATGATGTGTGGGGAGAATAAGATCGTTGGTGCGGAAGGCAAGCAGAAGCTGGATGAATACATCAATCTCCTTTTCTACTATTTTAAATACAGAGATTACACACCACAGGCATTGGAGCTTGCTATTGTTTCCTTTAAGATGGGAACATTAGTATCATAAATCGTGAAGGAACAGACATGAAATCATTGGTAATTGCAGAAAAACCTTCCGTTGGAAGGGATATAGCCAGAGTCCTCGGATGCAATAAGAATGCAGGCGGGGTTCTGGAAGGTGAGAGATATGTAGTAACCTGGGCACTTGGACATCTGGTTACGTTAGCAGATCCGGAGGAGTATGACAAAAAGTACCAGAAATGGGAGATGACCGATCTTCCGATGTTGCCGGAGAAGATGCAGCTGGTAGTGATCCGACAGACAGCAAAACAGTACCAGACGGTAAAGACACAGCTTTATCGTAAAGATATCGGTGAAGTTGTAATTGCTACAGATGCAGGAAGAGAAGGAGAACTTGTAGCCAGATGGATCCTTGAGAAGGCACAGTGTCACAAACCTATCAAGCGTCTGTGGATATCATCGGTTACAGATAAGGCAATCCGGGAAGGATTTAACCATCTGGTTGATGGAAGAAAGTATAATGATCTTTATGCAGCAGCCCAGAGCCGTGCAGAAGCGGACTGGCTGGTAGGAATGAATGGAACAAGAGCATTAACCTGTAAGCATAATGCACAGTTATCCTGTGGACGTGTACAGACACCGACACTGGCAATGATCGCAGAAAGAGAAAAGGAAATCCGCGATTTTAAGCCGGAAGAGTACTATGGATTACAGGTGCTTGCCGGAGGCATTTCCTGGACATGGCAGGATAGCAAAAGCGGTGGATATCGTACATTTTCAAAGGAACGCATAGAGCAGATCCATAAGAATGTAACAGGTAAGGAGCTGGTGGTCACTTCTGTAAAGGAGAGCAAAAAGATCACTTATGCGCCAGGACTTTACGATCTGACAGAACTTCAGCGTGATGCGAATAAACGATTCGGATATTCAGCGAAACAGACACTCAATATCTGCCAGCAGCTTTATGAACATCATAAGGTACTGACTTATCCGAGAACGGATTCAAGATATATCGGCAAAGATGTCGCAGAGACCTTGAAAGAAAGACTGCGAGCAATCAATATAGGACCATACAGGAAGCTGACAGGACCTCTGATCATGCAGCCTTTAAAGACGAATAAAAGCTTTGTGGATGATACAAAGGTGACTGATCATCATGCTATCATACCGACAGAAGAGTATGTTCAGCTGGAGAAGATGAGTCCGGAGGAAAGAAAGGTATATGACCTTGTGGTACGCAGGTTTATCAGCGTATTATATCCACCATGTACTTATCTGCAGAGTACTTTTACAGGAAAAGTGGGAACAGAACTGTTTGCAGCCAAGGGAAAGATCATGACAGAGATGGGCTGGAGAAGTGTCTATGATTTCTCAGAAGAAGAGGAAGAAGACGCCATCAAGGAACAGCTCCTGCCAAAGACAGAGATGGGGAAGAAGCTTCGGATCGAGAAGACGGATCTGACCAAAGGCAAGACAAAACCACCTGCGAATTACACAGAAGCGACTCTTCTTTCTGCTATGGAAAAAAGTGGACTGGGAACAGTTGCAACAAGGGCAGATATTATAGAAAAACTGTTTCATACATTTATGATGGAGAAACGGGATAAATACATCTATGTAACCGGAAAGGCAAAGCAGCTTCTGCAGCTGGTACCGGATGATCTGAAGAGTCCTGGACTTACTGCTGACTGGGAGAGAAAGTTGATACAGATATCAGAGGGTAAGCTAAAACGCGAGACCTTCATGGATCAGATCGTTGTTTATACAGAAGAAATTGTTAATGAGATCAAGGCAGATCAGGGGGTTTTCCGACACGATAATCTTACCAATCACAAGTGCCCGGTATGTGGAAAACGTATGCTGGCAGTGAATGGAAAGCAGGCAAAGATGCTTGTCTGTCAGGATCGTGAATGTGGACATAGAGAAGTCGTATCAAGAGTGACCAATGCAAGATGCCCGAATTGCCATAAAAAGATGGAAATGATCGAGAAGGCAGGAGAGAAGACATTCACCTGTCAGTGCGGTTATAAGGAGCGATTGTCTGCCTTCCAGGAAAGGAAGGAAAAGTCAGGTGCGGGCGTCAGCAAAAAGGACGTTCAGCGTTATCTGAACAAACAGAAAAAAGAGGCACAGGAACCACTTAACAATGCTTTTGCAAATGCACTGGCTGGGATTAAATTAGACAATTAGGAGAAGAGTTGTCATGAATAAAGATGATTTATTTAAAGAGATCTACAAAGATTTCTGGGGAGAGGACACTACAAAAGAGATTCAGGAAGGTGCGGATAAAAAGGCACAGGAATCCTTATCTCTGGATGAGATGATGAAGGCTATCACCAATATGAAAGAAGAAGTGAAGGCAGAGGATCAGAAGGAGCAGGAAGAGGAAAAGCTGAAAGCTCAGGCAGAAGCACCTCAGGAGGAAGTAAAGGAAGAAGTTCCTCAGGAACCGGAAGAGGATCCGATGGAAAAGCTTCAGAGTCTTGTGGGTCTGGAGAATGTTAAGGCAGATGTTAAGGAACTGATCAATCTTCTGAAGGTTCAGAAGATGCGTCAGGATAATGGATTAAAAGTTGTTCCGGTATCTAAGCATCTTGTATTTACCGGTAATCCAGGTACTGGTAAGACTACGGTTGCAAGAATTCTTGCCTCTCTTTATAAACAGATCGGTGCGATTCCGAAAGGACAGCTTGTTGAAGTAGACCGTTCCGGTCTTGTTGCTGGTTTTGTAGGACAGACTGCTACGAAGACACAGGAGAAGATCCAGGAAGCGATGGGTGGAATTCTCTTTATTGATGAAGCTTATACACTGGCAAAAGAAGGTGGGAATGATTTCGGACAGGAAGCGATCGATACCATTTTAAAGGCAATGGAAGATCACAGAGATGAACTGGTAGTTATCGTTGCGGGCTATACTGAACCGATGGAAAAGTTCATCAATAGTAATCCAGGTCTGAAGTCTCGTTTTAATAAATACATGGAGTTTGCTGATTATACAGCAGAGGAACTGCAGAAGATCTTTGATGGGAACTGTAAGAAATATGACTATGAGCTTTCGGAAGAGGCGTTGACGGTCGTAAATGAAAGTATCGAAAAGATGGTAGCAGAAAAATCCGCGAATTTTGCAAATGCGAGAAGCGTGCGTAACTTCTTTGAGAATATCATCACAAATCAGGCATCAAGACTTGCAGAAATGGAAGAACCAAAGCCGGAAGATATGAAGATTATCCTTCCGGAAGATATTGATACCTCAGTAATTTAAAAAAAGTTTTTTACTATATCTGGTACATTTGAAAGCACATTTCGTGAAATTGTACAAGATATGGCTGAAAAATCGTCATATTGGATAGTGTGGACGTTGGCTCGGAGTAAATAATATTTACAAATCGTCAACTTGTGCTATAATGTATGTGTATGCTTATAACTATAACCAAAATTGTGACTGGGGAAAACACTTTTTTGGCTGGCATATATGGGGATATAGAGTATAAATAAAATTCAATAGAGGTGTCTAATGGAGCAATATATTATAAAGGGCGGGAATCCTCTTGTCGGTGAGGTTGAGATCGGCGGAGCGAAGAACGCAGCACTTGGAATTCTTGCTGCAGCAATCATGACGGATGATGATGTGCGTATCGATAACCTTCCGGATGTACAGGATATCAATGTTCTTCTGGAGGCAATCGGCGAGATTGGTGCAAAAGTTGAAAGAGTCAGCAGAACATCTGCAGTGATCAATGGTTCTCATATCGGAAGCATCAGTGTAGATTATGAATATATCAAGAAGATCAGAGCATCTTACTATTTACTTGGAGCACTTCTTGGAAAGTACAAGAATGCAGAGGTACCACTTCCTGGCGGATGCAACATTGGCAGCAGACCAATCGACCTGCATCTGAAGGGATTTAAAGCACTTGGTGCGAAGACAAGCATTTCAAACGGCGCAATCGTTGCGAAGGCAGAGCATCTGAAAGGAAGCCATATCTATCTGGATACTGTTTCCGTTGGTGCTACGATCAATATTATGATGGCAGCATCTATGGCAGAAGGCAGAACAACGATTGAGAATGCGGCAAAAGAGCCACATGTAGTTGATGTTGCTAACTTCCTGAACAGTATGGGTGCGAACATCAAGGGTGCAGGTACAGATGTTATCCGTATCCGCGGTGTAGAGAGACTTCATGGTACAGAATACTCTATTATTCCGGACCAGATCGAAGCAGGAACCTATATGTTTGCAGCAGCTGCAACAAAGGGTGATGTCATCGTTAAGAATGTCATTCCAAAGCATCTGGAAGCAACAACAGCAAAGCTTCTTGAGATCGGTTGTCAGGTTGAAGAGTTTGATGATACAGTTCGTGTTGTAGCGACAGGCAGATTGAATAATACTAATGTAAAGACATTACCATATCCGGGTTATCCTACCGATATGCAGCCACAGATTGGTGTAGCACTTGCACTTGCAAGAGGAACCAGTCTTGTTACGGAAAGTATCTTCGAGAATCGATTTAAGTATGTAGATGAACTGATCCGTATGGGTGCTGATATCAAGGTAGAAGGCAATACAGCTGTTATCTATGGTACAGAAAAGCTTCTTGGCGCAAGAGTTAGTGCACCAGATTTACGTGCAGGTGCAGCGCTTGTTATTGCAGGTCTTGCAGCAGAAGGTATTACGATCGTTGATGATATCGTATATATTCAGCGTGGTTATGAATATTTTGAACAGAAGCTGCGTAGCCTGGGTGCTGAGATTGAACGTGTATCTACAGAGAAAGAGATTCAGAAGTTTAAGCTTAGAGTAGGCTGATTTTGTACAATAACAAAAACATTGAAAAAAACCTCAGAATGTACTTGACGAAAGTACTTTCTGAGGTTATTTTAGTATATGCAGTCTGAAAGATTGTGAAATGAAAAACAAAATATGAATGATGTTTCTCTTATTCAGAGTGGTGGAGGTACATAGGACCTGCGAAACCACGGCAACCCCAAAGTTGGAAGGTGCCAACCTGAGCGAATGATCGAACAATAAGAGGATGCACTGTCACTTGAGATAGAGGTCCGCTTACAGTTTCGATAAGCGGATTTTTGACGTTATAGGACATTGCAATTTCCTGGTTGATGGGGAATTAAGAGAGAAAGAGGAAAGGAAAGACTATGGAAAGACGTTTATTTACATCCGAATCTGTAACTGAAGGACATCCAGACAAAATGTGTGATGCGATTTCTGACGCAGTCCTTGATGCACTTCTGGAACAGGATCCAATGAGCCGTGTAGCTTGTGAGACAGCTACTACAACAGGTCTTGTACTTGTAATGGGTGAGATTACTACTAATGGTTATGTTGATATTCAGAAGATCGTACGTGATACTGTTCGTGAGATCGGTTACACAAGAGGTAAGTTCGGATTTGATGCTGATACCTGTGGTGTTATTACTGCAATCGATGAACAGTCAAGCGACATCGCTATGGGTGTTGACAAGGCTCTTGAAGCAAAAGAGAATACAATGTCAGAAGATGAGATTGAAGCAATCGGTGCCGGTGACCAGGGTATGATGTTCGGTTTTGCTACTGATGAGACAGCAGAATATATGCCATATCCTATTGCTCTTGCACATAAGCTTGCACTTCGTCTTACAGAAGTTCGTAAGAATGGAACACTTCCATACCTTCGTCCGGATGGAAAGACACAGGTTACAGTAGAATATGATGAGAATGATAAACCGGTAAGACTGGATGCAGTAGTATTATCTACACAGCATGATCCGGATGTTACACAGGAACAGATCCATGCTGATATCAAGAAGTACGTATTTGATGAGATTCTTCCTCAGGATATGGTTGATGAAGGTACAAAGTTCTTCATTAACCCAACAGGACGTTTCGTTATTGGTGGTCCACACGGTGATAGCGGTCTTACAGGTCGTAAGATTATCGTTGATACCTACGGTGGATATGCAAGACACGGCGGCGGAGCTTTCTCTGGTAAGGATTGTACAAAGGTTGACCGTTCTGCAGCATATGCAGCTCGTTATGCAGCTAAGAATATCGTAGCAGCAGGTCTTGCTTCTAAGTGTGAGATTCAGTTATCTTATGCAATCGGTGTAGCACAGCCAACTTCTATCATGGTTGATACATTCGGTACAGGTAAGCTTTCTGATGAAAAGATCACAGAGATCGTTCGTGAGAACTTCGATATGCGTCCAGCTGGTATCATCAAGATGCTTGATCTTCGCAGACCAATCTACAAGCAGACAGCTGCTTATGGTCATTTTGGAAGAAATGATCTTGATCTTCCTTGGGAAAAGCTTGACAAAGTTGAAGCACTTAAGAAGTACTTATAAGAACTATTTTAGACATTTTTAATAATCAAATAAACTCCTTTATGATATACTTTCTGTCATAAAGGAGTTGTTTTTTTTATGAATCTGAAACGTAAATTAGTGATTGCATTTTGTGTAATGGTTTTTCTTCCATTGATGCTTCTTGGAATCGTAATGGGAACCATTGGAAATAATGCCATGAAAAAGCTGGAAGCACATGCGCAGACTTATGAATCAAGCGGACAGATGGAGGATTATCTTGCTGCGAAGAATGCCGGTGCGAATTATGAAGTAAGAGCGGATCTGATGATAGAAATCTGGCAATTTGTCCGGGATATGTTTATCATCATTGTCATGATTCTGGTTCTTACCGGTACTTTGCTTCTTCTCTGGATATATTCTGAGATTAATGTCCCGATTAATAAGCTAAGGACGGCGACCCGTAATATTGCTGAGGGAAATCTGAACTTTACCCTGGAAGTGGAAAGCGATGATGAGATTGGTGACCTTTGCAGGGATTTTGAAGAGATGAGAAAGCGTCTTCTGGAATCCACACAGGAGAAGATGGAGTATGACAGACAGAGTAAGGAACTTGTAAGTAATATTTCACACGACCTGAAAACTCCGATAACGGCTATTAAAGGATATGTGGAAGGTATTATGGATGGCGTAGCGGATACGCCAGAGAAGATGGAGCGCTATATCCGCACAATCTATAATAAGACCAATGATATGGACAGGCTGATCAATGAGCTTACGCTATATTCCAAGATCGATACGAATCGTATTCCATATATATTTCAGAAGCTGAATGTCTGTGAGTATTTTTCAGATTGCTTTGAGGCATTGGATATAGAACTTGGAGAGAAGGGGTTTCTTCTTGATTATGAGAACAAAGTTGCTTCTAATGTTGAGGTAATTGCAGATGCAGAGCAGATCAAGCGTGTTATCGACAATATCATCAGTAATTCTATCAAATATATGGACAAGGATCAGGGACATATCTGGCTGCGGGTAAGAGATGTTGGGGACTTTGTTCAGGTGGAACTGGAGGATAATGGAAAAGGTATTGGAACGAAAGAGATTCCATATATCTTTGAAAGATTTTACAGAACAGATACTTCCAGAAACTCTGCGAGAGGCGGAAGTGGAATTGGGCTTTCTATTGTAAAAAAGATTATCGAGGATCACAATGGGAAGATCTGGGCAAGCAGTGTGGAAGGTGTAGGAACTACAATGTTCTTTGTACTTAGAAAATATCAGGAGGTTCCGGTATGATGGAAAAGATTTTAATTATTGAAGACGAGATCAGTATTGCGGAACTGGAGAAAGATTACCTTGAGATGAGTGGGTATGATGTCCAGATTGAGAAACGTGGAGATAGAGGACTTTATAAGGCACTGCAGGAAGATTGGAACCTGATCATCTTAGATCTGATGCTTCCTGGTATGGATGGATTTGAGATATGCCGTCATGTTCGTGCTGAGAAGGATATCCCGATTCTGATGGTATCTGCAAAGAAAGAGGATATCGATAAGATCAAAGGTCTTGGTATGGGTGCGGACGACTATATGACAAAGCCTTTCTCACCAAGTGAACTGGTTGCCCGTGTGAAGGCACATCTTTCAAGATATGAGAGACTGATCCATTCTACCGTGAAGGAGAATGAAGTAGTGGAGATCCGCGGTATCAAGATCGATAAGACTGCAAGAAGAGTCTGGGTAAATGGAGAGGAGAAGAACTTCACCTCTAAGGAATTCGACCTTCTGACATTCCTGGCAGAGAATCCGAATCATGTATATAGCAAGGAAGAACTCTTCCGTGAGATCTGGGAGATGGAATCCGTGGGAGATATCGCAACTGTTACCGTACACATCAAGAAGATCAGAGAAAAGATAGAGTACGGATCCGCAAAGCCACAGTATATTGAAACTATCTGGGGCGTGGGCTACCGCTTTAAAGTGTAAGCCAAAACTGAAAAGTCTGTTTTTCCTTGATTTTAAGCCATTCTTTAACCTTTGAAGAGTGGCTTTTTTCTTTAAAAACTACCAAAAAACTACCAAAATCGAAAAAGTGTCGCGAACGCGTCAAGATGGAGGAAAAGTAGCTTTATGAAGAAAGAATTGTACAAGGAGACCGGATACCCGGGAATTAAGCAGAGAATCAGCGATAATATGTACATCGTAACGATTGATCTGGGTCGTCAGCTTCGGATGAATAAGAAAACAGGGCTGATGGAAATGAAACAGGCGAAAACTACCAAACACGTAACCACGTTAAAAGAGGCGAAAGAGGAATTTGATTATGAACAAAGTGATGTTAGTAGGAAGACTTACAAGAAACCCGGAACTGAAATATGCCCAGAATGACAATGGCTTAGCGTTTGCAAAATATACACTTGCCGTTGACAAAAAAATGAGAAAAGACAGTCAGGGATCAAGCGCTGATTTTGTTCCGTGCATTGCGTTTGGAAAGCATGCGGAATTTGTAATGAAATATTACAAGAAGGGTATGCGTGTTGTAGTTGGCGGACGTATATCAACCAATTCTTATACAAACAGTGAAGGAAAGAAAGTGTACACCGTCAGCGTCGCAACAGATGAACATGAATTTGGGGAAAGTAAACCTGCAGACGGTCAGGAGAAAAATAACAGTTCAGTACCTGAAGTTGATGCAGATGGATTTATGCAGCTGCCGGATGGAGAGGAAGACATGATCCCATTTAATTAACATTTT
>JAZLLO010000055.1:0-73194 GCA_045598185.1 Marvinbryantia sp.
AATTCATCAATAAGTTATCAACAAGATGCAACTACTTCAAATGAAAACCATCAAGAAATTTTCAGCATATTTTTTTCAATTTTATTGTAAGTATCAATCACCTAGCTGAACTGTAACAACTCCAGAGATAAAATTTAAAAAATATTTGTTAAATGGTTGACAAATAAAGAGGAGTGGTCTATAATTCAGATTGTGTAATTGAATATTTACTATATTAAGTGCAGAGCATTAGTTCTGAAGAGGGAATTGGGTGAGAATCCCAAGCGAACTGGTCACTGTATTCAGGGAATGAGTTTCGATAATACCATTGCACAGCCCAAGAGTGTGAGAAGGTGAAACGAGTGTTGATCTGTAAGTCAGGAAACCTGCTTAATGTATGAGATGTGCTCCAGAAACAGCGCAAACATCCAACCAAGCCGTAACAGGTTTGTTAAGTGTGACTGCAAGGGTGAGCAGTTGCTTTTTATTTGATTAGGATGAATCTCACAGTAAGGAGATTACACAAAATACCTCCTTCATACCGTGAAATTCTTGATGAATCCGCATAGTCAAGACGTACAACGGCATGACGACCTCGATAGTATCCGCAGCTATCGAGGTCTTTTTTTGTCTAATTTACATGTAGTCTTGACATTATCTGCATAATTGTATACAATTATACAGAAAAATGATAATCATTTAACGAGGAGATATTATGGAAAATAGAAAAGTCAAAATGAATCATAAAACCAATTTGCTGGAATTGGAAGAACACATGTATCAATTGGTGGATACACAGACACCGAATGCGTTCCGTAACCTTTTCCCTTATGAAGAGATTCCTAAGATCGCATTTAATGATCGAGTTGTTCCACATCATATGCCGGATGAGATCTGGATCACAGATACGACCTTCCGTGATGGTCAGCAGTCAAGAGAACCATATACTACAGAACAGATCGTAACAATCTTTGATTATCTGCACAAGCTTGGCGGACCAAAGGGTAAGATCAAAGCTTCTGAATTCTTCCTCTACAGTAAGAAGGACAGAGATGCTGTTTATAAGTGTATGGAGCGCGGCTATGAGTTCCCAGAGGTAACAAGCTGGATCAGAGCGAGCAGAAAGGACTTCCAGCTGGTAAAGGATCTTGGTATGAAGGAGACAGGTATTCTGGTTAGCTCTTCTGACTACCATATTTTTTATAAGATGAAGATGACAGGTTTCCAGGCTATGTTCCATTATTTAAGTATTGTAAGAGACTGTCTGGATCTTGGTATCAGCCCAAGATGTCATCTGGAAGATATTACACGTGCCGATATCTACGGTTATGTAATTCCATTCTGTCATGAGCTGATGAAGCTGTCTGAAGAGTATGGAATTCCAATCAAAGTCAGATGCTGTGATACCATGGGTTATGGGGTTAACTTCCCTGGTGCTGTGATCCCAAGATCTGTACCTGGTATTATCTATGGTATTATGACACATGCAGGTGTACCTAGTGAGATGATCGAATGGCATGGACATAACGATTTCTATAAGGCAGTAACGAACTCAACAACTGCATGGCTTTACGGTGCAAGTGGTGTTAACTGTTCTCTTTTTGGTATCGGTGAACGTACCGGTAATACTCCGCTTGAAGCAATGGTATTCGAATATGCACAGCTTCGTGGAACTCTGGATGGAATGGATACAACTGTTATTACAGAACTTAGTGATTATTATGAGAAAGAAATCGGATATAAGATGCCTCCAAGAACTCCATTTGTAGGTAAGAACTTTAATGTTACAAGAGCTGGTATCCATGCAGATGGTCTTCTTAAGAATGAAGAGATCTACAATATCTTTAATACAGAAAAGTTCCTGAACAGACCGGCACTTGTAGCTGTTTCGAAGACATCCGGTCTTGCTGGTATTGCACACTGGATCAATGTTTACTATAAGCTGCCGGAAGAGAAGAAGATCGCAAAGGATCATGAATTGGTTGGCCTTGTAAAGGATTGGGTAGATAAGGAGTACGAAGAGGGTCGTGTAACTGTAATCGCAGATGACGAACTTACAGATGTTATCGCAAAGTGCTGTGCAAAGCTGAATTTCGACCTTATTTGATAGGAGATAAAATGGAAGATAATCATTCTTTAGGCGGGAAAGTGTTTAATCGCCTAAAGTCCGAGATTCTGTCGGGAGAATATCCTGATGGAGCAGAGCTTCGTGAGATCATTATAGCAGAAAGACTTGGTGTGAGCAGAACACCGGTACGTGAAGCGATACGTCAGCTCGAAAAAGAGGGTCTGGTTGAGATATATCCAAACAGAAGAGCGCATGTAAAAGGAATCACCTTTAAGGATGTAGAAGACATTTATCTGATCCGTTCCCGCCTGGAAGGGTTATGTGCAGAACTGGCTGTACAGTCGATTACAGAGGAGCAGCTGAATCAGCTGGATGAGATCATATGTCTCAGTAAGTTTTATGAAGAAAAGAATGATTCTGAGCATCTGGTTAAGATGGACGGACAATTTCACGAAGTTTTATATGCTTCCTGTGGAAGCAAGATGCTGGAGCACCAGCTAAAAGGGCTTCATCAATATGTAAGGACAGCAAGACTCTATTCCTGGAAACGTAAGGAACGCATACGTAAATCACTCGAGGAACATGAGGAGATATTTACTGCCATTCGAAGTAAGGATATAAAGCACGCAGATCAGCTGGCGAGAGAGCATATTCTGAATGCAATTGAAAGTATCAGACAGAGCAGATATTAAGAGACGATGAGGAGAAAAATTATGGAAAAGATCAGAATGAATACACCACTTGTTGAGATGGACGGAGATGAGATGACCAGAATCCTTTGGAAGCTGATTAAGGATGAACTCCTTCTTCCTTTTGTAGATTTAAAGACAGAGTATTATGATCTTGGTCTTGTGAATCGTAATGCAACAGATGATCAGGTAACTGTTGACAGTGCAGAGGCAACAAAGAAATATGGGGTAGCAGTAAAGTGTGCAACTATCACACCGAATGCAGCACGTATGAAGGAATATGATTTAAAGAAGATGTGGAAGAGTCCAAATGGCACCATTCGTGCGATTCTTGATGGTACTGTATTTCGTGCACCGATTATCGTAAAGGGAATCGAACCGAATGTACGTACATGGAAGAAGCCGATTACAATTGCAAGACACGCATATGGTGATGTGTATAAATCAGTTGAAATTGATGTACCGGGACCTGGAACTGCAGAACTTGTATTTACAGGTGCAGATGGAACTGTAATTAAGGAGACGATTCATGAATTCAAAGGTGCCGGAGTTCTTCAGGGTATGCACAATCTGGATAAATCAATTGCAAGCTATGCAAGAAGCTGTTTCGCATACGCACTTGATACAAAACAGGATATCTGGTTTGCGGCAAAGGATACTATCTCTAAAAAGTATGACCATACATTTAAGGATATCATGCAGGAAATTTTTGATGCTGAATACGCAGATAAGTTTAAAGAAGCTGGTATCAAATATTTCTATACTTTGATTGACGATGCTGTTGCACGTGTTATGAAGTCAGAAGGTGGATTTATCTGGGCATGCAAAAACTATGATGGAGACGTTATGAGTGATATGGTTTCCTCAGCATTTGGTTCTCTTGCTATGATGACATCTGTACTCGTATCTCCGGATGGAAATTATGAGTATGAAGCTGCACATGGAACTGTACAGAGACATTACTACAAGCATCTTCAGGGGGAAGAGACATCTACAAACTCAGTAGCAACCATTTTCGCATGGACAGGTGCGCTGAGAAAACGAGGTGAACTTGATCAGATTCCAGAGCTTATGGTATTTGCAGACAAACTGGAAAAGGCAACGATTGATACGATCGAAGAAGGCAAGATGACAAAGGATCTTGCACTTATTACTGATATTAAGGATGTTACTGTATTAAACAGCGCAGATTTTATCAAAGCAATCCGAACAAAGATGGAACAGTAATAAAAAAGAAACTCCTTGAGAGCTGGTAAGTCAGCTCCCAAGGAGTTTCTTTTGTTTTCCGAGTTCTTTTAGAATACAGTTTGCAATTTTAAGATACCCTTTCTGATTAACATGAATAGAATCAGCCATATCTTTTGAAGTTATATCAGCGTTTGAGAGTTTTACATATTGTATATTATAAAACTCACATACCTTTATCATCTCTGTCCAGTAGTGTGACTTTTCTGAAGCCGATGGAATAAGTGCTATGATGACCGCTTTCGGATATCGGTGCATCATACGACGAAGGGATACCACATAGCCAGAAACAAAATCCGGGTATGTGTTTTGATTCTTAATAGAAGAGAGTGGATCTCGTACATATGTGGATTTGGGATTAAAACGACCTAATGGTATTCCAAGCTGTTTTCCAGATAATTGATCGTTTGTACCACCGTAGTACAGAATCACATTCGGATTACCATTCTTATCTAATTGATTGATCTTCGTTTTACTGGCCATGGCATCACTCTTATGATAACCACTGATCATGGAACCTGCTATGGAGTAATTCACCCCCATTTGCATATTAAAGAGATCCTTGATTAATGCCCAGTACTGATCTCTCATATCCATGCGAATCTTTTTTTGCTGTTTACCTTGTGAGTTATAATAACGGTAATTCCCGACATGCAGATCCTCGTGAGAGGAGAGACTGTCACCTAATACAGATATTCTTTTTTTGAGAAAAAGATTGTTCAGAATCTTTTTCTCAGCTTTATTCTTATATATGTAGATACAATATTTTACAATGCGAGTCTTGTCACGAAGCGTTACCACAACGAGACCTGGACGATTGGCAATGATCTTTACAGTATTGCGGGATTTCTTTATCGTAACTTTTTTCTTGTTAGTGCAGGTTATCGTTATCTTTCCCTTAAATGAATTAGTGGATACTGTAATCGACTGATTATTGATTATCCTGACATACTTATATCTGACTTTTGACTTTATATCCTTTGCTGCGGAAGGAGTTGATTCAGATTCAATTGCAGGGATATCTGTTTCTGAAGATTCTGATTCTATTACAGGAATATCTATTACAGAAAAATCTGATTCCTTTGCTGATATACCAGTTTCGAAAACAATACAGATAATAAGAAAAAGCAGAATGGTAAATAATCTTCTAAGTTCCTTTATTTTTCTCATATGTAATTCTCCTCATATAAGTTTTTTTAAAATTATTCACTTAGTTCTTCCCATTTTTCATATAGTTCTTCCAGTTCCTGGGAGATTGCATACTTTTCATTCTGAAGTTCCATGCATCTTTGAACATCTGTGTAGACAGATTCATCAGAGAGGAGTTCATCGATCTCACTGTCACGGGTCTCAAGTTCTTCAATTCTGGCCTCTGTCTTTTTTAATTCGTTCTGTTTCTTACGAAGTCGTGCCTGTTCTTCTTTTTGCTGCTGCCAGTCTTTTTTTGTTTCGCTGTCTGCTGTAGTGGCAGGAGAAGATACTGCTGCACCAAGGAAGCCTCCTCGTGCGGTTGCAGTGCTTTCAGGTGCATAGATTCTTGTAAGTGCATCCTTTTTCTCCAGATAGTAATCGTAATTGCCGATGTAATTTACAAGTGTGTTTCCTGTAAGATCCATGATACGGGATGCAGTCTGATTGATGAAATATCGATCATGTGAGACATAGAGAATGGTACCGGTATAATTATTTAGAGCATTTTCAAGAATCTCTTTGGAAACGATATCCAGGTGGTTGGTCGGCTCATCCAGAATAAGGAAGTTTGCTTCTGAAAGCATCAATTTTGCAAGAGATACACGTCCACGTTCTCCACCACTAAGATCACTGATCTTTTTAAATACATCATCTCCGGTAAAAAGAAAAGCAGCCAGGGCATTCCGGATCTCAGTATTGGTAAGCATAGGATAATCATCACCAATCTCATCAAACAGAGTTTTTTCCATATGAAGAACATGATGTTCCTGATCATAGTAACCGATATGAACTTTGCTTCCGATCGTAAAGACACCACTGTCTGCTTCTATTACCTGATTCAGAATCTTAAGCAGTGTAGTCTTTCCGGTTCCATTGTTGCCGATGATAGCAACCTTTTCTCCACGTTTGATCTGGAAATTGATATTAGAGAAAAGAGTAAGGGAGCCAAAGGACTTGGATAATTCTTCGACAGTCAGAACATCTTCTCCACTTTCAAATCTTGGATGAAGTTTTAAATGGATCTCGCTGTTTACCTCAGTAGGCTTCTGGAGACGTTCTACCTTATCCAGCATTTTTTCGCGGCTTTCTGCACGTTTGATACTTTTTTCTCTGTTAAAGGATTTCAGCTTGGTGATAACTGCCTCCTGATGTTTGATCTCCTGTTGCTGATTCATCCATGCTTTTAACTGTGCATCACGGATCATGGCTTTTTTCTGGGCATAATCTGTGTAATTTCCAAAAAAAACACTGCAGTTTCCGTTATCAAGCTCGACTACTTTTGTAACGACCTTATTGAGGAAGTAACGATCATGGGCAACGATAATCACAGCACCCGGGTAGTTGAGAAGATAGGTTTCCAGCCAGGCGATAGAGTTCATATCCAGGTGGTTGGTTGGTTCATCCAGAAGGATGATATCCGGCTTTGATAACAGAAGCTTGCCGAGTGCAACACGCGTCTTCTGTCCGCCGGATAAGGTTGCGATGGATTTGTCGAATTCATCTTCCATAAAGCCAAGACCTTTTAAGACGCCGATAACTTCACTTTGATAAGCATAACCATTTCGGTTCTCAAATTCTGTATTCAGACGATTATATAATTCAAGGGTTTCAGTAAGAGCGTCCCCTTCCTGATGCTTCATGTTGATTTCAAGCTGACGGATACGACTCTCCATATCAATGATATCCTGCTTTACAGCGAGAAGCTCCTGATGAATGGTATTGTCGCTGGAAACTGCTTCATGCTGGGCAAGATAACCTATGGTAGCACCTTTTGAGATGACGATTTCACCGGAATCTGCAGACATCTGATTCATGATGATCTTCAGAAGTGTAGACTTGCCAGCACCATTGATGCCAACGATAGCCGTCTTTTCCCTTTCTTCTACGTGAAAACTGACAGTACGTAATATTTCTTTTGTTCCAAATGCTTTACTAATATTACTGCAAGATAAAATCATAATAATTATTCCTGTTTTTGTTTCTTTCTATTAATACGCGTTAACGGGTTATATTCTATCATAAAACTAGTTGAATTATCAACGAAAACTATGAATTGATATTGACAGGTTCTGAAAATAAGGTTACATTCAATTTAACCATTTGATGACAAGACAGATGTATAGGAAAACGTTTTCGTTATCTATAGGAGGTGGCAGATATGAAGGGGACAGAACGACGTAAAAAAATTATTGAGATTTTAAGTCAGAGTACAGAACCTATCAAAGGGTCAGCTCTTTCGGAGATGCTGGGTGTAACAAGACAGGTTATCGTACAGGATATGGCACTTTTGCGGGCACAGGAGTATGATCTGATGTCGACTACGAAAGGGTATGTACTTGTCAGCGAGAAGAAGTCAGAACGTGTTTTTAAGGTAATACACACAGATGAACAGGTAGCAGATGAACTTACATTGATCGTTGATTATGGTGGTGTTGTGGAGGATGTGTTTGTATACCATAAGATTTATGGAAAGGTACAGGCAAAGCTTGATATCCGTAGCAGAAGAGATGTGGATGATTTTGTGAGAGGACTCAGTCTGGGAAACTCAAGTCTTCTGAAGAATGTAACATCCGGGTATCATTATCATACCGTGACGGCACCTTCTGATAAGGTACTTGATCTGATTCAGAGAGAACTGGATGAGAAAGGTTTTCTGGCGAAGCTGACTGATTATGAACCGGTTGACTTCTGGACGAAGAAAGAAGAAGGTTAAAGAAAAAAGTTATAGATTTTTTTAACAAAGTACGTTACAATATCATGTTGTATTATATGAGGAGGCTACATTATGAAAAAGGTTGTAAAATTTGGCGGAAGTTCTCTTGCCGATGCAGGGCAGTTTAAAAAAGTAAAGAGTATTATCATGGCCGATAAGAGCAGACGTTACGTTGTTCCATCAGCACCTGGTAAGAGATTTAAAGAAGATACAAAAGTTACCGATATGCTTTACGATTGTTATGAGACAGCCGTAAATGGAGTTAATTTTGAAGATAAGCTTATAAAGATCAAGGAAAGATATAATGAGATTATTGCGGGTCTGAAACTTGATCTTTCACTTGATAATGAGTTTGATACGATCAGAGATTATTTTTCAAAAGGTGCTGGAAAGAATTATGCAGCTTCCCGTGGAGAATACCTGAATGGTATTATTATGGCAAAGTATCTTGGATTTGAATTTATTGATGCAGCAGAAGTTATTTTCTTTGATGAGAATGGTGAATTTGATGCAGAAAGAACCAATACAGCACTGGGAAGAAGACTTTCAAAGGTTGAGAATGCTGTAGTACCTGGATTCTATGGCAGCCTTCCAAATGGAAGCATCAAGACATTTTCAAGAGGTGGTTCTGATATCACAGGTTCCATTGTGGCAAGAGCTGTGAAGTGTGATCTGTATGAGAACTGGACAGATGTTTCAGGATTCCTTGTAACAGATCCAAGAATCGTAGAGAATCCGCTTCCAATCGAAACAATTACTTACCGTGAGCTTAGAGAATTATCTTACATGGGTGCTTCTGTACTTCATGATGAAGCAATCTTCCCTGTAAGAAAAGAGGGAATTCCTATCAATATTAAGAATACCAACGATCCTTCTGCACCTGGTACTATGATCGTAGAGAGCACCTGTAAGAAACCACGCTTTACTATAACAGGTATTGCAGGTAAAAAAGGTTTTGTATGCGTGAATATTGAAAAGGATAGAATGAATGCAGAAATCGGTTTTGGACGTAAGGTACTTTCTGTTCTGGAAGAAAACCAGATGTCATTTGAGCATATTCCATCCGGTATTGATACAATGAGTGTATTTATTCATCAGGATGAATTTGTGACAAAGGAACAGAAGATCCTTGCAGGTATCCGTCGTGCGGTAAAACCTGATTTCATGGAAGTACATGCTGATATTTCTTTAATTGCGGTAGTAGGAAGAGGTATGAAGTCTGCAGCAGGTACAGCAGGTAAGCTCTTTAAAGCACTGTCAAACTGTGGGGTTAATATCAGAATGATCGACCAGGGTTCCAGCGAATTAAATATCATCATCGGTGTTAATGACAGTGATTTTGATAAGGCAACTAAAGCAATTTATGATGAGTTTATTAAATAACCGTTACTTAAGAAAGAATTGATTGGAGAATGTAAGATGCAGGACAGGGAAATATCAAAAGCTGTTATCAAACGTTTACCTCGTTATTATCGCTATTTAAGTGAGTTGATTGAAGAGAAGGTAGAGCGTATTTCATCCAATGAGCTTAGTAGCAGAATGCATGTGACAGCATCACAGATTCGTCAGGATCTGAATAATTTTGGCGGATTTGGTCAACAGGGATATGGATATAATGTGAAGTATCTGTATCACGAAATTGGTAAGATTCTTGGACTCGATAAGACTTACACTATGATTATTATCGGTGCAGGACATCTTGGACAGGCTATTGCAAATTATGTGAAATTTGAGAAGCGTGGATTTAAGATCGTGGGATTATTCGATGCAAATCCAGAGTTGATTGGAAAAAAGCTTCGCGGGATAGAGATCCAGATGGTCGATGATCTTCCGGAGTTTCTGAAGGAACATCAGATTGATATTGCAGCATTAACTCTTCCAAAGCTGGGAGCAGAAGAAGTATCCCGTGTTCTGGTTGAGGGACAGGTAAAAGCAGTGTGGAACTTTGCTCATACTGATTTATCTTTGCCGGATGATGTTGTTGTAGAACATGTACATCTGTCAGAGAGTCTGATGCAGTTATCATATAATATCAATCATAAAGAACAATAATGATAAGAGTAACTGCTTGTTTTGGTTAGACAGGCAGTTCTTTTTATGAGAGAATCCAAATGAAAACATATTCCTATACATTAGAAGAAATATTGGAAAGACTTCCCAGGAGAACAGACAATGCTCATAAGGGGAGTTGTGGCAAGCTTTTACTGATTGCCGGAAGTAAGAATATGGCCGGAGCAGCATATCTGGCTGCTAAAGCTGCATATCGAAGCGGAGTTGGGCTGGTATATATCTATACAACAGAAGAAAATCGTACGATTCTGCAGACACTTATTCCGGAAGCTGTTCTTCATACCTATGAGGGCAGTTGTCCATCCTGTGAGGAAGTAAAGCAGTTGATGAAAGGGAAGGATGCAGTTGCAGTTGGTCCCGGTATCGGGATCTCTGATGAGATGCAGGCAGTGGTAAGAACAGTATTGGACGGAAAACTTCCTGTTATTCTGGATGCAGATGGCCTGAACAATCTTTCACATATGCTGGCTTTTCTGGAAAAGGTTCAGACACCGCTTGTTATTACACCACATCCGATGGAGATGGCAAGATTATGTAAACAAACCGTAACAGAAGTTCTGAATGATAAAGCTTATACAGCGTTGTCTTTTTCGGAAAAATATCATCTTATTACAGTCTTAAAAGATCACCACACTCTGGTGACAGATGGTGTGGGATTATATCGTAATGAAACCGGTAATCATGGAATGGCAACCGGGGGTAGCGGTGATGTGCTGACCGGTGTTATCGGGTCGCTTCTTGCACAGGGAATGGATCCTTTTGAAGCAGCAAAGACAGGAGTGTATCTGCATGGGAAAGCAGGAGATGATGCTGCTGCTGTCTATGGAAAAAGATCCCTGATGGCAGGAGATATCGCGGATTATGTTTTTCGCGGGTTATAGGAGGTTAATTATGAAAAATAATTGCAGAACATATGTTACTGTTGATCTGGATGCAGTAGCATATAACTTTGAATCTATGAAAAAAAATATTGCCCCGGGTATCAGGATGATTGCTGTTATTAAGGCAGATGGTTACGGTCATGGAGCAGTTCCTATTGCAAAAGAGATCGAAGATTATCCATATATCTGGGGATTTGCAACTGCAGTTCCGGAAGAAGCAATTGCACTTCGTGCAGGCGGAATCAAAAAGCCTATCCTGATTCTTGGATTTGTATTTGAGGATTATTATGAGGAGCTTGTAAGGCTTGATATCAGGCCTGCTGTATTTAAATACGATATGGCAGAAAAACTTTCCACAGAAGCAGTAAAGCAGGGCAAGACATTCCAGATCCATCTGGCTCTTGATACCGGCATGACAAGAATTGGATTTGCAGATACACCTGCTTCTGTTGAGACGATACAGAAGATCGCTGCACTTGATAATATTGAGATCGAGGGTATGTTTACGCATTTTGCAAGAGCAGATGAAACTGATAAGCAATATGCAGACAGACAGCTGGAACGTTATATGAATTTTGCCGGACAATTATATGAAAAGGGAATTCAGATTCCAATCCGTCATGTGTCAAATAGTGCAGGAATCATTGATATGCCATATGCCAATCTGGATCTTGTACGTGCAGGTATCAGTATCTATGGTATCTATCCATCCTCTGAGGTTATTTTTGACCGTGTGCCATTAAAACCGGTCATGGAATGGAAAGCACATATTTCATATATAAAGGATGTTCCGTCCGGCGTACAGATAAGCTATGGAGGAACTTTTGTGACGGAAAGAGACAGCAGAGTAGCAACTATTCCGGTTGGATATGCAGATGGATATCCGAGACTGTTATCTTCAAAAGGATGGGTTCTGATCCATGGAAAGAAAGCACCAATCCTTGGAAGAGTATGTATGGATCAGTTTATGGTTGATGTAACAGAGATCCCGGAAGCTATGGATGGTGATCTTGTTACATTGATGGGACAGGATGGAGAGGAGTTCCTTTCTGTTGAAACTCTTGGAGAGATTTCCGGAAGATTCCCTTATGAATTTGTATGCGATGTATCAAAAAGAGTACCGCGTATTTACCTGAAAAACTCTACGGTTATTGACGAATACTAAGAGAGATGTTATATTTTAATGATGACGATGATAAATATTGATATGAAGGAGAAATAGTATGTCAGGACATTCAAAATTTGCCAATATTAAACATAAAAAAGAAAAGAATGATGCTGCAAAGGGTAAGATCTTTACGATCATTGGTCGTGAAATTGCAGTAGCTGTTAAAGAAGGCGGAGCAGACCCGGCAAACAACAGCAGACTTCGTGATGTAATCGCAAAAGCAAAGGCTAACAATATGCCAAACGATACAATTGATCGTGGTATCAAAAAAGCTGCCGGTGATGCAGGATCTGTAAACTATGAATATGTTTCATATGAAGGATATGGTCCTAACGGAATTGCAATCATTGTAGATGCACTGACAGATAACAAGAACAGAACAGCTGCGAATGTAAGAAGTGCGTTCACAAAGGGTAACGGAAGCATCGGTACACAGGGATGTGTATCTTATATGTTTGATAAGAAGGGTCAGATTATTATTGACAAAGAAGAATGCGATATGGATGCTGATGATATCATGATGCTGGCTCTTGATGCAGGTGCAGAAGACTTCTCTGATGAAGAAGACAGCTACGAGATCATTACTGATCCGGATGAATTCGGAACAGTAAGAGAAGCTCTTGAAAAGGAAGGCATTGCAATGGCATCTGCAGAAGTTACAATGATTCCACAGAATTACATTGCACTTACAGATGAAACAGCACTTAAGAACCTTCAGCGTACTCTGGATCTTCTTGATGAAGATGATGACGTTCAGTACGTATATACGAATCTGGAGGAATAATTATGGAGAATACCTACCTTTCTGCGCTTCATGGTATGGAAGGTCTGTTTGATAATATTGAAGATCTGCTGAAGAATTTTCATAGGAAAGAGTATGCCATGGCATTTTCTCAGTTCTATAAAGATCATGCGGCAGTTCTGGGAGCACTGGAGCAGGGCTATGTGAATGCTATAGAAAAAGAGATGTATCTTTCGAATATGGCAGATGCTGTTGTCAGTGCAGCAACGAAGTATCTGGAAGGATTCAAAAAAAGAGAGATAGACAATGAGAAGATCAATCTGAATCTTTGTATGGTTGCATATATTGTTCCTGCTATTTTAAAGAATAAGGGAACATCTTCCGAGATCTTTGTAGATCTTCTTCTGGATAGATGGAAAGAGCAGTTTCCGGAGAGTAATCTTACAGCTGGTACTTTTGAAGAGATTGATGCTGGTTTTCATAGAAAGTGGTGTTATATTACTACTGCAGTATGTCAGAATTCCGGTAAGGCAGATGACTGTTATGAACTGACACTTCTTCGTGATTACAGAGATGGTTATCTTTCATCTCTCGAGCAGGGGGAGGAGTTGGTTCGTGAATATTATGATGTTGCTCCGACAATCGTAAAACGAATCAACAGGATGAAAGAAAAAGAGAGCATCTATCAGGGAATCTACCAGGATTATATTTATCCATGTATTACCATGATCGAGAATGGAAAACTGGAGGAATGCAGAGATCTTTATACAAAGATGGTAAGAGATCTTCAGGAGGAATATTTCTATACGGCCAATTAAAGAAAGTCTCACATTACAGATTCTGTAATGTGGGATTTTACTTTTTGTCCGATTTATCCTGAAGAAGAGAGCCTTGTTTCAAATACTGATTTGTGGTATAATATCACCAAATTTTTTCCCGGAGGATGATATGACATTATTTCAGTCAGTTTTTTTAGGTGTTGTACAGGGAATTACAGAATTTTTACCTGTAAGCAGTTCGGGGCATCTTGCTATTTTACGTATTTTGTTTGGAATTGAGAGTGGCAACGGATTATTATTTGATGTTCTCGTTCAT
The DNA here is from genome assembly GCA_045598185.1 of Marvinbryantia sp. Lineage (GTDB taxonomy): Bacteria > Bacillota > Clostridia > Lachnospirales > Lachnospiraceae > Marvinbryantia. Next base: position 13,842 of record JAZLLO010000055.1, read on the forward strand.
CTGGGTACTGTAATTGCAATCTGTGCGGCTTTTCATAAAGATATAGGACGATTAACAGTGGAAGCAATCCACATGAGCATGGATATATGTAGTAATATCAATGCGTTTTATCAGAACCATACGAATAGAGAAGCCAAGCGATATAAAAAGATCGTTTATAATAATTATAGAAGGTTTGTTGCGATGATACTGATCTCGACGATTCCAACGGCAATCATCGGTTTTGCGGCAAGAGAACTTGTTGCATTGGCATCGGAATCGCTGTTGATTCCTGGAATCTGTCTTATGATCACTGCAGTTCTGTTAAAGATTACGGATGTCTCACAGTCGGGAAGGATGATTCCGAACGATATCGGTTTTTCCAGTGCATTTATGGTTGGAATTGCGCAGGGAATCAGTATTCTGCCAGGACTTTCAAGGTCTGGAACGACAATTGCAGTATGTCTGCTTAGTGGTTTTGATAAACGATTTGCAGTGAGGTATTCTTTTATTATGTCGATACCTGCGATACTTGGAGCTGCGATTCTGGAGATCAGGGAGATTCCGGGGTCTGAGATTGCTGTATCACAGGTGCTGATATATCTTGTTGGAGCGATCGTAGCCGGGGGAGTTGGCTACATTAGTATCCGAAAGATGATAAATATCGTGAGAAAGAAAAGTTTTAAGGGGTTCAGTGTGTATTGTCTTATCGTTGGTATCATATCGCTGATAGGATATATCGCATTATCATAATAATAGGGAGTATAGAATGGCAACACAGAAGAAGAGCGTAAAAGCTTCAGGTCAGAAGAGTGTTAAGACTGGTGCTTCAGGAAAGAATGTTAGAAAAAGCACTGGTACATCTTCTGCAAAATCTGGTCAGAAAGCCCGTGCGGCATCTGATACCAAAAAAGTTAATAAAGTAACGACACCGGTAAAGAGTACACCGATTCCTGAGAAGAGAGAATATCCGGCTGTGAGATCGAATAATCAGCTGGTATCTCCAGGAACAGAGATTCTGATATGGGTGATGCTTGGATTTTGTATAATCCTCTGCCTGGCTAATTTTTTTGGGATTGGAGGGGCATTCGGAAGGGCAATCAGTTATTTTTTCTTTGGACTTTTTGGACTGATCGCCTATCTGATTCCCTTCATTTTGTTTATAGGGACAGCGTTTATTGCAGTTAATATCAGATCAAGATCGCTGGCAGGTAAGATCGCAGCATTTGTTTTACTTCTTATCACACTGAGCTGCTTCTGTGAACTGATTACAGGAGATTTTGATAAGAATCAGAGAATTCTGGCATATTTTCAGACAGGTGCAGACCTTCACGAGGGAGGAGGGTTCTTTGGTGGAATCATCTGTTGTATCTTCTGTCCTTTTGTAGGAACGATAGGTACCTGGATCTGTAATATTATTCTGTTTATCATCTCGCTGATCTGTCTGACCGGGCAGTCCGCTATCGATGGAATCTATAACAGCAGTAAAAGAGTAGTTTCTTCTTATCAGAATAACTCTGATAGAAAAAGAATGCAGAACAGAAGAGAACCTTCAGACGATCTTCAGATAAGAAGGAATCGTATCGCATCAGGTGTCAGTATGGATACGAAACTGAGTGCTGATACAAAGGTATCTGATGATGTGCACGAGATCATTCCGAACAGAAATTCCGGTGGAAAGAAAAAAGTTCTGCCTGTTGCAGAAGCACCGGATATCCGATTCATGGACCAGGGAGAGACTACTAGAGCAAAAAAGCTTGTAGAATCGCTGGATGAAAACGATCGACCAGGACATCAGATGGAATTCCCAATTCAGGGTGTGGTAAAGAAGACACAGGAAGAAGAGGATAAAGAAGCTGAAAATGCTTTGGAAGATGAGAATGATTCCGGTATCCGAAGATCCATAAAGAAGAATCCAAGATCAAGCGAAAAAGAGCAGGAAAAAGATAAAAAGGTTGTAGAAGAAGAAATCCGTCAAAACGAAAAGAAACCACAGAAGATCTATCAGTTTCCGTCAGTAAGACTACTGGGAACAGGCAGTGGCAGAGCGCGTGGTAATTCAGAAGGGGAAGTTCGTGATACTGCTGCAAAACTGCAAAGTACACTGGAAAGCTTTGGGGTCAATGTTACGATTACCAATGTCAGCTGCGGACCCGCCGTCACAAGATATGAGCTGAAACCGGAACAGGGCGTAAAGGTTAGCAAGATCGTCAATCTTTCCGATGACATCAAGCTGAATCTTGCAGCCAGCGATATCCGTATCGAAGCTCCGATTCCGGGTAAGGATGCAGTTGGTATTGAGGTACCGAATAAAGAGAACAGTGCTGTTTATTTAAGAGAACTTCTGGAGACAGATACCTTCCGAAGTGCGAAGTCAAGCCTTTCCTTTGCAGTAGGAAAAGATATTGCGGGGCAGCCGGTGATCACAGATATTGCCAAGATGCCTCATCTTCTGATTGCAGGTGCGACGGGATCCGGTAAGTCTGTATGTATTAATACGTTAATCATGAGTATCCTTTATAAAGCGAATCCGGAAGATGTTAAGCTTATCATGATCGATCCGAAGGTAGTTGAACTAAGTGTCTATAATGGTATTCCGCACCTTCTGATTCCGGTCGTTACAGATCCGAAAAAGGCATCCGGAGCACTGAACTGGGCAGTTGCTGAGATGGTAAAGCGTTATGAGATGTTCTCAAACATCGGAGTTCGTGATCTTGCAGGATATAACAGAAGAGTAGAAGCTATTCCGGATGGAACGGAAGGAAAACCGGAGAAACTTCCGCAGATTGTGATCATCGTAGATGAGCTTGCAGATCTTATGATGGTTGCACCTGGAGAGGTTGAGGATGCGATCTGTCGTCTTGCACAGCTGGCAAGGGCAGCGGGGCTTCATCTGATCATTGCAACACAGCGACCATCGGTTAATGTTATTACCGGTCTTATAAAGGCGAACATGCCTTCCAGAATTGCTTTTTCTGTAACAAGTGGTGTGGATTCCAGAACAATCCTCGATATGAACGGAGCGGAAAAGCTACTTGGAAAAGGAGATATGCTTTTCTATCCGCAGGGTTATCCAAAGCCGGTTCGTATTCAGGGTGCATTCGTAACGGATGATGAGGTCGGACGTGTTACGGATTTCCTGAAAAAGAATGTGGATGAGGAACTGTATGGTAAACAGGAAACTATCGATATTGATAAGTTTTCATCACAGTCATCAGCACCTGGAAGTTCATCTGATGGAGGATCCGACCGTGATCCTATCTTTGTCGATGCAGGTAAATTTATTATCGAAAAAGACAAAGCATCCATTGGTATGCTGCAGAGAGTATTTAAGATTGGTTTTAACCGTGCTGCAAGAATCATGGATCAGCTTGCAGATGCCGGAGTCGTAGGACCGGAAGAAGGTACAAAACCAAGAAAAATACTGATGAGTCTGGAAGAATTTGAACAATTTATTGACGAATACTATTGAATAAAGTATATTTTAGAGTGAAGCACGAAAGTGTTAACGTTCTAATATAAGTTTTACCTAAACATAAGGGCTAAAATTCAAGGAGGAGAACAAATGTACAAAATTTTAAAAGCTGAAAAGCTTTCAGCTACAATCTATCGTATGGTTGTAGAAGCACCAAGAGTGGCAAAGCATTGTCTTCCAGGACAGTTTGTCATCGTTAAATCTGATGAGGTTGGAGAAAGAATTCCATTAACAATTTGTGATTATGATAGAGAAGCAGGTACTATCACAATCGTATTCCAGCCACTTGGAGTAGCTACACATAAGTTTGCTCAGTTACAGGCTGGCGACAGCTTCCGTGATTTCGTTGGACCACTTGGTAATCCATCAGAATTATGTGAAGAAAAGAATCTTGAAGAGACAAAGAAAAAACAGATCGTATTTATCGCTGGTGGTGTAGGTACAGCTCCTGTATATCCACAGGCTAAATGGCTTCATGAACATGGTATCGAATGCGATATCATCGTTGGTGCTAGAAATAAAGAACTTCTGATCCTTGAAGATGAAATGGGTGCAGTTGGTAACCTTCATCTTTGTACAGATGACGGAAGCTATGGCTTCCATGGTGTTGGTACAGCTATGCTGGAAAAACTTGTTGAAGATGGCAAGAAGTTTGATGTTTGTGTAGCAATCGGTCCAATGATTATGATGAAGTTTGCATGCCTCACAACTAAAAAGCTTGGTATTCCATGTATCGTATCTATGAACCCAATCATGGTTGATGGTACAGGTATGTGTGGTGCTTGCCGAGTTATGGTAGGTGACGAAGTTAAGTTTGCTTGCGTTGATGGTCCTGAATTCGATGGTCACAAGATTGACTTTAATGCTGCTATGAAGAGACAGGCTCTTTATAAGACAGAAGAAGGTCGTGCACTCCTGAAGTTCCAGGAAGGCGATACACATCATGGTGGATGCGGAAATTGTGGAGGTGACAAATAATGGCTGACGTATTAAAGAAAGTTCCTGTAAGAGAACAGGATCCAAAGGTTCGTGCTACTAATTTTGACGAAGTATGTCTTGGTTACAATGCTGATGAAGCAGTAGAAGAAGCACAGAGATGTATTACATGTAAGAATGCAAAGTGTGTTCAGGGCTGTCCTGTTAATATCAATATTCCAGGCTTTATTGCACAGGTTAAAGAAGGCAAGTTTGAAGAAGCTTATAAAGTAATCAGCGAATCTTCAGCACTTCCTGCTATCTGTGGTCGTGTATGTCCACAGGAAAGCCAGTGTGAAGGTAAATGTATCCGTGGTATCAAGGGTGAAGCTGTTTCTATCGGTAAACTGGAACGTTTCGTAGCTGACTGGGCTAGAGAAAACGGTATCAAGCCACAGGGTGCAGCAGAAAAGAACGGTAAGAAAGTTGCAGTTATCGGTTCAGGTCCTGCAGGTCTTACATGTGCTGGTGACCTTGCTAAGCTTGGTTATGATGTAACAATCTTCGAAGCACTTCATGAAGCAGGTGGAGTTCTTGTATATGGTATCCCTGAATTCCGTCTTCCAAAGCTTGATGTAGTTGCTAAGGAAGTTGAGAATGTTAAGTCTCTTGGCGTTAAGATCGAGACAAACGTTATCATCGGTCGTTCTATCACAATCGATGAATTAATGGATGAAGAAGGTTTTGAAGCTGTATTTATCGGATCAGGTGCTGGTCTTCCAATGTTCATGGGTATCCCAGGGGAAACAGCTAAGGGTGTATTCTCAGCAAATGAGTACCTTACAAGAAATAACCTGATGAAAGCTTTCAGAGATGATTACGATACACCAATCGCAAGAGGTAAGAAAGTAGCTGTTATCGGTGGTGGTAACGTAGCTATGGATGCTGCAAGAACAGCCCTTCGTCTTGGCGCTGAAGTACATATCGTTTACAGAAGAAGTGAAGCAGAACTTCCTGCACGAGTAGAAGAAGTACATCATGCTAAAGAAGAAGGCGTTATCTTCGACCTTCTTACAAACCCAACAGAGATTCTTGTTAATGAAGATGATGCTGTTGCAGGTATGAAGTGTGTACGTATGGAACTTGGAGAAGCTGATGCTTCAGGAAGAAGACGTCCTGTTGTTATTCCTGATTCAGAGTTCGTACTTGATGTTGATACAGTTATTATGTCACTTGGTACATCTCCAAACCCACTGATCTCTTCTACAACAATCGGTCTTGATATCAACAAACGTAAGTGTATCATTGCTGATGAAGTAACTGGACAGACATCTAAGAACGGTGTATTTGCCGGTGGTGATGCTGTAACAGGTGCAGCAACAGTTATCCTTGCTATGGGTGCTGGTAAAGCTGCAGCAAAGGGAATTCACGAATTTCTTAGCAACAAATAAGATCCAGAGTTAAACTATGGGGCTGCTAGTTGATAGCAGCCTCTTTTTATGCAGAGGAATTCAAAGTCGAGCAGTCAGGAGAATGGGATGAAGATAACAATTGCCTGTGTAGGGAAGATCAAGGAAAAGTATTTTACAGATGCAATACAGGAGTATGCAAAACGATTGTCCAGATATTGTAAACTGGAGATCTGCGAGGTATCGGATGAGAAGACTCCGGATGGTGCAGGTGTTATGATCGAACGACAGATTCGTAACGCAGAAGGCGAGAGGATCATGAAAAAATGGAAAGAGGATTCGTATAAGATCGCTCTTGCCATTGATGGTAAAAAGTTCACATCTGAAGGTTTTTCAGAACATATCGAAAAGCTAGGGGTGAGAGGTGTCGGTCATATCACGTTCATCATAGGAGGGTCATTAGGATTGTCGGAGGAGATTCTTGCTAAGGCAGACGAGAAGATCAGCTTTTCTGATATGACATTTCCACACCAGCTGATGAGGGTGATTCTGTTGGAACAGATCTATCGTGGGTATCGTATTATGAATGGAGAGCCTTATCATAAGTAAAATAGTTACAGTACTGGAACGGGAACAAAGTGTACGTGCACAGTAACGTAAAATAAGGAATTTTGGCAGTCTTGATTTTACAAAGATTTGATGTTAAAATATCGTAGGCTATGACTGTTTACAGGAAGGATCTATTGAATGAGTATTATTGAGACAGCAGTTACGATTCCGGCTTCACTGGAATCTAATATTTTCGGACAATTTGATGAACATGTGAAAAAGATTGAGAGGACGATGAATGTTACTATCATATCACGTGATGGGAATATAAAGGTTCTCGGGAATCAGTTTTCATCAAAAAAAGCTGCGCATATCATTGAAAGCCTTTCAAAGCTTGCAGCAGCAGGGAATACCATAACAGAACAGAATGTGAATTATGCCCTTGCTCTTGCAATGGAAGATAAAGAGAGTGCGATTGTTGATATTGATAAGGATTGTATCTGCCATACTATTAATGGAAAGCAGATCAAACCAAAGACGTTGGGACAAAAAGCATATATTGATGCTATACGAAAGAGAATGATCGTTTTTGGTGTAGGACCAGCCGGAACAGGTAAGACTTATCTTGCCATGGCTATGGCAATCAATGCATTTAAGAATGAAGAAGTAGGAAGAATCATTCTTACAAGACCTGCGATTGAGGCAGGAGAAAAGCTCGGATTTCTCCCAGGTGATCTGCAGAGTAAGATCGATCCGTATCTTCGTCCGCTTTATGATGCCTTATATCAGATCATGGGACCGGAAGCATTCCAGAAGAATATGGAAAAGGGTCTTATCGAAGTAGCGCCTCTGGCTTATATGAGAGGAAGAACGCTTGATAATGCATATATTATTCTGGATGAAGCACAGAATACAACACCTGCACAGATGAAGATGTTCCTGACACGTATTGGTTTTGGATCAAAGGTTATTATTACAGGAGATATGACACAGAAGGATCTGCCAGTAGGAGCAGAATCAGGACTGGATGTAGCGATGAAGGTTCTGAATAAGGTGGAAGGAATAGAGTTCTGTGAACTTACAAGTGCAGACGTAGTAAGACATCCATTGGTTCAGAAGATCGTGGAAGCGTACGACAGTTATGAAAGAAAGCTGCAGTCAAGAAAGACCACAAGGATCGCTGCGAACAATGAGAAGAAGGGGAGAAATTCATGACTTTGAATTTTGTCTGGGAAATTGAGGAAAGATTTGGATTTGATGCAGAAGCAATCGCAGCAAAAGTTGTATCAGCTGTTCTTTCACAGGAAGGCTGTCCTTACGAAGTGACCGTGGATGTAACCATTACAACGGATGGAGAGATCCATCAGATCAACCTGGAACAGCGTGGTATAGACAGGGCTACTGATGTATTGTCATTTCCTATGACACAGTATCCGGCTGCTGGTGTATTTGACTTTCTGGAATATGAAAGAGATGCTTTTGATCCTGATAGCGGAGAACTCCTTCTGGGAGATATTGTGATCTCAGCAGAACATGTGAAAGTACAGGCACTGGAATATGGACATTCTCAGCTGCGTGAATTTGCATTTCTGGTAGCACATAGTATGCTTCATCTGATTGGATATGATCATATGACAGAGGATGAGGCTTCTATCATGGAAGCAAAACAAAAAGAAGTATTAGAGTTACTCGGTATTACAAGAGAACTTTAATCTTAGTATAATTTGAAGCAACACAAATGGAGGATTTATTATGAAGAGAAACTTATTAAAAACACTGGTTGGTATCTCAATCATGTCAGTTATGATTGCAGGTGTTGGAGTAACAGCTGAAGAATATTACGAGGATTATACCGGCGAAAATTACTATGAGGATTATTACGATAATGGGTATTATGGTGATGATTCCTATGATGATTATTATGATGACAGCTATAATGGCGATGATTATTATGATGAAGGTTATTATGATGATGGTTATTATGATGATTATTATGATGACAGCTATAATGGCGATGATTATTATGATGATGGTTATCAGGAAGAATACTATGAAGAAACTCCTTCCACAGAATCAGCTCCGGTAGAGTCTTCACCGGCTGAAGAGAGCGTGGGTGAGACAGAACCTGTGAATACATCAGATGCAGCGTTTGCTCATCAGGCACCTCGTACTGATATTAAAAGAGGGAATAATAAAAAGAGAGAACAGGCTGATGCAGAAGGCAGAGTACATAGTTACCTTACCGGTAAGCTGATCGATCAGAGTATCGGTTTCAGAAGACCGGTTGCAGTTATGATCAATAATATCATTGATGCACTTCCACAGGACGGTATCTCTAAAGCTTCTGTTATTTATGAAGCACCGGTAGAAGGTGAGATCACACGTATGATGGCGATTTTTGAGGATCTTACAGACATCTCCAAGATTGGTCCGGTAAGAAGCTGTCGTGATTATTATATTGATTTTGCGATTGAATTTGATGCTATCTATGTTCATTTCGGACAGGCTATCTATGCCTGCGAACTTCTTAACTCAGATATGGTGAACAATATCTCTGGTCTTGAGATCCAGGAAGCATTTGGAACTCTGAATGGATATGCTGGAGAAGATATTTTCTTCCGTACAGATGACAGACCAGCACCACACAACTGTTATACAAGTGAAACAGGTATCAAGACAGCTATCGAAAGAAAAGGCTATAGTATGGATCTTGACAATTCCTACATGGGACATTTTAAGTTTGCTGCCGATGGAGAAACTGTAACATATTCTGATGGTAAGGCAACACATATCGTGCCTCATAGATACAGCAACAATCCATATTTTGATTACAATCCTGATACACATAAGTATTACAGAAGTGAATATCCTGATCGTTCAGCAGGTCCTGCACAGATCGACCAGACAACAGGTGAACAGGTTTCTGTAGATAATGTTATTGTTCAGTACTGTCCTATCAGAAACTACGATGATCACGGATATCTTGATATCGATACCAATGCTGGTGGAGATGCTATCCTCTTTACACAGGGTACATATACAAAGGCAACATGGGAAAAGGCTTCCGACTGGGGTCAGGCAAAATATTATGATAAAAATGGCGAAGAGATCGCTATCAATCAGGGTCAGACCTGGGTATGTATCGTACAGGATACAAAGGCAGGAGACACAAGCTTCGAATAAGATATTAACCATGGTATGATCATGTCATATTGAAATGGAGGGAAACGTAGGTGGAAAATAACGGTAACAATTCAAATTATCTGGTACAGGGAACGATACTGGCTGGTGCCGCAATCATTGCAAAAGTGATTGGTATGATCTATCGTATCCCGCTGACCAATATTCTTGGAGATGAGGGTAATGGATATTATTCTACTGCCAACCAGATCTATATGATTTTACTGATGATCTCTACGTTCAGTATTCCGCTGGCTGTATCAAAGCTTGTTTCAGAACGCGTGAATCAGGGGCAATATAAGAATGCACAGCGTGTTTTCCAGTGTGCGATGAAATTATCTGCATCGGCCGGACTTGTAATATCTATGCTGACATTCTTCTTTGCAGGCGTGATCTGCGGGAACATTATGAAGGTAGATAATGCGATACTGGCGCTTCGCGTGATTTCGCCGGCAATCTTCATCTTTGCAATTGCCGGTGTGTATCGTGGATATTTCCAGGGGTATGGCTCCATGGTTCCAACTGCGGTATCGCAGCTGATCGAGCAGGTAGTGAATGCATTCGTATCTGTCCTCGGAGCGTATTATTTCTTTGAATATGGAGTTTCTGTTGCTGGTAAAGCTGCAGCGCCTGCATATGGTGCTGCGGGCGGAACTCTTGGTACAGTAGTAAGTGTTTTTGTAGCACTCCTTGTTCTGTTATTTATTTATCGTTCTTATAAGCAGAGCTTCAGAAGAAATGCAAAGAGAGACATAACCAAGAAAAAGGAACCGAACGCTGCGATTTATCGTGCTATTATCTTTACGATCATTCCGGTTGTATGTTCAACCGTTATTTACAATATTACTCCGATTCTGGATCAGTTTGTATTTAACCACATCTTATCCGGTCAGGGGTATACCAATGAACAGTATGCCATTATCTATGGTATCTACAGCGGTAAGTTCTATGTTCTTGCCAATGTACCATTAGCACTTGCATCTTCACTTGCACCTTCTGTTGTACCGGCTCTTTCAGCAGCACTCGTCAATGGCGATTACAGAGATGCAAAGCTTAAAGTAAGAGCGACTATGCGTTATACGATGATCATTACCATTCCTTGTGCAGTTGGTCTTGCAGCACTTGCATCTCCGATCATGCAGCTGCTTTTTAATGATCCGCACCGATTACCGGCAGGTATCACACAGGCGGGCGGTCTTATGATCGTATTGTTTGCAATGTCTACTTTATCTACTGCAGTATTACAGGGAATCAGCAGAATGAAAGAACCGGTGCGCCACTCCGCGGTCGCACTTGTTATCCATTTATTCGTATTGTATTTCTTATTAAAGAAGTTTAAGCTGAATATCTATGGTGTTGTATATGCGAACACATTATTTGCATTCCTCGTCTGTGCGATGAATTCTTTTGCAATCAAGAGGCATCTTCATTATCGACAGGAGATTAAGAAGACATTCGTGATACCAATGATCTCTGCTGCATTTATGGGAATTGCATGTATGTTCACACACTTTGTATTTGTGCATATCTTTACATTCCTTACAAGAGCAGATGGTGGAATTGCCGGTTATGTATGTAATGCGATTGCTACAGTAATCGCAATCATCGTTGCGGTGTTTGTATATGCCTTCTTCCTGATCCGTCTGAAAGGAATCCGTGTTTCTGAGATCATGGATCTGCCGAAGGGACGTATGATCTGCAGATTTTTAAAAAAGATTCACTTTATTTAAGTAATACAGGAAGCTGGTAATTAAATTGGATATTCGAGAAACTATTAAAGATAAAAAAAGAATTATTATTAAGATTGGTTCCTCGTCTCTGACACATAAAGAGACAGGAGCACTTGATCTTACAAAGCTTGAGGTACTGATTCGTGAGATCAGTAATATCAGGAATATGGGAAAAGAAGTTGTATTGGTTTCTTCCGGTGCGATTGCTGTTGGCAGCAGAACCGTAGGGATGAAAGAAAAGCCTACTTTAGTAGCAGAAAAGCAGGCTTGTGCTGCAATCGGGCAGGCAAAGCTGATGATGATCTATCAGAAGTTATTCGCAGAGTATGGACAGATGGCTGCCCAGGTATTGCTGACTAAGAATACGATCACTGACAGAACCAGCAGGAACAACGCTTTTAACACCTTTGAGGAATTGTTAAAACTTGGGGCAATTCCAGTAGTGAATGAAAACGATACTGTATCTACATATGAGATTCAGTTTGGTGATAATGATACACTTTCCGCACTTGTATGTTCTCTTATCCAGGGAGATCTTCTGATCTTATTATCTGATATCGATGGACTCTTTACCGATGATCCACACAGGAATCCGGACAGTAAGTTCATTGAACAGGTAGACGAACTTACAGAGGAACTTCTGAATATGGGAAAGAGTACCAGCACAAGCAGTGTGGGCACTGGCGGCATGGCGACAAAGCTTGCTGCAGCAAAGATCGCAACCACATCCGGAGCAGATATGGTGATTGCGAATGGAGGAGATTTTCATATTATCCACAAAATTCTCGAAGGACAGAATATCGGAACCTTATTTGTAGGAAGAACCGATCATAGTTTTTCACTTGTGGATTATCTGAACAACATGGGAATTTAACAGATTATAGGGGACCATTTCTGACTGAAAATGTCAGAAGTGGTGTTTCTTTTTAAAGAATTCGCTATTTCGAGGAGGAAGATATGTCAATTACAGAAGCAGAAATTGCAAGAATTAATGAACTGGCACATAAGGCTAAGGCAGAAGGATTAACAGAACAGGAACTAGAAGAACGTACATTTTTACGTCAGAAGTTCATTGCATCCTTCCGCGCGAATCTGAAATCGCAGCTTGATAATATTGATATTAAAGAAAAAGATGGCACTATTGTGAACTTAGGAGAAAAGTACGGAGCAAAAAATAATGGAAAAAAAGGAAATTAGAAAAAGTACATTCGCATCAAGAAAAGCTCTTTCGGAAGAGGTGCTTGTAAAAAACAGTGAGATAATCTGCAATAAGATCATTGCAATGGATGCATATAAGAATGCAGATACAATCTATGTATATATGGATTGTAAGGGAGAGGTTTCTATGAAGCCGCTTCTTCTTGATGCATGGGTAAAGGGTAAGAAGACATGTGCACCTCGCGTAACAGGAAAAGGCGAGATGAAGTATTATTATATTACCTCTTATGATGATCTTGCACCTGGATATTATGATATCCCGGAACCGGTTACCGAGATTGAAGGTGATGATGAGAATGCGCTTCTTATCGTTCCTGGTGTTGGATTTGATAAAAAACGTCATCGCTGTGGCTATGGACAGGGATTCTATGATCGTTACCTCTGTGCACATAAGCAGCATGTGACAGTAGCAGTTGCTTTTGATTTTCAGATCTATCCATCAGTACCATTTGATGAGTTTGACCAGATTCCGGATTGTCTTGTAACAGAAAGTGCTGTTTACGGAGAAGCGATTCCTAAGAAAGAACCTGAGAAACAGTATTATTATATTGAAAGATGTAAAGAGATCCTTGAGAAGGTTACAAAAGAACTTGGCAGAAAGCCAACAGCCTGTACAGTGACCTTTGGATGTCAGATGAATGCAAGAGACAGTGAAAAGCTTGCAGGTATTCTTCAGAAAGTAGGATATGAACTCGTTGAAGATGAGCATGCAGACTTTGTTATCTATAATACCTGTACTGTACGCGAGAATGCAAACTTAAGAGTCTTTGGTCGCCTCGGTGCATTAAATAGTATGAAGAAAAAGAATCCACACATGCAGATCGCTCTTTGCGGATGTATGATGCAGGAACCGGAGGTTGTAGAGAAGCTCAAGAAGAGTTATCGCTTCGTAGATCTGGTATTTGGTACTCACAATATCTATAAGTTCGCAGAACTTTTATATAAGAGTCTTACATCAAAAGAGATGGTGATCGATATCTGGAAGGATACCAATGTAATTGTAGAGGATCTTCCAATCGAGCGTAAGTTTGCTTTTAAGTCTGGTGTAAATATCATGTTTGGCTGCAATAATTTCTGCAGTTACTGTATCGTACCATATGTACGTGGTCGTGAAAGAAGCAGAGAACCAAAGGATATTATCCGCGAGATCGAAGGACTGGTAAAAGATGGTGTTGTTGAGATCATGCTTCTCGGTCAGAATGTAAACTCGTATGGAAAAAATCTTGAGAATCCGGTGACATTTGCCCAGCTTTTAAAAGATATTGAAAAGATTGAAGGGCTTGAAAGAATTCGATTTATGACTTCTCATCCAAAGGATCTTTCTGATGAACTGATCGAAGTTATGGCAAATTCAAAGAAGATCTGTAAGCACATGCATCTTCCGCTTCAGTCCGGAAGCAGCCGTATACTGAAGATCATGAATCGTCATTATACAAAAGAGCAGTATCTGGAGCTGGTTGAGAAACTGAGAAAAGCCATTCCTGATATTGCGATTACAACAGATATTATTGTTGGTTTCCCAGGGGAGACAGAAGAGGATTTTGAAGAAACAATGGATGTGGTAAGCAAGGTACGTTATGATTCTGCCTTTACATTTATCTACTCTATCCGTACCGGTACGCCTGCTGCAAAGATGGAACAGGTTCCGGAGGAAGTAACAAAACCTAGATTTGACCGTCTTCTTTCCCTGGTTCAGAAAATCGCAAAAGAAAAAGCAGAAGAGCTTACCGGTAAGACACTTCCTGTACTTGTGGAAGAGAAGAATACACACGATGCTTCTATGATGACAGGAAAGCTCAGCAACAATTCTGTGGTTCATTTTCCTGGAAGTGAAGACCTCATCGGTAAGATCGTATCCGTTACCTTAAAAGAATGTAAAGGCTTCTATTATATGGGAGAAATGGAGAATTAAATTGGAACAGATGACACCTATGATGCAGCAATATATGGAAACGAAGAAGAACTATCAGGATTGTATCCTGTTCTATCGTCTCGGTGATTTTTATGAGATGTTCTTCGACGATGCCCTTATTGCATCAAAAGAACTGGAAATAACACTAACCGGAAAGAACTGCGGTCTTCAGGAACGTGCACCGATGTGCGGAATTCCATTTCATGCTGTAGATGGATACCTGAACAAACTGGTTGCAAGAGGATATAAAGTTGCAATCTGTGAGCAGGTAGAGGATCCAAAGCTTGCAAAAGGAATTGTAAAGCGCGAGGTCATCCGTATCGTTACTCCAGGTACCAATATGAATACGATGGCACTGGATGAAACAAAGAACAATTATCTGATGGCTATCGTATATATATCCGGTCAGTATGGAATCTCTGTTGCAGATATTTCTACAGGTGCCTTCTATGTAACAGAAGTGGATCAGCAGAAAAAACTGGTTGATGAGATCAGTAAGTATTCTCCTACCGAGATTATCTGCAATCAGTCATTTTACGTAAGTGGAATTGATATTGAAGATTATCGGGAACGACTGGGAATATCGGTATATTCTCTGGATGACTGGTACTTTGATCACGATCTTTGTATCCGTACTTTATGCGATCATTTTCATGTGGCAAGTATGGAAGGACTAGGAATTGCTGATTTTGAGTGTGGGACTATAGCAGCAGGAAGTATCATGCAGTATCTGATCGAGACGCAGAAGACTTCCATTGCCAATCTTACAAAGATTTCCCCATATACGATCGGGAAATTCATGCTCATTGACAGTTCTACAAGAAGAAACCTGGAACTTTGTGAAACCATGCGGGAGAAACAGAAAAGAGGCTCTCTTCTGTGGGTTCTGGACAAGACAAAGACAGCTATGGGAGCACGTATGCTTCGAAGCTACATTGAGCAGCCGCTGGTGGATATTGATGAGATTGAGAGCAGACAGAATGCAATTGCGGAACTGAACCAGAATGCGATTGCAAGGGAAGAGATAAGGGAATATTTAAATCCTGTATATGACCTGGAGCGACTTATGAGTAAGATCAGCTATCAGTCAGCGAATCCAAGAGATCTTATTGCTTTTAAAAGTTCCTTATCCATGCTTCCGCACATAAGATATATTATGGAGGATTTTTCCAGTGAGTTACTGCATAGTATCTATCAGAGTATTGATCCACTGGAAGATATCTGTACCCTGATCACAGAGGCGATTGCAGAAGAACCTCCGCTTACCATTCGTGATGGTGATATCATCAAGGAAGGTTATAATGAGGAAGTAGACAGACTCCGAAAGGCGAAAACAGAAGGGAAGAGCTGGATCGCTGAGCTGGAGACAAAAGAAAGAGAAGCAACCGGTATCAAGAATCTGAAGATCAAATATAACAAAGTATTTGGTTATTATCTGGAGGTTACAAACTCCTTCCAGAATCTGGTGCCGGATCGCTATACAAGAAAACAGACACTTGCCAATGCAGAGCGTTATATAACACCGGAACTTAAGGAACTCGAGGATATGATCCTGGGAGCGGAAGATAAACTGGTAGCACTGGAATATGAGCTTTTCTGTCAGGTAAGAGAAAGAATTGCCGGAGAAATCCTCAGAATTCAGGAAACATCCAGGGCTGTGGCAGCAATCGATGTATTCTGTTCCCTTTCATTGGTGGCAGAACGTAATAATTATGTCTGCCCGAAGATGAATACAAAAGGTACGATCAACATCAAAGACGGAAGACATCCGGTTGTGGAAAAGATGATGAGCAATGATATGTTTATTGCCAATGACACCCTTCTGGATAACGGAAAGAATCGTATCTCCATCATTACCGGTCCTAATATGGCAGGTAAGTCTACTTATATGCGTCAGACTGCGCTTATCGTACTTATGGCACAGATTGGATCTTTTGTTCCGGCAGCCAGCGCTAAGATTGGAATCGTTGACCGTATCTTTACCCGTGTTGGCGCATCAGATGATCTGGCATCCGGGCAGAGTACTTTCATGGTAGAGATGACAGAAGTAGCCAATATATTAAGGAATGCAACCTCAAATAGTCTTCTGATTCTGGATGAGATCGGCAGAGGAACCTCTACTTTTGATGGATTAAGCATTGCCTGGGCAGTGGTAGAGCATATCAGTAATCCAAAGCTTCTTGGTGCTAAGACTTTATTTGCAACGCATTATCATGAACTTACAGAGCTGGAAGGAAAACTTTCCAACGTAAATAATTATTGTATCGCTGTAAAAGAAAAAGGTGATGATATCGTCTTTTTACGTAAGATCGTAAAGGGCGGTGCAGATAAGAGTTATGGTATTCAGGTTGCAAAGCTTGCCGGAGTACCGGACAGCGTCATCAAACGTGCGAAAGAGCTTGTTCAGGAATTAAGTGATGCTGATATCACAGAGAATATTATCGAGCAGAAAGCAGAGAATAAAAGTAAACCAAAATCCAGAGTCCATAAATATGACGAAGTGGATCTGGAGCAGATGACACTTTTTGATACTGTTTCAGATGAAGATGTATTAAAAGAATTAAAAGAGATAGAGATCAGTACGTTAACGCCCCTTGATGCGCTTAATATTCTGAATCGCTTGCAAAGCCGTCTGAAGAACAGGTGGTAATAAAAAGAAAGGAAAAGACATGAGTAAGATTGCCGTATTAGACGAACAGACAATCGATAAGATCGCAGCAGGTGAAGTCATAGAAAGACCGGCTTCTGTTGTGAAGGAGCTGGTGGAGAATGCAATCGATGCCGGTGCCAATGCTGTGACAGTTGAGATTAAGGAAGGCGGTATCTCATTTATCCGTATTACAGATAATGGATCAGGAATTGAGTCAGATGAGATTCCAAAGGCATTCTTACGACATGCAACCAGTAAGATCAGAAGCGTAGAAGACCTTTTAGAGGTTGCATCACTGGGATTTCGCGGTGAGGCACTTTCCAGTATCTGCGCAGTATGCCAGGTTGAACTGATCAGTAAAACACCGGAAAGCCTTACAGGTATTCGCTATGTGATAGAGGGCAGTAAGGAAAAGGAGATAGAGGAAATCGGTGCACCTACAGGAACGACTTTTCTTGTCCGCAATATTTTCTTTAATACACCTGCCAGAAAGAAGTTTCTGAAAACAGCACAGACAGAAGCCGGATATATCAGCGACCTGATGGAACGAATGGCTCTCTCTCATCCGGAGGTTTCCTTTAAGTTTATCAATAATGGACAGACGAGATTACACACCTCCGGGAATTACAATCTGAAGGATATCATCTATCATATCTATGGAAGAGATATCGCAGCGAATATCCTTCCAATTAAGGCAGAGCATGAATCAGGAATGAAGCTGGAGGGTTTTATCGGAAAGCCGGTTATCTCCAGAGGCAACAGAAATTATGAGAATTATTTCATCAATGGACGTTATGTAAAGAGTAAGATTATTGCCAAGGCAATCGAAGATGCGTATGCGTCCTTTATGATGAAGCACCAATATCCATTTACGGTTCTTCATTTTACCATCGATGGAGAAAGACTGGATGTGAATGTACATCCAACAAAGATGGAACTTCGTTTTGATAATAACGAAGAGATGTATCGTTTTGTGTATGATTCTATTCGTAATTGCCTGCAGTACCGGGAGATGATTCCTTCTGTAACGGTGGGAAAAGAAGAAAAGAAAACAGAGACAGAAAAAGTACCTGTACGTACATCAATTCCCGAGCCTTTCGAGAAAAAGAGAATCGAAGGATTTGTAAAGGTGGAAGCAGTAAAACCGCCGGAAAGAACTTATTTTCCTGAGATGGAAAAACCATCAGAAAAACCGCGTTCTGCGGAACATGTGAAACAGGAAAAGAGCAGCGATCCTTTTTCTCACCTTAAGGAATTGATGGCACAGCGAAGTGAAAAGGCAGAGATACAACAGGAGAAGCAAAAGTTTCCGGAGCGAGTGATTCCGCCTTTAAAGACAGAAGAAATGCCGATGGAAGAGATTCCGGAGAAAAAAACGCAGATGCCTACAGTGCCTGTTTCCAACATGGAGTATCAGATGGAAAAGCTTGCACACAGCACGGTAAAGGAAAGCGATTTCTTTACAGAGAAACTTCTGGATGAGAAGAGTGTGAAGAATCATCGGATCATTGGACAGCTTTTTGATACATACTGGCTCATTGAGTTTAAAAATGAACTTTATATCATAGATCAGCATGCTGCACATGAAAAGGTTCTATATGAACGTACGATGAATTCTCTTAAGAGTCGTGAATATACCTCCCAGATCATCAGTCCACCGGTGATACTGACTTTAAGTCTTCAGGAAGAGAATCTTCTGAAGAAGCATATGAAAAGCTTTACAGATCTGGGATTTGAGATCGAATCCTTTGGTGGAAAGGAGTTTGCGCTTCGTGCTGTACCGGATAATCTGTTTCGTATTGCGCAGCAGGATCTTTTTATAGAATTGCTTGATTCGTTGGATGGACAGATGGATCATCTAAAGGCAGAATCCATTCAGGAACGAATCGCATCTATGTCCTGTAAAGCTGCGGTAAAGGGTAATAACAGGTTATCTGCGACAGAAGCGCATGCACTTATTGACGAACTGCTGACACTGGAGAATCCGTACCATTGTCCGCATGGAAGACCTACCATCATTTCCATGTCAAAAACAGAAATAGAGAAAAAGTTTAAACGTATTATCTAAAGGATGAATATGAAAAGACCACTTATAGTATTAACAGGTCCAACAGCAGTTGGAAAAACAGATCTTTCCATCTCTCTGGCAAAAAGAATCAATGGGGAGATCATCTCTGCTGATTCCATGCAGGTATATAAAGGAATGGATATCGGGTCCGCCAAGATCATGCCGGACGAGATGCAGGGAGTGAAGCATTATCTGATCGATGAGTTCATGCCGGATGAAGAATTCCACGTGGTAAAGTTCCAGGAACTGGCAAAAAAATACATGGAAGAGATCTATACGAAGGGGAAGATACCGATCGTTGTAGGCGGTACCGGTTTTTATATTCAGGCACTTCTTAATGATATTGATTTTACAGAGAGTGACCAGAAGACAGAATTCCGGGAAGAGATGGAACGTTTTGTTTTGCAGTATGGTGCACAGGCACTCCATGAGAAGCTGCGAGAAGTAGATCCTGAGTCTGCAGATGCAATTCACGCCAATAATGTGAAGCGTGTGATCCGTGCACTGGAGTTCTATCAGGAGACTGGAAAGAAGATTTCTCAGCATAATGAAGAGGAAAGACAGAAAGAATCTCCATACAATTTTGCTTACTTTGTTTTGAATGATGACCGTCAGGTTATCTATGACCGTATTGAGAAACGAATCGATATTATGCTGGAAAGTGGACTGATTGAAGAAGTCAGAAAATTAAGGGCTGCCGGATATACCAGAGATATGGTTTCCATGCAGGGCCTTGGATATAAAGAGATCCTGGATTATCTGGGTGGGGAGATTTCCCTTGAAGAAGCTGTCTATCGTCTGAAACGGGATACCAGACATTTTGCAAAGCGTCAGCTTACCTGGTTTAAAAGGGAGAGGGATGTGATCTGGATCCAAAAGGATGTATATCACAACGACAAGGAACAGATTCTGGAGGAGATGCTTCGGATTTTGAAAGAAAAAGAGATTACGGGGTAATTGGTAATGAATAAGGAATTAATGAAAAAAATGTATGCAGATCTTGGCGTAGATGAGAAAGTATATGACTTTGCAAGCTCTGTGGAAGAGTCATTAAAAGAAAGATTTGCAGCAATTGATGAAGTGACAGAATATAATCAGCTAAAAGTTGTTTCTGCTATGCAGAAATGTAAAGTAAGTGCAGAATGTTTTGGCAGCAGTACCGGCTATGGATATGACGATATGGGACGTGAAGTTCTGGAGAATGTATATGCTGAGGTTTTTGGAACAGAGTCAGCACTTGTAAGACCACAGATTACCTGTGGAACCCATGCACTTGCACTTGCTTTATCTGCGAATCTTCGCCCTGGTGATGAGATGATGTCTATCTCAGGAAAACCATATGATACACTGGAAGAAGTAATCGGTATCAGACCTTCAAGAGGATCACTGGCAGAATATGGTGTTACTTATAAGCAGGTAGACTTAAAGGAGAACGGAGATTTTGATTTTGACGGAATCCGCGAAGCAATCTCCGATAAGACAAAGCTTGTGGAGATTCAGAGATCAAAAGGGTATCAGACAAGACCAACTTTATCAGTTGCAAAGATTGCAGAAGCAATCCGGTTTGTGAAATCTATCCGTTCAGATATCATTGTTATGATCGATAACTGCTATGGAGAATTCGTAGAGACAATGGAGCCTAGCAATTTTGGTGCAGATATGGTGGTAGGTTCTCTTATCAAGAATCCGGGTGGTGGACTTGCACCAATCGGTGGTTATATTGCAGGAACAAAGGATTGTATTGAGAACTGTGCTTATCGACTGACTTCTCCTGGACTTGGAAAGGAAGTAGGTGCTTCGCTTGGAGTAAACAGAAGCTTTTTCCAGGGACTCTTCCTGGCACCAACAGTTGTTGGCGGTGCATTAAAGGGTGCAATATTTGCCGCGAATATCTATGAAAAGCTGGGCTTTAAAGTTGTTCCAAATGGTACGGAGAGCCGTCATGATATTATTCAGGCAGTTGAATTCGGCTTCCCGGAAGGTGTTATCGCTTTCTGTGAAGGTATTCAGGCAGCCGCACCGGTTGACAGTTATGTAAAGCCGATTCCATGGGCAATGCCAGGATATGACAGTGACGTTATTATGGCGGCTGGTGCATTTATTCAGGGTTCCTCTATCGAGTTAAGTGCAGATGGACCAATCAAGCCTCCATATGCAGTTTATTTCCAGGGTGGTCTTACCTGGGAGCATGCAAAGCTTGGAATCATGAAATCATTACAAAGACTCTATGAAAAACATCTTGTAACCCTGTAAAGAAGAGTGTGTATTCATGAATAAGATAATAGTAGTCGGAGGTGGTGCTTCCGGCATGATGGCAGCGATTACGGCTGCGCGCCTGGGAGCTTCTGTTACAGTACTGGAAGCTATGGAAAAACCAGGTAAAAAGATTTTGATAACCGGAAATGGAAGATGTAATCTTACCAATCTGAATCTTTTCGGGGAAGAACATTACCGAAGCGAATATTCCAAAGAATGTCAACGAGTGCTTGAAGTGTTTGACCAGCAGGCTGCGATAAGCTTCTTTCGGGAACTCGGGCTTCTGACACACAGCAGAAATGGTGGTATCTATCCGATTACGGATCAGTCTTCTTCTGTAGTTGATCTTCTGATTGCAGAAGCGAGAAGATGGAAAGTAAAGATTAAATGTACAGAAAAGGTATCTGAGATCCGTAAAGAAGATAACTGGAAGGTGCAGACAGGCAGCTGGACATACGAAGCGGATTGTGTAATATTAGCCTGTGGTTCCAAAAGTTATCCGCAGACAGGTTCTGATGGCAGTGGATACGCTCTGGCACAACAACTGGGGCTTAAGATCATAGAGCCGCTTCCGGCACTGGTTCCGCTTATTGTAAAGGAGAATATTGCTTCCAAGGTATCCGGTACCAGAAGTAATGCAAAGGTAATACTTAAGATTATAGATGGAAAAAGAGAATTGTCTTCTTATCAGGAAAAAGGAGAGGTGCAGTGGACGGATTATGGAGTATCCGGTATTGTAATCTTTCAGCTTAGCCGCTATGCAGTGAGGGCATTAAAGGAAGGAAAGCAGCCGGTACTTAAGATTGATATCCTGCCAGATCATACGAAGGATGAACTGGAGAATTTTCTCATAAACCGGGAGAATACAGGAACCATTCAGGATGTTCTGACTGGTATTCTTCCCAAAAAGATGATTCCGGTAATACTTTCTCTTTGTGGACTTAAAGCAGATGTAAAATATCAAAAACTTACAGAAAAAGATATCCGAAAGATTGTAGGTCAGATAAAAGAGATTACTCTGACTGTGAAGGGAAGTAAATCCTTTGATATGGCACAGGTGTGTCAGGGCGGTGTCTCATTAAAAGAAATCGACAGCAGCACCATGGAGGTGAAGAACTTTCCAGGACTTTATATCACAGGGGAACTTCTGGATGTGGACGGTATCTGCGGTGGTTATAACCTTCAGTGGGCATGGAGTACCGGATACATTGCAGGAAAGGCAAGTGCAGAAAAGATATTATGATTAGAATACAACAATTAAAATTACCGGTAAAAAGTAAAGAAAAAGATCTTTATGCAGCAGCGGCTTCAAAGCTTAAGATTCCGGTATCAGCTATTATCAGGCTGGTTATAAAGAAACGTTCCATCGATGCAAGAAAAAAGCCGGATATCTATTATGTTTACACAATAGATGTGGAGACTTCGAATGAAACGAAGATCGTCAAAAAGGCAAAGAATCCTTCCATCAGTATTGCATCAGATATTACCTATCAGATGCCGGATTCCGGTGAAGAACAGATGAAAGGGAGACCTGTGATCATTGGCTGTGGTCCGGCAGGTCTTTTCTGTGGACTTGTGCTTGCAAGAGCAGGATACAGACCGATCATCTTAGAACGTGGTGAGTCGGTAGAAGACCGTACCAGAACGATTGATGGATTCTGGGCAGGGGAAAAGTTAAATACAGAGTCAAATGTTCAGTTCGGAGAAGGCGGAGCCGGAACATTTTCAGATGGGAAGCTGAATACAATGGTAAAGGATGCAAAGGGACGAAATCACTTTGTGTTACAGACTTTTGTTGAAGCAGGTGCCAATCCGGAGATTCTTTATGTGAATAAACCACATGTAGGTACAGATATTCTGAAAGTTGTGATCAGGAACATCCGTGAGGAGATCGTCTGTTATGGAGGCGAAGTACATTTCCAGACAAAGATGACAGACTTTCAGCAGCAGGCAGATGGAAGCATCATGATTCTGACTGATCAGGGCAGATCATATCATACGAGCAGTGTAGTACTTGCGATTGGTCACAGTGCAAGAGATACTTTTGCTGTATTAAAGGATAAAAAACTCTTTATGCAGCCAAAATCCTTCGCAGTTGGAGTGCGTGTGGAGCATCCACAGAGTATCATTAATGAGCATCAGTATGGAACTGACAGGATTGGGGATCTTCCGGTTGCAGATTATAAAGTGACTCATAAACTGCCGGATGGGAGAGGGGTATATTCTTTCTGTATGTGCCCTGGTGGATATGTAGTAAATGCATCTTCCGAAGAAGGTATGGTTGCAGTTAACGGTATGAGTTACAGTAAGCGTGACAGCAGAAATGCAAACAGTGCGATTATCGTTACGGTTACTCCTGAAGATTACCAGAGTAATGATGTCTTAAGCGGTGTAGAATTCCAGAGAAGATTGGAACGCGCTGCATACCGTGCAGGAAATGGCAATATTCCGGTTCAGCTGTTTGCAGACTTTAAGCTGGATGTGGCATCCACGGTTCTTGGAGAGGTAGAGCCATGTACAAAAGGAAGCTATGAGCTTACGAACTTAAGGCAGATATTCCCAGAGTTTATCAGTCATTCCATAGCAGAAGGAATTGATGCTTTTGAACGTCAGATCAAAGGGTATTCCAGAAAAGATGCAGTTCTCCTTGGAGTTGAGAGCAGAACATCCTCACCAATTAAGATTGTTCGAAATGAAGAATTCGTATCAAGTATCCCAGGGATATATCCTTGTGGGGAAGGTGCCGGTTATGCCGGAGGAATTACCTCTGCAGCAATGGATGGCATGAAAGTAGCGGAAGCGATCATAAAGAAATATCAGAGACCGACAGCGTAAGTTATGCTGTCGGTTTTTGTCGATTTAAAACAATCTTATAAAAATATTAAGCTGGTATTTTTGTGTGTACTTTTAAAAATTTGTATGTTAATATATAGAGATGATTATGGAGTACTATGTTTTTTTGCCGGGTAACCATATTATTATATGAAAAATACCATGAAAGCTTTGCCAAAGCAGGAAAGACCTTATGAAAGATGCATGTGTTACGGTGCAGATGCTCTAAGTGACGCGGAACTTCTGTCGGTTTTGCTTCGTTCCGGAGCGGAAGGACTATCTGCTATTGAACTGGCTTACGATCTTCTGAAAAAGCTGGAAGAACAAAAAGGCCTGGTTTCACTGCATCAGATTAGTATCGAGGAACTGTGCAGTATCCGCGGAATCGGCAAGGTAAAGGCTATTCAGCTGAAATGTATAGCAGAGCTGTCCAAAAGGATCGCAATGGCATCCAAAGGAGAAGGTCAGTATCTGCGCTGTGCCAGTGACGTGGCAGAGTATCTGATGGAACAGATGCGTCATCTGGATCACGAAGAGGTATTTCTTCTGTCCTTTAACAGCAAAAGCAGGTTGTTATCACAGAAAAAGATATCTATTGGTACGATCAATCAGTCTTCACTTTCTCCACGAGAGATATTTCTGGAGGCAATGAATCAGAAGGCAGCCTATGTCATTGTTGCACACAATCATCCAAGCGGAGATCCAACGCCAAGTTCGGATGACAATTATCTGACGCAACGGCTTATGCAGGCCGGTGGGCTTATCGGAATAGAACTGATGGATCATATCATCATCGGGGACCATGAGTATTACAGCTACAAAGAACAGATGATGAACGAATAAATAAATACAGATCATTTTGAATTGAGGGAACAATATGGCAATTCGTAATGCACTTGGTATCGATTTTGGCACAGATACCATTAAGATTTGCGATAAAAAGAAAAATATCATCCTTTGCGAGAAGAATATGATTGCAATTCGGGATAATTCCCATGTTATTGCTATTGGTGACGGAGCGTATGAGATGTTCGAAAAGACGCCGGTGAGTGTAAAGGCCGGTTGTCCGATGCGAAAGGGAGTTATAGCAGAAGCGAAAAACTCTGAGATAGTTTTATCTTATCTTCTGAAGAAACATAAGCGTATTCTATCAGGAAGACCAGCGATCTTTATCGCTGTTCCAAGAGATATCTCACCTGTTCAGAAGAGGGCATACTATAATGTTTTGTCCGGAATCATCCAGCCGAACCGCATCTATCTGGTTGATAAAGGAATTGCAGATAATCTTGGAGTGGGAGTATCGCTTGATTCACAAAGAGCAAGTATGCTGGTGAACATCGGGGCAGGTACGACAGAGATCTCCATTGTAGCAGATGGAAAGATTCTTTTGAGCAAGACGTTGCAGCTGGGCGGAGATTGCTTTGATGAAGACATCATAAAGATGTGCCGAAGAGTCTACAATGTGCATGTTGGTAAGAAGACAGCAAAGCTTTTGAAACACAAGCTTGCTTTTGCAGAAGAGGGACCGGCAGAAGAGATGAGTGTGTGCGGTATCAGTACGATTACAGGTCTTCCTGTGGTTGAGCAGATTCCATCTTCTCAGGTCAGCAATTGTATCCTATACACGATCAATATGATCATATCGGAGATTGGCGGTATCATCAATCGTCTGCCACCGCAGTTTCATCAGGATATCCTTCAGGCAGGATTATGTCTTGCAGGAGGCTCTTCTATGATTATGAATATGTCATCTTATTTCCGCAAGAGACTGAATATATCGATTCATGTGGTAAGAGAACCAGGACTTACCACTATGCGTGGAATTCAGACAATCATGGAAAATCCTGAGATGATTAAAAAATATACATATTCTGTACATGCTCTTACAGGCAGTATGATTTAAGAGGTAAATATGAAAAAGAAGAATATACAGGAACATACACAGACAAAATTGATGTTATTTTTCCTTTCGCTTTTTTGCGGAATTCTGATCATTGTAAGCTTTGCGTTTGAGATCAATGACAGTCCGGTAAAGAATGGAATCGGAATCATTCTGACACCATTGCAAAGTGGGATTAATCAGGTTGGGGGTTATCTGTCCGGTAAGATGGATTATTTCGAGAATAATCTTGATCTGGTTGAGAAGAATGAACAGCTTCAGGCAGAACTGGATGCACTCACTATTGAGAATACGCAGCTTCTGCAGGATAAGGAAGAACTGAACAGTCTGCGAGATCTTTATGAACTGGATCACAAGTATGAAAGCTATCAGAAGGTAGGCGCAAGAGTTATCTCAAGAGATACAGGTACTAACTGGTACAGTGAATTCACTATTGATAAAGGAAGTCTGGATGGTCTTGATCTTGATATGAACGTTATTGCAGGGGCTGGACTTGTTGGTATTATTGTTGATATCGGACCAAACTGGGCAACAGTAAGATCTATCATCGATGATTACAGCAATGTAAGTGCAGAGATCAGCGAGACCGAAGACACCTGTATTATTGCCGGCGATCTTTCTCTTATCGACAAGGGTCTTGTAAGACTAGTGAAGCTGAATGACCCGGATTCAAAGGCAAAGGTAGGAGATAGTGTTGTTACCTCTATTATCAGTGACAAGTTCCTTCCGGGTATTCTTATAGGGTATATTACTGAGGTAGGAACGGATTCCAATAATCTGACAAGATCTGGTTATGTCTCACCTGTTGTAGACTTTAAGGATGTCAAGGAAGTACTGGTAATCAAGAATCTGAAACACGATTACAGCAAGAAAAAGAAGAAAAAGTAAGGGATGAAACAATGAGAAAAAGGATTGCCATACTGTGCATGATCATAATCTGTCTGATTATACAATATACCCTGATGCCTGCGATAGCCATAGCATCTGTGGCACCGAATCTTATGCTCTGTTTCGTGGTATCGTTTGGTTTGATGCGCGGTAACAGAGAGGGGATGCTCATTGGCTTTTTTGCCGGGCTTCTTACAGATTCCATGTATATGATCCTTGGTTATTATGTGATTGGTTATCGTGCTCTGATCTATATGCTGATCGGTTATCTTTGTGGGTATTGTTATCGTATTTTTTACGATGATGATGTCAAGATGCCGGTTCTGATGACAGCAGCGGCAGATTTTGTGTACGGTATCATTGTATATGTGTCACAGTTTTTACTTCGCGGAAGAGTGAACTTCTTCTTTTACCTGAAGCGATTTATCCTTCCGGAGATGTTCTATACGATTTTGCTGACACTGATTTTATATCGTTTCTTTTTATTTCTTAACCGTAAGATTGAAAAGCTGACGAAAAGGAGTGTAGATAGTTTTGTTTAAAAAGATAAAGAATCTGATTATTTCCTTTTTTCAGACAAGAGAGCTGATTCTTGGAATTATTATTGTATGCCTCGGTTTTCTGATGATGCGAAGACTTTTTGATCTTCAGATCATCAATGGAGAGGATTATCAGAATAACTTTACGATGCAGATCAAACGTGAAACCTCTATTCCAAGTACACGTGGATGTATCTATGACAGTGAAGGTAATCTTCTGGCATATAATAAGCTGTCCTACAATGTAACCTTCCAGGATGTGGGAAGCTATGAAACCATGAGGGAAAAGAACCTTACGATCAATGGATATCTGTACCAGATCATGCAGATTCTCTATGATAATGGAGATGATGTATATACTGATTTTGCAGTTGCCATTAATGACGCAGGGGAATATGAATATACAAAACATGGATTTAACCTGCTTCGTTTCAAGGCAGACGTCTTTGGTCAGCCTTATATTGATGATTTGACAGAGAAGCAGAAGGCTATTACAGCAGAAGACCTTGTTAAAGAATTGCAGGGTAATGGAGATTACGGTTTTGGAATCGTTGGAAAGTATACGGATGAGGAATTGCTTAGTCACGGACTTCCACTTGATCTTTCAGAGACGGATCTGTTAAAGCTTGTAGCACTGCGCTGTGCAATCAACCAGAACAGTTATCAGAAGTATATATCTACTACCATCGCAAAGGATATTTCTGACGGTGCAATGTCAAGACTTATGGAGAGTAAAGGATATTACGTCGGTGTTGATGTAGTGGAAGGTGCGATCCGTGTATATAATGAACCATTGTATTATGCGAATATTATAGGATATACCGGTGCAATTTCAGGAGAGGAGATCCGTTCGCTCAATTCTGTAGTAGGTGAGAATACTTATGATACTACTGACATTGTTGGTAAGGCAGGCCTTGAACAGTATTTTGAAAAGGAATTACAGGGTGTAGACGGTAAGAAAACAGTCTTTGTTAATAACCTGGGTAAAGTACTGAAAGAGGATTCAAGGGTAGAGCCACAGGCAGGTCAGGATCTTTATCTTACATTGAAGACAGAGTGGCAGAAAGCAGGATATAAGCTTCTGGAACAGTATATTGCCGGTATTGTATGGCAGAATACTCAGGATTATAAAGAGTTTGATAATACACAGGTAAAAGAAGATGAGATCATTATCCCGGTATATGATATCTACTATGCACTCTTTGAGAATAATGTTCTCAGTATCTCACACCTGAAATCAGAAGATGCAACAGCGCTTGAAAGACAGGTCTATTCTGAATTCTGTGACCGTGAACATCAGATCTTTACAGAATTAAAAAGGGATCTTTTATCGGATGATCCGATCATTTACAAAAATCTGTCCAAGGAGATGAAGGTATATGTAACTTACCTGACAGAGATTACGATGGTAGAACTTGGAATCATGAAGGAAGATGCGATCGATATTACCGATACTACTTACCTGAAGTGGACACAGGATGAGGAGTTAAGCCTTCGTGAATACCTTACTTATGCGATTGCAAATGACTGGATGGATATTGGCATTATCTCCGAAGATTCACAGTTCCTGGATTCGGAAGAGATTTTCTCAAATCTCTGTGATTATCTGGAAGAATATGTTATCAATGATATTCAGTTCAGTAAAAAAGTATATAAGTACATGATCGAGAACGATCTTTTGAGTCCGCAGACAGTATGTCGTCTTCTTTATGATCAGAATCTGATTGCAAAGGATGAGACTACATATGAAGGTTTGAAGAACGGAACTGTTTCTGCGTATAATTTTATCAAAGATAAGATCTATTCTCTGGAATTAAAACCTTCATCCCTCGGACTTGCACCTTGTTCCGGTTCCATGGTAATCGTTAATCCGAATAATGGTGATGTATATGCATGTATCACCTATCCGGGATATGACAATAATCGTCTTGCGAATGAGATGGATGAAGAATACTTTGCAGAGCTTGTATCTGATGCGGCGAGTCCATTCTATAACAAGGCAACACAGGAACTTACTGCACCAGGTTCAACCTATAAGATCGTATCTGCTGTTGCAGGTGTAACAGAGGGTGTTATTACAGAATTTGAAACCATTGGATGTACAGGTGTGTTTAAAGATGTAGAGCCTAATATCAATTGCTGGATCGGGCCTTTAGGTATGCATGGCGCGATTGACCTTTCCACAGCGATTCAGGAATCCTGTAACTATTACTTTAATGCTGTTGGTCTCAGACTTGGTAGTATTGGTTCTTCCGATGGTACATCCGATGATGCTACCGGTATCGCTAAGCTTGCAAAATATGCGACAATGTTCGGATTTGACCAGGAAACCGGTATTGAGATGGATGAGAGTACTCCACACATATCAGATAATGCGGAAGCACCATCTGCTATGGGTCAGGGTAAGAATGCATATGCAACGGTTCAGCTGGCACGTTATGTTGCCACTATTGCAAATGGCGGTACCTGTTATGATCTGACACTTATCGATAAGATTACAGATGCAGAGAAGAGAACCGTTATTCAGAAGGAGCCACATGTACATAATTATGTGGAAACGACTGACTCCTGCTGGAATGCTGTTAAATACGGTATGCAGCAGATGATCCGTCAGAACAAGTACTGGAGTGATATTCAGATCGATATGGCAGGTAAAACAGGAACAGCAGAAGAAACAGGTGTTCCTTCCCATGCGTTGTTCATAGGTTTTGCTCCACTCAATGATCCGCAGATAGCGATAGCTACCCGTATTACCAATGGTTATACTTCAGCGAATGCATCGTTGGTTACAAAAGATATGATTCGTTATATGTTCAATCTTGCAGATCCGGATACACTGATTACAGGTCACGCTTCTATTTACGAAGGTGGAACGATCTCCGGTGCAAGAACTGACTAAGAAAAGGATTTTAGTATGAGTGAGGTTTACTTATTCACATCCGGTAAAGGCGGCGTTGGGAAAACGACCCTGGTCGCCAATATCGGTGCCGGTCTTGCACAAAGTGGAAAAAAGACCGTGATCATAGATATGAACCAGGGTCTTCGCGGGGCAGATATTGTGCTTGGAGTTGAGAATCTGATCGTTTACAATATCTTCGACGCATTACAGAAACGATGCAGGTTAAGTCATGTTCTGGTAAAGGATCCAAAAAGAGAAGGATTATCTTTGATGCCGTCTTCTCAGGTTCGAAGACAACAGGATATCGATCCGGAAAAGATGAGTCAGGCTATCGCAGAGGTAAAAAAACATTTCGATTATGTCCTGATCGATGGATGTTCCGGTCTTGATCTTGGATTTGATAATTCCAGTTTATTGTATGACCATGCGATTATTGTCTGTACCAGTGATGTATTATCTGTCCGTGCAGCGGATCGTGTAAAGGATATGCTGAAGAAAAGACCTGATACATCTCTTAGGATCCTTCTTAATCGTGTAAAGCCGGAACTGGTTGTTTCAGGTGGCTGTATGTCGCAGGATGAGATTGAAGATATTCTGGGACTTCCGGTACTTGGAGTTGTGACAGAAGAGGATGATCTCTATATCAGTTCCAATAGAGGTGAGACGATAACCGGAAAAGAAGGAAGAGCCGGACAGGCACTTTGGCGTATTACAGATAGAATTCTTGGAAATGAAGTTAAAATTCCGACATTTAAAACAAATAAAGATACAAAATCTGGATTCTGGAGTTTTTTCAGGAAAGGATAAAAGATGATTAAACAATATAGATTGAGAGATTATAAATTCAGACTGGTTCTTTGGGTAATTGCGATTACGGTATTGGGAATCATGATTATCGGAAGCGCCGACAGTGATTCTCAGAATAAGCAGATCATTGGTCTTGTCATGGGACTTACGGTAATGGTTATCGTATCTCTGATCGACTATGTATGGCTGCTGAAGTTTTACTGGTTGTATTATTTTATCGGACTTGGTATGCTTGGCGCTATCATGGTAATCGGTAAGAATGTAAATGGTGCTACCAGATGGCTGGTAATCGGTGGTATTCAGATTCAGCCTTCCGACTTTATGAAGATCATTCTGATATTATTCTTTGCTCAGTTTTTTACGAAGCATGAAGATGATATCAGTAACGTAAAAACGATCATTATGTCTTTGATTATTGTTGGTATACCTTTATTCCTGATCTATAAACAGCCGAATCTTTCTACCACACTGTTAACATTATCATTATTCAGTATTATGTATTTTGTAGCAGGATTGAGTTATAAAGTTATTTGTGGTATATTAGTTGTACTGGTTCCTGCGCTGGCATTCTTCTTCAGTATGATCCTGAAACCTGGACAGACACTTATGGAAGAATATCAGATTCTTCGAATCCTTGCATGGCTTTATCCGGATCAGTATCCGGAACAGGCTTATCAGCAGATGAATTCTATTATTGCGATCGGTTCCGGACAGCTTTATGGAAAAGGGCTTGATAATACCGTTGTGGAATCCGTTAAGAATGGTAACTTCCTTTCTGAGTCACAGACAGACTTTATTTTTGCAGTAGCAGGAGAAGAGATTGGATTTCTTGGATGTTGTATCATTATTATCCTGGAAGTTCTGATTGCCATTGAATGCATCCGTATCGGAAAGAAAGCAAGGGAACGTACCGGGTATCTGATCTGCTGCGGTATGGGTACTCTGATCGGTATTCAGAGTATTATGAATATATCTGTAGCAACTGGTTTGATGCCGAATACAGGTTTACCATTACCATTTGTAAGTTCCGGTCTTTCATCGTTGATAACGTTGTTTATCGGAATTGGATTTGTCCTTAATGTAGGGCTACAGGTTAAAAAATATTAGAAAGAGGGGTTTGGATATGAATGTTGGTTTGATTGCACATGATTCTAAAAAAGTGCTGATGCAGAATTTCTGTATTGCATATCGTGGTATTCTTGCAAAGAACAGTCTGTATGCTACCAATACAACAGGAAGATTGATTGAGGAAGCAACATCTTTGAATGTGAATAAGTACCTGACAGGTCATCTTGGAGGAATTCAGCAGATGGCGGCACAGATTGAACAGAATCAGATGGACCTTGTGATCTTCCTGCGAGATCCACTGCAGCCAAAGAAGCATGAGCCTGATATCAAGAATGTATTCCGACTTTGTGATACATATAATGTACCTCTTGCAACAAATCTTGCAACAGCTGAGATGCTGGTGAAATCCCTGGATAGAGGAGAGTTAGAGTGGCGTGAAATGTACAGATAAACAACCGTTAACCAGAGCGCAGATACGAAAGAGAAAGAAAAGGAAAAAACTGATCCGGACAGCGTTATCTGCATTGTTTACAGTGCTTCTGATAGCAGCAGCAGCGTTTGCCGTATATTTTTTCGTATTTCGTTCTCATGAGATAACATTTGAGAAGCCATTTCAGATGTCAGATTCGGGTGCTGGCGTTTATGATGTGTCTATGTCAGAATTCCGTGCGGATTCGTTCTCATCAGACCTGTGTGTTACTGGTGGGAATGTATCGTATGGCGATTTGAAACTTGAACATGCGCATTCTGGAAGTATCATGAATCTGAATTCAAAAGAAGTTCTTTATGCGAAGAATATATTTGATAAGATGTATCCGGCTTCCCTTACAAAGATTATGACAGCACTTGTAGCGATCAAGTATGGTAATCCGGATGACATGATCGAGATTGGGTACAATGCACTTGATATTGATCCGGATTCTTCTGTATGTTATCTGGAACTTGGCGATCATTATACCTTAAGACAGCTCCTGTACGGACTTCTTATCGCGTCCGGTAATGATGCAGCCAATGCGATTGCGTACCATGTGGCCGGAAGTGAGGAAGATTTTGTTGCACTTATGAATGAAGAAGCAAGAAAGATCGGAGCTACACAGACACATTTTGTGAATGCACATGGTCTTCAGGATGAGAATCATTATACCTCACCTTATGATGTCTACCTGATGTTTAATGAAGCTATGAAGTACGATATCTTCTCTGATGCTATCAATCAGCAGAGTTATACCGTAACATATACAGCAGCTGATGGATATCAGTATGAAAGAACCTGGTTTGCGACAAACTATTACTTTACCGGTATGTCACAGGCACCAAAGGATGTAACCATCTTTGGTGGAAAGACCGGAACTACAGATGAAGCAGGTGCATGTCTTTCACTGCTGTCAAAGGATCCTTATGGTAATTCTTACTTCAGTATTATCATGAATGCAGATACAAAGGATGACCTTTATGAAGATATGAATCGCATGCTTTCCATTATTGCAGATTAAGATGAATTAAAAGAACCGCGGCAGCGGTTCTTTTTTGTATTCTCATGTTTATGGATGGACAACTGGATTCATTGCTACGAGGAGTGTAATATAATAAAATATAGAAAAGAAAAAATGAAAACAATTTACGGGGTGTAAAAGATGAGATATGGATATTTTGATAACAAGAATCGTGAATATGTGATCGACCGTGTTGATGTTCCGGTTTCCTGGACGAATTATATCGGTGTGGAAGAGATGTGTGCTGTTCTGAATCATACCGCAGGAGGATATGTATTTTATAAGACTCCGCAGTATCATCGTATTACAAGATTTCGACCAAATGGTGTGCCGATGGACAGACCGGGGCATTATGTCTATCTGAGAGATGATGAAGATGGTGATTACTGGAGTATCTCCTGGCAGCCGGTTGGGAAGCCACTGGATCAGGCGAAATATCAGTGCCGTCACGGAATGTCTTATTCGGTATATGAGTGTGAATATAAAGGAATCACAGCATCCCAGAAAATCATGATTCCACTTGGAGAGACTGTGGAGCTTTGGGATGTAAAGATTAAGAATAACACTGACAAGGAAAGGGATCTGTCTGTATATTCTTACTGCGAATTCTCTTTCCATCATATCGATATGGATAACCAGAACTTTCAGATGAGTCTGTATGCTGCCGGTTCATCTTATGAAGATGGTATCATTGAACATGATTTATTCTATGAAGAGTTTGGATATCAGTATTTTACTGCGAATTTTGAGCCGGACGGATATGACTGTCTGAGAGATAAGTTTATCGGGAATTATCGTACCGAAAGTAATCCGGTGGTGGTAGAGACAGGAAGATGTACATCTTCTTTTGAGAAAGGCGGAAACCACTGTGCAGGGCTTCAGAAAAAGCTTCATCTGAAACCAGGAGAAGAGGTTCGTGTTATCTTTATGCTGGGAGAAGGCAGAAGAGCATGCGCTTATCCGATAAGAGAAAAGTATGGTGATCCGATGCAGGTGGATCTTGCAGCAGAAAAGCTCGCTGCGTATTGGGAAGAAAAGTTTTCCAGACTTCAGGTACAGACACCAAGTGATAATATGAATACTATGCTCAATACCTGGAATCTATATCAGTCTGAGGTCAATATAATGTTTTCAAGATTTGCTTCTTTTATTGAAGTAGGCGGAAGAACAGGACTAGGATATCGTGATACAGCGCAGGATTCCATGACAGTACCACATTCTAATCCGGAAAAATGCAAGCTTCGTATCAGACAGCTCCTGAATGGTCTTGTATCAAAAGGATATGGGCTTCATTTGTTTGATCCTGCATGGTTTGAACCGGAAACAGAAGAGCGTCCATTCTCGTCTCCGACTGTTATACCTGTTCCGGATAAGGCAAGCAGAATACATGGATTAAAAGATACTTGTTCAGATGATGCACTCTGGCTGATTCCATCGATCGCAGAATATATCCGTGAAACAGGTGAAACGGAATTCTTGCAGGAAGTGATTGGTTATGCAGATGAGGGAGAAGGAACTGTATACGAGCATATGAAAAAGATCCTGAATTTCACTGCAGAACAGATCGGTGCACATGGAGTGGCATTAGGACTTCGTGCAGACTGGAATGATTGTCTGAATCTTGGTGGCGGGGAAAGTGCTATGGTTTCTTTCCTTCATGTCTGGGCGCTGGAACATTTCCTGGATCTTGCGAGACGTTTTGGAGATCCGCAGGACGTTGTTTATTATACAGAGATGTATCAGAGAGTAAAACATGTATGTGAGACTCAGTTGTGGGATGAAAAGTGGTTTATCCGAGGCATTACAAAGAGCGGTAAGAAGATCGGCACCACAAAGGATCTGCAGGGACGCGTACATCTCGAATCCAATGCCTGGGCTGTATTATCAGGAGCAGCAACAAAGGAACAGGGAATTACGGCTATGGACAGCGTATATGAATATCTGTTTACGGATTATGGAATCATGCTGAATGGACCGTCTTATACAGTGCCGGATGAAGAGATTGGTTTTGTTACCCGTGTTTATCCGGGAGTAAAGGAAAATGGGGCTATCTTCAGTCATCCGAATCCATGGGCATGGGTTGCAGAATGCAGACTTGGCAGAGGAAATCGTGCGATGGAATTCTATGATGCATTGTGTCCATGCAGACAAAATGATATGATAGAGATAAGAGAAGCAGAACCTTATTCATATTGCCAGTTTATTATGGGAAAAGAACATACGGCGCATGGAAGAGCCAGACATCCGTTTATGACAGGAAGCGGTGGATGGGCATATTTTGCAGCTACGCGTTATATGCTGGGAATTCGTCCTTCCTGGAATGAACTCATCATTGATCCTTGTATCCCATCAGACTGGAAAGGATTTACTGCAGTACGTAAATGGAGAGGAGCAACCTATCACATCGAAGTACAGAACCCTTATGGTGCAATGAAAGGGGTAGGAAAGATCATATTCGATGGAAAAGAATGTGAACAGATTCCGGTCTGTGAAGATGGAAAGGATCATCAGGTTGTTGTTATCATGAAAAAAGAAGAATAGGGGTGAAAAGAATATGGGAACGGATGCAGATAAGACACAGGTTATTATTCGAAATGCTCAGCCGGAGAAACTTCGTTTTGGTACCGGTGGCTGGAGAGCGGTGATAGGAGATGGATTTAACAGAGGGAATATCCAGATTCTGGCGAAAGCACTGGCTGTCAAGATGAAAAGGGAGCAGGTTGAATCAGATGGAATTGTTATTGGATATGATAAACGATTTCTTTCCAAGGAGACGGTGAAGTGGACTTGTGAAGTTTTTGCGGCAGAAGGCATCAAGTGCTACTTCGTCAATCGTTCCTGCCCGACACCGCTTATCATGTATTATGTGGAAAAACATAATCTTCACTATGGAATGATGGTGACAGCAAGTCATAATCCGGCTATCTATAATGGGATCAAGATATTCACTTATGGGGGCTGCGATGCTAATGAGATATGTACCGGTGAGATAGAAAAGATTGCAGAGACGATCAGAGTAGAAGATATTCAGATTATCGATTACCCAGTTGCCAAAGCATCGGGGATGGTAGAAGAGTTTAACCCGCTAAATGAATACCTGGATAATATCATTGATAATATTGATATGAAAAAGATCCGCAACAGCGGACTGCATATCGTACTGGACCCGATGTATGGTACCAGTCAGATCTCTCTGAAAACGATTCTATCCACTGCAAGATGTGAAGTGGATGTTATTCACGGAACTCATGATACCTTATTTGGACGAAGGATGCCGGCACCAAGTGAAGGCTCACTTACAGAGCTTGCAACTTATGTTAAAGAGATGGAATGTGATCTTGGACTTGCAACAGATGGAGATGCAGACCGTATTGGAGTCGTGGATGATAAGGGTCATTATCTGACAGCCAATGATATCTTAAGACTAATGTACTATTATCTGTTAAAGTATAAAGGATGGAAAGGACCTGTGGTTCGTAATATCGCGACAACTCATCTTCTGGATAAGATGGCAGAGGCGTTCGGAGAAAAATGTTATGAGGTACCGGTTGGCTTTAAACATATCTCGGCAAAGATGCAGGAAACAGGTGCTATCATAGGCGGTGAGTCTTCGGGTGGTCTCACTGTAAAGGGGCATATCAATGGTAAAGATGGTGTATATGCATCAGCTCTTCTTGTTGAGATGATCGCAGTTACCGGAAAACGATTATCGGAGATATCCAGGGAGATTGAAGAAGAATTCGGGAAATCATGGATGGAGGAGGCATCGTACAGTTTTCTTTCTTCCAGAAAGGAAGAATTACGGCAGCGTATCTATGAGAAGAAGGATCTTCCGGAATTTGACGATGCGATAGATCATATCTCATATCTGGATGGATGCAAAATCTATTTTGAGAATGGAGGATGGATCATTATCCGTTTCTCAGGAACAGAACCGGTACTTCGAATCTTCTGTGAAATGGAAAATGCCATTACTGCAAAAAAATATGTTCTTCAATGTCAGGAGTACTATAATCTATAACTAATCTGGAGGAATCAGTATGGGAAAGAAACAATATTCGATGAAATGGAAGGTAATCAGAATATTGCTTCTTTGCTGGCTGATTCCTTTTCTTTTTATGATTGGTCTGATGGGTATCTATGTGGGAACGAATCACAGCGATATGATAGCGGTAAATTACAAAGAACAGATGGATTTCAATACAAAAAGCTGTATTGAACGAATCAATAAGGCAATCAATGATTCCAGACAGGCTTCCTATGATGGGGATATTCTGAATGTACGTAAGGATTATGAGGAAGGGCGTATCACATATGATACAGCGCATCGTAAGTATATGTCTTATCTGGTGAATCGCTATCAGAATAACCGGGCGATTTCTGATGCGATCCTCTGGTTTTCCGATGGGGAAGAGATAACATCAGCATCTGTACATAATGATAAGGATAATGGCAGTTATCAGCAGATTCGTACATACTGGGATTACGATCATGAAGAAATTCAGGCATTTGCCCGGACACTTGGTACAAAAGCCGGATTTTATGTAATAGGAGAAAAATTATATCTGGTACGTAACCTGGTTGATAATCGATATGAAGTAAAGGCAGTTCTGGTATTCCTTTTAAATAAAGGCTATTGTTTCGAAGGAATCTATCAGTATCCGATGAAGGAAAGCGCTATGGTGGTTCTTAATCAGGAGGAGCCAATTTTAATTGGTTCCCATGACAAGGAGATAAAGAATGAGATCATATCTAATTCTTTTGCATAACCGATAGGAGAACTCTTTACATGGGCTAATTATAAGAGAGCATTCTCCAGAGTGCCGATCTTTCACGCCTATATGAACAGCCTGATGCTTTCCGGTACGGTTACGATCATCGTTATGATCCTTGCCGGTATGGCGGCTTTTGCTCTGGTAAGATTCCGGTTCAGAGGAAGAGGCGTACTTATGTCCATTGTAGTTGCCAGTATGATGTTTCCGGCTTTTGCTACGATTGTTCCTGTATTTCGTATGGAAGCTTCCTGGGGACTTGTGAATAACAGTAATCGCTGGATATCACTTCTTGCATGCGCACTTCCACAGATTGCAGGGAATCTGTCATTTGCGATTCTGGTATTAAGTGGATATATTCGAAGTCTTCCGATAGAACTGGAGGAGTCTGCTTATCTGGAGGGATGCAGTATTGCACAGATCTTTGCAAAGATCGTGGTACCGTTGACTAAGCCATCTTTTGCAACTGTTGCCATTTTTACATTTCTCTGGAGTTACAATGACCTTTTCATGCAGTCTTTCTTTTTAAGGATACAGACACAATGGGCTATCACAAGATTATTGAAAGAGCTCACGTCCATGGAAGGAACCAATTATGGTCTTATGGCGGCAGCGGTAACGATCGTTATTGTTCCAGTCATGATCTTATATGCGTTCCTTCAGAAATATATTATTAAAGGTATGACAGCAGGTGCTATCAAAGGATAAAGATATGTATAAAGTTGTAATCATAGATGATGAACCGATCATAGTCAGAGGACTTTCCACCTTTCTTCCTTTGGAAAGATACGATTGCACAATTGTTGGTACTGCAAACGATGGTATGGAAGGGTTGGAACTGATTCGAAGGGTAAGACCGGATATCGTGTTTTCTGATATCTATATGCCAAAGATGAATGGAATGGCCATGGCGGCTGCGTTAAAATCAGAGTTTGAAGATATAG
The DNA here is from genome assembly GCA_045598185.1 of Marvinbryantia sp. Classification (GTDB taxonomy): domain Bacteria; phylum Bacillota; class Clostridia; order Lachnospirales; family Lachnospiraceae; genus Marvinbryantia. The sequence goes on from JAZLLO010000055.1 coordinate 53,325, forward strand.
AGATTACGATCGTTACCGGATACCGTGATTTTGATCTTCTTCAGGAAGCTTTGCGTATTGGTATTGCAAGATATGTTCTGAAACCTACGAAGATGGAGGAACTGGAAGAAGCTCTGAAGGTGATGACAGAACGTCTGAAGAAGAAGGATATCTCATCAGAGGAAACAGATACCAATGCAGGAAGCTTTGTTGTGAATAATGCTTTGGAGTATATGCGTAATCATTATGCGAATAAGTTTTCTTTAAAAGAAGTTGCGGATGCAGTATATGTCAGTCAGTGGCACTTAAGTAAGCTCCTTAACAAGCATAAGGAACAGGGATTTTTTGAACTTCTTAACGAGATTCGTATCGAAGAGGCAAAGAAGCTTTTGCGGAATCCATCCCTGCGTGTTGGGGATGTGGCAGAGCAGGTTGGCTTTTCTGATTTACCGCATTTTTCAAGGGTTTTCAAGAAAATTGTAGGTATGTCTGCAAACGAATTTCGCAATCAATAGAGGCTTACAGGTCTTATTGTTTAAAATGCCTAATTATCAACGATTGATACAGGAACTGCACTGTAAAAAATAAACAACCATTTTCATAAAAAAAGGTTGTAATTTAAAAAGTCGTGAAGTATAATCTAGATATAGATGAAACTAAAGGAGGAGATTACGATGATACAGATAATCGCTGGCGAAAAAGGAAATGGAAAGACCAAGTTTTTACTTGAAAAAGTGAATGATGAAATTAAATCTGTACACGGTAATATTGTCTACCTGGATAAGAATGCAAAACACATGTATGAATTAAACAATAAGGTTCGTCTTATCGATGCTTCAGAATTCGATCTTAAGACAGCTGATGAGTTTATTGGTTTTATATATGGTATTATTTCCCAGGATCACGATTTAGAGCAGATGTATCTTGACAGCTTCTTAAATGTAGCTAAGCTTGAAGGCGCTGACCTTTCAGCAACATTAGATCGTCTTGAAGCTATTGGTGCTAAATATTCCGTAACATTCGTACTTAGTATTTCTGTTGATGCTGCAAACTTGCCAGAGAATATGCGTGATAAAGTAATCAACTAGTACAGCGTACAGGAATTAACTGAACTAGATTACAGATAATTGAATTAAGAATAGAGCAATGCCGGATATGATTATCCGGCATTCTTTATTTAACAAAGCTTGAAAAAATGATAAGAACTGTATTATAATAGATAATCACGATAGTTTATAAAAGTAATTGTTGAAAAGTGAGAGACAGATGAGTACAGGTAACTTGAGGAGAACACGACGACGTAAAGTTGTGAAGATCAAGAAGAAAAAATCTTTCTGGAATATCGGAACTGTTATGTTCGGTATTCTGTTTATCTATATGCTTATTTATGGAATCATGTACATGATGTCGCCTCGTGTTACGGCATATGTTGTAACAGAAGGTCCATTGTCCGGTAACTACCGATATACTGCACTGGCACTTAAGGAGGAACAGATCGTAACCAGTAATGAATCCGGTAAGATTAATTATTATGTCAGGGAAAAAAGTAAAGTTGGCGTAGGAACCGGAATCTATTCCATTGGAAAGCTGCGCTTAAATGGGGATGAGAGCAGGAATGCAGAGTCGGTCCTGGATGAGGAGGATTATTCCTATCTGAGGTCTCTGGCATCGAATTTTTCCAATAATTTTTCGCCAGATTCCTATCAGGAAGTGTATAATTTTAAGGCAGAATCTCAGACAGCCATGCTGGAGCTTGTCTCAAAGGAGGCGATGGGAGATGCTGAAGAAGGAAGCACAAGTGGTCTGAACCTTGTAAAGGCAGAAAAGGAAGGCTATATCTTATATTCGATCGATGGTATGGAGAGCCTGACTCCTGAGAAGGTCACAAGCGCAGATTTTATTCATGCGAATTATAAACGTGAAAGTCTTCGTATGAAAGAATCCATTAAGGCAAAGGATCCTGTATATAAGCTGATCACAGGAGAAAACTGGTGTATGATGATCTTACTTGACCGCAGAACAGCGAATGCTTTCTCGGAGATGAAGACGGTACGTTTTACTTTCCTGGAGGATAATTCGACCTTTAATGCTGACTTTGAGATCATTGAGCAGAATGATGAATATTTTGGTAAGCTAAGTATCAGTAACTCTGTTGCCCGTTTTGCAGCTGACAGATATCTGGAAATTGAGCTTCTGATCAATCGTGACAGTGGTCTGAAGATTCCGATTTCTGCAATTGTCGAAAGAACTGTTTATAAGATTCCGAAGGATTACGTGGTATTTGAACTTCCGAATGAAGGCAGTATTGGATTGATGAGAGAGACCTATGATACGGATGGATCTGCTATCACGAAACTGATCCATGCACCAATCTATGAAAAGAATGATGACGGAGATTATTATGTAGATGTGAATCTGTTCCGGGAGGGCGATTATGTCCTTATGAAGGATTCACAGAAACGTTATCAGATATCGGAGACAAAGAAAGTAACCGGTTGTTACAATATCAATAAAGGATATACAGAATTTAAAGAGATTGAGATTCTGGATCAGAATGAAGAGTACTGTATTGTAAAATCTGATACAGAATATGGTCTGAAGCAATATGACCACATTGCACTGGATGCATCTGTTGTAAAAGAAGATGCCATCGTTGTGAAAGGAGCAAATCAATGATAAAAGAGAATTATGCAAGCGTGCTTAAGAAAGTGACAGATGCCTGTATTCGTGCAGGGAGAGATCCCCAGGAGGTTACACTGATCGCAGTAAGCAAGACAAAACCAGTATCTATGATCCAGGAACTGCTTGATGTTCCGGTAGTAGATTTTGGTGAGAATAAGCCACAGGAGTTAAAGGAAAAGTATGAAGTCCTTCCTAAGAATCTGAAGTGGCATATGATCGGGCATTTACAGAGGAATAAAGTAAAATATATCATTGATAAGGCCTGTATGATTCATTCTGTTGATTCATTACGTCTCGCAGAGCAGATTCAGGCAGAAGCAGAGAAGAAGAATGTAGTGATGCCTGTACTGATCGAGGTAAATATTGCTGAAGAAGACACAAAATTTGGTGTTACAGCTAAGGAGACGCTTCCGCTGATCACTGAGATCGCGAAGATGAATAATATACAGGTTTTGGGACTTATGACTATAGCTCCATTTGTTGATGATCCGGAAGAAAACAGAATCCATTTCCGAAATTTATATAATTTATTTATTGACATTAAAGAGCAAAACCTTGATAATGTATGTATGATGCACCTTAGTATGGGTATGACGAACGATTATGAGATTGCTGTTGAGGAAGGTGCGACACTTGTTCGTGTTGGAACAGGTATTTTCGGAGAAAGAGATTATTCTATATAGAATTAGATAAAGAATAGGAGCAAGATTATGGGTCTGTTGGACAAGTTTTTAAGTGCTTTGAAACTGAATGATGATTATGAAGACGAAGATTTTCTGGATGATGAAGACTTTGACGAAGAACCAAAGCCAAAGAAGAGTTTCTTTAAGAAGAGTGCAAAGTCAGAAGATGATTTCGAAGATTTTGATGATTTTGACAGAGAATATGATGACGAACCAGTAATCCGCAAGACTTTAAAGGACTCTAAGAATGTTAAGACAGCAGGTGTAAAGCCTGCAAAGCCAATGATTTCTTCTCAGCCAAAGAATTCTTATACAAGTGGAAGCAGCAAGATTGCTCCGATGAGATCCAGAAAGAATGATAACAATGATATGTCTCTTTGCGTGGTAAAGCCAAAGAGCATGGAAGATGCGAGAGAGATTACAGAGACTTTGATTTCGAATTGTACGGTAGTGCTGAATCTGGAAGGACTTGATATTGATCTGGCTCAGCGTATCGTTGATTTTACTTCTGGTTCTATTTATGCACTTAATGGCGGTCTGCAGAGAGTGAATAATACGATCTTTATTATTACTCCACAGAATGTTGATATATCAGGTGACATCACAGATCTTCTGAATGGTGCTTTTGATATTCCATCTATGAATTTTAATTATTAAGATTCCTGTATTTCGGGAATAAGAATATTTCTCATAACAGTGATTGTTATGAATATACAGAGCGTCAGTGGATACGATTCTACGTGATGCTCTTTCTTATGAAGGGAGATTATATGTCAGAGGAAAAGAAATTTGAAGACTCTTTATTTGTAAAAACGGGAAGAGGAACCGGATATCCAATCTATTTTGAAGAAAGCTTCGATATGCTGCCGGTTGTTCTGGAGGAAGTATGTTCCATTTCTCAGAGAAAGGTTTGTATCGTATCAGATGAAACCGTATATGAGTTATATGGTAAACAGGTAGAGGATAGTCTTAATGGTAAGAGCGCGGGTGTCTTCCATTTTACTTTTCCTGCCGGAGAAGCGAATAAGAATCTCGATACTGTAAAAAAGCTCTATGAATATCTGATTCTCAGTCATTTTGAAAGAAGAGATCTTTGCATTGCTCTTGGCGGAGGGGTTGTGGGTGACCTTACCGGCTATACATCTGCAACATATCTGAGAGGAATTGATTTTGTACAGGTTCCAACTACATTGTTATCTCAGGTGGACAGCAGTATTGGTGGAAAGACAGGTGTCGACTTCGATAGTTATAAGAATATGGTTGGAGCATTTCATCAGCCATCCCTTGTATATATGAATCTTTCGACCTTATTGTCATTGAATGACGATCTGTTTGCCTGTGGTATGGGAGAGATCCTGAAGCATGGACTTATCAAGAATGCATCATATTATGAATGGCTGATCGAGCATATGTTTGAGATTCAGGAAAAGGAACTTCCGGTTCTTCGTGAGATGGTTCTGGAAAGCTGCAAGATCAAAAAAGCGGTTGTTGAGAAAGACCCAACAGAAAAGGGAGACAGAGCACTGCTTAATTTTGGACATACGATCGGGCATGCGATTGAAAAAGTAAAGTCACCGGAGCTCTTACATGGACAGTGTGTTGCCCTTGGAAGTGTTGCTGCTGCTTATATCTCATACAAGAGAGGATATATCTCTACGGAAGAATTTTTTGAGATGCGAGATATGAATATCGGATTTAACCTGATGTTCTCTACCGATTCTATTGATCGTGATGAGATTCTTAAGATCACAAAGTCAGATAAGAAGATGGATGCAGGTAAGGTGAAATTCGTCTTATTAAAGAAGATAGGAAAGGCGTTCGTTGATCGTACTGTTACAGATGAGGAGATTCTGGAGGCAATCGACTTTATTGATGCTGATAAACGTGAAATTGATTAATTGAGATAGAAGGGTATAATATGAAGACTTTGAAAAGAAGAGGAAGCATTCTCCTGATAATTCTTTCTGTTTTTATATTTCTGGATCAATGGACAAAATATGTGGCTGTGATGAGATTGAAATCGCAGCCACCTTTTTCTATTGTTCCGGGTGTATGTGAGTTTGTCTATTTAGAGAATATGGGGTCTGCCTGGGGGATGTTTTCCGGTATGCGGATATTACTGATTGTTGTATCTGTTATTCTCCTTGGTATGATCCTGTATCTGTACTTTCGGCTGCCGGATGAAAAGAGATATCGCCCGGCAGAAGTATTACTTGTGATTCTTTCTTCCGGTGCAGTAGGGAATCTGATCGATCGTATTCATCTGGGGTATGTTATTGATTTTATATACTTTTCTATCATTGATTTCCCTGTTTTTAATGTTGCAGATTGTTATGTAACGATCTCACTTGTATTACTTATTCTGATTTACAGAAAGGAGATTGCGGCATGGATGAAAAATGGGTGACCGTCTATCCGGAAGCAAAAGGAACAAGAATTGATAAGTTTTTGTCTGAGAACTTCTCAGAATACTCCAGATCTTATCTTCAAAAGCTGATTAAGGAAGAATGTGTCTATGTGGAAGGAAAGTCTGTAAAGGCGAATTATAAGGTCTCAGGGGATGAAGAGATACGTGTTGTGATACCGGAACAACAAGTGCCGGATATCCTGCCGGAAGATATTCCGCTTGATATTCTGTATGAAGATAAGGATCTTATCGTAGTGAATAAACCTAAAGGAATGGTAGTACATCCTGCTGCCGGACATTATACGGGAACACTTGTGAATGCACTTATGTTTCACTGTAAGGATCAGCTTTCCGGAATCAACGGTGTACAAAGACCTGGAATCGTTCATAGAATTGATCAGAATACGACAGGATCTCTTGTAGTATGTAAGAATGATTTTACACATAATCATATCGCGGCTCAGTTAAAGGAACATTCCATTACAAGAAAGTACCGTGCCATTGTTCACGGCAATATAAAAGATGATAACGGAACAGTGGATGCATCGCTTGGGAGACATCCTCAAGACCGTAAAAAGATGGCTATTGTACAGAAGAACGGTAGACGTGCTGTTACGCATTATACCGTTCTGGAACGGTTTGGCAATTATACATATATTGAATGTCAGCTGGAGACAGGAAGAACACACCAGATCCGCGTTCATATGGCAAGCCTTCATCATCCGATTCTTGGAGATGATATCTATGGACCTGCAAAGTGTCCATTTCCAAAGCTTCAGGGACAGACCCTACATGCACAGACCCTTGGCTTTATCCATCCGGGAACCGGAGAGTATATTGAATGCGTAGCACCTCTGCCGGCATATTTTCAGGATCTGCTGGAAAAGGATATGCTAAGAAAATAAACGAAAATGATTCTTTGAAGAATACTGTTTTTACTGTGTAATACTTACAAAAAACTATACATTTTCTCGAAAGTATTATATAATATCACTATAAAACGAATGGGAGGGTGAATTGTATGGAATGTAAGTCTATCATTACTATAGGAAGACAGTTCGGTAGTGGAGGTCGCGAGATAGGATTAAAGCTTGCAGAATCATTTGGCATTCGTTTCTACGATAATGAACTGCTTGACCGCGCGGCAAAGAACAGTGGAATCTGTCAGGAGCTTTTTGAGAATCATGATGAAAAGCCTACGAACAGCTTTTTGTACTCGCTTGTTATGGATACCTATTCTATGGGATTTTCTTCTACAAGCTCGTACACGAATATGCCGATCAATCATAAGATATTCCTGGCGCAGTTTAATGCGATAAAGGAGATTGCCAATGAAGGTCCATGTGTTATGGTTGGGCGCTGTGCTGACTATGCGCTTGACGAGTATGAGAATAAGGTATCTGTATTTCTTTATGCAGATATGGATTCGAAGGTTCGACGTATTGCGCAGAAGTATCAGCTGACAGATGCAAAAGCAAAGGATATGATCGTCAAGACAGATAAGCAGAGAGCAAGCTATTATAATTATTACACAAGTAAGAAGTGGGGAGACATTTCAAGTTATGATCTTTGTATCAACACAGCAATGCTTGGTGTAGAAGGCACGGTTGATATTATCCGTGATTTTGTATTAAAAAAAGATAACGGTTAATCGGGAGATTATTACATGAAGTTTGTAATTCAGAGAGTTACCTCAGCATCGGTAACGGTAGATGGAAAAGTAGTAGGAGAGATTGGGAAAGGATTTCTTGTTCTGGTAGGTGTCGGACAGAATGATACCAGGGAGAATGCAGACTATCTTGTAAAGAAACTGGTAGGGCTTCGTATCTTCGAGGATGAGAATGGGAAGACGAATCTGTCGCTTAAGGATGTAGACGGATCGCTTCTGATGATTTCACAGTTTACGTTATATGCCAACTGCAAGAAGGGATATCGCCCGAGCTTTACTGATGCCGGAGATCCACAGAAGGCAGAGGAACTTTATGAGTATGTTATTGCAGAGTGTAAGAAGAGTATTCCGGTAGTTGAAAAAGGTATTTTTGGTGCGGATATGAAGGTTGCACTTCTGAATGACGGACCATTTACCATATTACTTGAGAATTAAGAAGATTTCAGATAAGAGACCAGTTTGTATAGGGTCTCTTATTTTTTTGCCGTATTTTCTTTAGAAAAATATAAAATATCACAACAAATATTAAATAAAAGGCGAATTTATAGTTGAAATTATACAATAAATGGTGTATTATCTAATCATAAATATAAGAATTGCCGAACGATCCTGCAATTCTAATAAATAAAGGAGAAAAATAATATGAAGAAAAGATTAGCTATGTTACTCTCTTTATCCTTAGCTGGTGCTCTTTGTGCAATGGTACCTGCTATGGCATCAGAAGACTTTGGTGAGCCAAATGGTGGTACAGAAGTTGAACTGTGGCATTATTTTGAAGGTGAAGCAGATGCTCTTAACAAGATGATCAAAGAGTATAATGCAATGCAGAGCGATATTTATATCGTTCCTACATTCATCTCTCGTGAAGAACTTATGAAGCAGTACATCATCGGTGCAGTTTCCGGCGAACTTCCAGATATCGGTATGGTAGACTCTCCAGATATGGCTTCTTACATTTCTATGGGCGTATTCGAAGATATTACAGAACAGCTGAATGCATGGGGCGAACTCGACAACTTCTATCCAGGTCCTCTGAGCAGCTGTATGGATTCTGATGGTAACCTTTATGGTCTTCCAAACAACTCTAACTGTCTCGCAATCCTTTGCAACATGGATATGTTAAAAGCAGCTGGTATTGACAAAGCTCCTGAAACACTCGAAGAGTTTATGGCAGCAGCTGAAGCTACAACAGATCCTGATAATGGCGTTTACGGTTTTGCTATGTCAGCAATCGGTAACGAAGAAGGTACATTCCAGTTCATTCCTTGGCTGTACAGTGCAGGCGGAAATGTTGGTGATATCAGCAGTGATGAAAGTACAGCAGCATTTGCTACACTTGGTACTCTGATTGAAAATGGCTGGATGAGTAAAGAAGCTGTTAACTGGGGTCAGGGCGATGGTCTTAACGCTTGGGCAGCAGGAAAAGCTTGTATGTTTGAATCTGGTACATGGCAGATTGCACAGAGCTTAGATAAGGATCTGAAAGATGTTGTAACATGGGAATATGAATATGTTCCAATGCCAATCAGTCCTAACGGAGCTCAGGCAACTGTTATCGGTGGTGAAAACTTTGGTGTATGTGCAGGCGCAGATAATGTTGATGCATGTGTTGCTTTCCTTGAGTTTATGCAGGAAGCACAGAACAACGCTGACTGGTGTGAAATTGCTGGCAAACTCCCAGTTCGTGGAGATGCTGTAGAACTGAAAGACTTCTGGGTAGAAGATGCTAGATATAAAGTATTCAACGACTCTATGAACTTTGCAGTACCTAGAGGACCACATCCAGAATGGCCTACAATTTCAGAAGCTATCTACACAGCAGAGCAGGCAGTTCTTCTTGGTGAAAAAGATCCTGCAACAGCAACTGCAGATGCAGCAGCTGTTATCGATCCAATCGTAGCAGAAACACCACTTCCAACTGCAGAATAAGATATCTGTCAGCTAATTAGCTTAATAAGATAATGAAAAACAGGGCTGTTGCATTTACGGCAACAGCCCATTCTATATCCTGATATGGAAATGAAAAACAATTAGGAGTTGAAAATCATGAAAACATCGATGGCTTCAAAGAAAAGAAGGGAAGGTTATATCTTTATCCTTCCAGGATTTCTTTATATCTTAATCGTGTTGGGTTATCCGTTGGTTTACAATGTGATCCTCGCGTTTAAAAACCTGAATGTTAAGACCTTCAAGTCCGGCGCAGCTGTATTTGTTGGTTTTCAGAATTTTCAGGAATTACTGACTAGTCCACAGTTCCAGCTGATCTTTAAAAACACTCTGGTGTTTACCATCGGTTGTCTGGTATTCCAGTTTACCATTGGTTTTATGTTTGCGTTATTCTTCTCAAAGAAGTTCACACTTGCAGGTCCGATTCGTGGTCTGATCCTTGTTGGCTATATGATGCCAATGTCAGTAACAGCTTTACTTGGTAAGAATATGTTTGATGCATCCAGTGGTGTTATCAATGATCTTTTTATGAAGCTGCATTTAATCTCAGAGCCTATGGGATGGCTTTTAAGTGGTAAGTCAGCTATGGCAGCTGTTATTGCTGTGAACTGTTGGGTAGGTATCCCATTTAATATGCTTCTTCTGACTTCCGGTCTTACTGGGATTTCACAGGATGTATATGAAAGTGCTGAGGTAGATGGTGCGAATCCATTACAGAAGTTCCTTCACATCACACTTCCACTGATGAAACCAGCGATTGCATCTGTTCTGATGCTTGGTTTCATTTATACATTCAAGGCATTCGACCTCCAGTTCGTTATGACAAGTGGTGGTCCATTAAATGCAACTGATGTACTTGGAACATATTCGTACACGTTATCCTTTACACAGTACGAGTTCTCAAAAGGCGCAGCAGCAGCGATTATCCTGTTTATCTGTCTGTTTGTTGTCGGGCTGTTCTATCTTAGAATGATTGCAAAGGAGGATGATTAGTATGAAATTTCAGACCTCCAGAGAAAAAAGAAAGAATATCACACTTTGCATTATCTCGATTCTTATTGCAATTGTGTTCTTATTCCCGATTTACTGGCTTCTTGCAATGTCTTTGAAGTCAGATGCTGAATCATTTGGTAAGATCGTTACTTATTATCCACATACCTTTACGATCAAGCCATGGGTAACCAATCTTCAGGATAAGGATTTCCTTGTATCCTTAAGAAACAGTACCATGATCGCATTGTGCTCGATGACAATCTCTATGGTATTTGGTGTTCCTGCAGCTTACGGTATGGGACGTTACAAGGTACCTGGTGGAAGAGGCTTTATGTTATCCTTCCTGGTAACACAGATGCTTCCTGCATCTTTGATGCTTACTCCAATGTACCTGATCTTCAACAAGCTGCATCTTCTTGGAACATACCTTGGACCTGCACTTGCAATCGCATCCGGTTCGGTTCCGTTTATTGTAGTTACTCTTAGACCGTATTTTAAAGGTGTTCCGACATCTCTGGATGATGCGGCAAGAATTGATGGATGTAATGTATTCCAGGCATTCTTCCGTATTATGCTTCCGGCTATTAAGACTGGTGTTATCACAGTAGTTGTTATTTCCTTCTTAAATGGATGGAATGATCTTGCTTACTCTATGACATTTAACGTTAAACCGGATATGAGACCATTGACAGCGAACATCTACAAGTTCCAGAATAAGTATGGAACACAGTGGAACTGTATCATGGCATATGGTTCTATCCTTGTACTGCCGGTTATTCTTCTGTTTGTATTCCTTCAGAAGTATATCGTTGGTGGTCTTACAGCAGGTGCTGTAAAAGAATAATTGAATATCCAAAACAGAATGCCAGAGCACTCGGTTAATGACGTAGCTCTGGCGTTTATATAAATATTTTTTATCAGGAGGTAAGTCTGATGCCGGATTTTACAAAAATTGAAGGACAGGTTGGCGGTGACTATCGCGAAGACAGCAATTTTCTCCTTGGATACTTCGAGGAAAAAGATGGAGCTCTTTGTTATCGTTATGATGCTGAGCGTCTGATCGTTGAACCTTGGGGAGAGAATAGTTTACGTGTACGTGCTTCCAAAATGGCTGAGATGCCACAGGAACTTTGGGCACTGGAAGGAAATCCAAAGAAGACAGAAACACAGGTTGTAATTTGTACAGATCGTGCGGAGATTACAAACGGAAAGATTAAAGCAGTGATCAACAATATTGGTAAACTGTTTTTCTATAATCAGAAGGGAGAACTTCTTCTCGAAGAATATGTAAGAAATCGTGAAGATATGTTTGCAAAGACAACGAGTTCTCTGGAAGTAGAAGGTCGTGAATTTAAGCCATTGATCGGTGGTGATTATCAGTTGACCATGCGTTTTGAATCCAATCCGGATGAAAAATTATATGGTATGGGTCAGTACCAGCAGAAGTTCCTGAATATCAAGGGTGCAGAACTGGAACTTGCTCACAGAAACTCACAGGCAAGTGTTCCATTTTTACTTTCTTCTCTTGGCTATGGTATGTTATGGAACAATCCATCGATTGGACGTGTAAGCTTTAATAAGAATATTACGACATGGCTTGCTATGTCTACCAAGAAGCTGGATTACTGGATCACAGCCGGTGATACACCTGCAGAGATCGAAGAAGCATATGCAGAAGCTACCGGTAAGGTACCAATGATGCCGGAATACGGTCTTGGTTTCTGGCAGTGTAAGCTTCGTTACCAGACACAGGAAGAACTTCTTGAAGTTGCACGTGAATATAAGAGAAGACAGATTCCAATTGACGTTATCGTTGTTGACTTCTTCCACTGGCCAAAACAGGGTGACTGGAGATTTGATGAAACCTACTGGCCAGATCCGGATGCAATGATAGCAGAGCTGAAGGAAATGGGTATTGAACTTATGGTTTCTGTATGGCCTATGGTTGATTATAAGAGTGAGAACTTTGTTGAGATGAAGTCAAAAGGTTATCTTACACGCGTAGAAAAGGGTATTCGTATCAACCACAACTATATGGGCAATACCATTCATTACGATGCAACTAATCCGGAAGCAGGAGCATATGTATGGGGCAAGATCAAGAAGAATTATTATGATAAAGGTGTAAAGATCTTCTGGCTGGATGAAGCAGAGCCAGAATACAGTGTTTATGATTTTGAGAACTATCGTTATCATCTTGGTCCAAACATTCAGATTGGTAATGTTTACCCTGTTATGTATGCAAAGAACTTCTTCGATGGCATGAGAGCGGAAGGACAGGAGAATATCGTAAACCTTCTTCGTTGTGCCTGGGCAGGTAGCCAGAAGTATGGTGCACTTGTATGGTCCGGTGATATCCATTCTACATTCGAAAGTCTCCAGAATCAGTTTGCTGCAGGTCTTAATATGGGTATCGCAGGTATTCCATGGTGGACAACAGATATCGGCGGTTTCTTTGGCGCTAATATCTATGATAAGGAGTTCCATGAAGTATTCGCGCGTTGGTTTGAATATGGAGCATTTTGTCCTGTAATGCGTCTTCATGGGTATCGTATGCCTTATCAGCCGCAGTATGGTACAACAGGCGGCGCAGAATGTGTATCCGGTGCATCCAATGAGATCTGGAGCTACGGCGATGAAGTATACGAAATCTGTAAGGAGTATATCAAGATCCGTGAGAACATGCGTGAGTACACCCGCAGCCTGATGGAAGCTGCACATGAAAAGGGATCTCCTGTAATGCGTCCACTGTTCTATGACTTCCCGGAAGATGCAGTATGCTGGGATAATGAAAGTGAATATATGTATGGTCCAAGCGTTCTGGTAGCACCTGTTATGGAACGTGGGCAGAAGACAAAAGAAGTATATCTTCCTGCAGGAGCAACATGGACCAATATCTGGACTGGTGAAACATTCGAAGGCGGACAGACGATCGTAGTGGAAACTCCACTTGATAAGTTGCCGGTATTTACAAAAGACGAATTCAGACTTGAAGTATAAGGAGCAGATATGTTATTCGAAAAAGATCATAAATTATATCGTCGTCAGGACAAGGAATTACTTTTGATTGAAGCCTGGGGACCGAATGGACTGCGTGTCAGAGCAACACAGAGACATGAGTTTTTATCAGATGAACACAGTGTTCTTCTTGCAGAAGCTAAGAAAGATGCTCAGATTACGATAGATGGAGATTGTGCAACCATCACAAATGGAAAGATTACTTGTAAGGTTATGAAGGGCACACTTCAGTTCTTTAACCAGGATGGCAAACTTCTCCTGGAAGAATATGAACGTACCAGAGATATGTATGAAGGATCAGGAAGGTTCGCAAGTGCACTTGAGATTATTCCACGTACCTTCCAGCCAAGATCTGGTGCAGATAGCTATAAGCTTACTGTTCGTTTTGAGCCGAATGCAGATGAAAAGATCTTCGGAATGGGTCAGTATCAGCAACCATATCTTGATGTGAAAGGCTGTGTCATTGAACTTGCACAGAGAAACTCTCAGGCAAGTGTTCCATTCATGCTTTCTGATGTTGGTTATGGTATGCTCTGGAATAATCCTGCGATCGGTCATGTTACCTTTGGTAAGAACGTGACAGAATGGGTAGCAGAATCTACCAAACAGATGGATTACTGGATCACAGCAGGTGACACACCGGCTGAAATTGAAGAAGCATATGCAGATGTTTCCGGTAAGGTTCCAATGATGCCAGAGTATGGTATGGGCTTCTGGCAGTGTAAACTTCGTTATCAGACACAGGAAGAACTTCTGGAAGTTGCAAGAGGATACAAGGAGCGTAATATTCCTGTTGACGTTATCGTAGCAGACTTTTTCCATTGGCCACACGAAGGTGACTGGAAGTTTGATAAAGATTACTGGCCAGATCCGGCTGCAATGGTGAAGGAACTGAAAGAGATGGGAATGGAACTTATGGTTTCCATCTGGCCAACCGTTGATGGTGAAAGTGAAAACTATCTCGAGATGGAAGAGATGGGATACCTGGCTCGTTCTGAGTATGGAAAACGTCTTGGACAGCTCGGTCAGGCTTGCTTTATTGACGTAACGAATCCGGACGGAAGAAAGTACGTATGGGGCAAGATGAAAGAGAATTATTATAAAGATGGTATTAAGATTTTCTGGCTGGATGAAGCAGAACCGGAATATACCGGCTATGAATATGAGCATTACCGTTATTTCGCAGGTGCAGATATGGAAGTTGGTAATATCTATCCGAAGTATTATGCACGTATGGCATACGAAGGAATGGAAGCAGAAGGTCAGAAGAATATCCTGAATCTTCTTCGCTGCGCATGGGCAGGAAGCCAGAAATATGGTACACTTGTATGGTCTGGTGATATTGATTCTTCCTTCCGTTCTCTGAGAAACCAGCTTGCGGCAGGTTTAAATATGGGTATTGCAGGTATTCCATGGTGGACAACAGACATTGGTGGATTCCACGGTGGTAATATCTACGATGAAAACTTCAAGGAATGTCTTGTTCGTTGGTTCGCATTTGGCGCATTCTGTCCTGTTATGAGACTTCATGGATTCCGTGAGCCGTTCAAACCGGCACTTAGTACAACAGGTGGCGGAAAGCAGATCAGTGGTGCGGAGAATGAAATCTGGAGCTATGGTGAAGAAGTATATGAAATCTGTAAGAAGTATATCGAACTTCGTGAAAGTATGCGTCCATATGTAAGAGAACTTATGACTGCAGCTCATGAAAAGGGAACACCAGTTATGCGTCCTCTGTTCTACGACTTCCCAGAGGATAAGAAGGTATGGGATATCGGTGATGAGTATATGTTCGGACCAGACGTACTGGTTGCACCGATTCTGTATGAGAATATCAGAGAAAGAGAAGTATATCTGCCAGCAGGTCAGTGGAAAAACATCAATGATGGCACTACATATGAAGGAGGCCAGACAATCGTAGCTGCAGCTCCTTATGAATCTATTCCGGTATTCGTTAAGGCAGGGGCAAAGGTTGAAAATATGCTGATAAAGTGAGGATAAATTATGGGTGATGGAATATTCGGGTTCCACGGTTCTTTTACTGCATTTTGCAGTAAACTCTTTGACACATTGATGCTGGGATTTATGTGGATTGTCTGCAGTATCCCTCTGATTACGATTGGAGCATCTTCCACGGCATTATATTATGCTATTGTGAAGTGTGTGAAGAATGATGATGGATATGCATCGCAGCAATTTTTCAAGTGTTTTAAGAAGAATTTTTTACAGGCAACGATCCTGTGGGTGATTCTTGTGGCAGTTTATCTGCTGATGAGACTGAATACCGGTATACTTATGGCTAAGACAGAAGGTCTGGCAGGACTGGTAATGATTGGTTTTTATACAGCTGTCTGTGTTTATGTCATTATAGTAGCATGTTATGTATTCCCGTGTCTGTCAAGGTTTGATATGCCTACCGGGTGGTTCCTGAAGATTGGAATCTATATGGGTATCCGATATTTCCTGACATCCCTTGCAATTATCCTTGTATTCGTTTGTTTTGCAGGATTGATCATAAAACTTCCGGTACTAAGTCTTTTCGCACCAGGGCCGATCGCTTTTCTGATCTCCGAATTCATGGAACGAGTACTGAAAAAACATATGCCAAAAGAATAATGAAAAAAGATCCGTCTTATCATGGTGTGATAAGACGGATCTTTTATGCTTTATCGTAACTGTTCAATTCGTTTTTCGTATCCTTTAAATCTCCATAACCAGATGAAAAGGCGGAATACCCAGTCAACATACATGGCATACCAGACATACTGAATATCCTTATGCATGACTTTTACAAAGAAATATGCAAGTGCCACACGGAAGAGCCAGATGCAGGAGATGGATACTACCATGGTAAACTTTGCATCATTGGCAGCACGGAGAGCATATGGAGTCACAAAGGCCAGCGGCCAGATGATCATGGCAACGCTGTGTGAAAATACAAGTCCTGCAGCCATTTTCATCGCTTCCGGTGATAGGTTATAGAAGCCAATCCAGGTATATCTGCCAAGCAGAAGAGTAGTGGCAATAAAAGCAAGGAAGATGTAATCCAGAAGAATAAACAGTTTTGTATAATATTTTGCCTGTTTTGCTTCTTTTGCACCGACGCATCGCCCTACAACGGTTGTAAGTCCAAGTCCCAGTGAATTACCAGGAAGATATAAAAAGGTTACAAGATTTCCTGCTACTGCGTAGCTTGCGATAGCAGCTGTTCCGAGAGTGGCTACAAGACTTTGCAGCATAACCTTTCCAAGCTGGAACACACTGCTTTCAATTCCTCCCGGAATACCGATAGAAAGGATACGAAAGATCAGGTAGCGCTGTGGCTTTAAATCAGATGTACGCTGAACTCGTACCGGATTCTCCGGCTTTTGAAGTAGCGCGAATAAGATAAATGCTGCAGTCATACGGGAGATCAGGGTAGGAACCGCTACACCGGCAACTCCCATGTGCAGGATAAAGATACAAAATGCATTTCCAATGACATTCATACCATTCATCAAAAGGGAAACCTTCATCGAAATGGATGAATTACCGGTCGCACGAAAAAGTGCTGCACTGGAATTATAAAGCGCAAGAAAAGGAAATGAAAGCGCAGTAATCATAAAATAGATATACGCTTTATTCATGACAGACGGCTCTATCAGCCCGAATATCAACTTAAGAAAAGGCCTTCCGGCACACATCCCGGCTGTACTTAAAAGGACGGCACCACTGATCGTAATAACAATGAGCTGTGCTGCAGCATGACTGGCCTGCTTCATATCTTTCTTACCAATACATTGAGAACATACAACGGTTCCGCCCGCAGTCAGTGCAGCAAGAAACTGGATCAGGAGCTGGTTTAATGCATCAATAAGAGAGACACCGGAGACAGCAGCTTCTCCAAGAGAAGCAACCATAACCACATCGATCATACCAACCAGTACATTCAGAAGTTGTTCGGTCAAAAGCGGCCACAATAGATAAAATAACTGACGATTGCTAAACAGATTTTCTGACTTTTCATTTACGGTAAACATTTCTACAATACTTCCTTACATCGTTATTTCATTACTTGTTATACCACTTTTCTGGAAGATTTCAAGGTAAAGAAAAAGAGTGATATTATCTTAAAAATAGTATATAATTATTATCGTTCAGGTATTGACCGAAATGACAATATAAATTTACAGCAAAGGAGTTTTTGTATGGTTAAATATCAACGACGTGACGTTATTATCAGTATTATTTTAAAAGTCATCGCAATTCTTTCATCAGTATATGGTCTGTTTCTGACATTGAATTCCTGGAAGATCATTACATATTTTACAACATTATCTAATATTGCGATTGACCTGATCCTGTGTGTATTTCTGATTCTGGATATTCAGTTGCTGGTAAGTGATGGAAAGGTTAACAGGAAATCAAATCTGTTATACATCATTAAGTTTTTGATGACACTTTCTATTACCATTACTTTTCTGGTATTTATGTTTATCCTTGCACCTACGATGCCAGGTGGCATCTGGATTGCTTACTTTGACTATTATGGTTATAGCTTTTGTCTGCATTTTCTTACACCGCTTCTGGCTATCATTGATTTCATTTTGTATGATTATGGATATGTCTCAGATTTCAAACATGCTCTGTATGCGACAATTCCGCCGCTTCTTTATGTCGTATTCGTTGCAATTGCAGGATATAGCGGTATGCGATGGGGCAATAATATGTCTGCTCCGTATAACTTCCTGAATTTCGGGGCGCCAACAGGATGGTTTGGATTTGATCTGAGCCTTCTTGGTCCGGATACACTCGGAATCGGGGTGGCATACATGGTTGTCGTATTAGTTCTTTTTTTCATTGCTTTAGGATCATTATTCCTCTTTATGAAGGATACAAGAAGAAAAGCAAAAATGAACGAATAACGATTGACATAATATAGTTATGTTAACAAAATATAATTATATTGACTGAGGATATAATATGAGGACGGAAACAATAATTTTAAATGAAGAAAGAAACAAAAGTTGACATAAAATAATTATGTCAACTTTTTGCCTATTCATCACGAAGACGAACAGCAGTAGCGGCGCTTCTTCTTCGCTGATCATCCATTGCAGCGTAATGTTTCTTTGTTGTATTCACATCTTTATGTCCGAGGACATCAGCAACCAGATAGATATCATTGGTTTCCTGATAAAGGGCTGTACCGTAAGTACTTCGCAATTTGTGTGGAGTTATCTTTTTTGAGGTAGTAATCTCAGACGCATATTTCTTCACAAGATTCTCAACGGCCTGAACACCGATTCGTTTTCTTTGTGTTGAAAGGAAGAGTGCATTCTCATGTTCGGCTACCGGTGTGATTCCTTTTCGTTCACATAGGTAGTCATAGAGAGCTTCCTGAACCTCATCACCGAAGTAGACAATCATCTCATTACCGCCTTTTCGTACAACCTTGATGCCATTATTCTTAAAATCAACGTCGTTGATATCCAGTCCAACACATTCAGATACTCGAACACCTGTTCCGAGCAGGAGAGTAATGAGAGCGAGATCACGGGTTTTTGTCTTTTCCCAGTATTTCTTTTTCTGACCGGTAAGAGAATCTCCACAATGTTCGATATAATCCAGTAAAGCAGCTGTTTCATCAGCATCCAGCCGAACAATGGCTTTTTCGTGGATTTTCGGAACATCAATAAGAACAGTTGGATTGGTCTGAATCATTTCACGCTTATAGTAATACGCGTAGAACCCTCTGAGAGCGACTATTTTGCGTTTTAAGCCACGTTCACCATTGGTATGGATATTTTCCTCATCGTGGCCGTAAACCTTCAGATATTCCATATATTCTTCAAGATCGACTGCTTTAATCTGATCTAATACAGTAACCGGAATATCTGTGATTTCTTTGTCTTTAAACAGCGGATTGGATTCTTTTAAAAACTGAAAGAACACACGGATATCATAAGCGTAAGAAATACGTGTACGTGTGGAAGTATTCGGTTCAATTGCACGAAAATAATCACGGGCAAAAGAAGGCATCGTCTTTAATAATTCACGCATACGTAAGGTATTATCTATTTTAACCTGTTCATGGTAAGTAAGCTGTTTTTTCTCCATAAAACTCCTTATTCAATAAAATATATATAGATCTATTGGAAAAACTATGGTTTGTCGTATAGATATAGTATACTACTTGTTCTGAAAAAGTCAATGGAATATCATTTTTGTTTGTTCAATTAAAAGTGTGACAAAAATTAAGCAAAAGTGTGACAACGTCGAAGATTCATTTTTTTGAACATATATATTATGTAAGATGTAGAAAGACAGGTGAAAAAAGATTTCAGAGCTTTAACCGTTACTGTACTGATAGGGAGGACGTATAAGAAGCAAGTTTCAGAAGTTTAACCGTTACTACCATGATAATAAGAACGTATAAAAAGCAAGATTCCAGAAGTTTAACCGTTACTACCATGATAGTAAGAACGTATAAGAAGTAAAATTTCAGTAGTT
>JAZLLO010000056.1:0-4547 GCA_045598185.1 Marvinbryantia sp.
AGACCGTGGAATAAAAAGCGTTTTTCAGTACTACAAATATTCAGGATTACTAAATCTCAATTAACCTAATCCAAGCACGAGAACGGCTGGGTTAACCTGCTATGTGGATTGTCAATCCCACGAAAAAAATGATTGACCCAAAATGAATATCTCATGATAAAATCTTTTTTATGATTGCCAGATTATTATTAAGAAAGAAGGTACACGAAATGGCACATGCAACTACTAAAAAAACGACATCTATGGATATGACCGTAGGTGCTATCTTACCACACATTATTCTGTTTTCCCTCCCGCTTCTGTTCGGGAATGTCTTTCAGCTTCTTTATAACACTGTTGATACAATTATCGTAGGTCGATACGTGGGTACAGAAGCCCTTGCCGCTGTTGGTTCTACCACACAGATGGTTAATATCATGGTATTCTTCTTCAATGGTCTTTCCATTGGCGCCGGTGTTGTTATCAGTCAGAACTTTGGTGCCAAGGATTATCACCAGCTTCATGTTTCTATCGAAACAACCATGACCATGACATTTCTTTTGAGTATCATCTTTACTGTTCTCGGAGTTTTTCTTGTACACCCAATGCTTATCTTTATGGCTACACCGGAAGATGTAATTCCACAATCAACGATCTATCTTCGTATCTATTTTATCGGTATATCAGGTCTTCTGATCTACAACATGGGTAGTGGTATCCTTCGTGCTGTCGGGGATTCCAAACGTCCTTTGTATTTCCTGATCCTTACCAGTATCCTGAATATCATTCTGGATCTGGTATTCGTCCTTGTTTTTCATGCAGGCATTGCCGGTGTAGGATATGCAACTATCCTCTCCCAGTTTGTATCAGCCATCCTTGTTCTGCTGCTCCTTTCAAGAACGGATGATATCTATAAGATGACTTACCATGACCTTCGAATTGAAGGCAAAACGCTTCGAAGAATCGTAGGAATCGGTCTTCCAACTGCGATCCAGTCAACCATTACTGCATTCTCCAATGTATTCGTACAGTCTTATGTAAATGTTTTTGGTTCTATCTGCATGGCAGGATGGGCCTGCTATAATAAACTGGATGCCTTTATCTTTCTTCCAATGTCCAGTATCTCAGGTGCCATCACGACTTTTGTAAGCCAGAATATCGGAGCTGGCCAGGAAAAAAGGGCAAATAAAGGAACCTTCTTTGCCATATCTCTTGCTATCGCTATCACTACGACCCTTGCAACCCTCATGTTTATCTTTGCAGTACCTGCAAGCCGTCTTATGACAACAGATCCCGAGGTTATTACCTTCAGCAAACTCTTCATCCGTGCCAACTGTTTCTTCCTGATCGCCAACTGCGTCAATCATGTTCTTGCAGGAGGCCTTCGAGGACGAGGTGATTCAAAGGCACCAATGTTCGTTATGCTGCTCTGTTTTGTAGCGATCAGACAGACATATCTTTTTCTGATGACTCACTTTGTGACAAACACACCTGTGGTCGTAGGCTTTGGCTATCCGGTAGGCTGGACCACCTGCTGCATCGTTGAAGTCAGCTACTTCGTAATCAGATACGTTTTCTTGCCAAAAAGAAAGACATCTAACGTGTAAAATCAGCCTCCGTAAAATCAGGAGTTCCATCCAGTCTGTATGGAGTCACCTGATATACATAGTAATTAAGCCAGTTTGTATAGAGATTATTGGCATGGGATCTCCACATCAGGAGCGGTTTGATGTCACTATCATCATTCTGATAGTAGTTCACAGGCAGTTCGATCGGAAGTCCCTTGCCAAGATCTCTTTTATATTCCTGGTCAAGTGTAACCCTGTCATATTCCGGATGCCCCATTACATAGATCTGTCTTCCATCCTTTGTCATCACAAGGAATACCCCTGCTTCTTCGGATTCTGCCAGAACTACCAGTTCTTCGCATGCATGGATCTCATCAGCCGGCGATTCCGTATGACGGGAATGAGGTGCCAGAAACATATCATCAAATCCACGGATCAGTGGAGTCTTTCGATTCATAACCTTATGCCAGAACAGTCCGAAAACCTTTTTTTCCAGTCCTTTTTTCTGAATTCCATAATGATAATAAAGGCCAGCCTGAGCGCCCCAGCAAAGATGAATCGTAGACGTTACATGCTTCCTTGTCCATTCCATGATCTGTGTCAGTTCTTCCCAGTAGTCTACTTCTTCGAATGGCATCTGTTCCACTGGTGCACCGGTAATTATCATACCATCATACTTTTTATGACGAATATCTTCAAAATGTTCATAGAACTTGTTGATATGACTGCTGGCTGTATTCTTGGATTCATGTCCTTTTACCATAAGGAATGTCACATCAATCTGAAGCGGTGTATTAGACAAGGATCTGAGCAGCTGAAGCTCTGTATCCTCTTTTAATGGCATCAGATTCAGAATCAATATCTGAATCGGTCTGATCTCCTGAGAAAGCGCTCGCTTCTCATCCATTACAAATATATTCTCTCTTTCAAGGATCTCCTTTGCAGGCAGATCCCCACTTACTTTAATCGGCATTGGTTCATTGACCTCCTGAATTATATTATGATGATGATGTTGGGGTCGAAACTATCATATTATGATAGCCTTAAACCCTTAGTACCTTGAAAATTTCATATTTTGTAGTATTGTTCAAGCAATTCCGTAGAATTACCGGGAATCTATCGACATTTGTTTCTGTATTTTAAGCAAATATCGGATTTTGAGCACACTTAATCATACCCTTCTTGTAATTGAAGAGCTTTTTGAAATTAAGTGCTGCGATTTTTGAGCCAAAAAAGAATTTACCTCTGATTCTGCCTCGTGGCAGCTTTTCCAGGTGATAGTTCTTTCTCAAGTTTGAAGGAACAGTTTCTACTCCATTGCGTAAGCGGTAGATGTTTGCATACTCAGGTTCTTTCATACGGCGCTGACAAATGGCTCTGTTTCTTCCTTTTTGAGATACATTTAAGCTTGCTGTTTGCTTATGGAAATGTGGATTGCATTCTTTTCTGTGTGGACACTCTTTACAAAGATCTACCGGAAATGAGATGTAGCACTTACCATTTGAATTTCGATAACAACAGGTACGGGGTTTATGGCCTGCCGGACATTGCAATACTTCCTTGCCATCATCGCTAAATTCGAAATCAGCAAAGATATCAGGTGTAGGAACTCCGGTAAGACTCGTTGTTATCAGATTTATATTCTTTTTCTTTGCAAGCTCAACATTTTCATCTCCATAATAAGCTCCATCAGTGACTACGATTATTTCTTCATCAGCGTTCTCCTGCTGTTCAATGTTTTCTTTTAGAAAATCACTGTCACTACGGGTGTTTACATCATACTGATAATCGGTAATCACAGATCCGTTTGAATCTACGGATTCTTCCAGATTTGCTGCATATCCACGATGCTCTTGTCCTGCCTTCACCCGAAATGTTGCGTCTGGATCAGACGGATTCTGCATAACACTTGAATCAAGACCGCCATCCTTCTTTGTACGAAGTCTTCTTATTCCATTCTCTATTATGGTCTGCTCGGAAAGGCAACGTACAAGAAGTTCATAGGACTGCAGGCATTTATGCTCTTCTGTACACAGTTCCAGTATCTGAGCAATATCCTTCAGTATAATATTAAGACGGTCATCCGTTTCTGTTCCTCTTTGGTGGTACATCACCTGATTGAAGTCATTTGGATCTGCATAATGCTTTAAGTTATCAGGAAGAAATGTCTCGTCCTTCTTGTGGATCGATATAACTAGTCTGGAAAGACATGTGTAGATCAATTCTATACGGCTCAGTTTTCTGATATTCGACTCTATCATCATAGAATCCATTCGTCGAATGCGGCCATTGATCTGCATAAGTTTCTTTATACTGCTACTAAGATCTTTGATGCAATCGTGATAAAGATCTACATTATATAACGCTTCATAATCATAACAACGTTTACGAAAACGGCTTAACGTCTTATCGCTCAATGGCTGCTCTTCATAACTTGTTGTATGAAGTGCATACTGGAGTCTTGGATCCAGCATAAGGTTTTCCACCATTTCATCATCCGAGTAATCAAACAGCTCTTTGATCACGAGAGCTCCCACAATTACATTTATTGGTGTATTAGGTCTGGATGCCTTATCGCTATACAATACGGAGAAACGTTTTTCGTCAATGTTTGGGAAAATCTCCTCAGCAAATGTTCTTGCCCAGGATTTTTCTAAAGCCTTTTTCTCACGCTCTGTAAGCCCCCAAAGGCTATCGTTAAAAGATAATTGCTGATTTGAATTCTCTCTGAATGACATAAACAAACCTCCATGAAAGTGTTACTTTATTATACCAAAAAATAACCGCAGAGATATGATATACTACAAATACACTATGAAATTTTCAAGGTGCTAAGGGGCTTTTGACCCCAACATCATGATGATACCAGGGTCAAAAGGTCTGTTTCCACTTGTGCTTGCACAAAAGTGGGAAGAAGACCTTGGGACCCGCACAAATATGAGGATAAAAGTGGTATGAAATGCCACGATATCCGAATATTTGGGTAGGATTGTGGGAGTG
>JAZLLO010000057.1:0-3015 GCA_045598185.1 Marvinbryantia sp.
CCTCTATTAACCCACGTTTTGGATACTCCAGAAGCCTCATTTTCCCGGTTAAGTGAGCGCTTCATTGACCACAGAGACAAGTTCTGTCGGTTTATTATACTTCACTTTTGCGTAGATATCCATAGTTACTTTACTGTTTTCATGACCTGCCAGATATTGAACTGTCTTCGGATCCACATTGGCATAGATGAGATTAGTGATATAGGTGTGTCTGAGCTTATGTGGTGTCACCTGAAAATCCATTGTATAGACGATCTTCGGGTTATTCTTCTGATGTCCTCCAAGCACCGGCTTTACCGTATGGCGGATGCTCTTGCCATTCACATAGGTGTAATACACTCTCTCAGCTGTCGATCTGACTGTAATGTATTTCCATACTCTTGTGAACTGACTGTCTGCCAATGGCTCACCCTTACTATCGGCAATGACGAAATCGGAAATGGATTTCTCCTTTGCTTCTCTCAGGCATTGCACCAGACAATTAGGAATGGGAACATCCCTTCTCGCCGCCGGTGTCTTCAACTCAGTTCCGATAACAGGTCTGTTATGTTCAGAGTGCCATGCTCTTTGAACTGAGATGTAAGGAACTTTTTCATCCAGAAATACACAATCCCATTGAAGAGCAAGAATCTCTTCACGTCGAAGGCCGGAATACAAACCAATCATCACGAACAGATACGGTGGTAAATCTCGAATCGTATCAAGAAGTATCTTTACCTGCTCATCTGTCAGCGCATCTTTTTCCTTTCCAGGCTTACCGCCCTTTGCATTAAGAACTGCCGAAGGATTATACTCGATAACCTGGCTTGCTTCTGCAGAATAGAAAATACACTTAATCAGCATATTCACCAGATTGTAAAGGGACTGGGACTGCTTAGATACCGGAAGCAATACCAGACGAAGATCGTCGGTTGTTACTTCATCCATATACATATGGCCAATCGGCTTGATAATATGCTTTCCCAATGCCTTCTCATAATTCTTGAATGTAGTCGGACGGATCGTAGCAGATCTCATCTTCAGCCACTTCTCACAATAATCAGCGACTGTCGGATTCTCTCTGCGATACAGGGTATCTTCAATCTGACGCTTCGCTTCCTGAACCTTATCATACAGCTCCTCTGGAGTAAGTCCATAAATAGCAACTCTTTTGCCGTCTGCATCTTTGATTCTGGTTCGGTAATACTCGATTCCGTTCAGTACTATAGTTCCATACTCCGGAATTTTCTTTTTCTTTGCCATGTCGGCACCTCCATTTCTGAGACATACTTTGTCATACCTTTCGGTATGTCTTGATTATCGCTGAGGGTCTGGAATTCCTCAACGATGTCACCTGTATGTAAAGAGAGCGCGGATTTCTCTTCATCAGATCATCCACGCTCTCAGCATTTTCATTGTTATATTCGATTTTTTATTAAGCTTCATCCCACTGGGAAAAGATATCATCCAGGATAGGCGCTAATTCCTGTGGTTTGTTGTACTTCACCTTGGCGTAAATATCCATGGTAATTTTACTGTTTTCATGTCCTGCCAGATACTGCACAGTCTTCGGATCAACCGAAGCTGCAATCAGATTGGTGATATAAGTATGACGGAGCTGATGTGGAGTCACATCAAAATCAATACTGTATACGACCTTTCCGTTATGGGCTGCTTTCTCTCCCAAAAACGGTTTGATGGTATGTCTTACCCGCTTGCCATTTTCATATCTATAATAGAAGCGTTCCTTCGTGCTTCTCGTGATAATGAACTGCCATAAGCGCTTAAACTGCGTATAGGAAAGAGGACCATCATTGCTGTTGGAGATTACATATTCCGAAGTGGATTTTGCTTTCCATTCTTTCAGACACTCAAGCAAAGGATCTGGAAGAGGAATATCTCTGTGGGCCGCTTTGGTTTTCAGTTCATCCAGAATTACCGGCTTATTTCCTTCAGTATGCCATGCTCTTCTTACTGTAAGGTACGGTGCTTTCTTATTCAGATACACCGAATCCCATTTCAGTCCCAGAATTTCCTCACGGCGAAGACCGGCATACACACCCAGCATCACAAACACATAGGTCTGCAATCCCTTTACTGCATTTAGCAAAGTCTCCACCTGTTCATCCGTCAGAGGAATCTTATCTGTCTGGGGAACACCACCACCCTTGGCAGTTAGGAATACCGTAGGATCTTCATCAATCACTCGGCTATCCTTGGCAGCTTTGAAAATGCACTTATAAAGAATCACTACCGATTTATAAACCGATGTGGATTTCTTGGATACCGGAACCAATGCCAGCTGGATATCATCCTTCGTGACGTCAGCCATTCTCATATGCCCAAGCGGAGCGATTATATGAAGCTTCACCTTCGATGTGTAATCGATCAATGTGGTCTGTCGGATATGTGCTGACTGTAACATCAGCCATTTCTCCGCATATTCCTTTACCGTCGGAGTCCTTCTTCGAAAGGTATCATTGTCAATCTGATCCTTTGCCTCATTGACCTTATCATAAAGTTCTTCACGAGTTCTTCCATAAATGGCTACGCGAACGCCGTCCGCATCTTCGATACGGGTTCGATAATACTCATTATCTCCGATTGTTACCGTTCCATATTTAGGAATGGTACGTCGTTTTTTTGCCATTGCAAACACCTCCAAATATTGTACTCAGCGCTGATACTTGAACTATACCCGAGGGTTCTCAAACCCTCAAGGATGTCGATTTTCTCAGCGGGCTGAGCCACGGGGCTTGCGATATGTCGCATTGTTTTCTCTTGGTTTTGCACGGTGCGTGCATTTGGCAATATACTCCTGAATTCCGGCTTCCGTGAAATACACACAGCCATTGTCTACATACTGAACATAGGCGATCAGGCCCGATGTTCTTGCAGCATCCAAAGTGGTAAGGCTAATACCAAGCAAGTGCGCCGCATCTTTCCTCGAATACATCTTATCCATGTTCCTTTCCTCCACGATAGATTGCATCCCGCCGTGCATGTTCCTGGATGTAATAACCCAGCTGAACTTTC
>JAZLLO010000058.1:0-55498 GCA_045598185.1 Marvinbryantia sp.
ATTGATATGAGCCCTGGCCAGATATATACTCTTGTACTCTGGCTATCTTCCATTCAGGGCTATGTTTCTTTTTGATCATAAAAATCCCCCTAAAGTAGATTTGGTTATTTACCTTGTCTACTTTAGGAGGATCATATCAGAACCATCCCCAATGGCTCATTGTCTTCAGTAGCTCATCGTTCAGTGACTTCTCTTCGTCTTGTTTCACAAAGAAAATAACATTCACAGAATAGTCTTTCGTGAAACAGACAATTGGTGCTAAAAATAATACAATTTATGAATAAATCTGCATAAAAAACTAATCTGTGATATACTTATTTACATCATAATTATAATACTGCCCTTTTATAGGCAGTAAATAAAAAGGAGGAAATAATATGATAAACGTATTGGTATCTTTACTGGGTCCTATCTTCTCAGGTATGGGCGTTAGTGAAGCAGACTTACTCGGATATCTTACTCAGTTACAGGGTTATATCTGGGCAATTCTGGCTATCATTGTTGCCATCATCGTTCTGCAGATCGTTCCGATCTTCGTGAAAAAGGGCAACAAAGCAGTAATCCGTCTTGTGGGACTTTTTGGTGGTCTTGCAGCTCTTGTTTTCGTTGGTAAGAGTATCGTTACTGGTCCAATGAAGAACAACGTTGCTGGTTTCCTGAATGCTTCTAAGGCAGAACTTTCAGAGGAAACAATTGCACAGAGTAAGGCTACAATCCAGAAGACAGGTGAAGAAGGTTTTGTTCTTCTGAAAAACAATGGACTTCTTCCACTTGCAGAAGATACAAAGAAGCTGAATGTATTCGGATGGGATTCAACTAACCCACTGTTCGGTGGTACAGGTTCTGGTTCTTCTGATGCTTCTTCAGCTGTTGGTATCCTTGGATCTTTAGCTAGTGCAGGTTATGAGACAAACGCTGACCTTACACAGATGTATATTGATTATCGTGCAGACCGTCCAACAATTGCTATGGCAGTTCAGGACTGGACACTTCCGGAACTTACAGCTAACTTCTATACAGATGCTGTAATGGATGCTACAAAAGAATACTCAGATACAGCTGTTATCGTAATCGGTCGTTCAGGTGGTGAAGGTGCAGACCTTCCAACTGATATGGGTGCTGTTATTGCAGGTACATATGACTGTGCACTTACAGATTCTGTAGTTCCAGCTAACTATGGATACATGAGAGCAGCTTATACTAACAACGGTGCATATAACGATTTCGAAATGGGCGAATCTTACCTTGAACTGTCTAAGACAGAAAAGGATATGATCGCAAGAGTATGTGAAAACTTCGATAAAGTTATCGTAGTTATCAATGCTAACAACGCAATGGAACTTGGCTGGGTTGATGAATATGATCAGATCGGCGCAGTTATCCTTGCACCTGGTGCAGGTAACACAGGTTTCACAGCACTTGGTGAGATCATCAATGGTTCTGTTAACCCATCAGGTAGAACAGTTGATACATTTGTAAAAGATCTTACAGCTACACCATACTTCAAGAATATTGGTAACAAAGCATTTACTAACGTTGATGATCTGAAACAGCAGATCGCTGCAGCAGATGGTGCATACGAAGGTAACATGGCATTTATCAACTACGTAGAAGGTATCTACGTTGGTTACAAGTACTATGAGACAGCAGCTGATGAAGGTGCTATCACATACGATGACGAAGTTCAGTATCCATTCGGTTATGGTCTGAGCTACACAACATTTGACAAGGCAATTGAAAACTTTAAGGCAGATGATACAACAGTATCCTTCGACGTTAAAGTAACAAATACTGGATCTGTAGCTGGTAAAGAAGTAGTAGAAGTTTACTTCAACCCTCCATATACAAACGGTGGTATTGAAAAAGCTTCTGCAAACCTGATCGACTTCGCTAAGACAGGCGATATCGCTGCAGGCGCTTCTGAGACAGTAAGCTTCACAATCAACAAAGAAGATATGGCAGCTTACGACTCTGAAGGTATTAAGATTGCAAACGGTGGTTACATCCTTGAAGCTGGTGATTACGTAATTTCTGTACGTGACAACTCTCATGATGTAGTTGCTGAAGAAACATTTACAGTTGATGCTGATGTAGATTACAGTGTTGACGGACGTTCTTCTGATAAAGTTGTTGCTAACAACCTGTTCGAAGAATATGCACGTGGTGAATTCGAAGTACTTTCACGTGCAGATGCATTCGCTAACTATGATGCAACTTGTGGTCGTGACCTTACAGATGAAGACTTTATCATGAGCGACGAAGTTCGTGCTATGGTTGAAAAGAGTGCTAACGGTATCTACAATGGTGAAGAATATGATGATCCAGCAGATGAGATGCCAACAATGGAAGCTAAGAATGGTAAGAAGCTTGCAGATCTTACAGGTAAGGCTTATGACGATCCAATGTGGGATGAACTTCTTGACCAGTTAAGCTTTGATGATATGGCTACTATGATCAACGTAGGTGGATGGCAGACAGCACAGATCGATTCTGTAGGTAAAGTTGGTACATCTGACTGTGATGGTCCTGCAGGTCTTTCAAACTTCATTACTGGTGCTTATGGTACAGCTTATCCATCAGAAGTTCTTATGGCTATGACATGGAGCAAGGATTTAGCTTATGAACTTGGTACTTCTATGGGTCAGGAATATGCTGACGCTAACAACTACGGTTGGTATGGTCCAGCTATGAACACACACAGAAGTGCATTCGCAGGACGTAACTTCGAGTACTACTCAGAAGATGGTGTCCTTGCAGGTCTTTTAGCTTCTCAGGAAATCAATGGTGCTTCTACAAAGGGTCTTTACCCATACATCAAGCACTATGCAGTAAATGATCAGGAAACAAACCGTTGTTCTTACCTGTTAACATACCTTACAGAGCAGTCTATGCGTGAGATTTATCTGAAACCTTTCGAAATCGCTGTTAAGAACTATACAGGTACATCACTTGCAGCAATGTCTGCATTCAACTGGATCGGTGCAGTTCCAGCATGTGCTAACAGCAATCTTCTTGTAGACGTTCTTCGTAACGAATGGGGATTCGTTGGTATGGTAGAAACTGACTATAATGGATCTTACGGTTACCAGAATACAGATCACTGTATCCGTAACGGTAATGACCTGATGCTTGGTTTCAACGGTGCAGCTTCTAACGTTCTCGCAGACCACAACGCAACAGCAGTTAAGGCTATGCGTCAGGCTTGTAAGAATATCCTCTACACAATTGGCAACAGTGGTTACTACACAATGAACGAACAGACAGGTGGTATGACAAACTTCGATAAGGTTGTTCTTGCTCTGAATTCTGCAGTTGCTGTATTAGCAGTACTTGCTTTAATGTCAATTGTTCCATGGATCATGAAGAAGAGAAAAGCAAACAAATAATTGATGTTTAAATTCCTGATAAAGATCAGGTAGAAATAGTTGCAAAGTCAGCCCCCGGAGTAAAACTCCGGGGAGTCTGGCCGGGAGGTTCGTTAGAATCTTTTTAAGGGACCTTCGGGGCAGGCTTGATATAGGGCAAGAGAAGAATTTCTATATAATAATTTAGGAGGAGATTGAAATGAAACATCAGGATTTAGTTTCACAGATGACACTGGAAGAAAAGTGTTATCTTTTGTCAGGAAAAGATTTCTGGCAGTCAAGAAGTGTAAAACGTCTTGGTATTCCAAACATGATGATGTCAGACGGACCTCACGGTGTACGTAAACAGGAAGGTGCTGGGGATCAGCTTGGTCTGAATGGTAGTGTACCTGCAACTTGTTTCCCAACAGCAGCTACAATTGCGAACTCATGGGATCCTTCACTTGGTGAAGAACTTGGAAAGTACCTTGGAGAAGAGGCAGCATGTCAGGAAGTACATGTTCTTCTGGGACCTGGTATCAATATTAAGCGTTCTCCTCTTTGTGGTCGTAACTTCGAGTATTTTTCAGAAGATCCATACCTTGCAGGTAAGATGGCTGCAGGATATGTAAGAGGTATCCAGAGCTATGGTGGTGCCGCTTGTCCAAAGCATTTCGCAGCAAACTCTCAGGAACTTCGCCGTATGGCATCTGATTCTATCGTAGACGAACGTACTTTACGTGAAATCTATCTTGAAGCATTCGAAATCGCAGTAAAAGAATCTGATCCAAAGTCTATCATGTCTTCATACAACATGGTAAATGGTGAATATGCAAGTGAGAACAAGCATCTCCTTCGTGAAATCTTAAAGGATGAATGGGGATTCTCAGGATATACAGTAACAGACTGGGGCGGATCGAATGATCACGTTGCAGGTGTTCTCGCAGGAACACATATGGAGATGCCAACAGGTGGTGGTGATTCCGACCCTGAACTGATTGCAGCTGTACAGTCAGGAAAGGTTCCTGAAAGCTGGATCGACACAATGGTAGATGAACTTCTCGACGTAGTTCTCTCTACAACATCTAATCTTGCAAGCATGAAGGGCAAGAAGTTTGACGTAGATGCACATCATGCAATGGCATGTAAGGCTTCTGAAGAGTCTGTTGTTCTTCTTAAGAATGAAGATAGCATTCTTCCACTTGCAGCAGGAACAAAGGTTGCACTGATTGGTGATTTTGCAGAGACTCCAAGATACCAGGGTGCTGGTTCTTCTGTAGTTAACCCAACAAAGCTTGATTCTATTAAGGGCGTAATCGGAAACTTTGATCTTGATCAGGTTGGTTTCGCAAAAGGTTATAACCGTGTTGGTGGCCCAGCTGCAGAACTTGAGAATGAAGCAGTTGAGCTTGCTAAGAAGGCAGAAGTTGTTCTTCTTTGCATTGGTCTGAATGAGATCTTTGAATCAGAAGGTCTTGACCGTACACATATGCATATGCCAGAGAATCAGGTTATCCTTCTTGAAAAGCTGGCTGCAGTGAATAAGAATATCGTTGTTATCTTCTCTGCTGGTAGTGCTGTTGAGATGCCTTGGTTAGATAAATGTAAAGCACTTGTTCATGGTTATCTTTGTGGTCAGGCTGGTGCATCTGCACTTCTGAAGGTTGTAACAGGACAGGTTAACCCATCTGGTAAGCTTGCTGAAACATACCCAGTCAAGTACGAAGATGTGTCTTCACAGCCATATTTCCCAAGTAAGGAAAGAACTTCAGAATACAGAGAAGGTTTATATGTAGGTTATCGTTACTTCGAGACAGCAAAGGTGCCGGTATTATTCCCATTCGGATACGGTTTATCATATACAACATTTGCATACAGCAACATGAAAGCTACAGATAAGGCAGTAACATTTACAATTACCAACACTGGTAAAGTAGATGGTGCAGAAGTTGCTCAGCTTTATGTTTCTGCTAAGTGTAATGGAGTATATCGTCCAGTGAAAGAACTGAAAGGCTTTACTAAGGTATTCCTGAAAGCAGGAGAAAGCAAGGAAGTTACTATCAATCTTGATGAATATGCATTCCGTTACTTTAATGTTAAGACTAACAAGTATGAGATCGAAGCAGGTGAATATGAACTTCTCGTAGGTGCTTCTGTAGCTGATATCAGACTTTCAGCAACAGTTTCAGTAGCAGGTACGAATGCACCACTTCCATATGACAAGAATGTATTAGCTGATTATTATACAGGTAATATCAAGAACATCCCAGATGCAGAGTACGAAGCTCTCCTTGGACATGCAATTCCAGATGGACACTGGAACAGCTCAGGACTTCTTGATATGAATGATGCAATCTGTCAGATGTACTATGCTAAGAGCGGTATCGCAAGACTTGTATATAAAGTTCTTACAGGTATGCTGAAAAAAGCCGAAGCAAAGGGTACACCAGATCTGAATACACTCTTTATCTACAACATGCCATTCAGAGGTATCGCAAAGATGACTGGTGGTATGGTAACAATGGAGATGGCAGAAGGTATTCTGGAAGCTGTTAACGGACATCTCTTCAGTGGTCTTGGTAAGATCATCGGTGGATTCTTCCGCGGCAGAAAGAAACAGAAAAAAGCAAATTCAATGGAATAATGATTCAGAGAGGTAGATAAAATGGGATTTTTAAATAGCTTTGCAGAAAAGCACCCAAAACTTGCGGAATGGATCCGTAAGGGTGGACTTTTCGTAATCTTCAGTTATGTAGTAACATTCATTAAGATGTTGCTGTTAATGTTCTTACCAGCACTGTTTCACGGTATCGTAGGTGACGCAGAATGGCTTTGGCCAAACATTCCGGTTACCATCTTTGGTGTTCAGCTGAACCTGGCTATCATCGGTAACTCACTTGCAACAGGTGGTCTTGCATTCACACTTGCAAACCTTACAACAATCTTCCTTGGCGAATGTATCAACTTCCCTCTTCAGAGAAATGTAACATTCAAGAGCAAGGGTCCTATCTTAAAGCAGGCAGGTATGCACCTTCTTGCAACAATTGCTGTATTCCTGGTAATGAACCTCTTCACATGTGTATGGAATCCGGTAGCAATCGCTCTTATCAAGAACGAAGCACTTCGCAACACAGTACAGAGTATCGTTACAACAGTAGTAACCGGTGGTGTTGCAATGGTTATCATCTTCGCAGTAGATAACAAGATCTTTGCACCAGGCTGGGGCGAAAGCAAATAATATAAACTGATAAATAAGATGTAAAAAACAGGATATCTACCATCACGGTAGATATCCTGTTTTTTATGCAAGTGTAAGTCCAAGATAAGGAGAATGGATGGTTATTTCGTCAGATTCTGGCCACAGAAGCATTCCGCCAGGGTTGTTGATCGAAGCTTTTGTTTTGTTCAGACAACAAAGCAGAGACAGAATACCAGAATCGATACGTTCCTTTGGAAGGACGATTTCAACGATATCAAGGAAATCCTTTCTGATGCGGTAAAGAATGAATCCATCAGAGAGTTCAGCGATATGACCGCCGCAATAGGAATTCTCCAGAAGAGCATACGTGATTGCAGGCAGATTCCATTGCACATAGGAGACATCAGCCATATGTAATTCACGTGCATCGAAGTAACGTTTTATCAGTTCCTCTGTTGGATGACTGTGGATAATACAGTCACTGTTGCAGGTGTCTGTTGCATTCCAGGTTCTCCTACACTCCAGGAAGCATTTCTGGAATCCGATATTCGCATAATAATGAAACAATGAAGAACTGCCAGGCTGAAGGATCAGAGGCATCTGATATTTTTCATATGCATGACGCATAAGCCTGCTGGCATATCCTTTTCCACGAGAAGATATAGAGGTTGCAACAGCGTACACATATTTAACAGGAATTATCTGATCGTTCTCTTTAATGGAGGCATCCCAGAAGCTTGCCATGGAAACGATTTTGTCATCCTCACGGATCACAAGCATATTTTCCTCTGTAAATCTATTTTCAAGATAGAAACGGATGTATTCCTCACTGTCTCCAAATGCTTCCTCCCAGAGGTCAATGATCTCTGCAGAGTCTTCTTTTCGTGCATATACGATATCACTTTCAATGACCGTGTACTTCTTTTCCAGAATATCCGGATGATAAGAAAGCTTAGATTTACGAAGACCAGGATCACCGGTATCATCCTCTCGGTTTACATAACGAAACTCATCTTTATGATGAAGCAGGAATTGCTGATTGATGATCTGATAAGATCCCTGAATATTAAAGTAGGCCTTTTCAAAGTGAAGTACGAGAGTTTCGTTATTTAAGCGTTCTCCTATGGTAAAAGCAACGATTTTTCCATTTAAACGAATCAGTCCGCCCATAAGATGAAGAGTCTCAAAGTGATCCATTGCCATACGGATCGCTTTTCTTTCTGCTTCCAATTCTTCACGTTCTTCTTCATTTACTTCCTGAATACTGAGCCATTCTTCTTCCATTGCCCAGCATTCTTCGATATTCTCCGTTGTAATATCCTCATAGCACCATTCACCCTTCTCTTCAAAACGATGGATGTGATTACGTTTTGCAGCAAGACGTTTTCCTTTTAAAGAAGAAAGACGCTCTACCTCATAGACGTAATCAAATCGATCACGATTCGAATCGATTGCAAAACGATATGGAAAATGTTTTAACAGCAGATTTCTGTGAGCATCGGATACGATGTAAAATCGAAGAGGCTGGTGTTCAACATTCTTGCAATGCTCTAAAAGCTCCTTCAGACAAAGCACCTTTTGCGCTTCAGTACCGCCTACAGGGAAAGAGAACCATGCCTGTCCATCCATCTGATAACGAAGCACAGCACATCCCTCCAGAAAAGCAAGTTCTGTGCGATAGGCACCGGACCAGAAAAGAACGCTTCCGAAAATATGGTCACAGATCGTCATATAGTCCTGTTGTTCCAATTTATGATATAGGTCATAATCAGCGATAGATATTTCATGAAATTTTATAGTAGTCATTCGAAATCACTTTCTTTTGAAAATTTAATTTAATACAACTAATTGAGTCAATGTACAAGATAACATAGATTACCAATATCGTCCAGTATAATAACAAGAACATAGAAAAACAGAACAACATTTGACGCAAAGAGTATGATTTCTTTTTCATCTAGAGTATAATATCAAGGTAAATCATAATGGAAAGGTGAAGTTACATGAAGTTTTTACATATTGGAGATTTACATATTGGAAAAAACCTGGCAGATTTTGATTTGATCGATGATCAGCAGTATATTCTAAAGGAACTACTGGAGATTGCAGTGAAGGAAAGGGTAGATGCAGTACTGATTGCCGGTGATGTCTATGACAAACCAATTCCAAGTGAGGCAGCAGTCAGAACGTTAGATCAGTTTCTTCGCATGCTCACTGAACAAAAGATAAAGATATTCATGATATCCGGAAATCATGATTCAGACGAAAGATTAAACTTTGGAAGCAGCTTTTTCGAGTCCAATGGACTTTATATCGCAGCAAAGTACAACGGAGAGTTGTACAAAAGAACGATAACAGATGAATATGGAGAGGTGAATCTTTATCTGATGCCATTTGTGAAGGCATCTCAGGTGAGACGCTTCTTTCCGGATGAAAAGATAGAGACATATGAAGATGCAATTTGCGCAGTTCTTTCTCATACAGATGTGGATCTGAAGCAGAGGAATATCATCCTGGCACATCAGTTTGTTACAGGGGGAAGTGAGGAACCAGTACTTTCCGGATCAGAAGGACTGGCAGTTCTTAATGTGGGAACAGTGGAGAAAGTAAGTGCCTCTGTTTTTGCTGCATTTGATTATACTGCACTTGGACATATTCATTCTGCGCAAAGTGTTGGCAAAGAGAATATCCGATATTCCGGATCGCCGCTTAAGTATTCGCTGAGTGAAGCAGGCCATCAGAAGTCAGTGCCGATTATTAGTCTTGAGGAAAAGGGAAATATTTCGATTACATATAGGATATTGCAGCCAAAGAGAGATTTGCGGCACATCAAAGGACCTATGCAGGTGTTATTAAACAAAGAGAATGTAACTGCACCGGAGGATTATATCTATGCAACATTGACTGATGAAGATGTAATTACCGATGCAATGGGAATTTTCCAACAGATATATCCGAATACTGTCCGCATCGATTATGATAATTCAAGAATAAAGGAACTGGAGCAGATTGATATTGAAGAGATTACACAGGGGAAGAGTTTCTCGGATATGATTGCAGAATTTTATTATAAGATGTATGGCTGTGAGATTGCAGAGGAAGAACTGGAACTGATGGATATGATCGCAAGAAAGGCAGGTGCAGCAGATGAAACCAATTAAACTGATTATCAGTGCATTCGGACCGTATGCTGAAACAATGCCGCCAATTGAATTTGAACAATTTGAAGAAAAGGGTTTATTTTTAATTTCCGGAGATACCGGAGCAGGAAAGACCATGATCTTTGATGCAATCTGTTTTGCACTTTTTGGAAAAACAAGCGGACAGCACAGAAGCGAGAAAAATCTTCGAAGTGAATATGCAAAAGCTGATGTGAAGAGCTTTGTCGACTTTTATTTTTCTCATCAGGGGAAGAACTATCATATCTTAAGAGAACCAAGTTATCTTAGAATCAATCGTAATGGTAAGCTGACAGAAGAGCTGGAGAAAGTAACATTTTATTACGAAGATGGAACAACAGAAGAAGGAAACAGAAAGGTAATGGCTATTGTAGAAGACCTTCTTCATATTAATGAAAGGCAATTCAAACAGATAGCCATGATCGCACAGGGAGAATTCTGGGACCTGTTAAATGCAAAGACGGATAAACGTACAGAGATCCTTCGAACTATCTTCCAGACAGATGCATATAAAAATGTAGAATATGAACTGAAAGATTATCTGAATCGCAGTGCTAAGCTTCGTGATAAAGAAGAAAGCAGTATTGTGCAGTATTTTTCAGAAGTAACAGCATCGGAAGAAAGTGCATGGAAGGAAGAACTGGAACAGCTTCAGAAGCGCGCAGATGGTTCGGGAAGTGCATGGAATCTTACAGAGTTTCTCAATATCATAGCAGCACTTTCTGAGGAAGATGAAGCACTTGCAGTGCAGGTTGAAGAAGAGCTTAGGAAACAAAAAGAGATTCTGGATCAGAAAAAAAAGATACAGGCACTTGCAAAGACCAATAATAAATTTCTGACAGATCTGGCTATGCTGCAGGAACAGAAGGAAAAGCTTGATAAAGAGAAGGATAGGATGCAGGAGAAAGAGGAAACGTTAAAACTTGAAGAAAAAGCAACCTTTCAGGTGTATCCGGGATATCAGGCCTATATCAGAAAAAAGAAAGAAGGACAGATAACTCAGGAAAGAATGCAAAGTGCAAAAGAGGAACTGGAAAGAGCACTTGTACAGGAACAGGATGCTCAGAAAGAATACCATACACAATTCAAAAAGAAGGAGCAGGCGGAAGAATATAAGAGGAGAGCTGCACAGATGCAGGCAGACGAAGAGAAATATACTCTAAGAGATCGCCTGAAAGAAAAGAAAGAAGAGTATAGGAATCAGTCTGAAAAGCTGAAAAAGCAGGAAGCAGATTTTGAAACAAAAGAGAAAGAACTGATAAAAAAGATTGAGACTCTTACAGAACGTATGATTATCCTAAAAGATATTCCGACCAAAAAGGTAAAGCTGGAGACGAATCTTTATGCACTGCAGGAACTCTTAAAAAAAGTTATAAAGGTTACAACGGATGGATTTCAGGATTTTAATAACAAAAGAAACCATTATAACGAGATGATAGAAGTCTATAAGAAACAAAAGGCAGCAACAGAACTTGCAGATTTACGGGAAAGAGAAGCAAAGGATGTCATAGATGGATGCAGAGCAGGGATTCTTGCCATGGATTTAAAGGAAGGCACGCCATGTCCGGTATGCGGTTCTGTTCACCATGTAAAGCTGGCAGTACTTCCGGGTGATTATGTGTCAGAAGAGCAATATAAGAGGTTAGTAAAACAAAAGGAAGAAGCGATAAAAAAACGGGAAGAGGTTGTACAAAAAGCGGAGAAGGCAAAAGCAGAGTTTCAGGAATGCCGCAAAAGACTTCTGGAAGATATACAGACCTGTCTGTGTAATGAACTGTACGGCGCGGATATCAAAGAAAAGACTCTCACAGAGTTGTCTGCTGATATTCTGGAAGAAAAGATGATTCTCCAGGAAAAGATAGAGGATCTGAATAAGCAGATTTCTCAGGCAGAAGCTCTTTGTAAAGAAGCTGAAAAAGTGGATATGGATCTGAAAAAGGCACAGGGAGAAGAAACGCAGAGACTTAAGCAGTATAAGAGTCAGTTGGATGAGATGAGGACAAAGATAAAAGAAAAAACTGCGGCGACTACAGCTGCCTTAGAACAGTTGGCAGAATTACCATATGCTACAAGTAAGGAAGCCATCATGGAAAGGAAGAATCTGGAAGAAAAGGGAAGACAGATTCTTGATAAGATCGAATCAGCAAGAAAAGAAAAAGAAAGTAAGACAGTTGCATTAAGCAGAAAGAAATCAATGCTGCAGACATTAACAGATACACGGGAGGTTCAAAAGAAGGATGAATGTGAATTGAAACAGGTTTACATAAATTCTCTTGATGAACAAGGATTTCTTGATGAACAAGTATTTTTAACTGTTGTTACAACGCCTGAAGCAATTACTGCAAAACAGAAAGAGATACAGAGATACAGACAGGATGTGAATACGAATCTCAGACAATTGCAGGATGCACGGATAAATGCAGAAGGGAAAGTATTCATAGACATAGATGAATTGGAAAATCAGGTAGACTCTCAGAGCGGAATTGTGGATGAACTGCTTAATCGAAAGAATCAGATCATGAATAGAATGGATCGTAATCTTAAAAGCAGGAGTAGGATTCTGGAACGTCAGGAGAATCTGGAAAAGTATCGTAAGGAAAGTGCTGTTGCATCCAGAATGTACCGGT
The DNA here is from genome assembly GCA_045598185.1 of Marvinbryantia sp. GTDB lineage: Bacteria > Bacillota > Clostridia > Lachnospirales > Lachnospiraceae > Marvinbryantia. The sequence continues at coordinate 12,350 of JAZLLO010000058.1, forward strand.
TGGTTACCGGGCAGACCGGTAATGGTAAGATTACCCTTGAACAATATATTCAGGCTGCAGGGTTTGATAATATTCTTCGCGCTGCCAACAGAAGACTCATTCCAATGAGTGATGGTCAGTATGAGCTGAGACGTCAGGAAGATATGCTTGGAAAGAAGAGCAATACTTTTTTGGATCTGGAAGTATATGATTACTATACCGGTAAGAGCAGACCGGTTGGCAATCTCTCAGGAGGTGAGAGCTTTAAAGCATCCTTAAGCCTTGCACTTGGACTTTCCGATACGGTATCATCCCAGATGGGTGGCATCCAGATGGATGCACTCTTTGTGGATGAAGGCTTCGGAACGCTGGATCGAAAATCCATTGATAATGCGATGGAAATCTTAACCAGTCTTTCAGGTGCGAATAAGCTGGTGGGAATCATCAGTCATAGAGAAGAACTGATGGGAAGAATTCAACAGCAGATATTTGTTACAAAGACAAAGGATGGAAGTAAGCTCAGAATTGATAATGGACTTTAAGTATAAAGGAAACAGAATATGAATAAGAGAAGAGGTTTATTATTATTCCTATTATTATTAGTTTTCATGGGTAGCACGGTATTTAGTGCTAATACTGTAACCATCAATAAATGTGTGATCAGCAGTAATGACAAGGAAAAGGTCACTATAGAGGCAACTACTGCCGGAACAGTTTCCGATACCGATGGTTATTATTATCTTTTTGCACTTCAACCATATGAAAAAAGTATTTCATCCGGTACTTTGCAGGCGGCAAAGCAAAAACAGGGTAGTAATCTTACTTTTTCCATACCTTTAAATATTAGTAGTACAAAAAGCGTCTTTTACCGTAAATTTGTCGTAGCGGTAAAGAAAGGAGAGAAGTATTCAATAGTCAGCAATACCCGATATATCACGAACCCTGAAAAGCTGGCCAATGTTAAAAAGGCGTTTCCAAAACCAAAATCAAAAAAAGGGCTTCATATACAGCCATCCATGATTTCGGATGCGGAAGATCTGGGAATCAAGCATGCAGCAGTTAATATCTGTCTGGATCTGTTTATAACCAACAGTAAGAGTAATGCAGTTTCCTATCGTTATCAAGGAAAGACTTATTACTTTTCTAATGTAGGATGCAATGAGGTTGACAGACAGACGAAGAAACTGTCAGAAAGCAATGTAGTGACATCAGGCATTCTGCTTCTGCGTGATAATGGTGCTGGAAGACTTCTTGTGGCTCCAAAGGCAAGAGGAAAAGGAAAACCATACTATGGATTTAATACGATGACAAAGGAAGGAACAGAGACTCTCGAGGCTTTGATTCATTTCCTGGGTGACAGGTACATGAACAGTAATGGAAAGTATGGTACTATCGTTAACTGGATTATTGGCAATGAGGTGAATAATTATAATGACTATAATTATCTCGGGGATCTGTCCTTTAGCCAATATGTAGATGCTTATACCAGAAGCTTTCGTATCTGTGATATGGCACTTAGAAGTGTATATAGTAATGCGAGAGTCTATATCTCTCTGGATCATCTCTGGAATCTTCTTCAGCCACATGGGAAGTGCTACACATCAAAAAGCATGCTCGATGCATTTGCTGCAAGAATGAAAAAAGAAGGAGACATTAACTGGAATCTTGCTTTTCACCCATACCCATCGCCTCTGACAGACCCGGTATTCTGGGATGATAATGTATCGTATTCTGATGATACGCTACAGATTACCATGAAGAATCTGGATTATCTTACGGATTATGTGAGCAGGAATTACAGGAGCGATCTCAGGGTGATTCTCTCTGAACAGGGATTCACATCAAAATCAGCAGGGAAGAATACAGAACTTTTACAGGCCGCGGCTTATGCATATGCTTATTATCTGACGGAATTTAATGATAAGGTTGATTCCTTTATCATGAACCGTCATGTAGATCATGTTGAAGAGACAAAACAGGGATTAAACCTTGGTGTCTGGACGAATACATCCGGATATCTGGAATATGCGAATAAAAAGAAAAAGATATGGGATGTATTTAAGTATATTGATTCTGCATCTTCGAAGGAGGTTACAGAATTTGCTCTTGATTATATACCGGGAAATAACTGGAGTTCTCTGGTCAAAGACTTTACATGGAGCCACTTTAAAAAGATGGGAACCTATAAAAATGGAAAGATCACAACGCTCTCTTCCGTAAAGAAGACAAAGAAAATTCCAAACAATCTGCGTTACAGTTATAATGGTACGGCATCTAAAAAGGATGCAAAGACTACTGTGAAGGTTGATCCGGCTGTAAATCCTGTTATCTACAGTGGTGCAGGGTGGAAGTTTTCAAAGAAACTTGATTTCTCCGGAAAGTCTCATTTTAGCTGCAAGCTTCGTATAAATGGTCTGAATGAGAACAATGCACATGTCCGGATCCGGTTCTTTAATGGTTCCAATATCTATGAGACCAGTATGAAGCTTCCGGAAGGAAAGACAAAACTTCTTCTGGCAGACCTGACAAAGTGGAAGTATAATGGGAATGTTAATAAGATACAGATATGGGTACGTCCATATAGTAAGAAAAAGTGGAAAAGCGGTGCCACCATTATGGTGAACGATATGACACAGTGGTAAAAGGAGTTTGGAAATATGATATATGTAAGAAATGGTCTGGTTATGTTGTTATCCTGTCTGAGTCTTTCAGCAGGTGTATCCGCGGCAGGCGGAGAAGCTCTGGCAGGTCTTGGAGCACCACAGGAGATCAGAACAGAAGAAAATATAGTGACGAATGTACCGGAGACGGAAGCTTCTTCTTTAGATGTTTCGCAGTCCCGACCGGTAGATGGATCGCTTCCCAATATTGACCTGGGAAGCTGGGAGATGATACTTGCCAATGCATCACATCCGATTGGAGAGTATGCGCCGCAGACACAGGAACTGGAGGGAATCGAATTGGATTATCGTATCATTGATGCGATGGAGGCATTTGTGGAAGATGCCAGAGAAGAAGGTCTGCCAGTATATCTGTCTTCCGGATATCGTGATTACTATACACAGGATTATCTGAATCAGCTGCAGCAGAGTTATGGCTATTCCAAAGAAGAAGCGGATAAAATCGTGGCACCTGCGGGAACAAGTGAGCATCAGACAGGACTTGCATGTGATATTACAGACTATTATCGTGAATTCAAGAATGATGAACTGGAAGATACAGACACCTACAAGTGGATGAGCGCACACTGTCAGGAGTATGGTTTTATCGTACGTTACCCGAAGGGAAAAGATGCACAGACCGGAATCATCTATGAACCATGGCATTATCGCTATGTGGGAAAAGAAGCAGCAGAGTATATTATGTCACATAATCTTTGCCTGGAAGAATTTCTGGCACTTTATCAGTAAAATGAGCCACTGGGCAGCGAGCCACTGGGGACGGTTCCCCAGTGACTCTTATTTCGCAGGATTCCATTTTTCTGTTCGATAAAACATGATAGAAATAAAGGTAGAAACACTCCATCCAATCGGCCATGCACACCAGATTCCGATAAATCCAAGTGCTGTTCTTGATAAGATAATGGCAAGAACCACACGAAGGATCAGATCGGTAAAGGTTCCTGTCATGAACTGTGCCATCTTGCTGCCACCTCTTAATACTCCATCGGAAACAAGCTTTGCTGACACTACAAAATAGAATGGAGCCAGGATTCTTAAGTAAAGCATACCGGAACGAATCGCATCGACAGATGGGGCATCCATGAAAAATCCAAGCAATACCTTCGGGAAGATCAGATACAGGAGGAAAAATGGAAGGGAGAGCATCCAGACCATTTTGATACCTGCACGAAAACCGGCTTTTACACGTTCGTACTTAGCAGCACCGATATTCTGTGAAGTAAAGTTAGAAATACCGTTACCGAGTGTGGTAAAGGATGTGATTACCAGATTATTCAGTTTTACTCCTGCAGAGTAACCTGCCATGACACCTGCACCGAATCCATTGATGACACTCTGGATAATGATATTCCCAACAGAGATAAAGCTTTGCTGCAGCATACTTGGAATTGCAATTGCAAGAAACTGAAGGAAGATATCTTTGGAAAAAAGCGGCATCTTCTGATGGACCTTGATTGCATGCACACGACGACGGATTACAACCAGTGAAAGGATACAACTGCACCCCTGGCAGATGAAAGTAGCCCAGGCAACACCGGCAACGCCCTTATGAAGGGAGCATACGAAAAAGATATCCATGAAGATATTCGATATAGAAGACACTACCAGGAAGTAAAAAGGTGTCCGGGAATCTCCAAGTGCAGAAAAGATACCGGTTGCAAGATTGTAGAAAAATACAAATGGAAGTCCCCATACATAGATGTCAAGATAAAGCTTTGAGTCAGCCATAACAGATTCTGGTGTATGAATCAGATTAAGAAGCAGGTTGCTTCCAAGAATTCCAAAACACATGAGTGCTATGCAGATTATTCCGCTTGATAACATGGCAGTCGAGATTGCTGACTTCATTTTCCCATAATCCTTGGCGCCAAAGAAACGGGAAGTAAGAACAGAGCAGCCGATATTACAGCCAAAGGCAAATGCGATGAAGATCAAAGTAATCTCATAACTGTTTCCAACGGCAGCCAGGGCATTCTCTCCTACAAACTTACCAACTACCCAGGAATCTGCCAGATTATACATCTGCTGAAAAATGATACTTAAAAATAAAGGAAGACAAAAATTCCATAACACTTTCTCGGGATTACCGATAGCCAGGTCTTTGTTCATATCAATAAACCTCCTTGATAATATTCCGTTTAAGATTATAGTACGATATGAAAAAAATACAATAGCGATTATTTATTAAAGGATTGACACTGTATATCCTTTGCGTTATTATGAAAAAAGATAAATCGTTGATGAGAAGAGTAGGATGTGGAATGTCTCAGAGAGGGATGCATAGTGGTGTGAGCATCTCGTCAGGAAGCATTTGAAGACCACCTCGGAGAGGCTTTAATACAGCACGGTGATTCCGTTATAATCGCAATGAGAACTTTGTTATGAATTATGTTTGAGTTATGTTATGAAGATTGACAGAGAATCAGGGTGGAACCACGGTTAGATATCGTCCCTTATAATACATAGATATGTATTATAGGGGTTTTTTGTTTTGAAAGGAGAGATAGAGATGATTATCACATTAAAAGATGGATCTCAGAAAGAATATGCTGAAAGTAAGTCAGTATATGAAATTGCGCTTGATATCAGCGAAGGTCTTGCACGTGCAGCTTGTGCAGGCGAAGTAAATGGTGAAGTAGTGGACTTAAGAACAGTTGTTGACGCTGATAGTGAGGTTAATATTCTCACAGCAAAGGACGAGAAAGGTCTTTCTACCATTCGTCATACAGCATCCCATGTTCTTGCAGAAGCAGTAAAGAACCTTTTCCCGGAAGCAAAGCTTGCAATCGGACCATCTGTTGAAAACGGATTCTACTATGACTTTGACCATGCACCATTCTCAAGAGAAGATCTTGACAATCTCGAAAAAGAGATGAAGAAGATCATCAAGAAAGGTGCAAAGCTTGAAAAGTTCACACTTCCAAGAGAAGAAGCAATCAAGTTCATGGAAGAAAAAGGAGAACCATATAAGGTAGAACTGATTCAGGATCTTCCAGAAGATGCAGTTATTTCTTTCTATAAGCAGGGCGACTTCACAGATCTTTGTGCAGGACCACACCTTATGAGCACAAAGGGTGTTAAGGCATTTAAGCTCTTTACAGCATCAGGCGCTTACTGGAGAGGAAGCGAAAAGAACAAGATGCTGACACGTATCTATGGTACAGCATTTGCAAGCAAAGAAGACCTTACAGCTTATGTAGAAGCAAGAGAAGAAGCATTAAAGAGAGATCATAACAAGCTCGGTCGTGAGATGGAACTTTTCACAACTGTAGATGTTATCGGACAGGGTCTTCCACTTCTGATGCCAAAGGGTGTTATCATGATCAAGGAACTTCAGAGATGGATCGAAGACCTGGAAGATAATGAATGGGGATATGTAAGAACAAAGACTCCACTTATGGCAAAGAATGATCTTTATAAGATTTCCGGTCACTGGGATCATTACAAAGAGGGTATGTTCGTACTTGGTGATGAAGAGGTTGATAAAGAAGTATTCGCACTTCGTCCAATGACATGTCCATTCCAGTATTATGTATATAAGGCAACACAGCATTCTTATAGAGATCTTCCAATCCGTTATGGTGAGACATCTACACTGTTCCGTAACGAGGACTCCGGTGAGATGCATGGTCTGACACGTGTACGTCAGTTCACAATTTCAGAAGGTCATCTTATTGTAAGACCAGACCAGATGGTAGAAGAGTTCAAGGGATGTCTTGCACTTGCTAAGCATTGTCTGGAGACATTAGGACTTGCAGGAGAAGTTACATTCCACCTGTCAAAATGGGATCCTGAAAACAAGACAAAATATATCGGTGCACCGGAAGTATGGGAAGAGACAGAACAGCACATCCGTGACATTCTGAACGAACTTGGTATCCCATTCGTAGAAGATGTTGGAGAAGCAGCATTCTACGGACCAAAGGTTGATATCAATGCTAAGAACGTATTCGGAAAAGAAGATACAATGATCACAATTCAGTGGGATGCTCTTCTTGCTGAACAGTTCGATATGTACTTCATCGATGAAAAAGGTGAGAAGGTTCGTCCATACATCATCCACAGAACATCTATGGGATGTTATGAAAGAACACTTGCATGGCTGATCGAGTTCTATGGTGGTAAGTTCCCAACATGGCTTTGTCCGGAACAGGTACGTGTACTTCCTATTTCTGAAAAGTATGCAGAATATGCAGAAAAGGTTAACGCCCAGATCAAGAAGAATGGTATCCGTACATCTGTAGATAACAGAGCAGAAAAGATCGGCTGGAAGATCCGTGATGCACGTATGGCACGTGTTCCTTATATGATCATGGTAGGTGCTAAGGAAGAAGAAGAACAGAAGATTTCTGTACGAAGCAGATTCCTTGGTGACGAAGGTTCTAAGGATCTTGGTGAATTCATCGATGCAATCTGCAAGGAAATCCGTACAAAAGAGATCCGCAAGATTGAAGTAGAAGAGCAGAAATAACATAGAGATAAAAAACTTGCGGCAGGGAATATTATATTCCCTGCCGTTTTTAAAGGAATCAAAAGTGAAAGTATATAAGATAAAAGAAAAACTGACCGAGATAACGAAAGATGAAATATTTGAAGATTTATCTCCGTATGTAGTCTTGGTTAACTGGGAAGAATACCAGGAGGAGGTAAAGTTTTTTGGATTTGAAGAGGATCTTGATGATCTAAGCCATATCCGAAGTACGAATGCCACCAGAGCAGAAGTTTTTTATGACTCCATTATCGGTAATTTTTCCATTCCTGACCGCAAGAATATCATGGGAGACAAAGACAGGTTCAGTTTCATTCTGGATGACCGTGGGGTTGTTTTTATTGATGATGGGAATGTGGTTCTTCCAATCCTTGCGAAGATCATGCTCAGCAAAAAGTGGCGTAAGCCTTCTCATGAGCGCTTCTGGTTTGATTTTCTGGAGATGATCATCAAGGATGATCTGCCTCTTCTGGAAAAGTTCGAAAAAGAGATGGATGAAATGGAGGATAGCCTCTTCCATGGAGAACTGGAAGGAAAGATGGAGCGTATCGCAGACATTCGAAGTGAGATCGGAGACCTGAGAGTTCATTATGAACAGCTTACAGATCTTGTACAGGAATTTCAGGAGAATGAGAATGTTTATTTCAAAGAAGAGAATCTTCGTTACATCTCACTTTTGGGCAACCGAATCGGTATTCTGAAAGATATTCTTGCATCTTTGCGGGAACATACATTGCTGATCCGTGAAATCTATCGCAATCAGCTGGACGAACAGCAGAATAAACTGATGTCTCTGCTTACGGTGGTAGCTACTATATTCATGCCGTTGACACTTCTTGCAGGCTGGTATGGAATGAACTTTATCAACATGCCGGAACTTACAGCGGAGTGGGGATATCCAGGCATCATCATTTTATCCATCGTTGTGATTATTGTAGAGATTATTATTTTCAAAAAGAAGAAATGGCTATAGATGCAAAAAAGAAAATTATCTGATTGATTTTTTCTATTATAAAAATGAATGTCAAGTCTGTACATTATCTTTTTTTATGTTACCATAATTACTGGTGAGTGTATTTAATGATAAAGGGCCGGAGTAAAGATAATATAGGGATACTGTTCAGGTGTTAATGTTCCGCACTGGAACGGGAACGAAGTGTACGTGAACAGTAATGATATTGGAGGCTTTTTTCATGGAAAAACAGATTGTAACAGCAGTAAGATACAGATTTGGGGAACAGTATTATGTAGAAGTATGCGAAGAAGTAGCCAGCACCGGGGAACGCGACTATTGGCTTTGCAGGGACAACAGCGCACAGAAGGCTTTTTTGTGCACTGGTATTTATCGTGACCGTATATCAGAAGAGAATCTGATCATCAAGAACGTTAGAGCATATTTTAGCAATAAGAAGTACGCAACAGCATAAGGGTATGATATTATAAGAGCAGCAGTGTTAGTATTGCTGCTTTTTATCATAGTTGGAGGAATTAATATGAGAGAGATTGAAGTTAGCAGGCTTACCGATGTTATCGAAAAGCTTTGCATAGAAGCGAATGAACATCTCCCTGAGGATGTGAAATGTGCGATCCGTACTTGCCGTGCATGTGAAGATGGTGTCATTGCACAGGGAGTACTTGACAATATAATTGAGAATTTTGAGATTGCAGATAATGAGAATGTACCAATCTGTCAGGATACCGGTATGGCATGTGTATTCCTTGAAATTGGACAGGATGTTCATCTTACAGGTGGAGATCTTACAGATGCAGTGAATGAAGGGGTTCGCCGTGGTTATGCGAATGGCTACCTTCGTAAGTCAGTAGTAGCCGACCCTGTAAGAAGAGGGAACACAGGAGATAATACTCCTGCCATGCTTTATACAGAGATCGTTCCGGGAGATCAGATTAAAGTAACTGTTGGTCCGAAGGGATTTGGAAGCGAGAATATGAGTATGATCCGTATGTTCAAGCCATCTGCAGGTCTGCAGGGAATTAAGGATTTTATTCTGGAGGTTGTTGAGACAGCCGGCCCGAATCCATGTCCGCCGATGGTAGTTGGTGTTGGTATCGGAGGAACCTTTGATAAATGTGCTCTTCTTGCGAAGAAGGCGTTGATGCGCCCATTGGATTCTTCGAATCCGGATCCATTTTATGCAGATCTTGAGGTTGAGATGCTGGATAAGATCAATAAACTTGGAATCGGACCTCAGGGATTTGGTGGAAAGACTACAGCAATCGGTCTGAATATCGAGACGCTCCCTACTCATATCGCAGGAATGCCATGTGCAGTGAATATCAACTGTCACGTTACCAGACATAAATCGGAGGTGATCTAAGATGACAAAGAAGGTTACATTACCACTTACTAAAGAACTGGCCCAGACACTTCATGCAGGGGATCAGGTACTTTTAACCGGAACCATCTACACATCACGAGATGCGGGACATAAGCGCATGTGTGAGGCACTTGCACGTGGTGAACAGCTTCCGTTTGATCCGACTGATGCAACAATCTATTATGTTGGTCCTACACCGGCAAAGCCAGGCCAGGTTATCGGATCTGCAGGTCCTACAACGAGTGGACGTATGGACGCTTATGCACCAACCATGATGTCTGTAGGTGCGAGAGGAATGATCGGAAAAGGTGCAAGACTTCCGGAAGTAATCGATGCTATGAAAGAACACAAGGGTGTTTATTTTGGCGCGATTGGAGGCGCAGGAGCTCTTCTTGCAAAATGTATCAAAGAATGTGAACTGATTGCTTATGAAGATCTTGGCGCAGAAGCACTTCGTAAGCTTTATGTAGAAGATATGCCTCTTGTTGTTATTATCGACAGTGAAGGTAAGAATCTTTATGAAGATGGAAGAAAAGCGTATCTGGAAAATAAATAAAAAGGACTATGTTATAAGGAGGTCATTATGAAAGAATACAAGTTTGACGTACAGAAAACAACTGCAGAAGTTGTAAAGTGGATTCAGGATTTCTTTGAGAAGAATGGTCCTGGATGTAATGCAATTGTAGGTATTTCCGGTGGAAAGGACAGTTCTGTTGTAGCTGCTCTTTGTGTAGAAGCACTGGGAAAGGATAGAGTGATCGGTGTATTAATGCCATGTGGTGTGCAGAAAGATATCTCTGCTTCCAGACTTCTGGTAGAGCATCTTGGAATCCGCAATATTGAAGTGAATGTGGAAGCAGCAGTAGAAGGTCTGACAAATGCAATCATTAATGGTAATTCAGAGACTTTAAAGATTGATTTTACAGCACAGACTAAGACCAATCTCCCTCCAAGAATCCGTATGGCAACTCTGTATGCAGTAGGACAGAGTATGAACGGACGTGTTGCCAATACCTGCAACCTTTCTGAAGACTGGGTAGGTTATTCCACACGTTACGGCGATGCTGCAGGTGATTTCAGCCCTCTTGCAAAGCTTACCGTGCAGGAAGTAAAGCAGATTGGTGCATATCTTGGACTTCCACAGGAATTAGTGGAAAAGGTTCCAATCGATGGACTTTATAGTGGAAAGACTGATGAAGATAACCTTGGATTTACCTATGCTATGCTGGATCATTATATCCGTACAGGTGAGATTGATGATGCAGAAAAGAAAGCAAAGATTGATGGAATGCATGTAAGAAATCTGTTTAAGCTTGAGATGTATCCAATGTTCGATTCTGGTATTGAGACTATCTGATGAGATCCTGCAGATTATATGTGCATGCTGATCACAAGCGCTTTCAGACTGATGCAGAGAACCTCGCAAAGCATCTGAAGATTGAGATGATCGGGAATATTGAGGATGCAGAAAAAGAGGATCTGGTTCTGTCTTTTGGAAAAGATGGTCTGTCATTAAATGGTGGGAAACTGTCCATGATAGCGGATCTTTCCACCATGATTCCGAGAGTGAAGGAAGAGATGTGGAAGCATGAACTTCTGGTGAAAGCTGCAAAGTTTAAGACACAGGAAGGAACGATGACCGCAATCGATGCTACAGCCGGTCTTGGGGAAGATTCCCTTCTTCTGGCAGCTGCCGGATATGAGGTCACACTTTATGAGCATGATGCGGTAATTGCTGCACTTCTAAAAGATGCCCTTCGCAGGGCAAAGAAGATACCGGAACTTAAGGATATTGTATACAGAATGCATGTGGTAGAAGGAGACAGTATCGAAGCTATGAATAAGATGGTGGATGCTGTTGATGTCATTTATCTGGATCCGATGTTTCCGGAACGGCAGAAGAGCAGTCTTATCAAAAAGAAGTTTCAATTATTGCAGAAGCTGGAAAGACCTTGCTCGGATGAGGCAGATTTACTTGCAGCAGCCATGCATGCAAAGCCAAAGCGGATCATCATAAAACGACCGGCAAAGGGACCTTATATAGCAGGGGTTAAGCCTGCATATTCCATCAATGGAAAGTCTATCCGTTACGACTGTATTGCTTTGTAATGGGAATAACTTGCAATTCCTGATGAACAGGAATATAATACTTAAGAGTAAAAAGGGGAGTTTGCTGAAGCAGGCTGAGAGGAGACTGGGAGTCTCGACCCATAACCTGATTTGGATAATGCCAACGTAGGGACATATCGGACAGTTTATTTATATGCTATCTATAAGGTTATTGGATATGAATAGATGATTGACAGGTATACCGCGTTTGGTATACCTGTTTTTTTTCATTTTCTTTAACAAGGAGGAATAGTTATGATTCAGATTAACGGCGAAAAGATCGATGAAGAAGAAATCATACTCATGGAATATCTGTTATCGCACAATTATCGTCCGGAACGAATTGCGGTAGAATGCAATGAAGAGATCGTGCCGAAGTCGCAGTTTTCCCAGTGTATTCTTCACTCTGGTGATGTTGTGGAGATCGTTAGCTTTGTAGGCGGCGGCTGATCAGGCACGTTTGAAAAACAAAAAGTGATAGTTCTAACATAAGTAAATAGAAAAGAGGAAAAGAGATATGAAAGATACATATACATTAGGCGGAAAAGAGTTTACTTCCAGATTCATCTTAGGTTCCGGAAAGTATTCTATGGATCTGATCAAGGCAGCTGTAGAAAATGCAGGTGCAGAGATTATTACTCTGGCAGTCAGAAGAACAAATACAAAGGATACAGAGAATATTCTGGATTATATTCCAGATCATGTAACTTTGCTTCCGAATACATCCGGTGCCCGTGATGCAAAGGAAGCTGTTCGTATTGCTAGAATGGCAAGAGAATTAGGTTGTGGTAATTTTGTTAAGATCGAGATTATGAAAGACAGCAAGTATCTCCTTCCGGATAATGCTGAGACAGTAAAGGCTACACAGATTCTTGCAGATGAAGGATTTGTAGTTCTTCCATATATGTACCCGGATCTTTATACAGCAAGAGATCTTCAGGCGGCAGGTGCTGCAGCAGTTATGCCGCTGGCTTCTCCGATTGGATCCAATAAAGGACTTGCAACAAAAGAATTTATTCAGATCCTGATTGATGAGATTGATCTTCCTATTATCGTAGATGCCGGAATTGGTAAGCCATCTCAGGCTTGTGAGGCGATGGAGATGGGCGCAGCAGCTATTATGTCCAATACTGCAATTGCTACAGCAAGAGATATCCCGGCAATGGCAGGTGCATTTAAGAATGCAATTGAAGCAGGACGTGCAGCTTATCTCGCTGGTCTTGGTCGCGTATTAGAGCGTGGCGCATCTGCATCAGATCCATTGACAGGATTCTTAAGAGACTAGAGAAAGAGGCGAATAAGATGGCAGAAAATCAGTTTTTTGTAGACTCTGTAAGATTAAGTGAAAAAGCATTGGAGAAGAAGCATCGTCTGGAACAGGATCCATCCAGCAGAACCAACCATATGGAATACATGGAAGGAATGGAGAAGATAAGCTCTGATGTCTGTGAAAAAGTTATGGGGCATATGAATTCCTATGATCCGTCTATCTATACAGAGGCAGATGTAAAACGTGCACTGAATAGTGACAGATGCAGTATCGATGATTTTAAGGCACTTTTGTCTCCGGCAGCTGCACCATTTCTGGAACAGATGGCAGCCAGAGCAAAATGGGAAACTAGTAAGCATTTTGGGAATACTGTATACATTTTCACACCACTGTACATAGCAAACTATTGTGAAAACTATTGTATCTATTGTGGCTTTAACTGTTACAACGATATCAGAAGAAAGAAGTTAAATACAGAAGAAATCGAAAGAGAGATGAAGGTCATCGCTGACTCTGGTATCGAGGAGATACTTATGTTAACCGGAGAAAGCAGATCCATGAGTCCGGTTGAATATATCGGTGAGGCATGTAAGCTTGCACAGAAGTATTTCAAGAATGTTGGACTTGAGATTTATCCGGTTAATACAGATGAATACCGCTATCTTCATGAGTGCGGAGCAGATTATATCACTGTATTTCAGGAAACCTATGATTCTGATATGTATGAGACACTCCATCTGATGGGACATAAACGTGTATGGCCATATCGATTTGAAGCACAGGAACGTGCCCTTATGGGAGGTATGAGAGGTGTCGGCTTCTCAGCATTGCTTGGCTTATCTGATTTCCGTAAGGATGCGCTTGCAAGTGCACTTCATGTATATTTCCTTCAGAGAAAGTATCCGCATGCTGAGTTCTCTCTTTCCTGTCCGCGACTTCGTCCAATCGTGAACAACGATAAGATCAATCCGCAGGACGTACATGAGAAAGAACTTTGTCAGATATTATGTGCATATCGTATCTTCCTTCCGTATATCGGTATCACGGTATCTTCAAGAGAATTAAAACATTTCCGTGATGGTATTGTTAAGATTGCTGCAACAAAGGTTTCTGCAGGCGTATCCACGGGAATCGGAGATCATGAGGCGAAGTACAACGGTGAGAATGAAAGTGAAGGCGGAGATGAACAGTTTGAGATCGCAGATAACAGAAGCTTTGATCAAATGTATGCAGATATCTCCGAAGAAGGATTACAGCCGGTATTAAATGATTATGTCTACGTATAAAAAAGTATGTATTACCAATCGAGGGCTGGTGAAAGCAGATTTCCTGCAGCAGATTCAGTCTCTCTTTCTGAGAGAAGAGATTGATCTGCTGATTCTGAGAGAAAAGGATCTTACACCGATAGAATACAAGGAGCTTGCCAGAGAAGTATTGAGAATCCAGGTACAGTTGCAGACAAACACAAAGGTCATCCTCCATTCCTTTATAGCTGTGGCAAAAGAACTTTCTTATCCACATATTCATCTTACGATGCAGCAGTTTCAGGACTTAAGTATTCAGGAACGAAGTTTTTTTGAAACTCTTGGTGTATCTACTCATTCAGTGGAGGAAGCAATTTTGTGTGAAAGGCTTGGAGCATCCTATATTACAGCAAGCCATATCTTCCCTACGGATTGCAAGAAGGGACTGGAACCAAGAGGACTTTCCTACTTAAAAGATGTAAAACAGGAAGTAAATATACCGGTATATGCTCTTGGAGGGATTACAGAAGAGAATATGCAACTTTGTATAGATGCAGGGGCTGATGGAATCTGCCAGATGTCCATGTATATGAAAAAGGAGTATCCGAATGAATGACAGATATAACAGACAGATTCTTCTTGCCGGTATCGGAGAAGAAGGACAGGAAAACCTGAAGAATGCAAAGGTGCTGGTAATTGGGGCAGGAGGGCTTGGCTCTCCTGTCATTCAATATCTGGCAGGTGCAGGAATTGGGAAAATCGGAATTGTAGACGCAGATAATGTTGATGTATCCAATATACACAGACAGGTAATTCACAATACAGATCGTGTTGGAATGAATAAAGCAAAGTCTGCAAAGGAGAGCGTTCAGAAACTGAATGAAGAAGTAGAAGTATGCGTATATCCATTTTTTGTTGACAAAAACAATATTCAGGATATCGTATCAGAATATGACTTCGTGATTGACTGTGTGGATAACTTTGAGGGAAAGTTTTTAATCAATGATACTTGTGTAAAGATGAAGAAACCCTTCTGTCATGGAGGAGTAGTGGGATATCAGGGACAGGTTCTGACGTATGTTCCGGGTAAGGGACCTTGTTATCGATGTATCTTTGAGGATATTCCGGAAGAAGGGATCGTGCCGACAAGCAAAGATGTTGGCATTTTAGGTCCTGCAGCAGGTGTGTTCGGATGCATCCAGGCGGCAGAAGCCATCAAGTATTTTACAGGGGTCGGAGATCTTCTTATCGGAAGAATGTATATTCTGGATCTTCTGACTATGACCGGAAGATGCGCACGCTTCCCGAAGCCATCACCTTCCTGCAAAGCCTGCGGCAATACTTGAGCCACTGGGGACGGTTCTGACTGGCACAGCGAGCCACTTGAACCGTCCCCAATGGCTCGCTTTCAAGCAGAGTATGTAGGAAAAGGCTTGAAGATGGATATTCAGAATGCTAAAATGAAGGCACGAAAAGGAGAAAGATGTTTTATGATCGGTATTGAAAAAGTTATGGAAGAAGATGCAAAAGAGCTTCTTGATATTTATACTCCTTATGTAGAAGATACTGCTATTTCCTTTGAATATGAAGTGCCTTCCGAGGAAGAATTCAGGAAAAGAATTCGTTCTATTTCTGTGAATTACCCTTATCTGAAGGCTGTGGATGAGACCGGAAGGATCCTTGGATATGCATATGCCAGTGCATTTAAGGCAAGAATGGCCTATGACTGGTCGGTAGAGACTACTATTTATATCCGAAAAGATGTAAGAAGATCCGGCGTTGGAAAAGTATTATATACAGAACTGGAAGAGCAGTTAAAGAAGATGGGAATTCTGAATGCGAATGCATGCATTGCGGTAACAGATAAGGAAGATCCATATCTTACCAATGACAGTGTTTATTTTCATGAAGCGCTTGGATATCATTTGGTTGGTACCTTTCATGCATCCGGGTACAAGTTTGATACCTGGTATGATATGGTCTGGATGGAGAAGATGCTGGGAGAGCATAAGTCACCGGCTGAACCTGTCATTTTAAAAGAAAGAGAACTGCATTAAGGAGCACGTATATGGAAAAGTTTCAGAAACTGGAAGAGGAAACAGTTTCCTCTCAGGAGATATTTGATGGTGTAGTAGTGCACCTTTTTAAAGATGATATTACTTTGCCGAATGGACATCCTTCCACAAGAGAAGTGATTCGCCATGTCGGTGCAGTAGGAATTGTTCCACTGACAGATGATGGAAAAGTAGTGATCGAAAGGCAGTACCGTTATCCTCTGAATATGGTTATTACCGAGATTCCGGCAGGGAAGCTGGACAGCAAGTCAGAGGATCGTCTGGAAGCAGCAAAAAGAGAATTAAAGGAAGAGACCGGTATCACCGCTGATGAGTGGATCGATATGGGAGTCTATTATCCAGCAGCTGCATATTGCGATGAGAAGATTACGTTGTATCTTGCAAAAGGATTACACAAGGGTGAACAGAAGCTGGATGAAGATGAGTTCCTGAATCTGGAAGAGGTGCCGCTTTCTGAACTGGTTGATCAGGTAATGGATGGTACTATCACAGATGGAAAGACACAGGTAGCGATTCTGAAAGCAGCGCGCTTGTGCCAGAAGGGATAACAGGATTACCAGAGAGAGGCACTTGAATTAAGGAGATATTATGGGATTTTGGGCAGTAAATCTGGTGAATGATTTTACCTATCGTCCTGTATATAATGCATACAGGGAAAAGTATGGAAAAGCAGAAGCCGAGCATGTCTGGAGAAGGGCAGGGGAGCGATACGAAGAGATGCTCACCTCTTATCGGGAAAAGCCGTTTGCCTTTCGAATAGAAGTAAGGGGTACTTTATTAAAAGGGATTGCAATCTATAAGACCATTAAGGCTAGGCATATCACTAAGGGCAGGGATGAGGCAGAGGCATTAAAGTTTATGGAGGATGGTCTTAAGGAGACTGCGAAGAAAAAACGTGAAAAGATGAAAAAGCTTTTTACAAAAAAGATACGCAGAAGGATCTACACTTTTTTCTATATCATGAAGTGGAAGTACTTTAAGAATTCAGAGTGTGGTTATTCCCATGATGGGATCCAGCATGATTTTATGAGAAAGAAGATGCGGGTTAAGATTTACGGATGTCCATACAGAGACTGTTGCAGTACAGAATCTGTCAGGGAACTTACGCAGGTTTTCTGTGACTATCAGAAAGCAATCTATACGAATGTTACGAATCTGACTTACCGCTGCAGCCAGGTCAAGGGCGAAGCCAATGATATGAAGAGCTGTGATCTGTACTTTGGAATCTATCAGTCGATAGAGAGTGAGTATCAGAAACAACGAAAAAAGGAACAAAAAGAGAAACGTTTAGAAAAATTGAAAAAAATCTTTTTCTTTATTTGATATATGCAAAGATTAAACAGGAGCTGCACTTGATGTAGCTCCTGATTTTGAAAAGGGGGATGGATAATGATTGTTGATATGCATTGTGATACGATTTATGAACTCCGTCAGTTACAAAAAGCCGGAAAGGATTATTCTCTTAGAGAGAATCTTCTGCATATCGATTTACAGAAGATGAAAAAGGGGGAGTATCTATTACAGAATTTTGCCATGTACGTAAATATGTCAAAGGAAAAACCACTGGAGGAAGCTCTTCATTTGATCGATATCTTTTATCAGGAGATGGAGAAGAATCAGGATTTGATTGCACCCGTAAGAACATATTCTGACATTGAAGAGAATAGAAAGGCAGGGAGGATGTCGGCACTTCTTACTCTGGAGGAGGGTGAAATCTGTCAGGGAGACCCGGCTATTTTGCATATTTTGTACCGACTTGGTGCCAGAATGATGACGTTAACCTGGAACTTTGAGAATTCTCTGGCATATCCGAATAAGTTCCCGCCAGAGAAGACTCAGGATGCAAGATGCCTGCCGGATATGGAACATGGTGTGAAAGAGGCAGGAATCCGTATCCTTGAAGAAATGGAAAAGATTGGGATGATCATCGATGTTTCCCATCTTTCCGATGCAGGCTTTCTTGATGTTGCAAAGTATACGACAAAGCCATTTGTAGCAAGTCACTCCAATGCAAGAGCACTCTGTGGACATTGTCGTAATCTTACAGATGATATGATTCGAATTCTGGCTGAAAGAGGTGGAGTAATGGGACTTAATTTCTGTCCGGATTTTGTCAATGAGAAAAAGGACGGAAAAGACGCAGTATGTACGATAGAAGGATTGGTTCGTCACGCAAAACACATTGTAAATGTGGGCGGTATGGAATGTCTGGGGCTTGGAACTGATTATGATGGTATTTCAGGAGAACTGGAACTTAAGGATTGTTCCTTTATGCCAATACTGTATGATGCACTGCTGAAAAATGGTTTTAATCAGGATCAGGCAGATGCAATATTTGAAGGGAATGTACTTCGGGTCTATCAGGAGTTATTAAGGTAACTGGTAATTCTATTCATATTCGTGTATAATGATAAAAGCGCTAAAATAGCAAAGACTTAAGGAGAAGACTATATGAATTTAAAAGTAGAAGGAAAGATTGCAAAACAACTGTCAAAGGATATGATAGGCCTCTTTTTTGAAGATATCAATTTTGCGGCAGATGGTGGACTTTATGCGGAGATGATTGAAAACAGCAATTTTGAATCAAAAGAAGCATTTGGAACACCGGCGAACTTTTATACGGTAGATGATTTTGGATATGCATGGTCTGCATACGAAGGAGGATCGGGAAAGGAACCGATTCTGAAGTTTGTATCAGGACGCCCTTTATCTGAGGTGAATCCACATTACCTGAAGTTTACAGCAGGTGCTTCCGGTCAGGGATTCAAGAATAAGGCTTATGACGGGATTGCCATGAAAAAGGGAACTTTTTATAAAGTTTCTTTTTATGCACGAAGTGTAACTTATACAGGGGATGCACTTACGGTTAAGATCGAAAAAGACGGAGAAGTATACGCCCAGTCTGAAGTTGCAATCAGAAAGCCACTTCCATATCTTCCATTCTGTGATGTGAAGATCGAGATGGAGCTTGACTGGCCGGCAATTGCAGAAGATGTTAAGAAGATTAAGGCTATGGATGATGGAAAACAGGCGAGAGAGAATGATTGGTTCTGTTATGAGACGATTCTGACAGCAAAAAAAGACGTTCGCGGAGCAGATTTTATCATCGCAGTTAATGGAACCGGTATTCTTGATTTTGATATGATTTCCATGATTCCGGAGGATGCTGTCGAAGGTGTATTTCGAAAGGATCTTTATGAAGCACTGGAAGGGATTAAGCCACGCTTTATCCGTTTCCCAGGAGGATGTATTGTAGAAGGTATCAGCCTTCCGAACAGATACCAGTGGAAGAATACAGTTGGTCCGTTAAAAGATCGTAAGACTATTCCGAATCTCTGGGCATTTATGGATGATCGTACCGTTAAGAATCCAGAGGCTCAGGCCGTTGAACCACACTATGGACAGACTTATGGAATCGGATTCTATGAGTATTTTGTATTATGCGAACGCCTGGGAGCAAAAGCACTTCCGGTACTTGGAGTGGCAGGTGCATGTCAGTTCCGCTCCACAGAGATCGTAGATATGGATGATCCTGTATTCATGGAATATGTACAGGATGCACTGGATCTTATCGAGTTTGCTAACGGTGATATCAATACGAAGTGGGGTGCTCTTCGTGCGAAGATGGGACATCCGGAACCTTTCCATATGGAGATGCTTGCTATTGGTAATGAACAGTGGGAGACAAAGTATTTTAACTTCTATGATCGCTATGTGAAGTTCCAGGAGATCATCTCTGCACAGTATCCGGATATTAAGCTTCTTGGATCGGCTGGTCCTTGGGTATATGCACCAATCGCAGACGATGCATGGAAGTTCTATCGTGATCTGGATGTACAGAAGAAGGGTGCATGTTATGCCGTAGATGAGCATTATTATGTCTCACCGGAATGGCTGTATGAGAATGTTGCCTTTTATGATAACTATCCAAGAGATATCGCAGTATTTGCGGGTGAGTATGCAGCCCATACGGCTGAAAGAGAGAATACCATGGAAGCAGCCCTTGCAGAGGCAGCATTCCTTACAGGTGTGGAAAAGAATGGCGATGTGGTACGCCTTGCTTCTTATGCACCTTTATTTAACAGAATCGGTCATAGTCAGTGGAAACCTGACCTGATCTGGTTTGATGATGCAGATGTATATCTGACACCAAGCTACTATGTTCAGAAGATCTTTGGTAATTACGCGGGAGATGTTTCTCTTGAACTTGATGGTCAGATTGAAAAGCTTCGCGAAAGCGGTATCTATGTTTCCGCAGTAAAGACAGAAGAAGGAAAGACTTTCCTGAAGGTTGTTAATACACAGGAGACAGAAGTTCCGTTTACCGTTGAAGCAGATACGGAAAGTGCAGTGATACGTACACTTGTATCTGCAGGAGAAAGACCGGAAGGAAAACCGGAACCAACACAGATTCTGGAAAAGGAGATTCTTCTTTCAGAGTGTGTTCTTCCGGCAAGAAGCTTTTCGGTGATCGAATATTAAGAGAACATGGAAGGAAAAAGACAGATTGAATTCACAGAAAAATGATACCATGTCCTTGTGGATGTTTTTATCATCCATGCTGATCTTTGGAACGATTGGCATCTTTCGAAGATTTATACCGCTTCCTTCTGCTTCGCTGGCTTTTTTCAGAGGAGCAGTTGGGGCTCTCTTTCTCATTCTTTTTGTAAAGATCCGGGGCGGGAGGATTCGGCACGGAATCGGAATGAAGAAAGTATTATTGCTTTTTATTACCGGAAGCCTGATTGGTTTTAACTGGATCTTCTTATTTGAGGCATACAATCATACAACAGTAGCAGTTGCAACACTTTGCTATTACATGCAGCCAACGATCGTGATATTACTGTCCCCACTCTTATTTCGGGAACGATTGTCAGCAAAAAAAGGAATCTGCGCAGCGGTAGCTATCATTGGTATGGTATTTATATCCGGCATTGTGGAAAGTGGAATTCCGCAGTTATCACAGGCTAAGGGGATATTATTCGGACTTGCAGCCGCATCTCTTTATGCATTCGTAGTGATACTGAATAAAAAGATTCCGGGAATCGATCCGTATGAGAAGACGATTATTCAGCTGGGATCTGCAGCAGTGGTATTGATTCCATATCTGTTTCTGATCAATGGATTTCAGGCATTCACAAGTATAGGGAATCATGCGTTGACCATCTGTATGCTTCTGATTGTTGGATTTGTTCATACAGGGATTGCCTATGCACTGTACTTTGGAAGTATGGATAAGCTGAAGATCCAGACTGTGGCAATCTTCAGTTATATTGATCCGATTGCAGCTTTGATCCTTTCTGCATGTTTTCTTCATGAGACCATGAGTATCTATGGAATGATCGGTGCAGTTATGATACTTGGTGCTGCTTTTATAAGTGAGTTTTAAGAAAAGAGGTAAAAGATATGTTAGTAACATTAAAAGAGATTCTTGAGATTGCAGAAGAACGTGAGATTTCCGTAGGTGCTTTTAATGCTTCAAGCTTAGAAGCTCTTGAGGCAATTATTGCAGCTGCAGAAGAACTGAATATTCCTGTTGTTCTTCAGTTTGCACAGTGTCACGAACCATGGATTCCACTGGCAACTATGGGACCTATCATGGTACAGGCTGCGAAGAAAGCAACGGTACCGGTATGTGTTCATCTGGATCACGGCGAGACTTTGGAATATCTGAAACAGGCTCTTGAGATTGGATTTACCGGTATCATGTATGACGGTTCTGTTCTTTCCTATGAAGAGAATCTCGAGAATACAAAAAAAGCTGTTGCCATGGCAAAAGAATATGGGGCATCTGTAGAAGCAGAGCTTGGTTCCATGGGAAGAAGAGAATCTGGAAGCGGTGAAGAGGAAACAGGTACCGACGATGAGACAAAGATATATACAGATCCTGACAAGGCTGCAGAATTTGTGGAAGCAACAGGAATTGATGCACTGGCATGTTCTTTTGGAACAACACATGGTATCTACCTGAAGGAGCCAAAGCTTGACTTTGATGTAGTAAGAAATGTTCGTAAAAAGACAGGAAATATTCCGGTTGTTATGCATGGCGGATCAGGTGTTTCACCGGAAGATTATCGTATCGGAATCAAAGCCGGAGTAAGAAAAGTGAATTATTTCACCTACATGGATAAGTCAGGTGGTACAGCAGTAACAGAATATCTTAAGACACTGAAACCAGAGCAGCCTGTATTCTTCTCAAGCATCAGTATGGCAGCAAGAGCAGCGATGAAAGAGAATGTACAGGAAGCAATGAAAGTCTTTGCTAATCTTTAATAAAAGAAAAATGGAAGCCTTATACCGGCTTCCATTTTTTTCCGTCATAAGAAAAGACAGAGGCTTCACAGTTCTTCTGTAATCGTTCGCCCCAGAAGTGTGCTGTATCAAGATCTTCCAGATAACTCATGATCCCTTTATTCAGTGCTCCATGCGCCACAATGAGAATTCTCTCTGTAGTGTCATACTGTGGTTCGATTACTTCCTGAATAAAAGAACGTGCACGCACCTTTAATTCATCTAAGGACTCTGCATTTTTTGCAGGAATATAGAGTTCTGGCTGGTGAAAAAAGTGGTCACCTTCCGGCCATTCAGAATAAGGAAGCCCTTCCTGAATTCCAAAACACAATTCAATCAGTCTCTGGTCACGGATAATAGACGTGTCTTTTCGACCACGAATGAGGCAGGCAGTCTCATAAGCACGGATCAGAGGAGAAGAATAGATTACATCAAAAGTAATCTGTTGCTTATCCAGTGCATCGCCAAGTTTTATTGCAGCATTTCGTCCATTTTTATTCAGATCGATATCGGAACGTCCCTGCAAAAGCTTCGTGGCATTCCAATTCGTTTCCCCGTGTCTGACAATATATAATTCCATCGTAATAAACCTTCCCTTATTTAAAACTATAGTAAGTATAAAACAACTTGAGATTCAAGGCAAGAATAGGTAAAATGTCTTATAGAAATACGATGGGGGTAATAACATTCATGATCCATACCAATCTATTTGAACCGACTGAGGCACATGAGATCGTAAGAACACTTGGCAATTATTCAATCCTTGAATATAAAAAAGATTATTCCATTACACCAGACCTTGCAGCGAAGGCGTATTATTCGTCTAAGATGAATGTTCACAAAAGACAGGTGATCATAGAGATTACCGGTAGAAAAGGCGTTATTATCCAGGCTGGAGCAATGCAGCTGATGATGGGACCAGTCTCTATTGCAGCGGATGCAAAAGGACCAATCGATCTGCTGAAGAAGTTCATTGGCAGCAAGGTGACGGAAGAAACAATGTTCAAACCACATTATACAGGAAAAGGACTGATCCTTCTGGAGCCAACCTTCCGATACCTGCTTCTGGAAGACGTGGATAACTGGAATGGCTCCATGGTGATTGAAGATGGAATGTTCCTTGCATGTGACGATACGATCAAGATCGAAGTGACTGCCCAGTCTTCTATTTCTGCAGCGGTTGCAGGTAATGAAGGATTATTTAATACTACACTTTCCGGAAAAGGAGTCGTAGTACTGGAAAGTCCTGTACCGCAGGAGGAGTTAATCATCGTAGATCTGGAAGATGATGTTCTTCGTATTGATGGAAGCATGGCGATTGCCTGGTCAAAGTCGTTGTCCTTTACTGTAGAAGCAGCGACAGATTCTCTGATAGGGTCAGCGGTATCCGGAGAAGGTCTTGTGAATGTATACCGCGGAACGGGACGCGTCATGATCGCGCCGGTAGGAAAGGCTCTTCGGGATACCAGAAAGAAGGCGAAAGAAGAAGCAGCAAAAAAAGAACAGGATGAAAAAGAGAAAGACAAGGATAAGAAGTAATGAGCTTTCGCGGATTAAAATTTTTAGCAGTCATAATCATTCTGATCTTATTCCTGGGCAATGTTGCCGGTCCTTTTAAGGTGCGGTCAACAAAAAGACCGGCGGATCTTTATCATGGGAAAATCAGGCATCTGGAGAGTAGTCATGATCAGGATAGGGATGGTGTAGATGATCAGACAGATATACTCCATAGTGCCCTTGCCTATATATCCAAACGGCCTGTATATAAAAGTAATTATTATGTAACAGGATATCCTACCGATGGAAAGGGCGTATGTACGGATGTTGTAGCATTTGCCCTTCTTGGTGCAGGATATGATCTGATGCAGCTTGTGAATGATGATATTATGATACATCCGTTGTGGTATGATATTGATATTCCGGATATTAATATCGATTTTCGCAGAGTGAAAAATCTAAGAGTATATCTGGAAAACCATGCGATTAAACTTACCAATGATCTGCTGGATATCGAAGAGTGGCAGGGAGGAGATATCGTTGTTTTTACCGATCATATCGGAATCATTTCAAACAGAAGGAATGCAAAAGGGATTCCTTATGTGATTCATCATAACAGTTCATTTCAGAAGTCTTATGAAGAAGATATTCTGGAAAGCAGATCAGATCTGACAGGTCATTATAGAATTTCTGAGTGATATATGATAGAATGAATAACTGCGCACCTTATACAGCAAAGGCGCGTAAGTAATATCATTCAGGAGGTTTTTATGGTAGAAACAATCAGCAGAATCAACGGGGTACTTAATGGTTTTATCTGGGGCGTACCCGCAATGATCTGCATCATTGGAGCGGGACTGTTGCTGACGATTCGGACGAATTTCCTTCAGGTGCGAAGATTCGGAACAGCGATGAAGGGTACACTTGGTAAGATGTTCGACAGAACTGCAGCCAAGGAAGGTTCTATGAGTCCGTTTCAGGCTGTGTGTACAGCATTGGCAGGAACTGTTGGTACAGGTAACATTGCAGGTGTAGCAGGTGCAATTGCTATTGGAGGTCCGGGAGCAGTTTTCTGGATGTGGTGCTCTGCATTTCTTGGAATGTGTACAAAGTTCTCAGAAGTAGCACTTGCACTGAAGTTCCGCGAGAGAAACGAAGACGGAGATTATGTTGGCGGACCTATGTACTATATTAAGAATGGTCTGGGACCGAAATGGAAGTGGATGGCAACATTGTATGCGATCTTTGGAGCACTTACTGTTTTCGGAACCGGTAATGCTACACAGGTGAATACAATCGTTACGTCGATCGATTCTGCACTTATGAATTACAATCTGCTTACTGCAGAAAAAGCACCGCAGCTGAATATGATCCTTGGTATCTTCATGGCAGCTCTGGTTGCAATGGTATTGCTGGGTGGAGTTAAGCGAATCGGACAGGTTACAGAAAGACTGGTACCTTTTATGGCAGTTCTTTATGTAATTCTCGCATTCGGTGTTGTTTTTATGAACTGGAGAAGCGTACCGGTTGTATTTGCTTCTATTTTTAAAGGTGCATTTTCTCCGCAGGGTGTGACAGGCGGTATTATCGGAAGTATGTTCATCAGTTTAAAGAAGGGTGTATCAAGAGGTATCTTCTCTAATGAAGCAGGTCTTGGTACCGGTTCAATCGCACATGCCTGTGCAGATACAGACGATGCTGTTCAGCAGGGATACTTTGGTGTATTTGAAGTATTTATGGATACGATCATTATCTGTACATTAACAGCACTTGTTATTCTCTGCAGTGGTATCTCTATTGGATATGGTGAAGCGGCAGGTGCAGAGCTGACAATTGCAGGATTTACGACAACTTATGGCAGCTGGGTATCTGTGTTTACTGCAGTTGCAATGTGTTGTTTTGCATTCTCAACGATTATCGGTTGGGGACTTTACGGTGCACGTTGTGTAGAATTTATCTTCACATCAAAAGCAATCCGTCCATTCCTTGTTCTTTACTCTTTTGTTTCTGTTCTTGGTGCAACAGTGAATCTTGGACTTCTCTGGGATATTGCAGATACCTTTAACGGATTTATGGCTGTACCGAACTTAATTGCACTCTTCCTGTTATCAGGCGTTGTAGTACAGATGATAAAAGAAGAATAATAAAGCAATAATGGAGTATGATTTGTTGCGAAAAACCTTCCTTTTTTGTTTATCAGGTTGTATAATAATTAGGAGTATACTTTGTGCGGACTTGGATATACTCATATGACATGACAAAATGGTATGAAGTTGAGGAAGTGTTCTTATGGCGGAAAATTATGATGCTCTGAAACTGGAGAACCAGTTATGTTTCCCTTTGTATGCGTGTTCAAAAGAAGTGGTAAAGATGTACAAGCCATTTCTTGATGAACTGAACCTTACATACACACAATACATAACAATGATGGTTCTTTGGGAAGAAAAAGAGATCAGTGTAAAGCAGTTAGGAGAAAAGTTGTTTCTGGATTCCGGAACTTTAACTCCTGTTCTGAAAACACTGGAAAAGAAGGAATATGTTACCAGAGAGAGATCAAAGGCGGATGAAAGAGTTCTGATCGTTACAGTTACCGAAAAGGGAATGGAGTTGCGGGAACAGGCGAGAGAGATTCCGCAGAAAGTAGGAGGATGCCTTCAGATATCCAAGGAAGAGAAGCAGCAGCTCTATCTTCTTCTGAATCAGATCCTTGCTCAGGTATATTAATGGAAGTACGAACAGGTTATAGTGGAGATACTATAACCTGTTTTTTATTCTTTTACTTGGAATCATAGTCAATTCGTTGACAGCAGAAAAAAAAGAGAATATATTTAATTCGTACTCATTTTTTATTAATATATAATGGAGGAAAACGCGAATGAAAAACATGAAATTAGCAGCTATCGCTATGACAGCAGCAACTCTGGCAGCAGGTGCAGCATTTACAGCATGTGCAGAAGTTCCTGTAGAAGATGTTAAGGTTGGTATCATTTATATCGGTGATGAGAATGAAGGCTATACAGCAGCTCATATGGCTGGTATCGATGAGATGATGGCTGAACTTGGTCTTGAAGAATCTCAGGTTATCGAGAAGACAACAATCGGTGAAGATGAAACTTGTTACGATGCAGCAGCAGACCTCGCAGATCAGGGATGCCAGATTGTATTTGGTAACAGCTTCGGACACGAATCTTATCTGATGCAGGCAGCAGCAGAATTCCCAGAGGTACAGTTCTGCCACGCTACAGGTTATCAGGCAGCTCTTTCCGGAATGGCTAACATGCACAACTACTTCGATAATATTTATGAAGCACGTTACGTTTCCGGTGTTGTTGCAGGTTTAAAACTCAACGAGATGATCACTGACGGTACAATTACAGAAGATAATGCTAAGATCGGTTATATCGGTGCATATCCATATGCAGAAGTTATCTCTGGTTATACATCTTTCTTCCTTGGTGCAAGAAGCGTATGTCCAAGTGCAACTATGGAAGTTAAGTACACCAACAGCTGGGCTTCTTTCGATCTTGAAAAAGAATGTGCAGAAGCTATGATCGCTGATGGCTGTGTACTTATTGGTCAGCACGCTGATACATCTGGTGCTCCAACAGCTTGTCAGGCAGCTGGTGTTCCTTGTGTAGGTTACAATGTATCTATGATCGAGACAGCTCCTGATTGTGCACTTACATCTTCATCTAACAACTGGGGTGTTTACTATACATATGCTGTAAAGAGCATTATCGAAGGCACAGAGATTGCAACAGACTTCACAGCTGGTTACAATGAAGGCGCAGTTTGCATTACAGAACTGAATGATAAAGCTATCGCAGAAGGTACAGCAGATAAGATTGCAGAAGTAGAAGCTGCTATCGCTGATGGTTCTCTTAAGGTATTTGATACAGCTACATTTACTGTAGGTGGTGAAGAACTTACAAGCTATGAAAAGAACGGTATTGAATACATTGCTGATGGATATTTCCATGAATCAGAATTTGGTTCAGCTCCAGCATTTGATATCGCAATCGATGGCATTGAATCTATCGTAGAATAATTAAAAGATAACTATTTCGATAGGGGTTGCTTGTAGTAGCAACCCCTATTTTCAAATAATGAAAAATGTCCGTGTTCGCACGGAACCATGATTTTAGGGAGGAAGAAACGTGGATCAGAGTTATGCAATTGAGTTACATAGTATAACGAAGCGCTTCGGAAGCGTTGTCGCCAATGAAGCGGTTAACCTCAATGTAAGAAAAGGAGAGATCCTCTGTCTTCTCGGTGAGAATGGAAGCGGAAAGACAACACTTATGAATATGATCTCTGGTATCTATTATCCGGATGAAGGGCATATTGCTGTTGATGGTAAGGAAGTTAAGATCCGTTCACCAAAGGATTCATTTGATCTGGGAATTGGTATGGTTCACCAGCATTTTAAGTTGGTAGACATTCTTACAGCAGCTGAGAATATTGTTCTTGGCTTACCTGGAAAACAGGTGCTTAATATGAAGCAGATCGAGAAAGAGATTCGTGATCTTGCAGATAAGTATGGATTTGACATTGATCCTCATAAAAAGATTTATGAATTATCTGTTTCACAGAAGCAGACCGTGGAGATCATAAAGCTTCTTTATCGTGGGGCAAGAATATTGATTCTGGATGAGCCGACAGCGGTTCTGACTCCGCAGGAAGCAGACAAGCTGTTCAGTGTCCTGAGGAATATGAAAAAGGATGGATGTTCCATCATTCTGATTACACATAAGTTACACGAAGTTCTTTCTGTTTCTGACCGTGTATCTATTTTAAGAAAGGGACTCTATATTGATACTGTGAATACAGCAGAAGCAACCGTAGAGTCACTGACAGAGATGATGGTCGGAACGAAGGTCGAACTGAATATCGATCGTCCGCAGCCATTTAATATGATGAGACGTCTGGAACTTCGCAATGTTACCGTAAAGGATGCAAATGGTGTTGTTACGCTTGATCATGCAAATCTTGATATCTGTAGTGGAGAGATCCTTGGTATAGCGGGTATTTCAGGCGGAGGACAGAAGGAACTGCTTGAAGCGATTGCAGGTCTTCAGCCACTTTCTGAAGGATCGATTGCATTCTATCCGGAAGATAACAAGGAGTCCAGAACACCGATCGAGAACCTGGATGTAGAGACAATCCGAAGACTTGGAGTTCGTCTTGCATTCGTTCCGGAGGATCGTCTTGGTATGGGGCTGGTAGGTTCTATGGATATGACAGATAACGTTATGCTGAGAAGCTACCGAAAGGGAAAAGCAGGTCTCCTTGACCGTAAGACTCCTGGTTCTCTTGCACAGAAGATAAAGGATCAGCTGGAAGTTGTTACTCCGAGTATCAATGCACCGGTTGGAAGAATGTCCGGTGGTAATGTACAGAAGGTTCTTGTAGGACGAGAGATTGCACAGAATCCAAAGGTACTGATGGTAGCATACCCGACCCGTGGTATCGATATCAACTCTTCTTATGCTATCTACAATCTTCTGAATGAACAGAAGAAAAAGGGAGTTGCTGTTGTATGTGTTATTGAAGACCTTGATGTACTTCTTGAACTGTGTGACCGTATCGCAGTTCTCTGTGCAGGTCAGATTACAGGTATTGTAGATGGCCGTAAGGCAAAGAAGGATGAGATTGGTGTCCTGATGACAAAGCATGAGAAAGGAGGAGTGAGATAATGAATAAAGAACCATTTCTCCGTATGTATAAAAGAGATACGATCAGTCTGGGAAAGAGAATCTCTATCTATGTAATTGCCATTCTGATTGCATTGGTATTATGTGCAGCCGTTATTTTCGGTCTGGTACATATGAATCCGATAGATGTTTATAAGGCTATTTTTGATGGTGCGCTTGGAAGCAACAGACGTATCTGGATTACGATCCGTGATACGCTGACTCTTCTTTGTGTTGCTGTTGCACTTGCTCCTGCATTTAAGATGCGTTTCTGGAATATCGGTGCAGAAGGTCAGATCCTGATCGGCGGTGCATGTGCTGCAGCACTGATGATCAATCTGGGTGATAAGGTGAATAATATTACATTGCTTATTCTGATGTTTATCGCAAGCGCAGCTGGCGGTATGCTCTGGGGCATGATTCCTACATTTTTTAAAGCAAACTGGAATACCAACGAAACACTGTTCACTCTGATGATGAACTACGTTGCCATGCAGGTAGTTACCTATTGTATCTGCTTCTGGGAGAATCCAAAGGGATCTAACAGTGTTGGTATCATCAATCAGACAACACAGGCAGGCTGGCTTCCATCGGTAGGAGGTAATGCATATATCTGGAACCTGACGATTGTTGCAGTACTTACTGTAGCAATGTATATCTACCTTCGTTATTCCAAACAGGGATATGAGATTGCTGTTGTAGGTGAAAGTGAAAGAACAGCAAGATATGCAGGTATCAATGTTAAGAGTACAATGCTTCGTACCATGGCAATCTCCGGAGCGATCTGTGGTATTGCCGGATTTATTCTTGTCAGTGGTTCCGGACATACAATTTCAACTTCCACAGCGAATGGACGAGGATTTACTGCAATCATCGTTGCATGGATGGCGAAGTTTAATACCTTCATTATGCTTCTGATTGCATTTGGTCTGGTGTTCATGGAAAAGGGAGCAACACAGATCGCATCTCAGTACAGTCTGAATGAGAATGCATCCAGCATTATGATTGGTATTATTCTGTTTTGTCTTCTTGGTTCTGAATTCTTTATTCAGTACAAGGTTGTTTTTAATAAGAAATAATTCAGGAGGAGAATGCAATGGGAACATTATTAGTCTTTATTCAGAAAGCAGTCGTTCAGGGCATGGGAATCCTGTTTGGTGCAGAAGGAGAGATTCTTACAGAAAAGTCTGGTAACCTGAATCTGGGTATTCCGGGAATTATGTATATGGGTGGTATTGCCGGACTTATGGGCGCTTTCTTTTATGAGAAGAGTACAGAGAATCCAAGTGCATTTCTTGGAATGCTCATCTCGCTTCTCTGTGCATTTTTATGTGCAGTTCTTGGTGGTCTGATCTATAGCGTACTGACCATCACACTTCGTGCGAATCAGAATGTAACTGGTCTTGCACTTACAACTTTTGGTACTGGTTTTGGTAACTTCTTTGGTGGTTCAATTTCAAAACTGGCAGGTGGTGTCGGACAGATTTCTGTCAGCACAACAGCAAGTGCTTATCAGGCTAAGATTCCTGGACTGTCAAAGATTCCGGTAATCGGGAATATCTTTTTCTCCTATGGATTCCTGACATATACTGTTTTAATTATGGCAGTATTAATGTCGTTCTTCCTGTTCCGTACCAGAAAAGGTCTGAACCTTCGTGCAGTTGGTGAGAATCCTGCTACAGCAGATGCAGCAGGTATCAATGTTACAAAGTACAAATATCTTGCAACCTGTATTGGCGCAGGTATTGCAGGACTTGGAGGACTGTATTTTGTTATGGAATACAGTGGAGGTACCTGGACAGATAATGGATTTGGAGATCGTGGATGGCTCGCAGTTGCTCTGGTTATCTTCGCTATGTGGAAGCCGCTGAATGCGATCTGGGGATCTATCCTCTTTGGTGCACTCTATATTCTGTATCTTTATATTCCTGGACTTGGAAGAAGTACTCAGGAGATTTTTAAGGCTTTGCCTTATCTGGTAACTATTATCGTACTTATTGTAATCAGTTTTCGTAAAAAGAAGGAAGACCAGCCGCCACAAGGTCTTGGCCTGCCGTACTATCGAGAAGAAAGATAAGAGAGGAATCGGGCATGAATGTAATCAGAATTAACACACCAGATATACAGCCATTTGAAGTGAAACATACTATGGAGATGAGAAAGCTTGCTCCGGAATGTATGGTTCTCTTAAAAAATGATGGAACACTTCCGCTTGCACCAGTTAAGGACATTGCTTTATACGGTAGTGGTGCAAGAAAGACGATCAAAGGTGGTACAGGTTCCGGAGATGTTAATGTAAGACATTTCGTTACAGTAGAAGAAGGTCTGGAGAACGCTGGTTTCGCCATTACTACAAAAAACTGGCTGGATGCATACGATGAGATAAAGCAGCAGAATGCAGCAGCTTTCTTTGCGGCACTGGAGAAAGAAGCAGAAGAACTTGGAATCCCAACATTTGTAGCCACCATGGGTAAGAATCCACCGGAACCAAACTATACGCTTCCGCATAATGGTACAGGTGATACTGCTGTATATGTTCTTGCAAGAAATTCAGGAGAAGGTTCTGACAGATTACCTGAGGCAGGTGATATCAATCTGACAGAGACAGAGATTCGTGATATTCTGCAGCTGAATAGTCAGTATGAACACTTTGTTCTTGTTCTGAATGTTGGAGGTCTGATTGATCTTACTCCTGTGAAAGAAGTACCTGCGATTCTTCTTATGGGACAGCTTGGCACGGCTACAGGTGATGCGCTTGCGGATGTACTTTTTGGAAAGTCTTATCCATCCGGAAAGCTTACAATGACCTGGGCACCAATTGAGCAGTACCCATCTACAGAAGGTTTTGGACATCCGGATGACACATACTATAAAGAAGGTGTCTATGTTGGTTATCGTTATTTTGATACCTGTGGCATGGTACCGGACTATCCATTTGGTTATGGTATGGGATATACTACATTTACAACAGAAGTGATCGACTTTACTGCAGATGCAAAAAAGGCAAGTGTTGTTGTAAAGGTAACGAATACCGGTAAATGTATCGGAAAAGAGGTTGTTCAGGTATATACATCTGCACCGGAAGGTGAGATTGATAAACCATATCAGGAACTGGCTGCATTTGCTAAGACAGAAGCACTTCTTCCAGGGGATGCACAGGAGATAATCCTTTCCTTTGATATCAATGCTATGGCTTCTTACTGTGAACAGTGCGCAGCTTACGTAATGGAAAAAGGTAATTATATCGTTCGTGTTGGTAATTCTTCCAGAGATACAAAGATTGCCGGCGTAATCACACTGGATGAGACAACAGCAGTAGAAAAGGTCAGAAATATTGCAGGAGATCCTGGATTTTCAGATCTTAAGCCTGCAAAGACAGGACTTACCTATGAAGATGAAGCAGCTGAACTGGAAACTGCGAAAGTAGCATCAATAAAAGGCTGTGATCTTTGCAGGAAAGACATTTCTTATGCAGAGGTAATGCCGGAGATTCCGGAAGGAGAAACGGTTCGCTGGGAAGAGGTAAAGGCAGGAACAAAGACTTTAGATGAATTCGTTGCAGGTCTTTCTGTTGAAGATATGGTATATCTTACCATTGGATCTTTCAATGAGAAAGCAAAGACGCTTCTTGAAGTTGTCGGTAATGCATCTACAACTGTTGCAGGTGCAGCAGGTGAGACAACACATAAACTGGAAAAGTATGGAGTACCAGTACTTGTTATGGCAGATGGTCCGGCAGGTGTACGTGTCAGTCCGATCTATGCGATGGATGGAGATAAGGCGGTATCGATCGCATCAAGCTTTGGTGATGGTGTTGAGATTAATAACAGTACAAATGCGTATGATAACCTTGAGAAGCTTTATCAGTATTGTACTGCAATTCCAATCGGAACAGAACTTGCGCAGTCATGGAATGTAGAACTTGTTGAGAAGTGTGGAGATATAGTTGGTGAAGAGATGGAGATGTTTGGAACACATCTGTGGCTTGCACCGGCGATGAATATTTACCGCTCCCCACTTTGCGGACGTAACTTTGAATACTTCTCTGAAGATCCGCTGATTTCCGGATGTATAGCAGCAGGTATCACAAAAGGAGTACAGGCACATGAAGGCTGTGCTACAACGATAAAGCATTATGCCGGCAACAATCAGGAGACAAACCGCTACTTCTCAAACAGCCATGTAAGTGAAAGAGCACTTCGTGAAATCTATCTGAAAGGCTTTGAGATCTGTGTGAAGGCATCTCAGCCACACTTTGTGATGACTTCTTATAACCTGATTAATGGAGAGCATGCATGTTCATTAAAGGATATCCAGACATATACGTTACGTGATGAATGGGGATTTGAAGGCGTAGTTATGACAGACTGGCTGGTAACAGGCGGTATGGGGCCAAAAGGTGCTGTATGGGAGTGTGCATCAGCAGCAGGAACTGTGAAGTCAGGAAATGATATCGTAATGCCTGGTATGCCATCAGATAAGGCAGATATCCTTGCTGCATTTGAGAACAAGGATCACAAGTATCCGCTTAGTAAAGCAGAACTGCAGACTGCAGCGAAAAGAATTCTTGGAATGATCTTAAAACTTGCATAAAAGATAAGAACATAAAAACAGGGGGTGTCAGATGACACCCCCATTTTTAATGTGTTCTATTCAATTCAATTATTTGATAACTTTGATCCATCCTTCTGGAGCTGGGATTCTACCCATCTGGATACCTGTTAATGTATCATACAGTTTCTTTGTTACAGGACCCATCTCATCCATTCCGCTTGGGAAGCAGATTTCATTGCCGTGGTCAACGATCTTTCCTACTGGAGAGATAACAGCTGCTGTACCGCAAAGACCGCATTCAGCAAAGTCTTTAACTTCATCGAAGAATACTTCTCTTTCTTCAACTTCAAGACCACAGTACTCTTTTGCAACGATCATAAGAGAACGACGTGTGATAGATGGAAGGATACTGTTAGACTTTGGAGTTACTACCTTGCCGTCTTTTGTTACGAAGAGGAAGTTAGCTCCGCCTGTTTCTTCTACTTTGGTTCTTGTAGCTGCATCAAGATACATGTTCTCATCATAACCCTGACGATGAGCATCCATGATTGCATAAAGGCTCATTGCATAGTTAAGACCTGCCTTGATATGACCTGTTCCATGAGGAGCTGCACGGTCAAAATCACAGACACGGATAGTGATTGGCTTTGCACCGCCCTTGAAGTATGGACCTACTGGTGTTGCAAAGATACGGAACTGGTATTCGCTTGCTGGCTTAACACCGATAACTGCATCACTACCGAACATATATGGACGAAGGTAAAGTGTTGCACCTGAACCATATGGTGGAACCCATTCTGCGTTAGCTGCTACTACTTTTTCTACTGCTTCGATGAACTTATCTTCAGGGAATACAGGCATCTCAAGTCTCTTGCAGGAATCTGCCATACGTGAAGCGTTGAGGTCAGGACGGAAACATACGATACGTCCGTCTTCTGTTGTATAAGCCTTTAATCCTTCAAAACATGTCTGAGCATACTGAAGAACACCTGCACATTCTGTAATCTGTACAGTAGCATCTGTTGTAAGTTCGCCTTCATCCCAAGCACCATTCTTGTAATTAGCTACAAAACGATAGTCTGTCTGAACATAGCCAAATCCAAGGCTAGACCAGTCAATATTCTTCTTTTCCATAATATAAACCTCCTGATTATGATATACACTGCCGCTACAGTGTACTAAATTCATTGAAAATAGTTTACACCCGAATAATAGGTGCGTCAAGAAAAAGCAATCGATGAAGCTGATTTTACATGGCTTTTTTATCGGAAAAAAGGTATGATAGAAAAAGAATAAGACGGTCGTCCGGGAGGATTTGTATGAGTGAAAGATTAAATCATTTTGATGAGAATGGGAATGCGGTTATGGTAGATGTTTCCGGAAAGGAGCCAACTACGAGAATTGCTACAGCCCAAGGTACTATCATGGTGAATCGTGCTATTATGGGGCATCTTTGTGCAGGAACCATTGCAAAGGGAGATGTGCTTGGCGTTGCAAGAGTAGCGGGAATCATGGGGGTAAAGCAGACAGCGAATCTGATACCAATGTGTCACACGCTTCTTTTACAGAAGTGCAGTGTTGATTATGAAATTGATGAAGAAAAGTGTGAGGTAACCGCCTTTTGCACAGTAAAGACAAAAGGGGAGACAGGAGTTGAGATGGAGGCTCTGACAGGGGTAAGTACTACACTTCTGACGATCTACGACATGTGTAAAGCAATTGATAAGGGGATGGTTATAAAGGATATCCACCTTGTCAGTAAGACGGGAGGAAAAAGCGGAGATTTCCGGTTTCAGGATGACAGAAATATTGCTAAATAATCAGTAGAGCATAGATATTTCTCTTTTTTGTACAGTTGAAAAAAGCTTTTTGGAATGATATGATTAAGTGATTTATTATGTTTAAAAGGAGAATGGGTATGAGTCTGTATTCGATTGTAGTTCCGGTGTACAACTCTGAACATACACTGGAAGATTTATATACACGCTTAAAAGATGTCTTTGAGAATACATTGCATGAATCTTTTGAATTGATACTCGTGGATGACAGTTCAAAGGATCGATCATATGAGATCATGCAGAAGCTTCGTGCAGCAGATTCCAGGGTAAAGACTATCCAGATGGCCAAGAACTTTGGACAGCATCCGGCACTTCTGTGTGGATTCAAGTATGCAAAGGGTGATTTTGTTATTACTATGGATGATGATCTTCAGCATCCGCCAGAAGAGATTCCAAAGCTTGTGAATACTATGAAGGAACGTGATGATGTGGATGTTATCATTGCAAGTTATGAGGGACGTCAGCATAATCTTATTCGCCGTATGGGAACTGCAGTTTCTGTATACGCAACTTCAAAGATGCTGCATAAGGATCCGAATCTTCAGATTACCTCTTTCCGTCTGATGCGTAAGTTTATTGTTGATGCGATTCTGAATACCAATACACATCTGCCGCAGATTGGTAACCTTCTGGTTCAGACATCTAACAGAATTATTAACGTACCGATCAATCATCAACAGAGAGCCTATGGACACAGCGGTTATTCCTTTAAGAAGCTGGCACAGACATTGATCTATGATATTACTTCGAATTCAGATTTCCCGCTTCTTATCGTACGTAATATTGGATTCATCAGTTTCTTTATCAGTATGCTGTTAGGTGTATTCTATCTGGTGAAGTACTTTGTGACTTCTATTCCGGTAGAAGGTTTTACAACTTTAGTACTTCTGTTATTAGGCTTTTGTGGTCTTATCTTACTGTCCATCGGTGTTATCGGTATCTATCTGATGAACATTCTGGATGAGGCAAGGAAGATGCCGAACTACGTAACACGTCGTGTGAATGTAGATGAGGAAGAGCAGGAGTAAGAGATGAAAGAGATTGGTGGATACTTTGGATTAGATGATTTCAGGGATGGAGAGTATTATCCGGATTTGATCCGTTTGAATCTGGGAAGAACTGCATTGCTGTTTTTGCTTGGTCAGTTAGAAGTAAAGCACATCTATCTGCCGTATTTTCTCTGTGATTCTGTGACGGAAAAGGCAGAAGAAAGTAATCGAAAGATCAGTTATTATCAGATCGATCATAGATTGGTTCCACAGCTGGAACACAGGATGGAAGAGGGAGAATACATTTATCTGGTGAACTATTACGGGCAATTATCAGATGAACTCATTCTGGAATATAAAAAGAAGTATGGGAATGTGATCGTGGATCATACCCATGCATTTTTCCAGCGTCCGCTGAAAGGCATTCCGACGATCTACTCCTGCAGGAAGTTTTTTGGGTTACCGGATGGAGCCTACGTTTCTGCAGAAGGACTGGATGATTCTGATCTGGATATTGATATTTCCGGTGAACGTATGGGGCATATTCTGGGACGATATGAGGGAGAAGCTTCCGATTACTATTCCATTATGCTGAATAATGCTGCAGGGTTTCATCAGGATACATTGAAGAAGATGTCAAAGCTTACGCAGAATCTTCTTCGTGCTATCGACTATGAGAAGATCCGCCAGAAAAGGAATGCGAATTATGCATATCTTGAGGATAAGCTTGGAAAGAAGAATACTCTGGGCTTTTATGCTCCGGATGGTGCATTTACCTATCCATTTTACAGCAGGAATGCACAGAAGATCCGTAAGGAACTTGCGGCAAAGAAGATATACATCCCATGTTATTGGAACTGTATCCCGGATGTATGTTCGCCTGAGAGCATAGAGTATGATCTTGCAATGCATATTCTTCCGCTGCCTTGTGATCAGAGATACGATCCGGAGGAACTGTCGCGTATGGTGGAAGAGTTACTGTGCTGCTTAGAAAAATATGGGGAGTAATGAGAATGAATAGATTAATGGTTCTAGGTTCTATGGATGAGTTCATCATGCTTGTCCAGATGGCAAAGGAACGTGGTATATATACGATCGTATGTGATGGTTATGAGAATGGACCTGCTAAGCAGTTTGCAGATAAAAGTTTTCATATACCGGTTACAGAGATAGATAGGATTGCAGATATCTGTAGGGAAGAGCAGGTGGATGGTATTATTACTTCCTTTTCCGATCTGCTTTTTGAATGCATGGTAAAGATTGCGGATAAAGCAGATCTGAAGTGCTATTTCACACCGGAAAAGCTTCCATTTTATAGAGATAAGTCTGTGATGAAGAAGATGTTTGAAGAACTGGCTATCCCATCTTCTAGATATACCTGTCTGAATAAAGACTTCGATGATAAGGAACTGGAGGGATTTCATTTCCCTGTAGTGGTAAAACCAATCGATAAGTATGGTTCCAGAGGAATCTATGTACTGGATAATACAGAGGAGATCCGAAGTTATTTCGATGAATCCTGTGCAACGTCAGATATCAAGCAGATTCTGGTTGAGGAGTACCATGATGGATATGAGTTCAATATGATGACATGGGTATTGGACGGAAAGGTTCAGGTAATCAGTATTGCTGACCGTGAAAAGACACCGATCAATGCACACGATATTCCAATCAGTTCAAGGAATGTATATCCATCTCGTCTG
Source organism: Marvinbryantia sp. (assembly GCA_045598185.1). Lineage (GTDB taxonomy): Bacteria > Bacillota > Clostridia > Lachnospirales > Lachnospiraceae > Marvinbryantia. The sequence continues at coordinate 51,098 of JAZLLO010000058.1, forward strand.
TATGATTATGTTGTGGTAGAAGCTACAGAGATTTTACAGAAGGTTGCAGATTACACAGGACAGAAAGATGGCTGTCTTTCCATGCAGTTCTTCTGGAAAAAGGAATGCGGAATCTCTGTATGTGAAGTTGCAGGACGTTTCCTTGGTTATGAACATGAACTGATTGAACTGGCAAGTGGTTTTTGTATGGAGGAACTTCTTCTTAACTATGTTTATGATGAAGCTGCACTCAGAAGCCAGCTTTCAGGTCATGATTCCAGAATGAAGCGTTGCTGTGCAGTACTTTATTTTCATGGAAAAGAGGCTGTTATCGCTGATCAGAGCAAGGCACAAGAGCTTGCAAAGCGAAATGATGTTGTATTTGATCAGATTTTCTATAAAGATGGGGAGAAGGTCATTCAGCATGGACAGAATCCGTATGTAGTTCGTTATTATGTAGCAGGAGAGTCCAGAGAGCAGGTGGATGCTTCGACCAGAGAGATCTTTGATGCCATGACGATCAAGGATGTTGATGGAAATGAAGTCCTGTATGCAGATAAGATGACAGAATATAGAGATTAACAGGAGAGATTATGAAAGGTTTAAGAGATTTTTTGCTGCTTCATCTGATTATTCTGTTGTTTTCCTTCACAGGATTATTGACGAAGTTTGCATCCATTTTCTTAAATGAAGGTGGTATTACAGACATCCGTGTTTATGTTTGTCTGTTTCTTATGTTTTTGAACTGTGCCTTATACGCAGTATTCTGGCAGATGATCATTAAGAAGTTTGATCTTTCTTTTGCATTTGCTAACCGAAGTGTGTATCTGATCTGGTCTCAGATATGGGCAGTTCTTGTCTTTAAAGAATCGTTGACGGTCCGTAACGTGATCGGTATGATCATTGTTCTGATCGGTGTAACTGTTGTTCAGCTTTCAGATGCAAAAGAAAGCAAGGAAGAAGGAAAGGAGATAGGATAATGCAGGCATTTATGTTATTACTTTTTGTATGTACGATCTTTACAGCTATCTCGCAGGTACTTCTGAAGCAAAGCGCGAATATGCCTCACAAGAGTTTTATCTATGAATACCTTAACTGGAGAGTGATTCTGGCGTATTTCATCTTTGCCATGGTTATGTTATTGAATACATGGGCATATACCAAGGTGCCTTTAAAGAACGGTTCCATTATTGATACCTGTTCCTATGTATTTGTTCTGGTATTCTCTTTCCTTATCCTGAAGGAAAAGATTACCGGCAAGAAGCTCATCGGGAATTTGATCATTATCCTGGGCGTTCTGGTATATACATTATAAGGAGAGAAGTATGAGAGAGTATTTTAAGAAGAATAAATGGGCACCCTTTGCCCTATTAATTTTGTTTGCTCTGAATTGTTACTTTATTTATACCTGTTCCGTTATTTTCTGGCGTGAGATGGTAAAATACAATGGATTATATCCATCAGACTTCCCGGCACATATTGATTCTGGCCGTCATGCTGTTGGTTATAGTATCGTGGAAGCTGTTATGGGTATTATTGCCAATGCCGGGAATGGAAGTATTCCTACACTAAAGCTTCTTGGTGTCATGATGGCGATAGTTGTATGGATCACTATATTTGTTTCCTACAAGCTGATGCGTATGATCGCCAAGGATGCAGATCCGGTGCTTTTATATGCCGGTGTTCTGGCAGCTAATGTTGTTGTGGGATATTATATTCCGCAGCTGAATCCGTATCGTTATCTTGGACTTCAGTCCGGTAATATTTATCATAATTCTACCTATATCGGTATGAAGCTGTGTGGAACCATTGTACTTGTTCTGTATTTCAAATATGTGAATGAGTATGAGAAGTGGCTTACAAAGGAACAGTGGATTCTGTTTGCAGAGAGTATTATTCTTGTTAACCTTACTAAGCCGAATTTTATCGTTGCTTTTGCGCCAATCATGGGTGTATGCCTTCTAATCGATCTGATCCGAAAGAAAGGAAAGACCTTTCCTCAGATATTTATGTTTGGCCTTGCGGTGATCCCTTCAGTTTTGGTATTACTTTTTGAATATACTTCCCTCTTCCCTAGCGGAGAAGGCGGATTGGAGTTCTCTATTGCATACTGTCTGAGACTGAGAACGAACCACCCGGTTATCTCAGTGTTCCAGTGTATGGCATTTGCATTCTTTGTTCTGGTGTTCCATATCAAAGATCTGAAAAAGAATGGAAGATTTGGGTTTGCATGGATCTTCACGTTGGTAAACTTCCTGATCTATATTTTCATAACGGAGTCAGGAGGCAGAAAAGAACATGGCAATCTTTCCTGGGGGTACTGTTATGGTGTATATGTAGCCTATATGGCAAGTATTGCAATGTTTGTGCAGGATATTACAGCATTGATTCATAACAGGGAAGAGAAGAAACCATTGTGGTATTATATCGTTGGCGGTATTCTTCTTATAGGTCACCTCTTCTTTGGTATCCAGTACATCAGTATCATTTTAGCAGGTAAAGGATTCTTATAAAATGAGTGAACAGAAAGTGGCTATTTGCCCTTATTTTAAAAAATGCGGTGGCTGTCAGTATCAGAATCTGACTTATCCACAGCAATTACAGAAGAAACAGAAAGAGATGGGAAAACTCCTGTCTCTTTTTGGCAAAGTAGAACCAATCATCGGAATGGAAGATCCACAGCATTACCGCAATAAGGTGCATGCGACCTTCGGCAGAACCAGATCAGGCGAGATCGTATCTGGAACCTATCAGGCTGGTACACATAAGATCGTGAATATCGATCATTGTATGATCGAGGATCAAAAATCGCAGGAGATCATTCGTACGATTCGCGGACTTCTGAAGTCCTTTAAGATCAAAACATATGATGAAGACAGTCGCTATGGATTACTTCGCCATGTACTTGTCAGACGTGGATTCGTAAGTGGGGAGATCATGGTAGTACTGGTTCTGGTATCTCCAATCCTTCCATCCAAGAACAATTTTGTTAAGGCACTCCGAAAGGAACATCCGGAGATTTCTACAGTAGTGTTGAATATCAATGATAAGAAGACAAGCATGGTTTTAGGCGACCGTGATATCACCTTATATGGAAAAGGATATATTGAAGATACGCTTTGTGGTAAGGTGTTCCGTATCTCTCCGCAGTCGTTCTATCAGGTCAATCCGGTACAGACAGAAGTTCTTTACGGAAAAGCGATTGAATTCGCAGAGCTTACCGGGAAAGAGCGTGTAATCGATGCCTATTGTGGTATCGGTACCATTGGAATGATCGCCTCTGAAAAGGCGAAGGAAGTCATCGGTGTGGAACTGAATAAGAATGCAGTACGTGACGCTAAGATTAATGCAAAGCGAAATAACATCACCAATATCCAGTTCTATGAAGCGGATGCCGGAAAGTTCATGGTATCTATGGCAGAACAGGGAGAAAAGGCAGATGTTGTACTGATGGATCCGCCAAGAAGCGGAAGTGATGAAGCTTTTCTATCTTCTGTAGTGCAGCTTGCACCTAAGAAAGTAGTATATGTATCCTGCGGACCTGATACACTGGCAAGAGATCTGAAGTATCTGACTGCACATGGATATAAAGTGAAAAAGATTCAGCCAGTGGATATGTTCTGTTATACGGAGCATGTTGAGACGGTAGTTCTTTTGTCCCAACGAAAAGCGGATGATTATATTGAAATCGATCTTGACCTTGACGAGATGGATATTACTTCAGCAGAAACAAAAGCAACCTATCGGGAAGTGCAGCAGTATGTTTTGCAGACTACCGGCCTTATGGTTTCTAATCTGAATATCGCACAGATCAAAGATAAGTGTGGATTTGATAAGAGAGAGAACTATAATAAGCCAAGAACAGCAAACGCCAGACAGCCGAAGTGCACACTGGAAAAAGAAAAAGCAATCATGGATGCGTTCCGGCATTTTGGAATGATCTGATTGCCAGGAGATTAATTCTGGAAAACGACAATTACATAAAAATGATGATGAGCAGATATATCTTGAAAATAAGAAATATCTGCTCTTTTTTTTGCCCATATGGATAGATATCAATAACTGTCAGTTTCTATATTTTTGCTGTTTTCAGAAGCGGCGGACAATAAATCATACACACCACTGTCTGATAATGGCAAATATATAGATTTTAACACTATCAATAACAATACAAAAAAATGGAGGTATAAAAAAATATGACACGAATATCAGAAAAACAGAGAGAACATCTGGAATACATGAGAGGCCTGCGTCCGGCAGACTGGAGAAACACCAAAGGAGCACCCACAAAGGAAAAAATCGTGCGAGATTATCAGAAGGAACATCCGGCAGCTACAAGATATCGCTGTGCAAAGGATCTTCAGATCTCGATCAACACCGTAAAGAAATGGTGGAATAACAAAGATGAATTGAATACTTGAG
>JAZLLO010000059.1:0-39719 GCA_045598185.1 Marvinbryantia sp.
TCGTGAAGTATTCGCTAACCCAGACAAGCACACATTAAAAGAAGCTCAGGATTGGTCAGACAGAATCTACCACATCTCTCAGGCTATCTACGGCGGCGGACAGCCATCTGGTGAAGCTCATGCTCGTCTGAAAGAAGCTCTCTACCAGAGAGGTATCTTCTCTAACGCTCTTATGAGAAAACCAGTTCTTCCACTTAACCAGGAAGAAAAAGACTGGGTAGCTCTTGGTATCAAGAACTCAGGCCTTGAAAAGGTTGATATGAATCAGTTTAAATAATAATAGTTCTCCTTTTTCTATTATTTAATACCCAAAGGGGCGAGGGCATCTTAGTCAGATGTCTTCGCCCTTTTTATTTGAGCCATTGGGGATGGTTCAAATTTGTGCTATAATAGTTTCATTCTAGGAAAAGAGGTAATGTCTATGTTCATCTCGCGTGCAGCTGCTCAGGAAATCGTTGAAGAAATCGGAAGAGAGATCCAGGAACATATTAATATGATGGATGAAAAGGGATTTATCATCGCCAGTACCGACGAAGCTCGTATCGGTCAGCAGCATCCTGGAGCAATCCGCATTATTAACGAACATCTGGACGAACTAACCATTACCAGCGAAACAGAAAACGCTCTTATGAAAATGGGTATCAATCTCCCTCTGGTTGTCCATGGTGAGGTCGTCGGTGTAATCGGTATCACTGGTTACCCTGAGAAGGTATCCCGCTATGGTAGCATCGTAAAACATATGACAGAGATTATGGTAACAGATACCATCCGCAACAATTCCAAGCGTTACGGACATCGTGTCTATTACCGTTTTCTTGAAGAATGGATAGAGGCTTCTTCTATTCCTGTATATGAGAATTACTTTGTAGAACGTGGCCTTCATCTTGGCATTGATATTACTAAGAAATATCGTATCCTCGCCTTTACCTATCAGGATTATGCCGAGCTTTCTTTCACACTTGAAGGGCAGGAATTGATTGAATCCATGGAGGCTTCTGTCCGTCACGAAGCAGAACGCCAGCACCATATCTACCTGCGTACACCGCCTAATCAGCTGTTATTTATCGAAGAATGCTCAGACGAACAGCTGCTTCAGGTAGCCAGTCGCTATCAGACACTGATCCGAAACAAATATCGGCAAAAAATGGTCGCAGGATATGACTCTGCATATGGGAAACACCGAAATATGAAACAGGCATCTCAAGAGAGTCTTGCAGCCCTTCACTATGCACAGAATGTCTCCAAAGAAGTTGCAGGCTATGATAGCCTCGGAATTCATTTTCTGACACAGCAGTTACCAACCTCAGCAAAAGCAGAGTATATCAAGCACTTCAGTTCACGTATTCCAGAGACAAAACTGGAAGAATGCCTCCAGCTCATCAGTGCTTATTTTAAATACAATGGCTCCCTTCTGAAAATGTCGGAGGCACTGTTTCTCCATAAAAATACACTCCAGTATAAGCTGAATAAATTGCAGGAATACACTGGTGTGGATATCCGTAACACAACCGGATGTGCTTCTTATTTTGTCTTTCTGACTATATATCAGGAACTGGAAAAAGAATAAATACTATCAGGCTCAACGATAAAAAGACCATCATCCTTGATGTAATCACAATCATAGATGATGGTCTTTATTGACTTTATATTCTACTGATGATAATAGCTCAGGAAATCAGCAAGTCCATGTACAGCCTGCTCCAATACTTCTACTCGAGGCAGATATACTACACGGAAATGATCTGGCTCTTTCCAGTTAAAGCCTCCGCCGTGGATCAGAAGAATCTTCTTGTCTCTTAAAAGGTCAAGAGCAAACTTTTCATCATTTACAATACCAAACTTCTGCACATCGATCTTCGGGAAGATGTAAAATGCTGCCTTTGGTTTTACTGCACTGATGCCTGGAATATCATTTAACGCCTTGTAGATGTAATCTCTCTGTTCATACACACGTCCGCCTGGAACAATGTAATCATTAACGCTCTGATAGCCCCAGAGTGCAGTCTGTACGATCGACTGTGCAGGCACATTTGAGCAGAGACGCATGTTAGAAAGCATATTCAGACCTTCGATATAGTCTCTTGCAAGTTCCTTTCTACCACTGAGAACCATCCAGCCAATACGGAAACCTGCAATCATGTGTGACTTTGAAAGTCCACTGAAGGTTACACAGAACAGGTCCGGTGCAAGGGATGCGATAGAGATGTGTTCTTCTCCATCCATTACAAGACGGTCATAGATTTCATCTGAAAAAATGATCAGATTGTTTTCTCTTGCCACCTGAACGATCTGCTCCAGAATCTCCTTTGGATAGAGTGCTCCTGTTGGGTTATTCGGATTGATGATAACGATAGCCTTAGTCTTATCGTTAACTTTCTTTCTGATATCTGCAATATCCGGATACCATTCTGACTGTTCATCACAGATATAATGAACTGCTTTTCCACCTGCCAGTGTTACACAGGCTGTCCAAAGTGGATAATCCGGTGAAGGAACGAGCACCTCATCCCCATCATCAAGAAGTGCTGACATGCTTAAGTTGATAAGCTCACTTACACCATTACCGGTATAGATATCGTTGATCGTTACATTCGGAAGCTTTTTGATCTGTGAGTACTGCATGATCGCTTTTCTTGCTGAGAAAAGTCCCTTGGAATCAGAGTAACCTTCGCACTCTGTCAGCTGACTCTTCATATCATAGATAACTTCATCCGGTGTACGAAAGCCAAATGGTGCCGGATTACCGATGTTCAATTTCAAAATGTGAGTACCATTCTGCTCCATACGGAATGCTTCATCTACAACAGGACCTCTTACATCATAAAGTACATTATCAAGCTTTGAAGATTTCTTAAAATAATTATTCATAGGTTTCTTACTCTCCTTAACACTAACCTCTTTTAAAACCACAGGCTGAATACTCTCCTGCGGTATTTCTTCTATTTCTTCTATTTTTTCACCTGTAAGCCATGCAACTTCAACCTCCAGGATCTCCGCCAGTGCTTCCAGTACCTTCTTCCTTGGAATCGTCTTTCCTGAAACATACTGACTGATCTGGCTTTTACCCAGCTGAACATTCTTCCGGGCGGCTAAACGGATCAGATCCACCTGCTTCAGGTTCTTCTTTTTCATCCCTTCCACAAGACGGACTGCAAATGTCTTTTCTTCCATCTATCTTTCCTCAAAAAGTTCAATTTTATTTTCAAAAGTTCAATTTTAACCTTCTGTATTATATCACTGTGCTTAGTTGATGTCAATAAAAGCAAGAAAAGTTCAATTTCATTTTGCTTCTATTTCTTGCATGACTCATTTGCGTGTGTTAAACTTCTTTTAACTAATTCAAAAGGAGAATCCTATGAACACATGGTTTTTAAACGGCGATGCACTCATTAACAACATCAATAACCTTTCTCTCCCAGACAATTGCTGTACCCTCTGGCCTATCGGACAGGTCGGATATTTTATCAAATATCGGAATACTACCATCCTGATTGACCCGGTATTAACCCCTATCACGGATTCCAGCGGAAAAAGTCAGCTTCATTTTGAAGCCCCATTTTCACCGGAATCTCCATTTTCTGTCGATGCTGTTTTCTGTACGCATGATCATCTTGATCACTTAAATCCAGACACCATCGCGAGGATAGCAGCTTCACATACGAAAGCAAAGTTTTATGTACCTGCTCCTGCCCTTCAGACAGAAAGCTCACTTTTTGCACCATTCATAGATCGTGTAACAGGCATCCGTCAGGGTGAGACTCTCAATATCGCAGAGAACTGCAGTGTAACCGGTATCGAAGCTGCGCACAATCTTGTGCTTCCAACTTCTATTGATACAGATATACCAGCCACAACCTATTATTACTATGAAAGTGACTCATCCGGTAATGCCAATGCGCTTGGATATGTTTTCCACTTCGGAAAGCTTACGATCTTCCATGCAGGAGATACCGTTGCAACCGATCGTCTTGTAAGAGATGTCAGAAAATGCGGGTCTATCACATTGTCCCTTCTTCCGATCAATGGCCGCGACTGGATCCGTGAAAAGACTCTGATCGGCAACATGTCCCCATTAGAGGCCGCACTTTTTGCTGACCAGATCAATAGTGAAACCGTCATTCCGACACATTATGATATGTTTATCGGTAACGAAGAAGATCCTATGATCTTCGAACATTACATGAATCTCAAATGCCCGGGACGGGCATACCACCGCCCACGGTTAGGTGAACCATTCATACTCTATCGTTAAACCATCGGGGACGAGCCACTGGGGACGGTTCCAACTGGCACACGAGCAAATGCTCGCTGTGCCAGTCGGAACCGTCCCCAGTGGCTCAATGACCTATATAGTAACACGTTCTCCTGTTCTTGCAGATTCCATAATTCCAAGCATAATCTTTGTCACATGTTTTACCAGTCCCAGATTCGTGCGATGTTCTGTATGATTCTGAATAGAAACAGCCAGATCTGCAACACCAGTACCTCTAACATACTCGCAGACACTCTGGTGAAGGAGTGGGAGTTCATATGGTTCCGGAATTTCCTGAAGCCCGTAGTTAGCACGAAGTCTCTGTTCTTTTCGGTACACTTTTGGAACTCCATCAGAGAGGTTCGGATCCGGTACAATTAAAGTACCTTCTGTTCCATAAACTTCAATCTTTGGTTTTGACGTGTACCATACATCAAATGAAAGTGTGAAATCAATGATAATTCCATTTTCTGTCTTCATTAAAATGTGGTACTGTGTTGGCACTTCTACATCAAAGACCTTTCCAGCAAGTGGCTGGCTATGAATCGTTCTCTTTTCGAATGCTTTTCCATCATATGCATAGACTTCAGCAATCTTTCCGAATAATTCAATAAGAACCGTGAGGTAATAACCTCCCATATCCCACAAAGGACCTGCTCCTTCCTGATAATAGAACTCTGGTGATGGATGCCAGTTTTCACATCCTGGGTGCATCATATTGGCGGTCACAGAATGAACCTTCCCAATCCATCCATCTTCAAGGATCTTCTTACAACTCTGAACAGGTGCACTTAAAAATGTATCAGGTGCTGAACCAATAGACAGATTCTTTTCCTCTGCCAGTTTTTCCAATTCTTCAATCTCTTCCATCGTAAATGCAAGTGGTTTTTCACAGAAAACATGTTTCCCTGCCTTAAGGATCTTCTTATTGATCTCGTGATGTACTTTAGGGATTGTCAGGTTCACGATCATCTCAATCTCCGGATCTTCAAGAATCTCTTCGATGGTCTGATAGTTCTCTATTCCATACTTCACAGCCATCTCTTCTGCTTTCGCCATCGTTCTATTCGCTACTGTCTTAATATAGAGGGTATCCGAATAAAGTCTTTTAATCTCTCTGATATAAGTATGGCAGATATCACCACATCCGATTATTCCAATTACCACGTTTTATCCCTCTTACTTTCTTGCAAAACGAAGCTGTGCACTATTTTCTGTATACTGCATCACTTCAAACTTATTGCCATCCGGATCGTGCAGCCACATCTGCCAGGTTCCGTCCATTCCATACTTTGGTTCTTCATCCAGTACGATTCCTCTGGAGACAAGTTCATCACGATATGCGTGGATATCATCAACTACCATGGCAAGATGGAAATATCCTGTCTGGTCAAATCTTGGCTCAACTTCTTTCTCATCCGGTTCCAGAGTAAAGAGCTCAATAAACTGAGTTTCAGATACCTGAATATAAACGATCCATACCTTATCACGATCACAAGTACCACTGTTTTCTACTACATCTTCTGCTGTTGGCATGGAGCCATCTGGTTTTCTCTTAATCTCAAAGCATTTACGAAATCCCATCTTCTGGATATAAAAGTCCTGAGAAGCTTTCATATCTTTTACCTTAAATGCTACATGTCCGAATTCTTTAATCATCATACATCCTTCCTTTCAATATCTGTTCACGTTTTATGTACCCTTATTATAACAGGAATCCCTTCTCCTGCGTGAAAATGTATCTGAAAAGACAGAGTTCGCGTATATTCAGCCAAAAAAAGGGAATCCTTTTTCAAGGATTCCCTAAAATCATCTCAACTATAACACTAAGCTATTAATCTTGATATTAAATTACATCTGAGGACCAGCTGCAACAAGTGCTTTACCAGCTGCATTTCCTTCGTATTTAGCAAAGTTCTTGATAAATCTGCCAGCAAGATCTTTTGCTTTTTCTTCCCAGATTGAAGCATCTGCATATGTATCACGTGGGTCAAGGATTGCTGGGTTTACGCCTGGAAGTTCTGTTGGAACTTCGAAGTCGAACATTGGGATCTTCTTTGTAGGAGCGTTCAGGATGTCACCGTTAAGGATTGCATCGATGATACCACGAGTATCCTTAATTGTGATACGTTTGCCTGTTCCATTCCATCCTGTGTTAACAAGATAAGCCTTTGCTCCAGAAACTTCCATTCTCTTAACGAGTTCTTCTGCATATTTTGTTGGGTGCAGTTCAAGGAATGCCTGACCGAAGCATGCAGAGAATGTTGGTGTAGGTTCTGTGATACCACGTTCTGTACCAGCAAGCTTAGCTGTGAAACCAGACAGGAAGTAGTACTGTGTCTGAGCTGGTGTAAGGATAGATACTGGAGGAAGTACTCCAAATGCGTCTGCAGAAAGGAAGATTACGTTCTTAGCTGCAGGACCTGCTGAGATACCATTAACCTTGATAGCGATCTTTTCGATGTGATCGATTGGGTAAGAAACACGTGTGTTTTCTGTTACACTCTTATCATCGAAGTCAATCTTGCCATCAGCTGCTACTGTTACGTTCTCAAGAAGAGCATTTCTCTTGATTGCGTTGTAGATATCTGGTTCAGATTCTTTGTCAAGACCGATAACCTTAGCATAGCATCCACCTTCAAAGTTGAATACGCCGTTGTCATCCCAACCATGTTCGTCATCACCGATCAGAAGTCTCTTTGGATCTGTAGAAAGAGTTGTCTTACCTGTTCCTGAAAGACCGAAGAATACAGCTGTGTTCTTACCTTCCATATCTGTGTTAGCTGAGCAGTGCATAGAAGCGATGCCTTTAAGTGGAAGGTAGTAGTTCATCATAGAGAACATACCTTTCTTCATTTCTCCGCCGTACCATGTATTGATGATAACCTGCTCGCGGCTTGTGATGTTGAATGCTACACATGTTGCAGAATTAAGACCTAATTCAGCATAGTTTTCAACTTTAGCCTTAGAAGCATTGTAAACTACGAAGTCTGGTTCGAAAGTCTCAAGTTCTTCATCTGTTGGGATGATGAACATGTTCTTTACAAAGTGAGCCTGCCAAGCAACTTCTACGATGAAACGAATAGCCATACGTGTATCTTTGTTAGCACCACAGAAAGCATCTACAACGAAGAGTCTCTTGTTGCAAAGTTCGTTCTTAGCGATATCCTTAACAACTGCCCATGTTTCTTCTGTCATTGGGTGGTTGTCGTTCTTGTATTCATCTGTTGTCCACCAAACTGTATCTTTAGAGTTTTCATCCATAACGATGTATTTGTCTTTAGGAGAACGTCCAGTATAAATACCTGTCATAACGTTAACTGTATCGAGTTCTGTGTTAACGCCTACTTCGTATCCTTCAAGACCTGCTTTTGTTTCTTCTTCAAATAACATTTCGAAAGAAGGATTGTGTACGATTTCTGTTGTACCAGTAATACCATACTTTGTTAAATCAAGCTGTGCCATGTTACATAACCTCTTTTCCTAAATTTTATTGATAACTGATCGGACCACGAATATCTCATGTCTTCACAGCAATATCCATGTTCACAAATTGTAGTATACAAAATCTTTAAATCTTTGTCAATAAATCAACAAAATATTACAGTTTTTCTTTTTTCTTTCTTATGTTTATTCCATCTTGTTTTTTCTCAGGTTAACGATTATAATATAAAAGATATTTAATAATTACTTAACATTTTTACAACACATTAAGAAAGCGAGTTGAATACGAATGAAACAAGAAAAACATGTCAAATTTAGTATCTTCCTGGTCTTGCTTCTTACACTTCTTCTTAGTTGTACTGTAAGTGCTGCAGCTGTAGGAAAAGTAAAGGGAATTAAGACATCAGTGAGTGTAAAAGAAGCTATCCTTACCTGGCCTAAGATCAGTGGTGCAAAAGGCTATGAGATAACACAAGTTAAAAAATCCGGAAAAGAACTCAGCACGATTAAGGTTAAGAGCAATGTTGTACGTATTACCAAGCTGAAAGCGAATACCAATTACTACTTTAAGGTTCGTGCTTTCAATGCATCTAATAAATATGGAAAGTATTCTTCAGTTATTACAGTAAAACCTGTTTCTTCTGTCCCAAGTGCTCCAAAGTATCTGGAACTCAGCACTCAGAATGACAGAGCCGTGACCCTTCACTGGGAGAGAATCACAAGTGGACAGGGCTATCTCATCGAATATCTCGATTCCGTTTCCGGTGAGTACATTACCCTGAAGACTATGACAGGTTACAGTACGCACGATATTTATATTACCGGTCTGAAAGCAAACAGAGATTATATCTTCCGGGTACGCAGTTATAAGAAGTCCGGCAATCAGGTAATTCTCGGAAAGCCAAGTCCAACCTTAAAGGTTCGTATCTGGAAGCTTGAAGGTGATATAAAAGATATCCGTACTGCATACTATACCGGAAAGATCAAGGCCAATACAACCTGCACCAACATGAGCACAAAGAAGACCATGAATATCAAGAAGAATACTGTGGTATATCTTCAGTCTCGTGCTAGCAGTACTTCAAGAGGATTCCTTACTGATGGTACTCCAATTCGTATCGCTATAAGCAAAGTTAACTTTACCGGTCTTGACAGTAGTCCAAAGAATGACTATACAAAGACAGCAAAAGAAAAGTATATCAATCTTAGAATGATTCCAAGTAATACCCCTTACCTGATCTGGGTATCTCAGGCTAAGCTTAAGGTTAATGTATTTAAGGGTACACGAGGTAACTGGAATCTCGAGAAGGTATTCCCTTGTGTAGTTGGTGCATGGAATAGTCGTTCAACAGCTGGTATCCATAGGATTCTCAGAAAGATTCCGAATGGCAGCCATAACCAGACTATGTGGTTTACTGTTGGTGAAGCACAGGGTGGTACTATTGACTATCCTGCAGGCTGCGCATTCCATGGACAGGTTGGCAGTGCAATGAGTGCTGCTGTTTCCAATGGTTGTATCAGACTTAGAAGCGGCGACCTTACTTGGCTCTACAACACTTGTCCTGTTGGAACATGTGTATATGTATATTAAAGATAAAAGAGGTTCAGGCAGTTATCTGCCTGAACCTCTCATTGTTTTTAAGAGCCATTCCTGATCTATCTTCTTTTGTTCTTCTCCAAAACGAACAATCAGACGTACAGAACCTGTCGTCTGTTCAATTCTTTCCAGTGTTCCTTCTCCATATACCGGATGTCTGATCATATCTCCAGTCTGAAATTTCACAACGCTTTTGTTTTTATCTCTATATTCTTTTTCCCTTCGATACTGATCAACCATAGGAACGATTGGTGACAGTGTATTCTTTTTCATCACTTTTTCATAATCATGCTGTTCCAGTGCTTCTCCTGCACGATAACCTGCTGTTGGTGCCGCCCCAATCAATGAACAGCAATATTTCCACGCGCTGCCATGTTTTCCACTCTGATGGGTATACTCTTCCGGTATTGTCATATTCTTTACCATGTAATGAGCATATTCATGAAGAAAAAGATCTCTTCTGTCCTCTTTTCCCATAGGTTTTTTTACTGCATATCCGATAAAAAACAGTGAGAATCGAAACAATTCAACTTCACCGCCACTTCCCGGTGTATAGGATCCCAGTACCTCAGTATCATAATTAAACTCTATTGGCACCTTACTACCCTCTAGATGAAATCTCTTATCCAGCTGCTGGTAGAGATTCCTGATCTGTGCCAGATGTACCGCTTCTTCTTTTTGAAGCAATGGTTTGACCCGTTCCATCTCCAACTGAAGAGCAAGGCTTCTTTGTTGTAACATAAACGCATTTCCTTTCCATCAATTGTTACTGTTCACGTCCATTTCGTTCCCGTTCCAGCAACAGTGGCACCTTAACTGTAACCATCAATTCTTTTTGATTTTAAACGTTGTTTCTCTTTTTTGCAAGAGAAAGCCGATATCGCTTGAAAGCCTTATTATTATGGAGTATAATTCAACTCAAAGCGTAAAAATCTTAGGAGGAATATAGAAATGGCTAGAAAAGTATCAAAAACTCAGACTATGGGACAGATCCTTTACGGAGAAGATATGCAGCAGGAAGCAGATAAGGGTGTTGTTCAGATCCTTCTGAATGCTGGTATGCACTGCCTTGGCTGTCCATCTCATTTATTTGAATCACTGGAAGAAGCTTGCATGGTACACGGCATCGATTCCACAGCTCTTGAAAATGAACTGAACGCATACCTTGCTACTTTATAAGATCTGATCATACCAATATAAGGATTTACATATGGGAAAGAAGTCAGTAAAGCCTGATAAGACAATCTATCAGGTATTTCGTGAAGAGGCTAATCTTACAAGGGAAAAAGCAAGTGATCTGATGGATGGTGTCACTGCCAGTCGTATAGAAAAGATTGAATATGAACAGCAGGAGCCTACACCTTATGATGTTGTTCAGATGGCTGCATGTTATAAGCGTCCTGATCTTTGCAATTATTATTGCTCTCACAGATGTGATATTGGTAACAAGTATGTACCATCCGTTGAGATATCCACACTTCCGAACATCATCATCGAGACGATTGCAAGTCTGAATGATATCAATCCTTTAACAAATCGTCTTCTTCAGATTGCAAGAGATGGTAAGATTACAGATGAAGAGATTCCAGATTTTGCACTGATCAGTTCAAAGCTGGATGATATCTCCCTTGCCATCAGTTCTTTGAATCTCTGGGTTGATAAGACTATATCAGAGAACAACCTGAATGCAGAATTGCTGGAAGCAGAACGTAAAAAATTGAATAGATAAGAAATGAAAAGTGATCCATAGGGGGTGGTTTCGTCCCCAGTGGATCACCTTTTATGTTTTAGAAATTGATCATTACATCTGAAGCCTGTACATCATTCTTGATCAGACCCTGTTCTTTCATCCATGTGATGTTTGCTTCCCAGCATTCTTCTGTCTGTCCAAGGAAAGACAGCTCTGCTGTTTCCATCAATGGAAGGATCGTATCGCAGGATTTCTTCTCTACGCTTTCAGATAATGGGAAGTTTTCTTCGTTCTGGTTGTCCAGAAGGATATTCAGACATCCGTATGGATCTTCCTGGAAATCACGGAAACCTTTTTCAGAAGCACGAAGGAAGCCCTGAAGTACTTCTGGTTCATTTTCGATCATGTCATTGTTTGCAAGGAAAACTGCTTCGTAATAGTTTGGAATACCGTATTCGTTTACCATGAAGTAGTTTACTTCAAATCCTTCTTCTTCCATCTGAGGTACTTCATGATTTACAAGACAGCCAATTGTTGCATCTACATTACCTGTTGTCATAGAACTCATCAGGTCAAAGCCTACATTAATCAGGTTTACATCAGAAGTATCTGCACCAGAAGCGTTCATAAGAGCATAAACAAGTGCTTCACTGAGTGCTGTTCCTGAATATCCAACAGTCTTTCCCACCAGATCTTCCGGTGAAGTAATATCCTTTTCCTTAAGAGAAAGGATGATGTTCAGTGGAGACTGTACGATAGAACCGATACTCTTTATGCCAACACCCTGATCTGCAACTGCCTGGATAACATCCTGCTGGTAGTAAACACCGATCTGAGCACGCTTTGCAGCTACCAGAGAGAGTGCATCGTTTTCATTGGCTGGGAACTGAATGTTAACTTTCAGTCCTTCTTCTTCATAATATCCTTTTTCAATAGCGGTATAGATAAATGTATGAAGTGCATTTGGATACCAGTCCAGAACTACATTCATCTCTTTTAAATCGTCTGCACTTACTGTCATTCCTGCAAGTAAAATAAATAATATTGTCAATAACTTTTTCATGTTCATTCACCTTTCTTTTATATACAATTATGTCAACGCGCCTGTATATACATGGCGCGTGATTTTATAGGTCACCGCGCCAGGTGATCATTCGTTTTTCCAGCACAGATACTACAGCCACCAGAAGCATCGCTGCCACAGATAACAATGCAATCGGTGCAAATACACCGGCGCCGTCCAACTGTGTCATCATCCTTCGACTGAAATATCCCAGTCCACTCTGTGCTCCAAGCCATTCCCCGATTGCTGCTCCGATAATAGAAAGTGGAATCGCCATCTTGATAGAAGAGAAGAAATACGGAAGCACTGCCGGTATCTTCAGCTTCGTGAAGATCTCTTTCTTTCCTGCTCCATATGTATACATCAGTTCCACCATCTCTGTCTTAACAGAACGAAATCCATCAAAAACTGTGACGGTAATCGGGAAAAATGTAATCAGTACCGTAACCAGAACTTTACTCCAGATGGTATAACCAAACCAGAGTACAAAAAGTGGTGCCAGTGCTGTTGTCGGTATCGTCTGGGATGCAACGATTAGTGGATAGAATGCTTTCTCAATGATCGGATTCATATCCATTACAATTGCAAGTCCCACTCCAAGTACAATAGATATCGCAAGCCCCACCACTACAACTTCCATAGTTGCCGGGAGATGTCCGAATATCAATTCTTTTCTAAGCTCCCACAATCTTACCAATACCTGTATCGGTGAAGGAAGAATATAGGCAGCATCTACCTTCATTGCAGCCCCCTGCCAGATCATCAGTATCAGGAACATGAGCATCGCTGCCGGGAGATTATTATCTTTTTTCTTCATGCTTTTTCCTCCCCCTTCAGCATCTCGATCAGTTGTTCCTTCAGTTCCAGCATCTCTCTTGTCTGCAGACTTGCCCTGCTTCTTGGATATTCAGCAGGAACCGGTATCTTTTTCAAATGTGTGATTGGTCTATCCTCTACCATAAAGATAGTATCTGATAGATAGATTGCTTCTTCTACATCATGTGTAATAAAAAGCACTGTCTTCTTTTCCTTTTCCCATTGTTCCAGAAGCCATTCACGCATAGATAGTCTTGTCATATAATCAAGTGCAGAAAATGGTTCGTCCAGAAGCATCAGTTCACAGCCAGTCAAAACTGTTCTTGCGAATGATACACGCTGTCGCATCCCTCCGGATAATTCTCCTGGACGCTTTTTAGCATAATCAGGAAGTCCGACATTTTTCAATGCTTCCAATGACATCTGATCCATCTCTGCTTTGGAATAACGCTTCTGAATCTCAAGCGGAAGCCGTACATTCTCCTGAACAGATCTCCACGGAAAAAGAAGATCACTTTGCGGCATATATCCGCAGTAGTTCTTCTGTCCTTTGATGTCCTTTCCATCCACCAGAATCTTACCACTTCCTGGGAACAGAAGTGAATTCACCAACCTGAAGATCGTACTTTTTCCACAACCGGAAGTTCCAAGAAGGCTTACAAAATGTCCCTGTTCCAGTTCAAATGAAAGATCCTTAATCAGTGGATCTGATTCTGAATCATGGCAAAAGGTAACATGGTCAAATCTAAGCATCAGTTCTTCATCTCCCATGCCATATCCCAGAAGGACTTTTCATAACGGGAACTGATAATAAAGATATCTGCCAGATGCTCCAAATGTTCTTCATTCAAGCCTTCAGACAGACGTTCCATCAGTTCACACAATTCAACATTCTCCTGATGATATTCTTCGGATGCGTAGCCCTTTACCCACTCACCATAGAAAGGATCCTTATCTGCATCCGGGTACTGTTCCATCATCTTCTTTGCAATCACTTCATAGCTTAATGCGCAGGAAAGAATTGCCGCTGCAATCTGTGCAGGACCTTCGTCATAAGCTACTCTCAGCATATAAGATGTATAGGAAATGTTATCAAGAGCTGGCTTTGCTGCTGCCATCTCTTCTTCTGTGATCTTCATCTCTCCCATGTAACCATTATGAATATCCATCTCACCACTTAAGATCTGATGAATATATTTTGCAAAAAATGTCATGGTCTCAAGATCTGCTGCCTTTGTCACACCAAGTGCAAATACCTTTGCATAATCGATCAGGTAGAGATAATCCTGAATGATATAATAGCGAAACTTTTCCCTGTCCAGTGTTCCATCTGCAATACCAGTCACAAAAGGATGTGAATGATACTCTTCCCAGATATCTTCTACTTTACTCAGTAAATATTCTGTTACTTTCATAGTCTTCTCCTGTCCTTTACTCTGCAAAGTATCCGGTAATCGCAAAGCCGTGTTTCATCGGACCTGATCCTTTTCCAAGATCAAGCATTGCTGCTAATGCTCCTGAAATATACTCTTTTGCTCTTTCAACCGCTGTGTCCATCTCATAGCCTTTTGCAAGATTAGATGCAATGGCACTAGATAAGGTACAGCCTGTTCCATGAGTATTCGGATTATCGATTCGTTTTCCGTAGAACCACTTACTCTCTCCGTTTCTGTAGAGCAGATCGTTGGCATCATTAAGCTGATGTCCTCCCTTTAACAGAACGGTACACTGATAAGTATCGCTGATCTTTGCTGCTGCAGTGATCATATCATCTTCCGTCCTGATCTCCATATCTGAGAGAACTTCTGCTTCCGGAATATTCGGTGTCAGTACAGATGCAAGAGGGATAAGTTTTGCTTTTAAAGTCTCGATTGCATTCTCACTGATCAGTCTTGAGCCACTGGTTGCTACCATGACAGGATCCAGTACGATATTTTTTGCATCATACTGTTTTAACTTTTCAGCGATCACTTCTATCAATTCGACAGAAGAGACCATACCGATCTTCACTGCATCCGGATAAATATCCGTAAAAATGCTGTCAATCTGCTGTGCAAGGAATGCTGGTGATACTTCAAAGATTCCCTGAACGCCGGTAGTATTCTGTGCTGTTAAGGCAGTGATCGCACTCATGGCATATACTCCATTAGCGGTCATCGTCTTAAGATCGGCCTGAATTCCGGCGCCTCCACTGGAATCACTTCCAGCGATTGTTAATGCTGTCTTCATGTTTTCTTCTCCTTTTTGACAATCATTATTTTTATAAAGCGACAGAAGATGGTGCCCCTAATCTGCCGCTATATAGCGAAAAAAAAGTTGGAACACCTAGTATCCCAACGTCCAATAATGGCTATGACTAGCCCTGTTACTTCTATTATCCTACGTTGGCATTATCCAAATCAGGTTATGGGTCTTGATCTGCAAAATCAACTCTCAGCCTGTACTAACAAGCTCCCCGTTTATCTTTTCCTTATTCTAACTTCTTTATCCTTTACTGTCAATAGATTACACGCCCGAGTATCAAAAGACCACCTTACACAGAAGAACTGCGCAGGTGATCTTGATGATAGTTTTTAACGATATCTATTTATTTTCATTTATAATTCCCACTGATATTTACTTAGGTCTACCTGTCCGTTCACCACTTCTACTCCCTCTTTCCGGAGTAGATTGGCCTGAACATCAGCGCCTCCAAAAGCAAATTCACCGGAGAGTTTTCCCTGTGCATTCACTACACGAAAACAGGGAATCGTATCCGGATCCGGGTTGTTGTGAAGTGCATTCCCAACAGCCCGGGACATCTTTTCATTCCCGGCAGCCTTCGCTACCTGTCCATATGTAGCTACCTTTCCATAAGGAATCTTTTTAACAGCCTCATAGATTCTTTTTCTTGGACTATCCGTAATCAGATCATAGCTTTCCGCAATCATGAGTTTGACATCTTTATCAGGAATCGTCCCGTCAAGGATTACAGTATTCCAGTGATCCTTATTCTGATGGTAACCCGGAATAACCGATTCATAGATATCACGCCAGAAGTTTCCTTTCTTTGGATCTACTTTCACATTCAGGTTCAGATACCCATTTCTCTCGTAAATCCAGAGAAATGCTTTCTTATTCTCTTTTACTCTGATCAGCTGCCAGTTCTGGTCATGGAACGGCATCTCCATATAGGTATCCGGAAAAGTTAACCCATAGGACACCATCTCTTCTCTTGAAAACTGTACATTTATCATAGTGTAAATCTCCTGAACAATGCTATCTTTATTCTGACATTCGGTAATACTTACCTCATCTCTTTTTTCATCATAGTGGAAACAAGCAACAACATCAGTGTACAGAAAAATGGAATATGCCACGGTGTTCTGTTTCCACTTCCGCCTGTCAGTGGAAGTCTGGCAAGACTCTCATCCTTCATGATGATCGTCTGCGGAATGCCATCTGCTCTGACAGTAAATGTAATATCATCTGCCAATGCATATCCATCCGGTGCATCCGATTCATGTAATGTGTAAGTGGCATTCGGAAGAAGAATACCCTCCAGAAGTTTTTTTTCACCTTTTACTGTGTCCCAC
The DNA here is from genome assembly GCA_045598185.1 of Marvinbryantia sp. Classification (GTDB taxonomy): domain Bacteria; phylum Bacillota; class Clostridia; order Lachnospirales; family Lachnospiraceae; genus Marvinbryantia. The sequence continues at coordinate 16,438 of JAZLLO010000059.1, forward strand.
TCTGCAATGATATCATTCCCCTGCAAAATCTGCAGATGTGCCCCATCAAGCAGCTTTCCATCCAGATCTGTTTTCTCAAACTCTACCTTGGTGGAGGTGTTGGTTATCATATAAAATCCATCTTCATCTGTTTCAGCAGATATCGTCTTTATGAATCCTTCCGGTGTAACCACAGTTCCTGTTTCATCTACTTCATTTACACTATACTTTACAGGATGACCATTCATATATTCTAATTTTGACTTCCAGATATAGGTCCATTCATTCTCTGCATTTAATTCTACAGGATTATCAACTGGTTGTATATCCCCGTATACCATTTCTTCCGAATCATCTGCAACCGCTGTCTGTCGGAAAAGCTGCACAAAAATAGTTTTATCTGAGAGATCATATTCCCTGGATACATCCCAGAATTTCCTTACGCAAATATCTACCCGTTTCGGGGTATTGGTAATTCCCCAGTCGATATCAGCAACCTTAGATACTTCTGTATTCACAATATTCAGACAATGCGTAGTGTAGTAAAGATCATGCTTCGTGGAAGAATACTCATACGTTGCAAGATAATGAATCGGCACTTCCTTTTCCCTGACGGTATAAATGATCTTATTCCCATTGTCATCTGTCTGTGGAAGTTCACCAAGATTCTGTTTCCATTCATTTTCCTCTGTCAGTATGTAGGTATCAAGCAATCGATTGCCGGCATAAAGTTCTACCTCAATACCCGTTGGACGATATCCGTTCTCATTCTCCTTATCATTCCAGATCTTCCTGATCTCATAATCTGGATTCGGAGATGGTATATGGGTATTCGTAACCGTATATGCATATTCATTCTCTCCTCTGATATTCATTGTTACAGCACTGCTATATCCTTTGGGCACGTCTTTTTCTCTGAAGCGATAGGAATGCTTGCCTGAATCATCATTTATCGGAAGTTCTCCGATATCCTGTTTCCATTCGTTTGTCTCTGAAAGAATAAAGGTATCGTATAGCCGTTCATTCTGATATAGTTCTATCTCTACAAAGTCTGGTCTGATATGGTCAAAATCATCTCCATCATTCCACCGTTTGCAAATGCTGAAATATCCTTTCTTATGAATGTTAGTATTACCTGAGTCTTCGTCCCCATCCCCTGAAGAATCAGTCGAATCCTGAGAAGAATCCACCGGTGCCTGCTGTATTGGCAGATACTTATTTAAAATAATATATTCGTTTCCTGATTTCATATAATAAGGCTGATATCTTCCTTCAATCTTTTTTGAAGATATAAAGGAATCTGGATATTCTTTCACCTCATAAGAAGTGATTCTTTCTCCCGATACTGTATATTTCGGAACACTTACGCTCATTTTCCATCCATTTTTCGCATTCAGATCCGTCTCCCTTCCTGACAACTGGACATTAGCAAGTACACCAATATTCTTCTCACCGACATAGCCTTCTATTCCAACAATTATACTCGTTATATTATCAGGATTCTCTGACCAACGTTTTGCAACAGTAACAGTTTCCATATCTGTATAATCATTCTGAAAACGAAACTGTTTTCCGGAAACATACATCCTTGAATGGTACAGCGGCATATCATCCTCGGTAATAAAATAGTAATACTGATTGCCATTCTCATCATAAGCAGGAAGATTATACCATCCTGTTGTATAGATATTCTCGTCAAACCATTCATAGGTTCTGTTATCGATCTCTATCGCATCTTCTTTATTTTCTTTCATTCCTCTGAATAATCGGAATGTAACCGGAGATCTCTGATTCATCACATTACTATAATCATTCCACATTTTGATAATCTCCAGGCTCACAAAATCGGTTGCTATATCCTTTTCTGTCTGAACATGCACATATTCTTCTACATAACCTGGAGGCACCGTCTCTTTAACTTCCCATATATTTTCTATTTTCCCATCATCTGACTCATCATAACGATAGAGATCTGACCAGGTATATGTCCAGTTATTCTCGTCAGAAAGATACTGCGTATCTATCGGATCTCCATTTTTATACAAGGTCACTTCCAGCATTCCTGGTCTGTTCCTGCCTTCATCCTCATTATCATTCCATGTTTTGGTAACTGTAACATCTGCACGGGAACGATAGGTGATAATAAGTTCCTGCCTCTGCATATCCCTCTGAAATACAAAATAATCTCCAGATATATCAACAAAAAAATTCGCCTGATTCTGCTGTTGTATTTCAATCTGATAGTTTTTCCCCTCCTCGAAAGGCCCGGAAAATGTTTTATCCGAAGTCCCTGTACATATCCAGTTATGATCCTCATCATAAATACTGAGTGTATACGGAACTTCTTTGAATATTTCCTTTTGATCTAACAATGTTTTTACCGAAATATCTACCTGATATTGTTCCTTATCTGTTCTTTCAGGAAGTGATTCCTGCTGTTCATACTCTGTTCTATCCCGATGCAAAGTTACTTCTTCAGTGATCGTCACATCTCCGATTTCATACTCTCGGTTCTTTTTATCATACCAGGATGTTTGAATCTCAGACAGAAAAACAGGCGCACCTGATATCTCATCCACACTGATTTCCTTTAAAGCAGACAATTTTCCTGCAGATGCTGAATTATATTGTGCATCCGTCATATTATTTCCACTTATTTTCATTCGACTTAGAGAATTACATCCCTGAAGTGACCTGTCAAAAGCGATACCAGGATTTACTATCCATGTACTTATATCGAGTTCCTGCAAAGAATAGCAGTTCATAAACATATATTTGATATCTTCTGCTGCCGACATATCAAATAGATGCAGATCGAGCTGTACAATACTTTCACACTGTCCAAACATCGCTTTATAACTTCGGACAGAAGACGTATTCCATCCCGAAAGATCAATGATTTCCAGTTCCAAACAATTAGCACACATCTCCTCTAACGAAATCACATGTTCTGTATTCCATCCGGAAAGAATCAGATATTTCAGTTTCATCTGCCTGAAGATCCCTTTTGCCGAGATATTCTTTGCTGTCAAAGTCCAGTCTCTCATATTTAATAACACAATATCTCTCGCGTAAGTCGTAATTCCTATTTTAGAACCCAAATCATCCAGACTATCTCCATCAAATATCCACTCTGGAAGATCTACTATTTTCAAAGAAACACAGTAGTCAAATAAAGAACTGATATCCGTAATATTTTTCACCTGCCAGCCTGAAAACTTTACATATTTCAGATTCTTACACGCCTTTGCGATTGATGTTGCATTTTTTACATTTACATTATGCAGCGTTATCGATTCCAGTGATTCACATAATTGAAACATGCTCGTGATATCAACATCTGCAGACGTAAATCTCAGATCTTCCAGTCCATCTATCTGTTTCAGATTTCTGTCATATTGAAATAAACCGATACCATTCGTAACGATAGGAATATGCATCCCCGTCACATTGATTCTTTCGACATCCAAATAAGAAAAAGCATCCGTCATAAACCTGCACTGCGGAAGATTCCATTCCGATACATCAAGGAAAAGAAGATGTGTATTTCTCAAACCGGAAATAGAACTGTATCCCCCAAGTACCTCTTCTATACTGTAGCTATATGGCAGATTCCACTTTTTCATATACAGATATCTGAGATTCCCACACCCACTGAAGGTCTCAGGAAATACCAGTCTGTCAAGATCTAAACGTCCTACCTTCCATCCTGATAAATCAACTGTTGTAAGTGCAGAACAACCGAAAAACATCCTGGACGCGAATGCCGTATTACGTTCAACCGTTATGTTCTTTAACACTACAGAAGTTAAAGACGTACAGTTCGCAAATATTCCAGACATATCCTCTATAGGATTCATTCCGGCTCCATCAAAAGAAAATTCCTGTAATCGGCTGCAATTCTGAAACCAGTTATTCATATGAGTTGGCTGAATCGAAGTCCGAAATTCAACACGAAGAACCGCATTATTACTGTTCCATACCGGATTCATCTCATCATATGCATATCTTTTCTCCACTTCACCATGTTCTGATGTAAATTCATCTCCAGAATTCTGAAAAACAAGTGTACCATCTTTATAAAGTACAACGTTTATCCCTTCCGGTACTGTGGTAATTACCAGAATCACATATTCCAAACCATTAATGACAACCGTAAGTTCCTCTTCTGTATCAAAATGCTGTAAAGCATTCACAATAAATCCATCTCCTGTTTCTGTTACCGAAAGATACTTTTCATTTCCAGAAACTGCACTTTCTACGTTTCCCGTAAGCCCAACTGCAGAAAGAATTGCGGAAAGCTCTGCCGGCTCATCTGCAGAAACCTGATATTGAAGCATTCCATAGATAAAATCTAACTGAAAGATAGAAAAACCATCCGTACTGACCAAAAGTTCACCGTCTTCTTCTGTTACCGCAAGCTCCTGAACTTTTTTATCCTCTGAGATATGGTAAACAACTGGTTCTACGTTTGGGTCACACATTTCAGCAGGAGAGAAGGAAATCTCTGCAAGGCCAAATGCAGCATCTGGCTGTATCTCATTTCCATACGCATCCAGTACTTTGATATCAAACGTATAGGATCTTGCCACATTTACATTATTGGCAGATACCATATCTGTGACAATCTGTTCCTTTGTTCCGGAAATCTTTTTCACTCTAAGATTACTGTTCTCTGGAAAAACACCCTCTGTCGCTGACACAATAATCCTGACCCCATCGCAAACCACAGACTGGCAAAAGTTCTGCAGAACCTGTTTTTCTTCCTCTTGAATCTCTGACTGACAATCGCTATCGGTTTCTGTTTCTTCAACCTCCGTTTCCTGCGACTGTTCTGGAATACTTATAAAATCTTCTGTCTCCTCCTGAACACTGTCAGTTTCTTCTGGTTCCATATAGATTGAATCCGTTTTCTCCTGTTCATCTGCAATTTCTTCTATATCATTCTGTATTTCTTCAGATGTTTCCGTTTCCAAAATAATATCTTCCAGTTTATATTCCTCGGTTTCCAATTCCGTTTCTACATCTGTAGTGATATCTGTTTCTTCTGCAACAACAATGGAAGTTCCGATATTCGTCATCAGTATCGTCATCGCCAGAAAGAAAGACAAACCTCTTTTCAACTTCATCTTTTTCAAACTTCTCTCTCCTTTTTCCACAGTAATGTCGCAAATATAGAGAACACTGCAGATAACAATAACATCATCCAGTTATTGATATCAGTTTTGTCCCCGGTTCTGACCTTCATACCTTCACCACTCTTTTTCTCTTCTTCCGGTGTCATAAGCTTTCTGCTGGTCTTCGGATATATCATGTGACTATAATCATTGCCCTCTTTATTCCTCGTTGGGATCGTCACGATTACTGGTACCGCATTTTCATATTCCAGAGCTGTTTTATCCTTTCCAGATTGCCAGATCAGATATACACCTTCTGACAGATTCGAAAATATGGTATATCCTTTCTGATCCGTTTTCTGTGTACAATCTGCTTTTAGTATCTCTGAAAGCTGTACCGCTGTATTTTTTGTATGTTTCAGAATATCTTCTTCTGTTATCCCATGTTCAGACACCTGTTCACATACCTGATACGCACCCTTCTCATGATTCATGATCCTTGCAATTGAAAAAGCAGCTCCACTTATTGGTTTTGTATATTTCTCAACTGCATAGTGTACCGTAATCTCACCGTCTGCTGACATTACATTGACTGCCAGTAATAACGATAAAAGAAAAATCAGGAACAAATATCTTGAACTACTTCTTTTCATTCTCATTCCAGTTAATTCCTCCAGATAAATATGAGTGTCATAACCCCACCAAGTAAAACGATACCGATCATGATAAAAATCGTGATTGGAAATTCTACAAATTCTTTCATCTGTGCTATCCTTGTCTTTTCTTCTATTTTAATAGCTTCTAAATCGCTAATTCTTCTTCCACGGACAAGGAGACGATGCGTATTGATTCCATACGGTGTACAGGTAATCAGTGTCGCAAGATCATTCCCATCCTCTATGGCTAACAGTTCCATATCTTCTGGATTTACTATATTTATCTGATCAATTTCATAACACAATACCTGATCCAGCACGTGGATCATAAATTTATCTCCTTTTTCCAATTCATCAAGATCTGAAAATAATTTTGCTTCTACGAGTCCACTATGACCGGTAAGTACGGTATGTGTATTCGTACCACCTACTGGAAGTGATGAACCATACAGATGCCCGACTCCTTTTTCAAGTACTTCCTCTGAGGCGTAATGATAAATTGGCAGAGTTATATTTAGTTTTCCGATTTCGATATACCCCATCATCTGATTGCTTAAACGATTCAGCTGTGCTTCATAATAGGAATCTGGATTAATAATTTTCCCCATATCCTGTCTGTCTCCAGACAACCTGGCTGTATATTCGCTTATATGATTTCTTCCATGTAGATAAAGCTCCTGGTTATATTGTTCTGCCTCCTTCATGAGTTCCTCTGAATCAGGAAGATTTCCCTGTTGATATCGATAATCAGAGATTCGTAATGATACTACATACCGATTCCATGCATCGCTCACCGTCGGATAGAAAAAAACGGCAAGCGTCAGCATCCCAAAGAACAACGATAGTGTATAGATACCTTTCGTAAATCGATTGGTATTTCTGGCTTTTTTGTCCACCCCCATATATTAAGCCTTGTCTTTTTCCTGTTTCTTTCCAAGCAGATATAGAGTCACTGTCACACTGCCAAGCACACAACTAATTAGTACAAAAATTTTTGTTCCATTGCCACCTGTTGCAGGTAAGGTCTGTAATCTGGAGTCTGTAATATTTCCAGCCAGAATATCATCATCAGGAGAATCGATCACAACAGATCCTATCTCCTGATCTGTAGAAATGTTCTTCATTGTGACAGTATATTGTTTCAATCCTCCATCTTCATTGTAAGCAGGAACGATTTGTACCTCAAATTCATCAGGATTCAGTGCATATCCTTTCGGTGCCGTTGTTTCTTTCAGGCGATAAACTCCTTCGTCTAATCTGTTGAAAGTTGCTTTTCCATCTTCTCCTGTTGTAAGTATAAAAGAATTAATTCCCGTCTTTTCTTCTGCATCTACTCTTGTTAAAGTAAATTCTGCGCCTTTCAAAGGCTGACCCCCTTTGGTGTCTTTCCCATCTATGGCAGCTACTTTTTTGATTTCGATTGGGAAGGTATATTCCTGAACCTCATCTTTTTTATGAGTAACAATTGTCTTATCTGTTACACTGTTCGTATAAATTAATTCCACCTGATTAACATTCGGTGTAAATCCCTGAGTACAATTCTCATTCAGATTCGCCTGATAAGTCACCTGAATGTCACTCCCTGCATGAGCAATCACATAATCAGATGCAAAATCCAGTTTAAAATCATTATCCGTAATCGTCTGCTGATAGGTTGTATTACCAGCTGTCACAGGAGTTCCATCCACATAAACCGCAATGTTTGTCGGTACATCAAGACCTGCATCCTGCGTATCATTCAAGATATACTGAACACCATTTGCCAGAAATGCTTCTGTATAAGCAGGAAATTTCGACTGAATTTTAAAGGAAGCAGTATCTCCGATTCCAAGCTCATCTGCCTGAAATCCATCCTCAGAATCATCATCACCGATCGTGATTCCATCCGCATCGGAGATTTCTTTATCCAGAGGAATAGTATATCGTTTTACATAAAAATTACTTTGCGCTGCCGCATCAAGTGTCGCTGAAGAAATCAAGGAATCCGCCTCATTCGCATCCGTATAATATGCAGAAACAACCATCGGATTATACAGATATTCTGCATCCTCAAGATCTGTCACAAGGACAACATATAAGCCTGCCGGAAGCTGTCCCTGAACAGATGAATCTCTTCCATTCTGCCCCATATCATATACTTCTGTAGTCAAAGAACCGGATGCAATACTTTTTGCGATTGCAGATACCTCTGCTGCAGTTGGAGCCTCTATATCTGAGATTGAGATCCCGTCAATTGTTGTAAAACGAACAAATCCCTCATTGTTATAGACCGGTTTTACAATACGATAAGCCTTCACACTTGAGGTATTTTCCACATTCTGAATCTCAACTGAAACTGTTTTAGTATCAGAAGGAATCTGTCCTGCTGCAGCAAACCCGGTTGTTTGAACTGCCATCCCCATGACTGCAACAGAAAACATTGTAATTACCAATTTATTTTTCATAGTATGATTTTCCTCCTAGCTTCTTTTTTAACAATTCCCAATATAAAATCCTGATTCTGCAAATGTTATTTCATCAGTAAGCTCAAGTTTTACTTTTTCCCCTGACTCCAGTCGTCTACCATTATAAAAAGTACCATTTGTAGAATTCAGATCACTGATATAATAGTCATCCCCATCTTTTGTAATTCTGGCATGTATCCTGCTGACAGCCGGATCATTCACGCAGATATCAACCTTCGATTTATGTTTTCCTACCAGATAAGAATCATTCTGAAGAATTATTGTCATCCGATCTCTGGAATTCATTCCAATCAGACTAAGCCTTGGCTGATATTCTTCTTCCCCTTCCCACAAAACCTTTGTGACATTGCTTTCTTTTTCATCTTTTGTTGGTTTTATTGTTGATTTTATCGTCTCTTTCTTTCCAGCATCTGCCTCTTTCTTTTGTTCAGATAAAGCAAATCCAAATATACCTACTCCAAGAAATGCTATACCGCCTCCCTGGGTCGCAGTCAGAATTCCAATTCGTATAAGAACTATAATTCCTGTGAAGATTAAAACAGAAAGACAGCTTAGTAAGATCATCCTTTTAGGCAGCTTCTCTTTCACGTGTTTTTGTTTCTTCTCTTTCTCTGGTTTTATACTCTTTCTTTTTTTCTGTTCTTTTACTTCAACTGACTTTCTTTTATCTGACTCTTCCTTATAATTTACAGAAGGAATATTCTCTTTTTCCTGCACTATCTTCTTTTCCGGCATTACCTCTTTTTCCGTAGTCTCTGTTTTTGTTTCAAATGCTTTTTTCAATACAGACTCAAGAGAATAATTATTCTGAGAAGCCTGTCTGTATATTTCATATCCCAGCAAAACTGCTTTCTGATCCTTCTGATCAAGATGATGAAGGATATATTCTGACAGTTCACAAAAAGATGCTTCTATTGTTTTTTTATTACCAGGAAGATAGCAGAAATATGGAGTTCTTGACTCCTCATCCATATAGATACAGTTCGTATCCAGCAAAATACAGTTTTCATCAAGAAGATACTTTTCCAGTTCATGAACAACACCATATAATGCTTTTAAAATAGAAAGAATGACACCTTCATTCATAAATTCAGAATCATATATCTGTTCCATAGATTTCATGGATGTAATATCGTAGTAATACTCCTGCATCCCATCCATGTAATGACCATGCATGGAAAGTAGTCCTGATATCTGATTTTCCATTAGCATATGAATCTGGTAATCTTCTTTTGTATATTGTCCCCTTACATCAGGAACCAGATAAAAGTGGGACAGATCTCTCTCTAATCGCACTTGCATCTTCTATTCACCTCGAACCCTTTCAACTATTTTTGCAGCTCCGCGTAACTTTTGAATCAGAACAGTAGGTCGTTGTTTTGTTAGCGTAACCTGACTTTCAAGCGTTATTGCTGACTTTCCAAAAAACATGCTTGCAAACGGCGGTATTCGTATCATTCCCTTATAATGAATCGTCGCTTTCTTTTTTCCACCTGACTCCTGCGAATTGATTCCTCTGGCAGCGATACACCTTCCAGCTACCAGTCTCTGTGCAATACCATTCTGCTGTTTATCGCTGTCTGCATGAAGGCTTGCTGCACAGGCTGCCTCATGTGCCGCTCCCTGCAGGATGCTTCTGTCATGAAATAAAAAAGTCAGATATATTACAGCGACAAATACCGATAATATAATTCCCATCAACAGCGCTGCTTCTACGGTATAGCTCGCTTTACGATACTTCCAATTCTTCATTTCTTCTTTTCAACTCCTTTCATGTCAAAAAAAGAAGGATAAGATAAGCAGTCAATAAAAAGGGAAGAAATGCTATCTCCTCTTTCCCTCCAGATTTTCTTATTACCAGTTTCCACAAGGCAACCGGCATCAAGATAAGAAGAGCTAACAAGAACAGTGCACCTACCTTTTCTATCCCAAGCACCATACCGCACACCATCAAAACCATCCCATCACCATATCCAACCGATTCATCGGAAATCCTGGAAAATGCCATCAGCAGAATACCAGGAACCATTCCCCCTGCAACAGTCTCAAATCCTGCAATCCAGATACAGCTGACAAACAAGACACTGGCAACGATGATCCAGTGTAAAACAGATATCTCTTTTCTCCTGATATCTGTTGCTGTTTCTTTTCCCAGATAGATCAACAGCAAAGCATATTCGACACTCATAACTTACCTCCACACCTTGAGCAGATTCTCATTCCTTCGACCTCTGAAAGCTTGTACTCCTTGACTGTTCGTTTCAGTCCACTGCATTCCAGAGAAGAATGATATCGATTTCCATCTTTCGTGATGTACACACTGCTGCCGGCAGCCGCACCGCATTTTTCGCACGCATGATATTTAGCTCCATTTCTGTTCCTTCTGGTCGAGATACTTGCCTTTGAAACAGTAGATATTGATAAACGTATATGCGTGCAGTTCGGATCAGTATGATATACAGATCCTGTCTGGGTAACAAATACTGTCGGTTCGTCTTCACTTTCATTCTCTGTGCCTGCATCATCTCTTTTTAGTGGTCTGCCTTCCCGTCCAGTCCATGCCCTGACTCTTGTTCGTACTCTTGCTTTTACTTTTTTTATCGGCAAAATCGTAAGCGAACTGTTTCTCTGGTAGGTTCCGACAATATCAATCATTTCATCTGTAAGAAATGAGGATTGGAGCAGCGAGAGGGATCCCCCTCTTGCTGCATTTCCTGCCATTTCCTCAATCTTACCTTTGGCATAAACTGCTGAAATTCCACCTGCAACGATATCTCCTGCCAGAGAGCCCCCTGTTCCGATTCCGATATCCTGAACATATGCATATTCCGCCATTTGCTTAGCTGTTTCCTGCATTGAAGACAGTAATGCAGAACTTGCCAGCTGTAATGAGGCAAACTGTAAGATTGCAAGCATGACGAATACAAAGATCGGCAATACAAATGCCGTTTCTACTGTCATGCTACCCTTGTATATGTATCTTGCCGGGATACTCTCCTCCATCAATCTATTGTGATCATGAAGTCTATTACTCTGAGAACTCATCTTTTTTCCTCACCTCAATAAGCAAATGTTCCGGTTGCTGAATACTTTGACTGCAGCACTCCGGTATGCATAAATGCGTTAGTCACTTTCAAAAACAGTGGTGGTATGGTAAATCCCGCTTCTGTCTCCATCTTCACAATGGCATGATCAGCACGAAATCCGGAATTGCCACAACTTCTCATCCTTTTCTCCACCAGATCCAGAGAACGAAGTGGATATTTACTCTTTTTCCCCAACGTAAACAATATCTGTAAATAGCCTTCGTAATTCAGTCCGGTATCTGATGAATATCTGATTGCATGATTCAGGATATCCAGAATCTGTGGAATATCCTCCAGATCCATATGCCAACTTGCAGAATCCTTCCACACTGGAAGTTTTCCTCCTGCCATCAGTATTCTGATATCCAGAATACTTTCCGCATAAGCCCATACAAGAAGAAGCGCATAGGAAAGTACCGCTACAAGTCCTGGTATTGGTATAGCACCTGCAAGAAGTATTGCCAGAGCATCTGCTTCCTGCCTTCTTGTCGAATCAGAACAAAGGAATACGAAATTAGATCCCTCTCTCATAAGCAACAGTTTTTTTATCACTTCTCTGAGATTTTTCTCATCACTGTTCTTACCACAAAGGATATATTCCAGCTCATAATCCAGCGCTTTTCCATCCTTTTGCTGTCCATAACAGTCAAACCTTTCAAAAAGATATTCCTGAAATAACAGATTGCTGGCTAACCCAGAATATGTCTTTTTGACAGGAAGATTCCCTTTCTTTCTCATGCGCTTTGATACCACATCTGAATTCAGTGTTTTCCCTGAAACACTTTTCCCATCTCCCAGCGCAAGTCCGATCAGGCCCATCTTTTTGATCTGCTTGATAGTATCCAGTGGATTTTTTACTTCTGGTTTCGGTTCCTCTGGTTCTTCTACCCAGACCAACCCCTGGTCTTCTGCTTCTTTTTTTAATCTTGCGATTTCCTCTTTTTGCCTTTTTTCCTCAGCCTCCTGTTGCTTTTGCAATTCAGACAGATTATTTGAATTACTGCCTTCTTCCATCTGATACTGATCAGCTGCCTGCTGCAGTTTTTCTGCCTGTTCTTTTCTTTCCAACCAGATATCTACTGCTTCTGTTGCAAAATTATCATGCATAAAGCCAACTGCCTGCTGAAAAAAAGCCTCTCCATTCTCATCTGTCAGCAAACTGACACCTTTTATCTTTGCAGAATCTGTCTGTACCTGAAACGGATCAAAATCCCGAATAAATAAACCTGTGTTTGGAGCCGTATTGTATTGCATATAGTCACGAAGCTTCCATTCCAGTGCCGCAGTACTGTAATATCCGCCTCCACAGGCACCATCCAGTGCAAATATGTCGTATTCCTCCAAAAGCTTATTCTCGAACTCTCCAAAAAGAGAAAAATTGGCCATATCAAGAGCCGCTGCTGCTTTTGCTCTTGCTCCCTGAATACGTGCAGATTCGATTGACGTACAAAGCAGTGACAAAAACAGAACGCTGATCAGGCTAAGAAACACTGTCATTGACCCCTTTTTGTTGTACGTCGTCATATCAGCATTCTCCTCCTTAGATACCTTCACTCTGACTTGTGATTTTTCCGAAAATGGAATTCACAAGACTGGTCAGCTGGCTCTTAAATATAATGACCAGACCAATCAAAACCACCAGAATCAGAATGATCTCTACTGTTCCTACACCATCTTCTTCTGTTACGAGACGTCTCATAAATGCATTCATATTCCATCACCTCCTTTCTCCAGACAATTCGTTTATTAAAAAGAAATCATTGCTGGCACCATTAGTATGACCATAACGACCATCAGCATCAGAATCATAGGAAACATCAATTTTGTTCCCGCTTCTTCACCCATTTTTCTTGCCAGAAGCCGTCGATCCTCCATCGACTGATCCGCTTCTTTTAACAGTATATTGGTAATTCCTTCTGCGCTTTTCTGTAGTCCACCTGCAAGAGTTGTTCCAAGCCTTACATAGCAGGATTGCCTGCACCTTCTTCCAAAGTTTTCATAAGCTCTTGCTTCTGATATTCCGCTGTTCATTTCATTACAGGCATAAAGCATCTCTTCATAGACAAAACGTTTCTCTCCCCCATGCTCTTTATACTCCTCCGCAATCTTGCTAAATGCATTCTGAATCGTAAGACCTGCATTCAGAAGCATTCCAAGCTTAAAAACAACATCTGGATAATCCATTATTAACTGTCTCTCTTTTTCTTCTTCTTCCTTCCGAAATTCCTGGTCTTTTCCAACATATCCAAGTACTGCCAGAAACAATATTCCCAGAATACAGATTTCTGTCATAGAATTTCCCGGTATGATCCAAGTCAGATTTTTTCCATTTAATTGCCTGGGCAGCACCATCTTATTTTCCTGACTGCTCTCATCCATTGCTTTTTCCACTGCTTTACGAAGTTCATATGCATACTGCTCCTCTTCACTTCGTATCTTCGGTAATAAATGAAGAGCAAATTCATACGATTCCTCCATACCTTCACAATTGCAAAGTGCCTGTAAGATCAGGATATTTCCCTCTTCCGGAATATCTTCAATAATCGTCCCATCTGATTCCAGAAGGCCTTGCGGTTCCTGTATCCAGTAAACAGTTACTTTTCCATCCTGAAGCGTGCCTGGAAGATTCACTTTTCCCCTGACTTCATCCGTAGATTCATTCTCACCCAAAACAATCTGGTCTATCTCCTGTCTCGCTTTTTCCAGGTAGCTTCTTTTCTCTTTATCTGTAAGCTTTCTCTTTTCCAGCGAAACAGTTATCTTCTCCGTTTCTTCTTCTTGCTGAGCTTCTATATGATATTCAATCATGCCTTCTCCTTCCTGCGGACGTTCCAGTGTATAATCCACGATTGGAACCTCCTTTCTGGTTGTTGCATAGTCCAGAATCGGAAGTATTACAAATCCAAGAAAAAGAATCGTGATAGCAAGCTTCCATTTCTGAATCTCCTGCCAGGCTTCTTTCCCGTTTTTCTTAAAAACCGTATGTACAATCCAAGCTGCCATCCTGTAAAAAGGAATCTCCAGTTTATGTAATTCTTCATCCTCTGGTATCACTTCTTTTGAGGATGCATAAAATAAAATTGCAAATACTATTGCTCCAAAAGGAATGATTATCATTCTTACACCTCTATTTCTACAATCTTTCTTCCCCAGATAAATGCCGCTCCATATATCAAAAGGCAGCTCCCCATAATTGCTATACCGGTTGGATTGTGATACATTCCATCCAGAAATCCTGGTGAAACTGTCTGAATATAAATCAGTATCAGACAGGGAATTGCGCTCATAATATTTTGTTCCATCTTTTTCGCAGACAAGATTGTCTGTATCTCTTTTCTTGTTTCTTCTTTTTTTCCAATCGTCATTGAAGTATTACGGATAATTGCTATCAAATTTCCTCCTGTCCTCTTCGATACTGCAAAAAGTTCCGCAAAGTTTCTGATATCCTCTATCCCACTTCTGTCAGAAAGGTCAAGTAACAGTTCTTCAATATTCCGATTCATCTTCAGATTACTTACGATGAAACGCATCTCTATCATGATCAGATCATCTTCTTTGTACAGATTCTCAAGTTCTTTTACTGCATCCTCAAATGCTGTTTCAATGGAAAAACCTGCAGTTAATGACGCTGTCACTGCCTGCATCGAAAACAGAAACTGACCTGATAGTATTTCCTGCTGTTTTCGAAGTAAAGATTTCTTCTGTTCCTGAAAGAACCATCTGGCTGCTGGAAGCAATAAAACGAAGGCTATCAGCGAGCGAAAAAACAGATAACTGATTACACCATCAAGTATTAGAAATAACAGTAGATTTTCTACAAACTCTCTTTTTGTAAATACATATGTCCTATAATCCATCTATGCCAAACCTGCTCTCTCCAACTTTTTTGTCTGGGAAAGCTCGCCTACTTTTACAAGCTTTCCCTGCACTCTTTCGCTGTTCTTTCCATATTCCTGGAATTCGAACAGCGTACGGGTCTCGATTTCCTCCCGTTCGTATGAATATCCGGTCACCTCGAGAATCTCCAGCACTTTTCTGCTTTTATCCCTCATCCTTCCCAGATGAACCATGATGTCCAGTCCGGATGCAATCTGCCTGCGAACTGCAGATACAGGAAGATCCATTCCCATCAGGACCATGGTTTCCAATCTGGCCAGCATATCCCTTGGACTGTTGCCGTGTCCTGTGGATAAGCTGCCGTCGTGACCATTATTCATCGCCTGGATCATATCAATCGTCTCTTCCCCTCGAACTTCTCCAACAATAACCCGATCTGGTCTCATACGAAGACTTGCTTTGATCAGGTCGCGGATCGTGATCTCATGATCCCCCTGGGTATTGCCCCTTCGGGCTTCCAGACGAACCAGATTGGCAACTCCACGAATCTGCAATTCCGCATTATCTTCAATCGTGATAATGCGTTCATCCTTGGGTACATAATTCGAGAGGGCATTGAGAAAAGTAGTCTTTCCTGATCCAGTGCCTCCACTTATGAATATGTTGTATCCTGCTATTACAAGCTTCTGAAGAAACGATACAGCCTCTTCCGAAACCGCACCCCATGCAATCAACTGATGCATCTCAATGGGGTGCGATGGAAACTTTCGAATCGTTATAATAGGTCCATTGATTGCAATCGGTGGCAGAACCATACTGACTCTGGCTCCGTTTTCCAGTCTTGCATCTACAATTGGTACCGTTGCATTTACGATTCGATTGCTCTTTGCAGCAATATTCTGCACAAGATCCTGAATCTTATCGACAGACACAAAGCTTTTATCCCATTTGCGGATTCGTCCTCGCTCCTCGATAAAGATTCCATCTGTTCCATTTACCATTACCTCTGTAATATCCTCGTTATCCACAAGTTCCTGCAGGATATCCAGCTTTCGGACAGAGTTAAATAACTCCGTCCGAAGCTGGGCTCTGCGTCTGAGATTCAGATAGCCGGTATCTTTCTCTGTAAGGATTTCATCTATTTTTTCATAGATTTGTTCATCCCTAATCTCCTTCGACAAGTCCAGTGAATCCATAAGCCGCTCATGGATCCGCCTGAAATCACTCCGGTCACGTTCCATAGACATCTACCTCCCGAAAGATTTTTATGATGTTAAGGTCAAAAGATACCTTACGGATTGTTTTGTGCAAGCACAAGTGGAATCAGACCTTTTGACCCTGGTATCTTTTATTAAATTATTAAATGTTCTGAATAAAGAATCAGACATCGTCAAAGACGACGTATCAGAATACCGCTAAGAGATACGGTATCTAGAAAAGAATTTAAGAACTTACCTGAATCAGCAAGTAATGCAATTATATATTATATGTTGCTTATTGTCAACAATATGTTTCTATTTTAAAATTGGCTCATAAGATGGTTTCACGGACAAACTCTCCCATCTCTCCCCAGACAAGCTGTTCCAGAGTATATTCACCACTTTCTTTTATCTCTACAAAAGGAAGCTGAATATATCTTGTTTTGTCAAGAATTTCAGTATATTCCAGTTCTTCTAACTGTTTTTCATATTGCTCTATTTTAGAGTGCGCACTGATTCCTTCACAGATTGGCGAAAATATTTCCGTACATGATGACAGGAGCGGAAGACGTTCTTCCAACGTGCCTCCCATATCAAGGATCACGCACTCGTACCCTCCTAAGGATGTAATCGTTCCCAGTAAAATCATCCATTCTTCCGGCATCACATCATTCAGATCAGAAGCAAGATATGCTGGTGGTACGTAGTCCAGATTCCCTAGCTTCTGCGTGATGGAACTCATCTTGAAGATTACATTTCCTTTGTTCTGACGGATATAATACATAACATCCGTTATATCTGCCTTATACTTTTTATCCATAATACCGGAGAATCCTGCACAATCTTCCAGATTCAGATATAACACAGATTGCTTCTGTGCCAGAATCTGTCCAAGTGTCAATGCAAAAGTCGTCTTTCCACATCTGCCAATAGGTGAATACACTCCGATAATCTTTGCATCGCGCGCCATGAACATTGGAGCCATCTCTTTTGCCTGACTTACATATGCCTCCATAACTTCCGCCACAAGACTATCGGATGCCTGATATTTGTATACTGTAGGATAATCCTGATATTCCCGAACTACTTCTCCCTCTGATAAAATGATAATTCTCTTGATATTCATCTGTCGTACTTTCGAGCACATCATTTTGGAAGAGATTAAAAGCAGCTCTATCTCATGTTCCATCACAAACGACTCCAGACTCTCAATACCGGAAAATGCCAGTATCTGAAATGGGATATTCTGCTTATCCGATATATAATCGGTAAGTTTTCCCGCATAAACTGACTCCAGGTCACAGATAGCAAAATTCAGTTTCTTCATAATTTAAAATCCTCCCATTAACAAAATACTTCCAAGGAAAATCGGAACGGAAAAATGAAGATATGCTGCATTTTTCTCTCTCTGAATGTAAGGTTCCCATTTCCCAGTTTTGTAAAATCGTTGTACATATTGAAAAAAATATGTTAGCCGATGCATCAGAATGCGATGCTTTAGAATCACTACCAGAGAAATAGCGGCAGCGATCAGAAAAGAATAACAGATAAGTTTAATAAGATCTGCAGGTCCAAGAAACGCACCTGCGACCATGAAAAGTTTGATATCTCCTGCTCCAAGCATACGAAAACTATGCAGAAGACCCAAAATAAGCAGTGCTGTAAGACTTCCTGTCAGAAAGATGCGGATTCCTATCAGTTCCCTGGAACTTAATTGCCAGGAAAAGCCCAGGAGAAAGCCACTTACAATCAGGAAATTCGGGATCCGATCTTGTAAAAGATCCCAGCATACAGCAAGTCCTTCTATTGATAATAAGAAAAACCATCCCATAGTATGCCCTCATATTCACTTTTAAAACTAATTGGATAATTGTCGAATCGACCAGAACCTTGCAAGAATTAGCAAGTAATATGATTATATATCTTATGTTGCTTATTGTCAATATTTTGTTGCATATAAATATTAAATATAAAGAGATAGCTTTCCAAGAAAATATTGAAGTATAATAAAAGCATCGATAACATACATCCACAGGAGGACTTAAAATGAATCAGAGAACAAAAGATGCACTGATTCGGTTTATGGGAGACCGAAAGGAACTGGATGTTCCTGGCAATTCCCTTCTTATCTACCATAAGGATAAGGAGATATTCCGTCACTATACAGAAGGCGTAAACAAAGATACTATTTTTCGAATCTATTCTATGACGAAAGTCATTACGGTAACTGCTGCACTGCAGTTATTTGAACAAGGACTTTTTACCATGAACGATCCATTGGAGAAGTTCCTTCCGGAATTTCACAACAGTATGGTATGGGATGAAGCAGAAGAAAAGGCAGTACCTGCAGATGGTCCGATCCTTATGAGACATCTGTTCTCCATGAGTGCCGGAATTACCTATGATGGAGATGGGTGTGAAACTGCACAGAGAATTGCAAAGATTCATAATGAACTGAGAGAACAGTTCCCTGGCGAATCCTATACGACGCAACAGTTTATCCGCCGTTTATCAGAAGCTCCTCTTGCATTTCATCCGGGAAGTCATTGGAATTACAGCTTATGTCATGATATTTTAGGTGCTGTGATAGAAGTTATATCCGGACAAAGCTTTGGAGAATACTTAAAAGAACATATCTTTGAACCATTAGGAATGAATTCTACGTTTTTCCGATGTCCAGAAGGGTGCCAGGCACGGATGGCTCCGAAAAAGGGAGCGGGATTCCCAGATGACATGTTCCAGGAAAAGGCTGTATACGAAAGCGGCGGTGGCGGATTATTATCAACACTGGATGATTATATGATCTTTGCCAATACTTTGACTCGTGGCGGTACCAGTAAAAATGGCGTAAGAATTCTGGGAAGAAAGACGATAGAACTTATGAGGCTTGATCAGTTAAATGAGGAGCAGAAAAAGGACTTTAACTGGTCCTATCTGAAAGGATACAGCTATGGTCTTGGCGTCAGAACACTGATAGATCCTGCAAAAGCTGCAATTCCTGGAAGCATCCATGAATTCGGTTGGTGTGGCGTTCTTGGAACATGGGTACTGATGGACCCAGAAGAAGAATTGACTGTTGTGTACATGCATCAAAGCTTCCCGAATCTGGAGGAGTATGTACAGACACATCTTCGTGCAATCATCTACGGCGGACTGTAAAAAACGCTGGTGAGCCATTGGGGACGGTTCACCCAATACAAAGGAGGTTATACCATTATGAAAATATTTGCCCACAGAGGCTTTAGCGGGGAATACCCGGAAAATACCATGCTTGCTTTTCGCAAGGCAGTGGAAGCAGGTGCAGATGGAATCGAGCTTGATGTTCAGCTTACAAAAGATCTTGTTCCGGTAATCATTCATGACGAACGAATCGACAGAACAAGTAACGGAACCGGTTTTGTAAAGGATTATACATACAGTGAGCTTACAAAGTTCAATTTTAATTATGAAGAAAAGTACGGTAACAGGTTTTCTTTTGAGAAGATTCCTACTCTGGAGGAATACCTTGACTGGATGGTTGAAGATGCTGCTGAAATCGTGACCAACATTGAACTTAAGAACAGTGTTTATTACTACGGTGGTCTGGAAAAGTTCGTGATTGATATGATCGAACGTCGTGATCTGGAACATCGTATCATCCTCTCTTCTTTTAATAATGCTTCTATTATGAAATGTAAAGAAATCAATGAGTTTATTAAAGGAGGATTTCTTGTAGAAGGCTGTGTAGAAAATGCCGGTGTGTATATAAGAGAAATGGGTGCCGATTATTATCATCCAAATCTTGACTTTCTGACGGAAGCACATGTACAAAACTGTGCACAGAACGGAATCGGGGTGAATGTATGGACGGTAAATGAGGAAGAAGACCTTCGCAGGATGAAAAGATGGGGTGTTCTTTCTTCTATTACCAACTATCCGGACAGAGGCCATAAAATCGAAAACGAATTATAATAGAAATAATGATTTTACTTCTTTTATAAGCAAAAATATTCATTACTTGAACCAGAAAAAACGTGATATACTTGAATGGTTTTCTGCATAAATAAAGGAGGTAAAACACAATGAAAAATCTAGCAAAAATGTGGTCTGATTCCAGCCTGATCATCCGAATCGTGGCAGGTCTTGTAATCGGTTCCATATTCGGTCTTGTGGCACCACAGTTCACGGTTATTTCCATCTTCGGAACTATCTTTGTAGGTGCTTTAAAGGCAATCGCACCAGTACTCGTATTTATACTTGTACTTAGTTCTCTGGCTAATGCATCTGCAGGTATCGGTAAGAGATTTCGTACCGTAATTACCCTGTATATGCTCAGTACATTCCTTGCTGCAGTTGTTGCAGTAGTTGGAAGCTTTGTCTTCCCAGTTTCAATCAAACTGGTTACAGATACTGTAACCCAGACCCCACCAGGTGGAATCGTAGAGGTACTTACCAATCTGATTACAAATATGGTATCAAATCCAGTGAAAGCTCTGGCTGATGCCAATTATGTAGGTATCCTTTTCTGGGCAATCATCCTTGGATTATCCCTGAAAACATATGCCACACCAGAAACCTTGAAGGTAATCAAAGATTTCTCAGAGATGGTATCTCAGGCAGTCCGCTGGATCATCCAGCTTGCTCCATTTGGTGTTATGGGTCTTGTATTTGACACTGTATCAGAGAATGGACTTGGTATCTTTACTGATTATGGAAGACTTCTTCTGCTTCTCGTTGGCTGTATGTTCCTGGTAGCACTGGTAGTAGATCCACTGATCGCATTCCTCTATCTGAGACGTAACCCTTATCCACTGGTACTGAAATGTTTAAAGGAAAGTGGTGTAACCGCATTCTTTACCAGAAGTTCCGCAGCGAATATCCCTGTGAATATGAGCCTCTGTGAAAAATTAGGTCTGGAACAGGATTTCTATTCTGTATCAATTCCTTTGGGAGCAACCATCAACATGGATGGGGCTGCTATTACAATTACCGTTATGACACTTGCTGCTGCTCATACACTTGGCATGCAGGTAGACTTCTCAAGTGCCATTATCTTAAGTTTTCTGGCGACATTAAGTGCATGTGGTGCTTCCGGTGTTGCAGGTGGTTCTCTTCTGCTGATTCCTATGGCATGTTCTCTGTTTGGTATCAACAGCGATATCGCTATGCAGGTCGTTGCAGTAGGTTTCATCATCGGAGTTATCCAGGACTCTGTAGAGACAGCCTTAAATTCAAGTGGTGACGTAATGTTCGCCGCAACCGCTGAATTCCATGACAGAATGAAACGTGGAGAAAAAGTAGAAAGTATTACAGGAAAATAAATAAAAAGAAAAAACGCCAAAAATGTTAAAATCAACATTTTTGGCGTACCTTTTTAAAAGTAATTATTATGCCCAGAAGAAGTTCTGTGCTGCCCATGCATATACAAGCTGCCAGTTTTCCCAGTCATGAGCTGCCGGTACTTCAAGTTCTGCAAACTCAACACCTATGTTTCCAAGTGTTTCTGCAAATGCCTTACAAGCTCCCATACCGAAATCCCATGAACCATATGCGATCATAATCTTTGTATCTTCTAATGCTTTCACTGCTTCCTGAACAGCTTCATCGTCCAGACCAGGTACATTACAATATGGTTCATCAATGTTAGCATAGCTCCAGATACCGTAGTATTTAAAGAGATCACCATGATGCATCAGGAAGTTAGAAGTAGTAGCGCCTCCCATAGAAAGACCTGCATATGCACGACCTTCTCTTTCTGTAGAAACGTTATAATTTCCTTCTACAAATGGCATGATATAGTCGATCTGGTCTTCAGCAATCAGGTTAAAATCCCAATCAGGCTGTCCTGCACCGGAAATAGCATATTCCTGATTATTCATACCAACAACAACCCAGTCTTTTCCAAGGTTATCCATGATATTGCAAACAGCACCTTCATTGAGCCAACGCATCTCTTCACCATACATATCTCCACCGGTACCATGAGAAATATAAAGTACATTATATGGTTCTTCTCTACTCTCGTCATATCCAACCGGGAGATAGATTGCAAGACCGTGTGTTTCTCCGTTTGCACCTTCATATCCTGTAGTGATATAAGTTCCCTGTTCAGCAGCAGATGGAAGTTCAAGTGAACGGTCTGCCCATTCATCTTTATTACCTTTTTCTGCATTATATGGAACATATACCATTGAAGAAAGGTCTCTGATACCTGTAACTGCGTTCACAGCTGCAGGATTTGCCGGATCATCCATACGCGAAACAACATTTTCTTCGGAATCTGCGAATGTATAGTTATATACGAATGCACCGGAAGAAAGTGGAATTGTACATCCAAATTTACCATCGCCAAGATCATTCAGTTCTACATCAAGACGTGTTGCGCCTGAACCTCCGCATGGATACATTCCTTCTGCATACTCTTCAGGGAAATGTCCTTTTTCTCCATCAATAGTTCCTGCTGTCTGTTCTTCATATGTATAAAGCTTCATACAGTCAGAGTATAATGTAACACCTGCAATGTCTTTCAGACCAAGTGCCTCAAGGTCTGCATTAGCACTGTCATATACAAATACAGCAGTATAACCTGTTGGAGATGCTGCATCCTCAATAACTGTAACACCTGCCTCATAACCGGAAAAATCAAAATCCTCTGCACCTACTGTTGCTCCAAGTGAAGCCAGCATTGCCATACCTACAACCGGTACTAACATTTTCTTCATTTTTTCTCTCCTTCTACATTATATTAGTTGGTTAAAGAATGATTTTGCATTTCCCCATAACAAAATATGCAAAATCCTAATCCATCCTCTTATATAATAAAAGAGAAATGTTAGACACTACAAGGTGGCGTTCTTTCTTAATCAAGCATTATTATATATATCTTGCTAACTTATCCAACAACATGGATGAGCCACTGGGGACGGTTCCGACTGGCACAGCGAGCATTTGCTCGTGTGCCAGT
>JAZLLO010000060.1:0-39349 GCA_045598185.1 Marvinbryantia sp.
GAAATCCTGGCATTTATCCAGTCGGGAGAAAATAATAACGAAGACGAATAGTTGTATAAATATCCAACAGCCGATTTCCTGTAAAATGAGGGAAATCGGCTGATTTTCATTTTGAGGGTAAAAATTTCTGGAAGTACAGAAATATAATTATTATGTGAGGAAGGAGGGGTATGTGACATGAAGAGCATAAGAGACATTTACAAAATCGGTACAGGTCCATCAAGTTCCCATACAATGGGACCGGAGGCAGCAGCAAGATTATTCAAGAGCGAGCATCCGGATGCAGACAGCTATAAAGCAATCTTGTATGGATCCTTATCCAAGACAGGTGAAGGACATGGAACTGACAGGGCTATCATTCAGACACTGGCACCTGTTCCATGTGAAGTAGTCTTCTCAAAAGTAGATCCTGAGAACATGAAGCATCCGAATACGCTGGATATCATTGCAATCAGGGATGGAGCATCTATTGCTGAGCAGAGATTCTACAGTATCGGTGGAGGAGATATTCGTATCGAAGGAAGAGAAACAAAAAACGAAGATGCAGAGATTTATCTTGAGAACTCATTTGCAGAGATAAAGCAGTTCTGTCAGTGTAGTTACATTGACATCATTGATTATATAGCAATCAATGAAGATGATGAAATCTGGGAGTATCTTGGTGAAGTATGGAAGACTATGAAGAACGCTGTGCAGGAAGGACTTAATAAAGAGGGGATACTTCCAGGCGGTCTGAATATAGCCCGTAAAGCAAAGAAGCTTTATACGCAGGAACTGGAGACGAAGCACCCGGAGGTAATCGAATGCCAGAAGGTTTGTTCCTATGCATATGCGGTCAGTGAACAGAATGCTGACAATGGCGTGATCGTTACTGCACCGACATGTGGAGCATGCGGTGTATTACCTGCAGTATTATATTATCTTCAGGAGAAGAAGCATTTTTCAGATGACAAGATCATCAATGCACTGGCTGTTGCAGGTATTTTTGGAGAACTTGCGAAAAAGAATGCATCGGTATCCGGTGCAGAATGTGGATGTCAGGCAGAGATTGGTGTTGCCTGTTCTATGGCAGCGGCTGCAGCAGGTTATCTGTTCCGTTACAGTATTGAACAGATCGAATATGCAGCAGAGATTGCACTGGAGCATCACTTAGGACTTACCTGTGACCCAATCTGTGGACTTGTACAGGTACCTTGTATTGAGAGAAATGCAGTTGCGGCAATGAGAGCACTGAATTCGGCAAATCTTGCATTTTTCCTTTCTGATACAAGACGAATCAGTTATGACATGGTACTTAAGAGCATGTACCATACAGGACTGGACATGAAAGCGTCATACCGTGAGACATCAGAAGGTGGACTTGCGAAAGCATATTCAAGAAGAGGTAAAAGAAGATGAAATCAATTGTAGAAACATGGACAAAGACGAATCTTATTATAAAAATTCTTTGTGGTATTATCATCGGTGCGATCCTTGGTATTGCTGTTCCACAGCTTACTCCGATTGCATTTCTTGGTACACTGTTTGTAAGTGCACTGAAAGCGATTGCACCAATTCTGGTATTTGTACTTGTTATGAGTTCTATTTCAAAGGCAGGAGAAGGTATCGGAAGTAAGTTTAAGAATGTTATCATTCTTTATCTTTGCAGTACACTGGTTGCTGCAGGCATTGCTGTATTAGTAAATTACTTTGCACCTTTAACAGTCGTTTTAAGTGATGCAGTTACAGAATCCAGTGCACCACAGTCTCTGGAAGCTATTTTCCAGACATTGCTGAAGAACATTGTAGAAAATCCGGTAAATGCACTTGCCGGCGGCAATTATCTTGGTATTCTGTTCTGGGCAATTGTCATTGGTTTGGGTCTGAAAAGACTTGCACGCCCTGCAACGATCGATACCGTAGAAGACTTTTCCAATACAATCTCCGCTGTAGTAGGTGCTGTTATCCAGTGCGCTCCTTTTGGTATTCTTGGTATTGTATTTGAAGCAGTTTCAACAAATGGTCTTTCAATCTTTACATCTTATGGTATGCTGATTCTGGAACTTGTAGGAACAATGTTGTTTGTAATGTTTGTATCAAACCCATTGATCATTTTCATATGTACAAGAGAGAATCCATATCCACTGATTCTTACCTGTATCCGAGAAAGTGCGGTATCTGCATTCTTTACACGTAGCTCGGCAGCTAATATTCCAATCAATATGGCACTTTGTGAAAAGCTTGGACTTGACAAGGAATTCTATTCAGTTTCTATTCCGCTTGGATCAACCGTCAATATGGATGGTGCAGCGGTTGTAATTACAATTATGTCACTGACACTTGCCAATACACTTGGCATTAGAGTACCGATTCCTATGGCAATACTCCTTGCAGTGATTTCAACATTAGGAGCATGTGGTACATCTGGCGTAGCAGGTGGTTCTCTGCTTTTAATTCCAATGGCATGTTCTCTTCTTGGAATTTCAGGAGATATCTCTATGCAGATGGTAGCTGTAGGTTTTATCATCAGTGTAATTCAGGATTCTATGGAGACAGCACTGAACTCAAGTTCAGATGTTGCATTTACTGCAACAGCTGAAAAGATGGCGAATAAGAAAAAATAGAATAATAATGTAAAAAAGCCGTCTCTGAAACCATTTGATTTCAGAGATGGCTTTTTTATGCTTTAGAGAAATATTAAGTTATGATATTATAAAAAATAGAATAGACAGAAAGGAAGACTACAATGAACAACCCAGGTGATGCGAATCAGATTACGAGAGAATATCTCGACAACATACTTTTTGAACAGCGGCTTATTGATACAGAGATTCCGGATCTCTCTTTTGAACTTTACGGAAAACAGTTTTCAACTCCGATCATGACACCGGCTTTCAGCCACATGGGACCTTATGGAGAAGGCAGATTATCCGGCCTTCAGGAGTACTCAAAGGCCTGTGCAGAGATGAATGCGGTGAACTGGCTTGGAATGTCAGAAAATGACGGATTCGATCAGGTAATGGAGATGGGAGCGCAGACCATTCGTATCGTAAAGCCATACAGGGACAGAGAGAAGGTATTTGACCAGTTAAGATATGGAGAGGCGAAGGGGGCTCTTGCAGTTGGTATCGATATCGATCATACCATTGGGTCTAATGGCAAATATGATGTAGTAATCGGAGAAGAGATGGAGTGTCAGAGCTTGGATATGTTAAAAGAATATATCGCAGCGACCTCACTTCCATTCATCTTAAAAGGCGTCCTCAGTGTTTCAGATGCAGCAAAATGTGCAGAACTTGGAATCAAGGGTATCGTGGTGAGCCATCACCATGGAAGACTTCCGTTTGCCATTGCACCGCTTATGGTACTTCCGGAGATTCGCCGTGAATTAGAAGGAACGGATGTAAAGATTTTTGTAGACTGTCATATCGATAGTGGTTTTGATGCATTTAAGGCACTGGCACTTGGCGCTGACGCGGTAAGTGTAGGTCGTGCCATGATTCCAGCCCTTCAGGAAGAAGGAGTAGATGGAGTTAAGAAGTACTTTGGCAAGATGCAGGAAGAATTGTCGATGGCGATGGCATTTACTGGAATCAAATCATTAAATGATATGACACCGGATGTTCTCTGGAACAGGATAACTGGGAAAAAGCTAGTATAAGGAGACACAATTATTATGATTTTGATAAAGGAACGAGTAGGCAAGCAGATAGAATTGCTGAAGGATATGATCTACCGAGAAGCACGCCCAATCAGGGAATACCGTATGCTTCATACTATGGAAAAGATTGCGGATCCAGTCGAAAGCGATGTATCTGGCTGGGATGTGATGACAGAAAAAGAAATCTGGGGTGGACACCGGAAATATTTTTATTTCCATACCGTGATCGAGATTCCGGAAAGCTATGAAGGAAAAGCAGTTATTTACGAGATACGTACAGGAAAAGAAGGCGAATGGGATGCACTGAATCCACAGTTTCTTGCTTATGTGAATGGAAAAGTAGTACAGGGTCTGGATGTGAATCACAGAGAGATTCTTCTGACTGAATGCGCGAAGGCAGGAGACAAGTATGTCCTCTTCCTCTCTGCATTTACTGGTGACAACAACTTCTCACTCCTTATGGATTCTAAGATAAAGATTCTGGAACGTGACATTGAGAAATACTATTACGATTTAGCAATTCCATTTGATGTTGCCCGCCTTCTTCCAAAAGAGAGCGGAGAATTTATTGAGATCATCCAGTGCCTGAATGATTCCTTAAATCTTCTGGATGCTAGAAAGAAATATTCTGCGGCTTTTTTTGAAAGTCTGAAGGCAGCGCAGGATTATCTGACAAAGGAATTCTATGAAAAACGATGCGGGAATTCCAAAGAGACCATCTGCTGTGTCGGTCATACACATATCGACTGCGCATGGTTATGGACTTTGAAGACAACAGAGGATAAGGCAGTGCGAAGCTTCTCTACCGTACTGGAGCTGATGCGAAGATATCCGGAATACAAATTCATGTCCAGTCAGCCACAGCTTTATGCATATGTGAAGAAAAATGCACCGGAGATCTATGAAGAAATCAAACAGAGAGTAGCAGAGGGACGCTGGGAGACGGAAGGCGGTATGTGGGTAGAAGCAGACTGCAACATTTCTTCCGGTGAATCTCTGGTTCGTCAGTTTATTTATGGAAAACGTTTCTTCCGTGAAGAATTCGGAAAAGACAATGAGATACTTTGGCTTCCGGATGTATTTGGTTATTCAGCAGCTCTCCCTCAGATCATGCAAAAGAGTGATGTACATTACTTTATGACTACCAAAATCAGCTGGAATGAATTTAATAAGATGCCTTATGATACCTTTCTGTGGGAAGGCATCGATGGAACGGAAGTACTGACTCATTTCTCTTCCAGCAGGGATTATGCAGCAGGTGCAGTGGAAGGTGGTACAGAGACAGAGCACTTCACCACTTATAATGCCATGCTGACTCCGTCTCAGGTAAAAGGAAACTGGAAGCGTTATAGCCAGAAGGAGCTTCACACAGATTCACTGATGTCCTTTGGTTATGGAGATGGCGGCGGTGGTCCAACACCTCAGATGCTTGAGAACTGCAGACGAATGGAAAAGGGAATCCCAGGCTGTCCAAAAACTCAGCAGTCTCATGCACTTGATTTCTTCCACAAGCTGGAAAAGGATGTAAAGGGCAATCGATTCCTTCCAAAATGGGTAGGCGAATTATATCTGGAATACCATAGAGGAACCTATACCTCTATGGCAAGAAATAAAAAGTTCAATCGTAAGTCAGAGTTTGCATATCAGAATCTGGAACTTTTTGAAGAGATGGGAAAACAGCTGCTGGAATTGCCATATCCAAAGCAGGAACTTAGAGACAGCTGGGAAGTCATACTTCGCAATCAGTTCCATGATATCCTGCCAGGTTCTTCTATCTTTGAAGTATATGAAGACTCGAAAAAAGAATACGAAGGCATTCTTCAGAAAGCAGAAGAGATGACAGGGGATGTCCTGCAGAAGATTGCAGATCAGGTAAAAGGAGAGAAAGGCGAGATTATTGTCTTTAATCCGAATAGCAGCAGTATTGCGGCGCCAGTCCTTATTCCGTTTGCAGAAGAACTGAAGAATCCGGTATTAAGATATGAAGAACAGGAATATCCACTTCAGAAGACAGAAGAGGGATATGTAGCAGTTCTTTCACAGATTCCTGCAAAAGGCTATCAGGCATATACATTAGAGTCAAAGTCTTGCGACAAAGATGAGATGGTCTGCACTACAAGTATGGTGGAGACACCTTATTTCTCAGTCCGATTAAATGCATCAGGTCAGTTCATCAGCATCTATGATAAGCAGTGCCAGAGGGAACTGATTCCGGAAGGTGAATGTGCAAATAGAATCATCACTTATGAAGATAAACCACATAATTATGATGCCTGGGATATCAATAACTACTATACAGAAAAGTCCTGGCCGGTAGATGAACTTACATCCATAGAAGTCGTTGAGAATGGTCCTGTTCGCAGCTGCATCCGTATCGAACGTCCATATCTGGATTCCACGATCGTTCAGTATCTGTATTTCTATCAGAATCTGAAGCAGATTGATATTCGTAATGAGATCGACTGGAAAGAAGAGCAGATCCTGGTTCGTGATTACTTCCCGGTAGACATTCATTCCAATGAAGCAACCTTTGAGATTCAGTATGGCAATGTAAAACGTCCGACACACAGTAATACCATGTGGGATTTTGCCAAGTTTGAAGTCTGCGCACATAAATGGCTGGATATCAGTGAAGATGGCTATGGAGTAAGTATTTTAAATGACTGCAAGTTTGGATGCAGTGTAAGAAATGGTGTGATCGGATTATCGATGTTAAAATCAGCCTTATATCCGAATCCAATGGCTGATAAAGAACATCACACCTTCTGGTATTCAATCTGTCCACATCAGGGAGACTTCCGTGAAGGCCAGACAGTTGCAAAAGCATATATGTTCAATAACCCGATGAAGGCAGTTGTAAAGGAGATGGCAGGCGAAGTACTGGAACGTTCTTATTCTGCTGTCTGGTGTGAAGAGTTAAATGTAGTTATTGAAGTGGTAAAGCAGGCGGAAGAAACCGGTGATACAATCATCCGTATGTACGAATGCAATAACAGAAGAGGTAAGATCCATCTTCACGTAGGAGCCGACTACAAAAATGCAGCAGAGACCAATCTGCTGGAAAAAGAGATGAAGACACTGGAACTGGAAAACGGAGTTGTAACGGCTTATATTAAGCCGTATGAAATTCTGACCATAGCACTGAAAAAATAGCGAGGATAAGATGGATTTTATTTCCTTTATGGACCGGTTTCCGGTTAAGTTAAATGAACAGCAGAGAAGCGCCGTTTGTGCGGTAGATGGACCGGTACTGTTGCTTGCAGTGCCGGGAAGTGGAAAGACAACAGTACTGGTCAGCAGACTTGGATACATGATACATTGCTGCAATATTCCACCGGAAAAAATATTGACATTGACTTATACCGTTGCAGCGACCAACGATATGCGGGATCGTTTCAGTTCCTTTTTCGGACCAGAGCTTGGAAGCAGAATGGAATTCCGAACCATCAACAGTATCTGCGCAGGGATCATTCGTTTTTATGCCAGTCAGATAGGAAAACGGTCATTTGAATTGTTAAATGATGAAAAGATGATTCTTGGAATCCTCTCTTTGATCTATCAGAAAACGGAGAATGAATATCCGGCAGAAAGTGATCTGAAGAATATCCGAACACTGATTACTTATATCAAAAATATGATGCTTTCAGATGAAGAAATCCACAAATTGGGGGAAGCAAACAGGTGTAATCTTCTGGACATCTATAAGATGTATTGTACAGAGATGCGAAAACGCAGTCAGATGGACTTTGACGACCAGATGATCTATGCATACACCATGCTGAAAAAGAATCCGCAGCTGCTGGAATATTTCCAGAATCAGTATCCTTATATCTGTGTAGACGAAGCACAGGATACATCCAGGATCCAGCATAAGATCATTGCTTTACTGGCATCAAGGACAGAGAATCTCTTTATGGTAGGAGATGAAGATCAGAGTATTTATGGATTCCGTGCAGCATATCCGGAAGCACTGCTTTCCTTTGAAAAGGATCATCCGGGGGCAAAGGTACTCCTTATGGAGGAGAATTTCCGTTCCAATGCGAATATTGTAGAAGCGGCAGACCGGTTTATTCAGAAGAATATGCTGCGTCACGAAAAGCATATGAAAGCTACAAGAGGGACAGGGTCTCAGCTGACCGTGATACCGATCAAGAGGAGAGAAGCACAGTATTCCTATCTTCTGAAGCTTGCAAAAGATGTCCGTACACAGACCTGTATCCTATACCGGGATAATGAAAGTGCGATTCCACTCGTAGATTTGCTTGAAAGAAATGCTATTCCATATCGGATTCGAAATGCGGAACTGGGATTTTTCAGCCATAGAGTTGTCCTGGATATTCAGAATATATTATTGATGTCTATGAATCTTCAGAATGCAGATGTTTTTGAACAGATTTATTATAAACTCAATTTCTATCTGAAAAAGCAAAGTGCTATGACAGTAAGCAGCATGTGCCGGGAAGAGGGTATTTCTGTTTTTGATGCAATATTTCAGCTGCCGGGGATGAATCCCTACACAAAAAGGAACATAAAGGCATTGCATACACATTTTCAGAATATGCGGCATGAAACACCGCTTAAAGCGATAAACAGAATTGTATCATACATGGGATACGAAGAATATCTGGAACGCACCGGTATGAAATCAGATAAGATTTATACCTTAAAGAATATAGCATCCAGAACAGAAACCATCGAAGAGTTTCTGGATCGGATGACTGAATTAAAAGAAC
Source organism: Marvinbryantia sp. (assembly GCA_045598185.1). GTDB lineage: Bacteria > Bacillota > Clostridia > Lachnospirales > Lachnospiraceae > Marvinbryantia. The sequence goes on from JAZLLO010000060.1 coordinate 8,374, forward strand.
TGATACAGAATAAAGAGAATGATTATCGATGCCCTTTCATCCTTTCCACGATCCACGGAAGCAAAGGCCTGGAATATGACAATGTCTATCTGATGGATGTCTGTGATGGCATTTTTCCGGAAGCTGTGCCGGTAAATATCACGAAGCTTTCAGATAAGGAAAGGGAAACATACGAAGAAGAAAGAAGATTATTCTATGTAGGGGCAACAAGAGCAAAAGAGAATCTCTACCTCTTCCATTTGGACAATCAATCACTCTTTATCCGGCAATTCCGGCAAAAGAATAAAGCAGCAGAACCGGTGAAAATGAAAAATAGTCCGAAGAAAGAAAAGACTTTGGGGTCAGATAATTTTGCTTATACAGAAGAGGATTTTCAGAAGTTTGAAGAACAGCTTGGAGAAGGGCTTTTGATCAGACATAAAAAGTTTGGACAAGGCGTCATCACAGAAGTGAATGAGAATACAGTATCCTTGTTGTTTGAAGGAAACGAAGAAATCAGGCAGTTTAATAAGCGAATATTATTTCGGAATCAATTATTAACGTTTTTATAAGTGAGTAAAAGTAAGGCACTGGTGGAGTATGATCCACAGGTGCCTTATACTATCTTTATATTAAGGAATCATGAATTTCTTCTGTTTCTTCTGCTTTTTGCGCGGACTGCACTTTTCAGTCCACGATTGCTTGCTGCAACACAGAAATATTTAATAGAATAAATAAAAAGCAAAATGATTGCAGTTGCAGATACAATCGAATACTGATCCTTTAATATAATCGTCAGAACCACAGCCGGGATTAAGAAGATGATACCGAAAAAGCATGCGATTCCGGAGAGATGATTCTCATCGAGTACATCCTCCTGATCCTGCAGGTCAGAACGAATATAAGTCATCTGCTGTACAATATCCTTGTGATAACAGAAGGTTACAATCTGAAGGATCAGAACGAATATACCGATTCCAATGAAAACTGAAAGTATGATCCAGATATTTTTGGAATCCATAACAGTAATCACTGTACGAAGATTGTTATCGATAAAAATTCTTATATAAGTATATACGATAGAAATCATAGACAGAACAGTCAGAATCGCATAGAAAATATGAACAACCTTAAGCATACGGTAGCCTTTATTCCAAAAACGAAGATTGAAAGATCCTATCCCATTGAAGATGATTAGTACAGGAGTGATTACGGACAATATTACAACAAAAATGGATGCAAGGATTGTTTCTGTCAGGTGAAATGTGAAGGGGAGGCTGAGAACATCAGTTAGTTTCATTTGTGGAATTAAGCTTCCGGTTGAAGAGAGCGTGCCGGAAAGGAGCTTTTGGATCATGGAAAAATTATTAAACTGAAAGGCACGAATTGTTGTTCCGATATAAGTGCCGAGATAAAATACGGTACGGAAAAGAATAACAAACGCTAGAAGTGCAAATGCTGTATTAATCAGACTTACTATTGTAGCCGGAAATGTCTTCAGATATGGTTTACGTTTCATAAAATACGCCTCCATCTTTTTTCCTAAGTATAACATGATAGTATTGGCTTTATCTATATACAATGATAAAATATCCACGAAATAATGCGGAGGAAAGAAATGATGAATACTAATGACATGACGCAGGGAAAGATCCTTCCGGTTCTGATCCGGTTTACGATACCCATCCTGATCGGGGATCTTTTTCAACAGCTATATAATATTGTAGATACGATAATTGTTGGAAGGACTCTCGGTCCTTCAGCGCTGGCGGCAGTAGGTGCTACCGGCACGATTATGTTTCTTGTAATCGGAGTATCGATTGCACTGGCCAATGGATTTGCAGTAGTCACATCTCAAAGGTTTGGAGCAAAAGATTATCCTGGGATAAGAAAAAGCTTTGCATCCTCTGTTATCATGATGCTTTTTATCGGAGCGATGGCAACCTTCCTTTCGCTGAAAGCGATGCCATGGATATTAAAAACTATGAATACCCCGAAAGATATTTTTGCGGATTCCCATGCATACATATCTGTAATCTGTATGGGAATGCTGGCTACGATTTTTTATAACCTGTTTGCAGCATCGCTGCGTGCAATCGGAAACAGCAGGATTCCTTTATACTTTCTGATATTATCCTCTGTGCTGAATATCTTCCTCGATCTGTTCTTTATTGTCTGTATAGGAATGGGAGTAGAAGGAGCAGCACTGGCAACGATTATGGGACAGTCTGTTTCAGTGGTGTTGTGCGCGATTTACATCTGGAAGAAAGAAAAGCTTCTTTTGCCGGAAAAAGGCGAGTGGAGACTGGATAAAAACATTGTGATCCAGCAGATGATAATAGGAATTCCTATGGCGCTGCAAAATGCGGTTACTGCATCCGGTACCATGATCATGCAGACAGCCACCAATGGATTTGGTTCCGTTGCTGTTGCAGCTACAACAGCAGGAGGGAAGTGCCGTATGATCTTTACACAGCCGATGATGTCGATGGGAGTGAGTATGGCTACCTATTGTGGACAGAATTATGGTCATAAAGATATGGAACGAGTAGAGAAGGGAGTATGGATGGTTATTCGTATCTTTATCGTATATTCTCTTGTTGTTGCAGGCATTCTATGTCTGGGACTTCCATGGGAGCTGCGATTATTCTTTTCCGGTTCCGGAAGTGTGGAAGAACTGCTACCATTTGCAAAGATCTATATCTACGAAGCGGCCATTTGCTTCATACCGCTTAGCTGGATATTTATCTTCCGTAGTTCCATGCAGGGATATGGAAGGTCGATACTGGCTATGCTGGCAGGAATCGTAGAACTGGCAACCAGATTGTTTCTTGCAAGCTTAGCTATGCATACAATGAATTTTTACATTGCATGTCTTTGTGATCCGGGAGCATGGCTTACAGGAGGAATTTATACTTTAATTGCATTTGCTGTTTCAGTGAAAAGGACAGCCGGAAAGATACAGGAAGAACAGAACGCATCATGATAAAGTGGAAAGAAAAGTATTTTGAAGAATTATCAACAAAAGAACTGTATGAGATTCTGCGTGTAAGAGCAGAGATCTTCGTAGTAGAACAGAATTGTGTATATCAGGATCTGGATCAGGTTGATTATCGGAGTCTTCACATTTTTGGAGAAGATGATAATGGAGAAGTGCAGGCATACTTAAGAATATTTGAGAAAGATAGGAATACGCTGCAGATGGGGCGTGTCCTGACCCGCGAACATGGAAAAGGTCTGGGAAAAGAGATATTGAAAAGAGGAATCCATGCATCCAGAGAAAAGATGCCAGGAAATGTTCTTAGGATAGAAGCGCAGAAGTATGCCATCGGTTTTTATGAAAAAGAAGGATTTCAGGTTTGTTCCGATGAATTCATGGAGGATGGAATTCCTCATGTAGAGATGAAGCTGCCATTTCCGGAGAAACTGGCGGATCAGGCCTTTTGGAATTATGTGGAGGCTTATGATAGAAGCGATGGGAAGATCAATCTGAAGATCGTGCATACCTTCGAAGTAGTCAAAGCGATGGACTATATTACACAGCAGCTGGGATTATCGGAAAAACTGAAGGAACTTGCACATGTATGTGCAGTATTTCACGATATTGGCAGATTTGAACAGCTTGTGCGTTTCAATACCTTTCTGGATCATCTGAGTGTTGATCATGCACAGCTTGGATGTAGGATCATCAGAGAACAAAATCTCCTTAGTTTTTTGGAGAAGACAGAAAGAGAGCAGGTACTTACTGCAATATCAAACCATAACAGACTTGCGATAGAGGATGGAATTACGGGGGATACATTAATATTATGTAAACTGATTCGCGATGCGGATAAATGCGATATCTTCCGTGTATTTGCCTGTGAAGATCTGAAAGATACCATGGATGCTACCTTGGAAGAGGTGGAACAGGATGAGATTACAGATGTTGTCTATGAGTGCTTTATGCAGCACCAATCCATTGACAAGACGATACGAAGAACGGGACTGGATAAATGGGTAAATTTTCTGGCCTTTTTCTATGATATAAATTATGACGAGAGTATTGAATATCTTATGGATAAACGTTACTACCGTTATCAATTTGACAGAGCAGATTTCAAAAAGGAAGAAACAAGAAAAAAGGTTGCAATAATCCTGCAGGAACTGGAAGATTATATCGGGACTAGAAGAAAATAAATTACTTTTACAGAATTTTGTATTATACTGTCTATATAGCTTTCTGAAGGGAGAAAAAGGATGATCAGGAATGTGGTATTTGATATCGGGCAGGTGCTGAAAGGGTGGCATCCGGAAAGAATCAGTGCAATGTTTCCACCTGATGTGGCAAAGGCTGTGTACGATGCAGTGTTTACCTCAGGTCACTGGGTGGAGATGGATCTTGGAATAATGGATGATGAAGCAGTTTTTGAGAAGATGATAGCAAAAGCTCCACAGTATAAGGAAGAGATTCTCTTTTTTCTGAATCATCTTATAGAAGTATCTGAGCGATTCGATTATTCTATACCATGGATTACGCAATTAAAGGAACTGGGATATCATGTATATTTCTTATCGAATTACTCCAGACATTTGCGAAAGACAGTACCGCAGACGATCGACTTTCTTACCTTTATGGAGGGCGGAATCTTCTCCAGTGATGTGAAGCTGATGAAACCGGATTCAAAGATATATGAATTACTTTGTAATACGTATGGGCTTGTTCCGGGAGAGAGTCTGTTCATTGATGATTCCCAGGCGAATGTCGATGGCGCAATCGCAATTGGGATGAAGGCGATCAGATTTGATGGATATGAGAAAAGTTATGATAAGATAATGATGTTTTTACAGGAGGAAAGGGACAATGAGTGTAAAGTTAGCACAATTAATTAAAGATGCACGTACAAAAGCAGGGCTTACACAGCAGGAACTTGCGAGTATGGTACCAGGTCTTACTGTTTCTGAGATTAGTAAGGCAGAGCATAACGAGATAGAACTTACAGAGGAAGAACTCAGAGGTATCGCCAAAGCAACTGGTGTAACACAGAAGTCTCTGGTGGAAGCAGCAAGTGCTGCAAAGACAGGTACCGCAAAGACAAGTACCGCAAAGACAGGTACTGCAAAGACTAATACAGCAAAGACAGGTACCGCAAAGACGAGTACTGCAAAGACTGGCACAAGTACTGGAAAGACAAGTGCAGCAAAAACAAGTACTGCTAAGACTTCCACTGCAGCGACTACTACCATGAAGTTAACAAATGCGGAGAAGAAGCTGGTTGAATTATATCGCCAGGCGGATAGTGAAACGAAGAAATCTGCACTTAAGATACTGAAAGGAGAAGAATCAGAGATCAATGAGATATTATCTTCTATCCTTGGTGGTGCAGTAGGATCATTTTTAAAGAAGTAATAACAAGGAGTGTATTACACGATGAAAAGAAGAGTTGTTATGGCAGTCATCGGCACAACGATTGCATTACAGGCTTGTAATGTAAGTGCAATTGATACCAAGGCTGCAGAAGACCGGGGAATGAAGGCAGAATTCGGTATTGAACTGAATGCAGAGGACTCTCATATAATTGCTGATTATAATCTGGAGATTGCTGCTGATAAGACGAAAAAGATGTCGTTGGATGCAGATGTTGCGATAGAGAAAGAAAAGTATAATCTGGATCTGGATGATATTCTGATTATGGATTCTGATAATCTTTATATCAATGTGAGTAAAGCTTTGGATGCTATTCATGAGGTTGCAGAAGAAGAGGATGTAGAAGATGTTCTTGGAACGATCAATACTACAGATGGATGGGTAGTACTGCCAATGCCGGAATTTGATAAAATGGGTGTTGAGATCAAGAAAGAATCTGAAGGAATAGACAGGGTGATCAATCCTGAAATGAAGTCAGATCTGCATTCTGTTATTGAGGTTTTCGGACCGATAGAAGAGGATGGTGTTACAACTTTCTGCATTGATAATGCAAGTATCCTGGAGGCTGCAAAAAAGGCAGATGAGGTCATCGTAGCGCACCAGGATGAGTTCGTAGAATTTCCAGAGAAACAAACGATCATTTCACTTGATGAATTGGATCTGATTGCTCCTTTTGAAAGATATATTGCCGCAGCCGGTGCAGGTATGGCAGAAGCTACCGGTATTTCCGAAGAAAAAGCAACAGCGCAGCTTAAACAATTGTTTTCATTGCTTACAAAACTCACAGTTGGTTTAAATAATACCAGTATGCTTCTCGATGACGAAAAGGATACATCAGAGGCAATTTCTTCCCTGCATGTGTATGAGAGAGTACAGGAAGTGTTGGAGGGAAGCGATATCAGGGCAAGCTACACCTATGATGACAATAGTGCAGAACTTGTAATCGGAATCAATGGTGATATGTTTGTTGCACATGCTGCAATTCAGGAAGATGATACTGTCAGCATTACGATAGGTGATGGCGAAGATATCTATATGAGTGGTATCGCTGAAAAACAGGATGGTGTATTAAAGGGTGAGCTTAAGGATGAAGATGGAGAGGTTGTAGGTAATATCGAACTTGAACTCCTTGAGAATGGCGTAGCAGCAATAATCTCCGAGGATGAAGGAGAATCTATAAAGTTTATGGCAGAAAAAACTGATACAGGAATGAATGCAGAATTTGACGCAGATGATGTCATGTTAATGTTTTCTGTAGAAGGATCATCCGAAGATGCAAAAGATACCGGAAGCTTCCAGGTGAAGATAGGTTCCGATGATCTGGAGTTAACACTGGCTGCTAACGCGAATATAGAGATTCCTTCCGAACCAATGAGCATCGAGATTCCAGAGGCTGCCGATGGACTTGAAGTGATCAAGAACATCAGTGCCAGATTCTTTGAATCTTCAAAGCAGAAGGAAAGCGGAGTAGAGAGTGAAGATGGAGATACAGAAACGGGATCATTATAAGATTCTCATGGATAAATGGCAGAATATCATTGCTGATATGGATCTTCAGCGATTTCAGGAACGATTTCATATGGAAGAAGATGAACAGTTCTGGTATCTGACATATTTCAATCAAAGATATGGAATTGCAAAAAAGGATGCGAAGCTTGTTCTGACAGGTCACGAGGATCATAAGATAGGCTTTAATGAGATGATGTGCATCTACCACCTGTTTTATTATTGTAAAGAGGAGGCATATGTTTCTGGTAATTTTGTTCCATTTCGTCTGGTGAAACGAGCAGCACCTTTTGAGTCGGCTTACCAGAAGACAATCCTTCAGCCATTCCAGCAGCTTTTTGAAGGTCATGTTAATGAACTTAAGGTTGCTTGTGAGGCACTAGGTGGTGTACCGGTGAAACAAGGAGACGTAGGATATCAGATACAGGCATTTTCATGTATGCCTCTTATCATGACATTCTGGGATGGAGATGATGAATTTCCGGCACAGGCGAATATTCTGTTTGATGATAATATTACTTCTTATCTGCATGAAGAGACAGTGGTTTGTCTTGCCGCAGAACTGGTGAGAAGATTGACCGAAGAAGCAGGTCTTGGAGAGGTCGAGCACCTTTTAGGTGCAGAGTATTGAGTTGTTGGGGACGAGCAGCGGTGGTTAAAGCCATCTGCCCGTCCCCAATGATTCGTGTAAAAACTATGAGGGAGATATTATGATAAAAAAGGAAAATGGTGCGGATACCAGACTTTTAGATGGGAATGTTGGAACTGCAATGCTGCTCTTTGCATTGCCGATTTTTATCTCACGTATGTTCCAGCAGATATACAATGCAGCAGATACGATGATCGTAGGCCGAATACTCGGAGAACAGTCTCTGGCGGCGATTGGATCCTGTACGGCTATCTATGATATGATGATCGGATTTGGAATCGGTGTGGGTAATGGTCTTGGTGTTGTGACTGCACGTGCATTTGGATATGGTGATGAATCATTCCTGAAAAAAAGTGTATTTGGCGGCTTTCTGATCGAACTGGTAATGAGTATCCTGATCATGATCGCAGGTGCCATCTGGTTAAAACCGCTTCTTCTGATGCTTGGAACACCAGAAGAGATTTTGTCAGAAGCAGCATCTTATATTGTGACGATTGCGATTGGCTGCAGTGCCATGTTTTTCTTTAATTTCTTTTCCGGTATGCTGCAGGCAATTGGAAATAGCCTGATACCGCTTTGTTTTTTGATATTGGCATCGATTCTGAATGTAATACTGGATTTCCCTATGATAGGCAGTTTTGGAGTCAGAGGCGCAGCTTTTGCTACTGTTCTTGCCCAGGCATTATCTGCAGTGCTTTGTCTTTGTTATATTCGGCTCCACGCAACAATATTGCTTCCGAAAAAGAAAGATCTACAGGTTGAAAAGAAATTATATGGGGAGCTGATAACCCAGGGACTTGCCATGGGATTTATGTCTGCGATTGTCTGCTCCGGAACGATTATCCTGCAGTCATCTATAAATGCAATGGGAACAAAGATCATTGCAGGTCATACGGCAGCCCGTCGTATGTTCATGTTCGTTATTATGCCGGGTGTTTCCTATGCAATAGCATCAGCGACATTTGCATCCCAGAATTACGGCGCAGGAAAACCGGATAGAGTACGCCGATGTATTCGGATAGGTATCGGGATGGTAATCTGTGAAAGCATTCTGGCAACAATTATTATTCTGTTTTTTGGAAAAAGCATCGTAACGTTTCTGACAGGAAGTACAGATTCAGTGATCGTAAATACTGCAAACAGTTATATGCTCTTTACAGCACCGCTGATCTGGATCACAGGTATTTTATCCTGTCTTAGAAATTCACTTCAGGGATTGGGAGAAAAAAGAATGCCGATCATCTCAAGTGTGATAGAACTGATTGGTAAGATTTTATTTACACTATGGATCGTTCCAAGGCTGGGATATAAGGGAGTTATTCTCTGCGAGCCAATGATATGGGTCATTATGTGTTCACAGCTGGCATGGGCTTTCCGACATAATACATTTGTATATCCAAAACTCAATAGGAAATAGAAAAAACGCTGGGGGAAGATCCTGGCGTTTCTTTTTATTATATAAAGAATGTTAATTTGATAACAATGATGTGGAAATTTCTTGACGAAATGTATATTCTGTGTATAATGATACACAGATGGTGTACAGATGACAAGACACCTGATATTACAGAGATATACACCGGACAGAATTTTATATCCAGGAGGTAGAAATGAGAGAATTTCTTAAGAAAAAGAATATTGAAGTATCTTTGAAAAGATATGGTATTGATGCATTAGGTGCTATGGCCCAGGGACTTTTTGCTTCCCTGCTGATTGGTACCATTATCTCAACATTAGGAACACAGTTAGGAATCGAAGTACTCGTACAGATTGGTGATTATGCCAAGAGTGCAACAGGAGCTGCAATGGCAATCTCTATCGGATATGCCCTTCAGTGTCCACCACTTGTTCTGTTTTCGCTGGTACCTGTAGGTATGGCAGCCAACAGCCTTGGCGGTGCAGGCGGTCCTCTTGCAGTTTTGATTATTACAATTGTTGCAGCTGAATTTGGTAAACTGGTTTCAAAAGAAACAAAAGTTGATATCATTGTGACACCATTTGTAACCATTACAATTGGAGTGTTACTTTCTATGTGGTGTGCACCGGCAATCGGTACAGCAGCAAGTGCAGTTGGAAAGACAATCATGTGGGCTACAGATCTTCAGCCATTCCTGATGGGTATCATCGTATCTGTCATCGTAGGTATAGCACTTACACTTCCAATCAGTAGTGCAGCAATCTGTGCAGCACTTTCTCTTACAGGACTTGCAGGTGGTGCAGCTGTTGCAGGATGCTGCGCCAATATGGTAGGTTTTGCAGTAATGAGTTATAAAGAGAACAAGCTTGGTGGTCTGGTAGCACAGGGGCTTGGAACATCAATGTTACAGATGGGTAACATTATCAAGAATCCAATGATCTGGCTTCCACCAATCATCACATCAGCAATCACCGGACCTTTAGCAACCTGCGTTTTCAAGATGAAGATGAACGGTGCAGCGATTTCTTCCGGTATGGGTACCTGTGGTCTGGTAGGTCAGATCGGTGTATATACCGGATGGCTGAATGATATCGCAGAAGGTACTAAGGCAGCAATCACTGGAATGGACTGGTTTGCACTTGTTATGATTAGTTTCATTCTTCCGGCAGTGATCACATTTGTTATCGGACAGGCATTCCGTAAAGCAGGCCTGATCAAGGAAAACGATCTGAAATTAGACTTATAAAAAACATAAACCATTGAGAATGTAAGCCATTGAGGAATAGCCTTAATGGCTTTTTTCGTGCCAGGATATATGGTACAATAAGGGTACTGATGTACACTATTAAAGGAGTCGTGGTATGGCGAAAGATCTGACAGAGGGAAGAATAACTCCTATTTTGATAAAGTTTACAATTCCGTTAGTATTAGGGAATCTGTTTCAGCTTACTTATAATGCAGTAGACAGCATTATTGTTGGGAATTTTGTGGGAAAAGAAGCGTTGGCGGCTGTTGGAATATGCAATCCTATCATGACGATGATGCTTCTTTTTATGAGCGGACTTTGTATGGGTGCCAGTATTTTGATGGGTAACCAGTATGGGGCGAAGGATTATGATATGCTGCACAGGCAGATCAGTACAACGATGTTAGCAGGAATCGTATTTTCTGTTCTGCTGACATTTTTTAGTTTGATTGGCGCTCCCTGGATGCTCAGGTTATTTCAGGTGGAAGAAAGTATTTTACCTTTAACCAGCTCCTATCTTCGGATTATTCTTCTTGGAATTGTATTTTCTTTTCTCTATAATTTTTATACCAATGTATTGAGAGCTTTAGGAGACAGTAAGACTCCATTATATTTCCTCATGGCAAGCGCTGTATTTAATATATTCGGAGATCTGTTCTTCGTTATCATATTAAAATGGGGAAGTACCGGATGTGCATTATCTACTGTTATTAGTGAAGCACTGTGCAGTCTTTTCTGCATGGTTTATGTCCAGAAAAAGGTAGACTTTCTGCAGATAAGAAAGGGTTGGCTTGTATTTGACAGATCGTTACTGCGAAAGACGATTTCATACGGATGGGTCAGTGCATTACAGCAGGCAGTGGTACCGCTTGGAAAGATCGTAATGCAAAGTATGATCAATACAATGGGGGTTTCAGCAGCAGCAGCATTCGGAGTATGCAATCGAATCGATGATTTTGCATATACCCCACAGCAGAATATCGCGCACTCCATGACAGCATTTATGGCACAGAACAGAGGCGCTAGTAAGAAAAAGAGAGTTCGGGAAGGCTTTAAAAGTGGTATGCTGATAGAATTCTGTTACGGATTACTGGTGGTCATCATCTGTTTTTTTGGAGCCAGAGGTCTGATGGGAGCTTTTACAAAGGATGAAGCAGTTATCGCAGAAGGAATGAAATACCTGAAGCTGATCTCTGTCATGTATATTCTTCCTGCGATGACGAATGGAATACAAGGATACTTCAGAGGTATGGGAGATCTGAAGGTCACACTGTTTTTCAGTACATTGAATGTAGTAGTACGTATCATCCTTGTGGTTCCGATGGTAATGTGGGGACATATGGGAATCGAGGCATTGCCATATGCATATGGTATCGGATGGGTATGCATGCTTATTGGAGAAGTACCGCTGTACCTGAAAAAAGAAAAAGAATCGGGACATTAGTTTAATGGGGAGATATTACATATGCTTACATATAATCTGGAGATCAGAGGAAAAAAGTCTCTGTATGAATTCCTTTATGAATGCATTCGAAGGGATATTCAGAATGATGTATTAAAAATGGATGAAAAACTTCCGTCAAAAAGAGAATTGGCAGCACATCTTGGGATCAGTATTATAACGGTTCAGAACGCTTATGAACAGCTGTTATTGGAAGGATATATCTACTCTATTGAAAAAAGAGGATATTTTGTCAGCGAACTGAAAAAGTCCGAAAAAGCAACGGAAAGAGTAAAAAAAGAAATTGTACAGGAAAAAAAGGAAGAGTACCTTATAGACTTTTCCTCCAATCAGATTGCATCCTCACAGTTTCCTACTGCAACCTGGGGAAGATTGATGAGACAGACTCTGATTGATCATGAGGCAGATTTCTTTCATAGTCCGCCTCGAACAGGAATACCGGAATTAAAAGAGGCAATTGCGGAACATCTGCAGTCCTATCGCAATCTTTCTGTAAATCCGGAGAATATAATCATAGGAGCAGGAACAGAATATCTGTATGGGATTCTTGTACAGTTATTAGGGCATGAACGTATGATAGCAGTAGAAGACCCTGGTCATACAAAGATAGAAAAAGTCTATGAAAGCAATGGAATCAAGGTGCTTCATATCCCAATCGATGATAAAGGGATACGCGTTGATCGGTTGATGAATAATAATGTATCCTGTATACACATTACGCCGTCACATCATTTCCCAACTGGAATTGTAATGCCGGCACAGAGACGTCACCAATTGATATCCTGGGCGAAGGAACACAACACTTATATTATCGAGGATGAATATGACAGCGAGTTTCGCTTCACCGGACGTCCGCTTCTTGCGATGACAAGCATTGCACCGGAACAGGTTATCTATATGAATACTTTCTCGAAGACGTTGATGCCTTCTCTTCGTATTGCATACATGATACTTCCGCAGATACTTATGGACAGATATAATGAAAAACTCAGCTTTTATTCCAATACAGTTTCCGGATTCGAACAGTACAATCTGGCACGTTTTATTTCTGAAGGATATTTTGGACGTTATATCAATCGTATGAGAAACTATTACCGTAAACACAGAGATATATTGTTTACGGCATTAAAGGATTCGAATCTTTATCAGAAAGTGACGATCGAAGAAGAGAATGCCGGTCTGCATTTTATCCTCGGGATAAAGGAAGATATAGATGATGAACTTTTTGTAGCCGAACTTGGCAGACACAGGATACACATAACGCCGGTATGGGAATATTCTTATAATAATAAGGAAGAATACCGACATAAATTTATCATTAATTATTCTGATTCGCAGGAAGAACATCTCTGTGAAGCATTTGAAATTATGTACAGAATCATAGACTCTGTAAAAAAGAGATATCCAGAAGATAGTAAATGATGATAGAATGAATATAAAATCAGATTGAGGTATAGATAGGAATGAAAAAGTTAGTAAAGAAATTAAATGGTGCATATCGTCAGATTCATCTGGGGATGGATGTGAACTTCCAGTCTATGGAGCTGGTGGATGATTGTGTAGAAGGTACTTTAAGCTATGAATATGCAGGAACTACCAATACCATGACACTTAAGATTACAAAGGAACTTATCACCCTTCTTACGATTCACGTTATAGAGAAGGAATTTCCGTTTATCAATGCTGTAGTAGGATTTGAAGAATTTACAAAAGGAAGAGATGACGGCGCTGCATCTTATTACAAAGATGAACAGAATTACATTTTCTCCAATGGCTTTCGTCTCTTCACTGCAGGACTTCAGTTCTCTTACGAAGGAACACTGACAGAAGTAGGACTTCTGGAACGAATCAGAAAAAGCATTCTGTTTTCTTATGAATTTAGTACATATCTGGATAAACTGGTACACAAAAGACCTAAGAAGATCAAAGATGAACAGGTACAGGAAAGTGTTCGCTATCTGATTATCCGTGATGCACTTCTTTCCACAAACAGTATCAAGGATCAGGAACCGATTGAAAAGGATGAAACCTGGGAACTGATGAATACCTTTACGATTTCCGGAGCGGCAAAAGGAAAAGAAGAAGTTCCGGCGATCCTCTCTTTTGGAAGAAAAAATGATGAGATGGCAGCAGAGGTTCTTATTGATGCCAAAAAGAGCAGAGATATTGAGATCTATCAGCAGGGCGCGATCCAACTGGCATTACAGTGTAAGGCGGAAAAGATTGATTTCTCCGATGAATATATCAAGGATGAAAAAGGCACTTATTTCAAATATAAGATCATTGCAAGACATCATTATAATTCAGAAGAGATAGCAGCCTTTATTAAAAATATGGCGAAAGTAGCAGCGAATCTGATTCTGAAGATCTGATGGAATACCGGAGTAGAAGATAACAATGAACTATATAGAATATATTGCAGAGCAGTTAATACGTCTTACCTATATTCCAAGTCCTACCGGATTTACAAAAGAAGTGACTGCTTATGTGGCAAAAGAATTAAAAGAAATGGGATTTGAATCAGAGTATACCAGAAAGGGGAATCTTCAGGTGATTCTTGGCGGAGAGGGCGATCCTCTTGTACTGGCAGCACATGTAGATACCTTAGGTGCGATGGTTCGTTCTATCAAATGGAATGGAAGGTTACGACCAACAACAGTAGGTGGACATCAGTGGAGTACTGCAGATGGTGAGAACTGTACCGTTCATACCCGTGATGGGAAGACTTATACAGGTGTTGTACTGAATACAGAGCCTTCTGTACATGTGGCAGAGGATAAGGTAACACCTGTGGAAGCGAATATGGAGATTCTTCTGGATGAGAATGTGTATTCCAAGGAAGAGGTAAAGGAACTGGGCATTCAGGTTGGAGATTTCATTGCTATGGATCCTCGAACCGTGATTACGGAAAGTGGTTATATTAAGAGCCGTTTTCTGGATGATAAGCTTTCAGCAGCGATTTTGCTTGGTCTTGCCAGATCAATTAAAGACAATATGGTTCAGCTAAAGAGAAAGGTGACGTTACTCTTTACGGTATACGAAGAAGTTGGACATGGAGGAGCCTGCGTACCGGAAGATACCACTGAGATGATCTCTGTAGATATGGGATGTGTAGGTGCAGATCTTGAATGTACAGAGCGGATGGTATCTATCTGTGCCAAGGATTCCGGAGGACCTTATAATTACGATGTGACCTCCGCACTGATTGAGACTGCAAAAAAAGAGAATCTGGATTTTGCAATTGATGTATATCCGCGTTACGGGTCAGATGCAGAAGCTGCACTTCGCGGAGGAAATGATATCAGACATGGACTGATCGGACCAGGTGTATATGCATCGCATAACTATGAAAGATCCCATATTGCAGGTGTCAGAAATACATTACTGCTTCTGATGGCATATTTGGAAAGAGAATAAGAGGAATGACAGATGGACCGGACAAACAGGGCTGAATTAACGAATCTATGTATGGTATATGATGGGAACAGGATACTGGTAGAGGAGAAGATTGATGAAGATGAGATCGGTATCTTCTTTCCAGGCGGACATATAGAACCAAAAGAATCCTGTACTGCAGCTGTTATACGCGAAATCTATGAAGAAACAGGTCTGACTATTAAGAATCCACAACTGTGTGGAGTGAAGGACTGGATTCAGGAAGATGGAAGCAGATATATCGTACTACTCTATAAGACGAACCAGTTCTCTGGAGAACTGCGTTCTTCCAGAGAAGGCAGAGTATTCTGGATAGAAATAGAAGAACTTGAACATATGCATACAATCTGGAATATGAAAGAGATCGTACAGATTCTTACTACAGATACCTATGGAGAATACTTTATCGTCAACGAGAATGATGAATGGAACGGAACGCTTCTGTAAATTTCTGAAAATATGAAGATTTTCTGAATTCTTTTTTATATACTTGCAATCATATGATACCTCCTATATAGTAAATTTTACTTTATAGGAGGTATTATTTTGAGTTTAAAAGATTATATCAAGCATTACATTGCAATTCCGGATAGTCTGTTCTTTTTTCTGGTTTCTTTTCTGGTAGTTTTAGCCGTGAACTGGATTTTGTTATTCTTTGCAAAAAGGAATGTAAAGTCTGTACGTTTGTCAAATCGTCATACAGCATTATATGAGTATTACAACAGCTATATGGAAAAGTATTACGAATTGATGTTTTCTTCTACCTGTATTCTGTTCTTTACAGGACTATTCTTTACCTTTGATTATCCTTATCTGAATTCACGGCTGCCGTATACAGTACAGGCATTCTGGCAAAACTGGCGAGATTTTATCTTATTAGGATTAATTGTATTCAGTATACTGATCAATAGTATGATAGATCATATCTTTGTTCCGCTTTCAACAATCAGCAAAGACGAAAGGAATACGCTCCGGCTTACCGGAATGTTATATATGCTGATCATCTTTTTATATATTAAGTTCATATACGAAGATTCCAATTATGATGAGATTGTCATCTACTTTTTGACTATGGTGATTGGAAGATTCGTTTACTTTGATGCTGATCTGAAGGATTTCTTCCGGTATGTAAAGGATATTGTTGCGATTCTTCCATATCTGGCACTGGTACTATTAACAACAGCAATTCTGACGGCGTATGGTTTTGGCTCAGGATATCTGCTACGGACGAATGGGGTGGTTCTGAGTACATTTATTGCTCATTTCTTTGCAGTTATTAATATTTTCCTGATAACCAGGATTGGGATTTCACGCAGGAGCGGGAAAAAAGCAGCAGAGAAAATACGCCGCCAGAAAGAAGATATGTGAAGTAGAATGGTGCCAGGCACCATTCTACTTTATGAGAATTCCAAATCCTTCTCCAAGAAGTCCGCCTTTTTTTAAATATGTGGCGATTGGCTTTTGAAGTGCAGTATTCATCGGAAGTAATTCCGGTTCTTTTTTCCATTCAGGTCCAAACACTCTCCAGCCATCCTGAAAGGTATCAAATTTCACCGAATGGATCACATCGAAGCGGCTGGTAAACTTTTTGATGTTGCCTTCCGGAAGAATCTCCATAAGTTCCGGATCCAGCAGCCAGGAATCCATAACATAAACCTTCTCGCTCGGGAAAAATGCATGTGCTTGTTCAAAAGCATCTGCCACAGCTTCTTCAGTAAGTGGTCCCTCAGAAGGAATGTGCATATTGATCACGATATCACCTTTGCGGATCACAGCTTCACCAATCTGATATGGCTCATCCAGAGGATATGGAATCTGCTCAAACTGCAGTCTTCCAAGAGCAAATCGTGTAGCCTGGAAAAAACGATCATACCAGTGTCCGACAAAGATTCCGTTTACACCATAGACATTTCGGCATTCCATCAGTTTGCAGGTCATATCATGGCAGCTTCGCCAGAAGATCTCTTCAGAGATTCCTTTTTCTGTATAACGAATACGGGCAATCTTCCAACACTCCAGCAGAATCAGACATTCCAGGGTATATCTGTGGATACCAAGCTCTTTTTCCCAGTGTTCTGTGAATTCTTTCAGAGCAGCCCCCAGTGCTTTTTCATCGGTAAGATCAGCCAGTTCACAAGCTGTTTTATTCAATGTTTCAGTCAGACCACGATCTGTAAAACAACGTTCTGCAAGGAGCAGTTCCTGTACAGCATCGTCAGGGAAAGACACTTTGTGCATGATTTCTTCGATTGTTGTACTATTCATATATTCCTTCCTGGAGATATTTCTACCATACTTGATGCTTATGTTTCTGAATTACGATATCATTATACATATTTTTGCATTTTTTACAATGTCACTATGGTGTGTAGTATAACATAATCAGTCCACCTTTAAGAAAGCGTTAAGGTACTTTGTATATACCGTTAAGCATTGCTTGTTATCCTTACATCATCAAGAGGAACACAGAACACCTCAAAGAAAATAATAAATCAGGAAGAAATAAGGAGATTAGAGAAATGATGGCAATGGCAACAGTAAACAAACATAATATAGCTTATATATTGTGTTAACAGATATTGTTGACAAAAATTTTAGGGGAATGGTAAAGTACATATATTACAAGAGATATTCTTAAAGGAGTTCCCTGTTTAAGCGGAGTGATGACCCGCAGAAAATAGAGAAATCTATAGCGAAAGAGCCCGGAGAAGCTCGATAGGAGTGGAGCCCGGACATTTTCATCGAAAGCATAAATAATTAATTTAAGAAAGGAACTAGGATTATGAAAAAACATTTTTTAATCGGTTTAGGTGCAGCGGCTCTTCTTTCGTTGACCTCTATGACAGCCTTTGCGATGGATCCGATCAAGACACAGGATGGTCTTATGGAGATTACACTTCCGGCAGAGGACTGGTATCAGATTCAATCTGATGAGAATACTGAGATGTTCAGTGATGGAGATTGTGCTATTCTGATAAATCTCTATAAAAATGGAGAAACACTTCCGGCGATCGAGTCGGCAGATGCGCATCATGAATTGATCTATACTGCAGCAGCCAGCACACAGGATTATATTCTGCATGTTGTTGGATATGCTCATGAGAGAGCAGACTTTTCCGATATCTGTAAGTCAATCAATTCCATCAAGGTTGATGACAGCAAGATTACAGAATCTATGCTGGATCACACGGTTGTAGTTGAGGATTATGGCATTGCAGATATGAATTATACTGCATGGGTTGCAGCAGATGAATTGAATGTACGTTCTACATCAGAAGATGGTGCTATCATCACAACGCTGTCTTATGGTGATAAAGTAACGGTTACAGGTTCTGTCCTTAAAAATGGAATGGAGATTGGCTGGTTACGCATCAAAACTGAAGATGGAACAGAAGGTTATGTATCTTCGCAGTTCATATCTACAACAGTAGTTGCAGATGAAGCGCCGGAAGTAACCCAGGATGCAGAAAAGACAGCAACTGTTGTTAAAGTGTATGATGCACTTTCGAACGTATATTATCTCACTGCTTATACTGATGGAACATTCAGAACAGAAGATGGAAAGATTTTCTGGCAGGATCGCCACGGAAACTTTGTAGATGGCGGTAGTTTGCTCTTATCCTATGAAAAACCAAACGGTGGGTATCACCGTACTGGATATTCTATGACCGTTTATACCAGCGATGGAACACCAACCATTATTTATCAGTACACAAATGGTCAGGATTATGCGTTTTATGATGATTATTTTAATGTCTATAGTAGTAATGGCGGAGACTATAATACCTGGGTTGTAAATAATGGCGAATGGCTGGTTACCTTGTACGATCCAACAGCAGGCCAGGACGTGGAATATGCAACCCCTGCCGATATACATTCGGGAGAGGCTTACTGGGTAAGAAATGATGCAGGCGAAGAAAACTATATTGTCTACGACCCAGATATTAACCGTTATGTAGACGAATATGGTAATTACTATGATCGTTATGATACACATGGTAACTATATGGATGAGTATGGAACAAAGTGGCATGTAGAGTAAATTAGAGAATAGAAACAAGATTAAGGCAACAGGGGATAATTTTCGGATCATCCTTCTGTTGCCTTTTTGGAAAATATGCGATAATTCCAACACAGCCGATATAAACAAAACAGAAAAGATCAAGGAGATAAACCAATGATTGAAATATGGGATGCTTATGATGAGGAATTCAAAAAACTAGATAATGTAGAATTAATACGTGGAGAAATAATTCCGGATGGAATGTATCACCTGGTGGGAGAAATTATTGTGAAGCATATGGATGGCACATATCTGCTTATGCAAAGGAACCTAAGTAAATATCTTGGTGGAATGTGGGAATTGACAGCGGGTGGTGCTGCATTGCAGGGGGAGACTTCGTTAGAATGCGCACTTAGAGAACTGCGGGAAGAGACGGGTATTGTTTCAGATTCTCTGACAGAAATCGGAAGAATCGTGCATAAAGGCAATCATACGATTTATGTTGAATATATATGTTTCACTGAATGTGATAAGAATTCTATTATCTTACAAGATGGAGAAACGATAGCCTATAAATGGGTTGATGAGCAGACTGTATTGAATATGAGCAGGGATGAATTGGCATCCCCGCGATCAGTAGATGTATTGAAAACTGCTGATATATGATCAGTATACATGAATCGTACGTGAACAGTAACACGAATAATGTGTAGATTCTGTGTACTTTTCGCTTTCTGTTGCCGAAGAGCGTAACAGGGATTATAATAAATATATCATATATACATCAAGGAGGAGTTTATCATGCAGGAAGTATATGAATTTTTGAAAGAATGTCAGACATATTATCTGGCAACAGTAGAAGGTGATCAGCCAAGAGTAAGACCATTTGGAACGATCGACCTTTTTGAAGGAAAGCTTTACATTCAGACAGGCAAGGTAAAGGAAGTATCCAAGCAGCTTCAGGCGAATCCAAAGGCAGAGCTTTGTGCATTTGGAAAAGGTGTATGGGTAAGAATTGCCTGCGAACTTATCAGAGATGAGAATATCGAAGCTAAGAAGCATATGCTGGATAACTATCCGAATCTGAAGGCAATGTATTCAGCAGAAGATGATAATACAGAAGTATTATACTTACAGAACGCAACAGCAACCTTCTCATCTTTCACAGATGCACCAAAGGTAGTTAAGTTCTAATGATAAACGAACAAAAAAAAGAGGTAAGGGTTACCTACATTGGACATAGTGGATTCATGGTAGAGACAGAGAGAATCTGTCTGTGGTTTGATGTGATTGCGCAGGAAGAGGATAACGGCGAAGAGAAGTTTTATGCAGCAGGTGATATGCCGATGCTTGCGAAGGAAAAGCCGCTCGTTATATTTGCAAGCCATGCACATCATGATCATTATTGTCCAAAGATATGGGATCTTCGCACACAGCAGGAGCAGGTTTTCTATATACTTGGAAGTGACATTTCCCTTTCACTGGGACGATGTAAGGATCTTGGTCTGGAAAAAGAGGATCTGGATAAGGCACTTCGCGTATTCGGGAATCGGACATATGAACTTCCACAGTTTGGAATGAAGATAGAGACATTGAAGTCAACGGATGAAGGGGTAGCATTCTATGTGACAGTAGATGGAATCACGATATTCCACGCAGGAGATCTGAATGCCTGGTACTGGCTGGAAGAGGGCGAAGAGTATGTATTCCAGATGCGGACCAATTTCGAGAAAGAATTGCTGGCACTTCAGGGGAGAAAGACAGATATCGCTTTTCTTCTTCTGGATCCAAGACTGGAAGGAACCGCATACGATGGAATTGACAGATATCTGGAGACGATGGATGTTACCTATGCATTTCCAATGCATCTCTGGAAACAGTATGATTTCATCCAGGAATATAAAAAAGACAGAGCAGATGCACCGTATATAGATCGTGTGCAGACAATTACAAAAGAGAATCAGATATTTGAGATTCTCGTTTAAATGACGAATCAGGAGGGACACATTATTATGGCATTTAATTTTTCATACTATGCACCTACAGAAGTAGTTTTCGGTAAAGGTACAGAGGCACAGGTTGGTGAACTGGTAAAGAAGTACAACGGTAAAAAGGTTCTGATTCACTATGGTGGAAAGAGCGCATTAAAGTCTGGTCTGATCGATCGTATTAAAGCAGCTCTTGATGAAGCAGGAGTTGAACACGTAGAACTTGGCGGCGTAGTTCCGAATCCACATATCTCCAAGGTTTATGAAGGAATCGAACTTTGTAAGAAAGAGAACGTAGATTTCATCCTTGCAGTTGGCGGTGGAAGTACAATCGACTCTTCAAAGGCTATCGCTTA
The DNA here is from genome assembly GCA_045598185.1 of Marvinbryantia sp. Classification (GTDB taxonomy): domain Bacteria; phylum Bacillota; class Clostridia; order Lachnospirales; family Lachnospiraceae; genus Marvinbryantia. The sequence continues at coordinate 29,822 of JAZLLO010000060.1, forward strand.
CGGTCTTGCATATGATGGAGATGTATGGGATCTGTTTGAGCATACAGCAGAAGCAACAGGATGTTATCCTGTAGCATCCGTTCTTACAATCTCTGCAGCAGGTAGTGAGACAAGCAACAGTTGTGTTATCACAAGAGAGAGCGATGGAAGAAAGCGTTCTTACAATGATAATATTGCACGTCCAAAGTTCGCTATCATGAATCCGGAACTGACAAAGACTCTGCCGGATTATCAGACAGAGAGTGGATGTACTGATATCATGATGCATACAATGGAACGCTATTTTACAAATGGCGGCAACATGGAACTGACAGATGCACTGGCAGAAGGACTTCTTCGTACTGTAATTAAGAATGCAAAGATCCTTCATACAGATCCAGAGAACTATGATGCACGTGCAGAGATCATGTGGGCAGGAAGCCTTGCACACAATGACCTGACAGGTTGCGGTAATGACGGCGGTGATTTCTGCAGTCATATGCTTGAGCATGAGATGGGCGGTATGTTTGATGTAACACATGGTGCTGGTCTTGCAGCAATCTGGCCAAGCTGGGCAAGATATGTCTACAAGGATTGTATGCATAGATTTGTACAGTATGCTAAGAACGTTATGGGTGTTACAGCAGAAGGTACAGATGAAGAGATCGCTTTAAAAGGTATTGAAGCAATGGAAGACTTCTATCACAGCATTGGAATGCCAACAAACTTCAAGGAACTGGGTATTGCTCCTACAGAAGCACAGATCGTTGAGATGGCTGAAGAATGTAAGAAGGCTTGTGGAGGAACAAAGGGTTCTGCAAAGGTTCTCGATGTAGAAGATATGATCGCAATTTATAAGATGGCGAACGCATAAGATAACGTTATCTCTGTAAAAGTCGCTATTAACGAAGATGGAGGAAATTAGATGAAAAAGACGATACTTGCTGTAGCAACAGCATTTCTGCTTTCCTGTACCGGTATGGCAGAAGAGGAAGCAGGTACTGTACTTACCTTTGATGCGAATGCAACGACAGGATATTCATGGACAGGATTTGTTCTTGGCGGCGATTGTGTGGAACTTGATAGTGCAGAAGGAAGTTACGTGGAAGATGATAATCCTGAGATGCTGGATGGAGTTAGTGGAAAAACCTATTATAAACTGAAAGCATTAAAGCCAGGACGTGGAATTATCCGTTTTTCATACGGACAGGGATGGAATCCGGATACATCAGAGCAGACTCTGATACTGGTAGATGTGGATGAAGATATGAAGATCACCACAATGGACATAACAGAAAGCAGTATGCTGGAAGGTGTAGTGATGGAAGTGAATCCGGAAACGCATGCAGCGAATCTGGAATCGGATCGCTTAGGCGAAGTGATCGTGTACTTTGACGAAGATGAAGAACTTCCGGTAGAACAGGAAGAGATATGTCTTTACACAGATGGGACAATGACAATGTCATTGCCGCCAATTGTGAATGCCATCAGCTGGGGAAGTGTTCCTTCGGAGGATGCACGTGAAGAAAATACAGAGATTTCGACTGTGCCAGAAGAAAACTTCTGCAAGAAAAGATCAGAATGCTGTAAATGTAATCAAAATTAAGAAAGTAATTTAATATGAGAAGGAAGCTGGTTCAGATCATCACAGATGAAAACTGCACCGGCTTCTTTTAGTTTCATCCTTGTAGCAGACATTTATGGAAAAGTCTGCATTTTTCATCGGAATATGATATGATAACGAAAAGTAACGTTACAGTTTATAATGAGGAGAATAGTTATGGATTCGTTCATATTGAATAAAGCAGGTAAGACAAAAAAGCTGGAAAAGTTTCTGGAACTTTTCCCGGAAGATTCCAGATATGAGAAGCTGAAAAGCTGGATTCCGACTGGCAGCGAGATAGTAGAAGAGGAAGAACCATTTGTTCCAAAGAATGGGGAAATTCTGATTTGTGGTTATCCTGCATTAGCTGGAAGTGTGCTGCTTACCCAGTATTATGAGGAAGAATTAAAGAAGGTATTCCCGATGCATTTTGTGAGACAGACACTGGACTGGGAGAGAAGCATTGACAATGATAAAAAAACATTGGAAGAACTGGTAAGTTCATTAAAAGATGTGTATGTATATCAGATGGGAGAAGGTGGACTGAATAAAGCGATGTATCAGCTGGGTAAGGACTCCGGAATTGGATTTACGATTTTCCATGAAGATATTCCGGTAAGACAGGAATCGATTGAAGTGTGTGAACACTTTGACCTTGATCCATGGTCACTGTTTTCATCAGGAAGTGTACTGATCGTATCGGAACATTCCAGAGAACTGATGGAGAGAATCAAGAGCCTTGGAATCGTGGTAAACCGCGTTGGATATATGACAGCTGGAAAGGATAAGTTTATCAGCCACAAGACCATCAACAGTAGGGTGAACCGTCCGGCACCGGATGGAATCCTGAAAGTACTCCAGAGTAAGTTAGAGATAGAAAAGGAAGCGTAAGTAATGACGACACTGGAAGAATATTATAACAAGTTTAATGAAGAAAAAAGACTGAACAGTCGTCACGGACAGGTAGAATACCGGATCTCCATGAAGTATATTCATGAATATCTGAAAGATGGAGACAAGCTCATTGATATCGGAGCTGGAACCGGTAGGTATAGTATTCCACTTTTTGAAGAAGGATATGATGTGACAGCGGTGGAACTGGTACAGCATAACCTGGGGATGTTAAAGCAGAAGAATCCGAATGTAAAAGCCTATAAAGGGAATGCATGCAAGCTGAAACGATTCCAGGAGAATGAATTTGATTTTGCACTGCTTTTTGGACCGATGTATCATCTGACAGACAGAGAGGATAAGATAAAAGCATTAAAAGAAGCACAGAGGGTTGTAAAGCCAGGCGGAATCATTATGGTTGCGTATGTCATGAATGAATATGGTGTCGTTACTTATGGATTTAAAGAAAGACATGTATGCGAATGTTTGGAACAGAACCGATTCACAGAGGATTTCCATACACTTCCTGGTAAAGATGAGCTTTATGATTATATGCGTATTGAAGATATCGATTCACTGAATGCAGAGGTGGGACTTACAAGAGAAAAGATCTTATCACCGGATGGACCGGCGAATTATATCCGCCCATTTCTGAATCAATTATCAGAAGAAGAGTTTGAGCATTTTGTGACTTATCAGACAGCGGTATGTGAACGAAAAGATCTGATTGGAGCCGGAGCACATACGGTAGATATATTAAGGAATAACAAGGGAGAATGAGAGGATGAAGATTGTATTACAGAATCTGACAAAAAGGTTTCCGAACCGGAATAAAAAAGAGAAGACAGATGTAATCGCAGTTGATAATTTCGACTTTGAGATTCCGGATGGAAAACTGGTGGGGTTGCTTGGACCATCCGGTTGTGGAAAAAGTACAACATTGAATCTGATCTGTGGACTGATCAAGCCGACAGAAGGAAAGATTTTCTTTGGTGAAGATGAGGTGACGAATCTTCCACCGGAGAATCGTGGCGTGGGTATGGTTTTTCAGAATTATGCACTCTACCCACACCTTACTGTAAAAAAGAATATTATGTTCCCTTTGGAGAACTTTAAAGGAGATAAGAAGCTTTCAAAAGAAGAAAAACTCAGAAGAACAGTGGAGGCAGCAAAACTAGTACAGATAGATGGATTGCTGGAGAGAAAGCCGAGTGAATTATCCGGTGGACAGCAGCAGCGAGTTGCCATTGCAAGAGCACTGGTTAAGATGCCGGGAGTACTTCTTATGGATGAACCGCTTTCGAATCTGGATGCAAGACTCAGACTTCAGACAAGAGAAGAAATCAGAAGAATCCAGCAGGAGACGAAGATTACAACAGTATTCGTAACTCATGACCAGGATGAGGCTATGAGTATCTCAGATATCATCGTTGTTATGAAGGACGGAGTTGTTCAGCAGATCGGAAAGCCACAGGAAGTATATGATAATCCGGAGAACCTTTTTGTTGCAAAGTTCCTTGGAACACCACCTATTAATCTCTTCCGGGGAAAGGTAAAAGGAGAAAAACTTTATATCGGAGAGGAAGCAGTTCTTCCGACACCTGGAGTAAAGGATGGACCAGTGAAGGTTGGTATTCGTCCGGAAGGTTTCTGGCTGGATGAGAACGGACCATTCTCCTGTGATATGAAGCTTGTAGAAGTTATGGGAAGAGATATCAGCGTGGTATCTACCAATCCGGCATCTGAGAATGAGACAGTTCGTTCTATCATCAATGCAGACTATAAGGCGAATCTTTCGGTAGGAAAGGTACGTTTTGAATTAAAGCCACACAAAGTATTCTTATTTGATGAAGTAAGCGAGGAAAGGATCAGATATGGACAATAAAAGCATGAAGGGCTGGCTGTATCTTTTGCCGGCGATCCTCTTCCTTGGGGTATTCATGATCTATCCTCTGATTGACGTATTCATTTACTCCGTAGAAGAAGGATATAATTTTGCATCCCAGACATATCTGGGAGTAGGCAGTTACAATTATTCTTATGTTTTGCATGATACATATTTTCTGCAGGCAGTAAAGAACACCTTTATCCTGGTAATCATTACTGTGCCATTATCTACCGGACTGGCACTTTTGATTTCTGTGGCACTAAGTTCGATCAAGCCATTAAAAGAACTGTTTCAGACGATCTACTTTCTGCCATATGTAACCAATACACTGGCAGTTGGTCTGGTGTTCATGATTCTGTTTAAGAGAACACCATATTCCGATGGTCTGATCAATCTTCTGATTCACGCATTTGGCGGGCCAGCTGTGGACTTTATCGAAGGACCATACTGGGCCAAGATGCTGGTACTGTGCATCTATACCATCTGGATCGTTATGCCATTTAAGATATTGATCCTGACCAGTGCACTGGCATCGGTGGATCAGACTTATTACAATGCTGCAAAAGTCGATGGAACCTCAAAGGTACGTATCTTCTTTCGCATCACCTTGCCGATGATCTCGCCAATGATCTTCTATCTGATCATTACTGGTTTTATCGGTGCTTTTAAAGCATACAGCGATGCAGTTGCACTTTTTGGAGTGAATCTGAATGCGGCGGGTATGAATACCATCGTAGGTTATGTCTATGATATGCTTTACGGAAACAGTGGTGGATATCCATCCTATGCATCTGCAGCAGCGATAGTATTGTTTTCTATTGTACTTACGATTACCTGTATCAATCTGCTGATCAGTAACCGGAACAAGCGATAACAGGAGGGAATACGATGGAAAATAAAATGGATTATGCAAAAATCGAAAAGACAGCAAAGCAAAAGCAGCTTACCTTGAATACAGTTGTCTATATCTTTCTTGTAATCTGGGGACTGATCGTACTCTTTCCTTTTTACTGGATGATACTGACATCCGTAAAAAGCTACGGAGCGTACAATGCGGAATATATCCCATCCTTTTTTACCTTGTCACCGACACTGCAGAACTATCGGGATGCATTTACCACGGTCTCCCTTGGCAGATATCTGGTGAATACCGTAATCTTTACGATAGCGACAACAGCGATCATGTTAGTAGTGATCACACTGGCTGCTTATGCATTTGCAAGACTTAACTTCAGGGGAAGCAATCTGGCATTTACTTTATTCCTTTCCCTTATGATGATTCCAAATGAACTTGTAGTCATCACAAACTTTGTAACAGTGACGAATGCAGGTCTGCGAAATACTTTTCTTGGTCTGATATTGCCATCGGTGACATCTGTCTTTTATATCTATCTGTTAAAGGAAAACTTCGAGCAGGTGCCGGATAATCTGTATTATGCAGCGAAGGTGGATGGAACGTCTGATCTGAAGTATCTCTGGAAGGTCATGATTCCGATTTGCAGACCAACCCTGATAACCATTACGATCTTAAAGATCATTGAGTGCTGGAATTCTTATGTGTGGCCAAGACTGATTACGGACAATGAGAAATATTTTCTGGTATCCAATGGTATTCAGGAGATCCGTGAGAATGGATTTGGCCGTGAGAATGTACCGGCGATGATGGCAGCGGTTGTTGTGATCTCAGTACCGCTGATTATACTGTTCCTGATTTTCCATAAGAAGGTTATGGAAGGTGTTTCAAGAGGAGGTACAAAAGGATGAGAAAATTTTTCAGTCTGCTCCTTCTGGTCCTTGCACTTATGTTAACCGGATGCCATGGAAAAGAGGAATCGGTAAAGTTTGTGATTCCGGATGACTTTGATACTTCAAAAGAGATGGAGATCACATTCTGGGCGAAGAACGATACGAATAAGGCACAGACCAATATTTATAAAAAAGCGATTTCAGATTTTCAGAAGCTGTATCCGAATATTACAGTGAATATGCGATTATATACGGATTATGCAAAGATCTATAACGATGTTATTACCAACATTGCTACAGATACGACACCGAATGTATGTGTTACTTATCCGGATCATATTGCAACATATCTGACAGGAAAGGATATCGTGGTTCCGCTTGATCAATTGCTGACGAATGAAAAGTATGGACTGGCGGGAAGCGAACTTGCTTTTGACGGACCTTCGGAAGAAGAGATGATAAAAGAATATCTGAATGAAGGGATTATCGGCGGACATCAGTATGCGCTTCCCTTTATGAGATCAACAGAAGCCTGCTATATCAATAAGACTTATGTAGAAAAACTTGGTTATACAATTCCAGAGGTTCTTACCTGGGATTTTATCTGGGAGGTATCAGAGGCCGCAACGAAGCAGGATGCGAATGGTAATTATGAAATAAACGGGCAGAAGGTCATGATTCCATTTATCTATAAGTCAACAGATAATATGATGATCCAGATGTTAAGACAGAAGCATGCGGGATACTCTACGGAAAATGGCGAAATTCAGATATTCAATGATACTACCAGAGAAATCCTTGAGGAGATTTCCACTCATGTAAGATCTGGTGCATTTTCAACCTTTAAGATATCCAGTTACCCGGCGAACTTTTTAAATGCCGGACAGTGTATCTTTGCAATTGATTCTACTGCCGGTTCTACCTGGATGGGCTCGCAGGCACCACTACTGGATATCAGTGAGGAGGCCCTTGTGGACTTTGAGACTGTCGTAATGCCGATTCCACAGTATGAACCGGAACAGATGCAGATGATCTCTCAGGGACCATCCGTATGTATCTTCCAGAAAGACGATTCACAGGAAGTACTGGCTTCCTGGCTGTTTGCACAGTACCTTCTTTCCAATGATGTCCAGATTGCTTATGCGAAGACAGAAGGCTATGTTCCGGTTACGAAAAAGGCGCAGGAAAGTCCACAGTATCAGGAGTATCTGGGCAAAGGTGGAGAGGATAATGTAGAGCATTATGAAGTGAAGATCAAAGCTACACAGATGCTGCTGGATCATCTGGATGATACCTTTGTTACTCCGGTATTTAATGGAGCAACATCACTTCGAAGTGCAGCTGGTGATCTTATTGAAAATGTTGCCAAGGCAACACGAAGAAAAAAAGAAATCGATGATGCATTTTTTGAAACTCTTTATAGCGATATGAGTTCACTTTATCATCTGGATCAGGTGGAAGGAACTGCGGGTGGAAAGAAAGACCTTGGTCCACTTACACAGACTGCGAAGATTCTTTTAATCTCTCTGGCGGCGGCATGGGTATTGATTATTATCTATGTCGGAATTGGGCTTCTGAAAAATAGGCATTGATTTCAATTACATTTAAGCTATAATATAAGCAACTAATATTTTTAACTTTTATATCAAAGGAGAGAATAGATATGAAAAAAACAGTATTAATGACAGCTGCACTTACCGCAATTTTAAGCTTTTCTGCAATGGCAGCAGATCCAATGACACATGAAGATTACATGGCAGCAGCAATTGATGATGAAGTAGTAGTAGAGACCTACGTACAGGCAACACAGAGCTGGTGGGATGACAAGATTACTGTTTATGCACAGAGCGAAGACGGTGCTTACTTCATCTACAACATGGCTTGTTCAGAAGAAGACAGCAAGAAGATGGAAAAAGGCACTAAGATCATCGTAACAGGTTACAAGGCTGAATGGTCAGGCGAGATCGAGATCGCAGATGCAACATTCGAATTCGCAGCAGATGCAGATGACAAGTTTGTAGCAACAGCACTTGATGTAACAGATCTTCTTGGCAAGGATGAACTGATCGACCACCAGAATGAATTCGTAGAGTTTAAGGGACTTACAGTAGCTCCATCTAAGAATGAAGAAGAGGAAGTTGCATTCCTTTACAACTGGGATGGATCAGGTGAACCAGGTAACGACCTTTACTTCAATGTAGAAAAAGATGGCGAAGTATTCCAGTTCACAGTAGAAAGCTACCTTTGCGATAAAGATACAGATGTTTACAAGGCGGTAGAAGCACTTCAGATCGGTGATGTAATCGATATGGAAGGTTTCCTTTACTGGTATGAAGGCGCAAACCCACACATCACAAGTGTAAAAGCAGCTGAATAATTGTTAATTTAAGCCAGAACAACGATAGTAATAGGATGAATAAAAAGCAGTGTTTGTTTTACTGATATTCGAAAAAGTAAAACAGATACTGCTTTTTTGAAATTATCATTTATTTGTAAGTTGTGATATATAATATGATGCACAACAAATATATAAGTTGCGTAATGCTATATAGTATGTTACTATAGGGGGAATACGTAATACATATTAAAGTATGTTCGATTGTATAGATATTCATTGTATGTTAGAATAAAGGGGAAAAGACATGGGAAAGACATTGCAGGAACCCACACTATTTTTCTTTCAACAAAAGGAAAGAATGATGATGCTATCTCAGAAATGTTGAGAAAGTTCCTGAAATTTGTAGGTTCAGAACTGGAAAATAGTGAAGATGATTACGGTGATGCTTATGTTGAAAAGTTGCAGTATGCAATTCAAAAGGTAAAGCATGACAGAGAACTGGAGGAACGATATATGTTGTTTCAAGAGATGCTGGATGAAAGAGAAGAAAAAGGTCGGGAAGAGGGCAGAAAAGAAGGAATTATAGAAGGCCGAGCAGAAGGGATTATAGAAGGTCGAAAAGAAGGCGTTATAGAAGGCAAAGTAGAGGAAATTTTTTCTTCTGTCCTTTGTGGTGACTATCCAATGGAAAGAGGCGCGGAAAAGCTAAATGTGACTATAATGGAATTTGCAGAAAAGTATAATCTTTGGTTGATACAGAAAAACAAATGTAAGTAAGATATGAAAGGGCTGTCGTCAGTGACCAATGTCATTAAGTTACCTACGCATTAATGACCAAATAAACTTAAAACAAGAATGAGACTAGAGGTGTAATTCATTTATAGTCTCATTTTTTTTAAAACTGGTACCCAGATGATGGACTTCGACATGACAGTTGAAGTCCCCGTCATCTGGGTACTTTTTTGATTTGGAGGTATATCATGACAAGGTTCTTTTTTGATTCGATGGCTCTGAAGAGCCATCCATGTGTGTATAAGGTAGACAGATCATCGTTGGTTTTAACCTATGAAGTGCGGAAGGAAA
>JAZLLO010000061.1:0-2031 GCA_045598185.1 Marvinbryantia sp.
GGAAGTAAAAGAAGTTAAGCGTGCTCGTTTAACAGAATATGCAGCTGCTAGACCTTCAGCTCAGTACTTCGAAAAGAAGAACGGCGAACATGGTGTATGGCAGTACAAAGTAGACCTTGCTCTTCCATGTGCTACACAGAACGAATTAGATATCGAAGATGCTAAGATGCTCGTAGCTAACGGCGTTGTATCTGTAACAGAAGGTGCTAACATGCCTACAACATTAGATGCTACTAAGTATCTCCAGGACAACGGAGTTCTCTTCGTTGGTGGTAAGGCTGCTAACGCTGGTGGTGTTGCTACATCTGCTCTTGAAATGAGCCAGAACTCAGAAAGACTTTCTTGGACATTTGAAGAAGTTGACGGAAAGCTTAAAGGAATCATGGAAACTATCTACGCTAACATCTCAGATGCAGCTAAGAGATATGACATGACAGTAGGCGGAAAGACAGACTACGTTGCTGGTGCTAACATCGCTGGTTTCGAAAAGGTTGTTGACGCTATGCTCGCTCAGGGTGTTTGCTAATACCTAGTCGATGATAATTGATTTTATTAGGAAGCAGAGTGATTTTCACTCTGCTTCTTTTTTGTGTACCGCGATCATTAGGTGTATATTACGAAATGGTATTTCGATATCTTGGTTTAAAAGGTTGTATCAGAATCTAATAGAGAGTATAATAATTAAGTTAATAATAGACACTTTTGAAATAGTGCTAGACGGAGGAAGCAATTTTGGAATTTATATATTTTGGAATTTTTGTATTTATACCGGCTATCATCTGGGTATGGTTCATTGTATCCATGTTTACCTTTATGATGACAGACAAAAACAATATTGAACTCAGAAAAGAAAGAAAAAGAAAATTCATTATTTCCGCAGTGGTATCAGGTGTTATGCTACTGATGTTTATCGTACTTTGGATCGCATTATCTGTTATGATAAACACTGCAGGCTTATAGTATGAAATATAAATTTCACAGTAAATTTTGGATATTTTTGGTTGTAGTTATTTTTTTGATTTTCTTTTGCTATGATCAAAATCATCATCTGACAGTGACACAGTATCATTATCAGAATCAAAAAGTAGCAAAAGAGTTTGATGAATTTCGAATCGTCCAGATATCCGATTTGCACAATCAGTATTTTGGAAAAGACGGAAGTCAGCTACTAAAAAAGACCGCGGATTTAAATCCTGGCATTATCGTTTTGACCGGAGATTTGGTAGATGGCAATCATACCAACATAGACAGAGCATTGACAGTAGTAGAGGGACTGACAAAAATCTGTCCAGTATTCTATGTGACAGGAAATCATGAATACTGGCTATCCGATACAGATAGGGAAAGACTATTTCAGGGGTTGAATGACTTAAACGTCATTGATTTAAATGACGACGAGTTTCTCCTGCAAATGGATGTAGCCAAACTAAAACTGTGTGGACTGGATGATAACAGCCTCTCAAAGCATACATTACATACAGACGAGAAAAAAGAAGAGGAAATTCTTACGGTTTTACTCGCACACGAACCACAGTATCTGGATCGTTATGCCGAGAGAAACGCTGACCTGGTATTATCAGGACATGCCCATGGCGGTCAGTTTATTTTGCCTTTTCTGGGGCCCGTAGTAGCTCCGGATCAGGGCTTTTTTCCGCAGATGACCTTTGGAATGCATACCATGAATCAAACGACTATGTATATCAGCAGAGGTCTGGGAAACAGTATTGTACCACTTCGGTTATTCAACTATCCGGAAATCGTATGTGTGATTTTGGAATGCGAATAGAATCAGCGAATACTTAAGGGATAGATATTAGTATTATTTTGTAAAATAGGCCGAAATGCCGGCCGGATATATAAAACAAAGGAAAGAAGAGCATACAGATGAACCATCAGACAATGAAACAAATTCAGGAAACCGCATCACAGTTAAAACGAAATTATGAAGAGCAAAAGCTTTTTGACATGGCGCTCGGTGATAAGGTTCCGAAAAAGGATATGATTATTTCTATTTTGAATGATCTTCATAAA
>JAZLLO010000062.1:0-10970 GCA_045598185.1 Marvinbryantia sp.
CTCGTAATTGATGCAACAACCGGACAGAATGCAGTCAATCAGGCGGAGATTTTCAATAATGCCGTAGGGTTGGATGCACTGATTCTTTCCAAGTACGATTCTGCCTCAAAGGCCGGAAGTCTGGTACAGATTCCTGTTCCGGTTGCCTATGTCGGAACCGGTGAACACTATGAGGATATTCATAAATTTGATAAAGATGAGTTTATCAACGCACTGACTGAAATCTGATGAAAAAGCTTTTAATTTTTGTTCTTGTACTTCTTTGCAATCGCCTGGATCTCAGGATTCATGATCTGAGTCAGTTTTGATGACTGCTGCTGTTTGATAGTGAGTGGAAGCATCAGGATATTCACAACGATTGTAAATAAGATGATACACAGACCAATGTTCTGAATACTGAATACTCCATTCATAAATAAGTAAAGTGCATTGACAATAAGACCTAAAATAGTAGCAACCGGTCCTATAATAAATACACTACTTTTCGTAAGCACAGTTGTTTTCAATCTTTTTTCCTCCTAAAAGACATAAATTCATCGGGAACGAAATCAATTCCCCCGTGTGAAAAAGGATTGCAACGCAGAATCCTCCACGCTGCCAGTATACTTCCCTTAATCGCACCATGCTTTTCAATAGCTTCCAGTCCATAATTCGAACAAGTCGGATAATATGGACATCTGCCTGTTTTCATTGGAGATAGATACTTTTGATAAATTCTGATTAAAAAAATAAGGACTTTTTTCATTCGCTCTTCATCAATTCCTTATCCATGATTCCCTGCAATCCCGCAAGATGGAGCAGGGCACTGCAAATCTCTGCATAACTTTTTTCCTTCGCGGAAGGTCTTACGATTACTACTAAATCGTACCCTGGGAGAAATCTCTCCTCATTCAGACGGTAACTTTCTCTTACCAGTCTTGTCATATGATGTCTTACTACGCTGTTGCCAACTTTTTTGCTTACAGATATTCCCAGGCGATTCCTGGTTCCAGCATTCTGTAACGCATACATGATTAAATACCTATTTGCGTATGATTTCCCTTCATGGTAAACCTTCTGGAAATCACGATTCTTTTTTAGTGAATCTGAAAATTTCATATGATATACCCCCTTCGGAGCATAACGTTGAACTTAATAAATTAACCTCAACATGAAGAAAAGGCCACATTGCTGCGGCCTCTGATTATGCTGATAATACTTTTCTTCCTTTAGCTCTTCTAGCTGCTAATACTTTTCTTCCACCTGGTGTACTCATTCTGGATCTGAATCCATGTACTTTAGATCTCTGTCTTTTCTTAGGCTGAAATGTCATTTTTGCCATACTCCCCGGCACCTCCTTCTTTTAACCGACACTCGAAGATTTGATCGGTCCTATACTCACATTTCGTAGAAAACATCATTACAAATTATATTCAATAAATGTGTATTCGTCAAGACATTTTTCATTTACACTTTTCCCCATTTGTACAACCCACTTATTCACACATGGTGAATTGAGTTATCCACATTCGGGGGATAACTTGTGAATAACTCTGGGATAACCTGTTGATAATCCACTTACAATTCTTAAGATTTCTTTATTTTTCAATCAATTTCGGGTGTGGATTTCATTTTCCACATATCCTCATCCACATTTTTCAAAATCTGGATAACTTTGTAAAACTTGTTAATATTTCTGTAATAATTCACATTTCACCTATTTTTCATGCCTGAATAATTAATTTTATACACATCAAAAATGTGGATAACTTTAGGTACAATCCACAAAACCTTAAAAGATTCCTTGAAAAAGGTGGGTTCTTGGAGTAATATTATATACAGAGATTTTATGTTCTAAAGGAGATTTCCCATGAATGTTATTGAAAAAAACTGGGATGAGATCATGCATCATGTTGTAACAGAACATGATGTGACCAAGGTATCTTTTGATGCCTGGTTAAAACCGCTGGTGATCCACAAGTTCGAGGACCAGGTTCTTACTCTGCTTGTTAAGGATGCGATGACAATTACCTATATTAATAAGAAGTATGCGCTTCCTATAAAGGTTGCTATCTACGAGATTACAGGCATCGACTGTAACCTCGAGTTCATATTGCCTGAAAATGCTGTGAAAGAAGAATCAAAGAAGGAAGTGAAGGTTGTTGCACCGGAAGCTTCCAATCTGAATCCACGCTATACTTTCGATACATTCGTGGTTGGTAAGAATAATAACTTCGCATATAATGCATCTCTTGCTGTAGCTGAATCTCCTGCAGAAGTCTATAACCCACTCTTTTTATATGGAGGCGTTGGTCTTGGAAAGACCCATCTGATGCATTCAATCGCACATTTTATTCTGGAACAGAATCCTAACAAAAAGGTTCTCTATGTTCCAAGTGAGACCTTTACGAATGAGGTTATCAACAACATCCGTAATAAGAATAATGCAGCGATGACGGAGTTCCGCGAGAAGTATCGTGGAATCGATGTATTACTTATCGATGATATTCAGTTTATTATAGGAAAGGAAGCAACTCAGGAAGAGTTCTTCCACACCTTCAATGACCTCCACGGTGCCGGAAAGCAGATCATTATATCTTCCGACCGACCACCTAAGGAGATGAGTACTCTCGAAGAGCGTTTCCGTTCGCGTTTCGAATGGGGACTTATCGCTGATATCTCTGCACCGGATTATGAGACCCGTGTAGCGATCCTTCGTAAAAGAGAAGAACTCGATGGTTATCATCTTGATGATGAGATCATTCAGTATATCGCAACCAATGTAAAGTCCAATATCCGTGAACTGGAAGGTGCCTTAACCCGTGTCAATGCATACGGTCATCTTAATAAGAAGGAAATCAATCTGGAACTAGCACAGGAAGCACTTAAGAATATCATCTCTCCGGATGAAAAGAAGCAGGTTACTCCGGAATTCATCGTTGATTGCGTTTGTGAATACTTCAATGTTTCTAAAAGTGATCTTCAGAGTTCGAAGCGTAACGCTGATATTGTACTTCCACGTCAGATCATCATGTATCTTTGCCGTGAGAAGACTTCTATTACTTATAAAGAGATCGGTAAGCTGCTTGGCGGCCGTGATCATACTACGGTTATGCATGGCTGGGAGGCCATCGGCAATTACCTTGAACAGGGCATGGATAACGTAAAAACAGCGATTGAGCTTCTCAATAAGAAGATCGATCCGAATTAGGGAATGTGTAATTCCAGAGTTATCAACATTATTTTTATGTGACAGCGGTAAAATGTGGATTTCTTTTTATTTATTCACAAGGTTGTCCAGTCCATTTTTGTTGAAAATACAGGGATTGCGGCACTTATTCACTAATCCACATCCCCTAATACAAAGACTACGAATTTTTTATTATTTATATAAATATATCCGCGGCGCAGCCGACTGCGTTTCGATATTTGAATGACGTGTGATGAAAGGAGCTTTTCTATGAAAATCGTTTGTGCTAAAAGTGAACTCATGAAAAGTATCAATATTGTAATGAAGGCTGTTCCTTCAAAGACTACTATGCCGATTCTGGAATGTATCCTGATCGATGCGGCAAGAGGCGAGATCAAGTTTACGACCAATGATATGGAACTTGGTATTGAGACTATCGTGAATGGTGATATCAGGGAAAAAGGTGTGATCGCTCTGGATGCGAAGTTATTCTCTGAGATTATTCGTAAACTTCCTGACAGTGATGTTTCGATTGCAACGGATGACAAGTATCAGGCAACCATTACCTGTGAGAAGGCAAGATTTACGATTCCTGGAAAACAGGGTGATGATTATCCTTATCTTCCTTTTGTGGAAAAGGATAATTTCATTACAGTTTCTCAGTTTACTTTGAAGGAAGTAATCAGACAGACGATCTTTTCTATTGCACAGAATGAGAATAACCGTATGATGACCGGTGAACTTTTTGAGATCAATGACAATATTCTTAAGGTCGTTTCTCTGGATGGTCATCGTATCTCTATCCGTAAGATTGAACTGAAAGAATCTTATGGTAACAGAAAGGTTGTTGTTCCTGGAAAGACTCTGGTTGAGATCAGCAAGATTTTAAGTGGTGAAACAGAAGATATGGTCAGCATCTATTTTACAAAGAACCATATCTTATTCGAGTTTGATAATACAAAGGCAGTTTCCCGCCTGATCGAGGGAGAATATTTTAAGATTGATAAGATGCTCTCCAGCGATTACGAGGCAAAGGTCAATATCAACAAAAAAGAATTCCTCAGCTGTATCGACCGTGCAACTCTGCTGGTTAAGGAAGGGGATAAGAAGCCGATCATCATTGGTATCGATGATGAGAACATGGAATTAAAGATCAATTCCCAGATCGGTAACATGAACGAGCATATCTCTATCACAAAAGAGGGTAAGGATATTCTCATCGGATTCAATCCACGTTTCCTGATCGATGCACTTCGTGTTATCGATGACGAAACGATCCAGATCTATCTGGTGAATTCTATGGCACCTTGTGTTATCAAGGATCAGAGTGAAAGTTATATCTATCTGATTCTGCCAGTTAACTTTAATGTTTGATACCAGAGTCAAAAGGTCTGATTCCACTTGTGCTTGCAAAAAAGTGGGAAGAAGATAACATCAATGTATAAGTAGATTGAGGAAAATTATGGAAGTAATTAAATTAAGAGATGAGTTCATCAAGCTTGGCCAGGCGTTAAAAGCCGCGAATCTTGTAGAGTCTGGTGTTGATGCAAAGTTTTGTATCCAGGATGGCCTTGTAAAGGTGAACGGACAGGTTGAGACACAGCGTGGGAAGAAGTTATACGATGGGGACGAAGTAGAATTCGAAGGTACCATCATCAAAATAGTGAAATAAGCTGGTGAATGCATGATCATTGAATCGATTGAGCTGGATCATTTTCGAAATTATGAAAAACTGAATCTGAAATTTGATCCGGGAACCAATATTTTCTATGGTGATAATGCGCAGGGGAAGACAAATATTCTGGAATCTGTCTATGTATGCGGGACGACAAAGTCGCACCGCGGCAGTAAGGATCGTGAGATCATCCAGTTTGAGGCGGATGAGGCTCATATCCGTATGGTTCTAAAGAGAGAGAATCGTCCGATTACCGTTGATATGCATCTGCGTAAAAGTAAGACGAAGGGGATCGCCATCAATGGTGTTCCAATCCGGAAAGCCAGCGAACTGTTTGGTATAGCTAATTTTGTTTTTTTCTCACCGGAAGATCTTAGCATTATAAAGAGCGGTCCGGGAGAGCGTCGTAGATTTGTAGATATGGAGCTTTGTCAGTTGAATAAGGTATATCTGCACAATCTGTCGGAGTACAATAAGATCGTTAATCAGAGGAATAAGCTTTTGAAGGATCTGGCTTTTCGCCCTGATTTAATGGATACACTGGATATATGGGATATGCAGATGGCCATGTATGGCAGCAAGGTGATCCAGGAGCGGCGTGTATTTATATCGCGTCTTAATGAGATCATCAAGGATATTCACAGCAGATTATCCGGTAAAAAAGAAGAACTTTTTATTTGTTATGAGGAGAATGTTTCTGCAGAGCAGTTTGAAGAGGTACTGAGTAGAAACAGGGAAAGGGATATCCGTATGAAGATGTCGCTGACCGGTCCTCATCGTGATGATATCAGTTTTCAGATTAAGGGAATTGACATTCGTAAGTTTGGGTCACAGGGACAGCAGAGAACTGCGGCATTGTCTCTGAAGCTTTCAGAGATTGAGCTGGTAAAACAGGAGATTGGCGATACGCCGATCCTTTTGCTGGATGATGTTTTATCAGAATTGGATAGTCACAGGCAAAGTTATCTGCTTGACAGCATTCATGATATCCAGACGCTTGTAACATGTACAGGTCTGGATGATTTTGTCGAAAACAGATTTCAGATCAATAAAGTTTTTCATGTAGTTGAAGGAAAGGTTTTAGAGTAGAATTAGGAGGAAATATGGGAACAGAAGTAAATCACGAGTATGGAGCGGACCAGATTCAGATTCTGGAAGGTTTGGAAGCGGTTAGAAAACGTCCTGGTATGTACATCGGAAGTACTTCTCTTCGCGGACTCCACCATTTAGTATACGAGATCGTAGATAATTCTATCGATGAAGTTCTTGCAGGCTTCTGCAACAAGATCGAGGTTACGATCAATGAGGATAATTCAATCACGGTTGTGGATAACGGCCGTGGTATCCCGGTTGGTATCAACCAGAAGGCCGGAAAGCCTGCGGTTGAGGTTGTATTTACGGTGCTTCATGCCGGTGGTAAGTTCGGCGGCGGCGGATATAAGGTATCCGGAGGCCTCCACGGTGTTGGTGCATCTGTTGTAAATGCATTATCAGAGTGGTTAGAGGTTAAGATTTACAAAGAGGGTAAGATCTATCAGCAGAGATATGAGCGTGGTCATTCCTGTTATGAGCTTAAGGTCGTTGGAGATTGCGATGCAGAGATCAGTGGAACCACGGTTACATTTTTACCGGATAAAGAGATATTTGAAGATACTGTTTATGTGTATGACACATTGAAGCAGCGTCTCAGAGAGATGGCATTTCTGACAAAGAATGTTAAGATTATTCTTATCGATAAGAGAGAAGGTCAGGAGACAGAGAAGACATTCCATTACGAGGGTGGTATCAAGGAATTTGTTACTTACCTGAATAAGGGAAAGACTCCTTTATATCCGGATGTCATCTACTGTGAAGGGACAAGAGATGAAGTGTATGTGGAGGTTTCCCTTCAGCATACAGATAGTTATACAGAGAATTCTTATAGTTTTGTTAACAATATTACGACTCCGGAAGGTGGTACTCATCTGACTGGTTTTAAGAATGCGTTAACGAAGACATTTAATGCGTATGCAAGAGCCAACAAACTGATCAAGGATACAGAGACTCTTTCTGGCGAAGATATCCGAGAAGGTCTGACTGCTATTGTCAGCATTAAGATCGGAGAGCCTCAGTTTGAGGGTCAGACCAAGCAGAAGCTTGGTAACAGTGAAGCCCGTGGTGCGGTTGATGGTATCGTATCCGAGCAGCTGATGATCTATCTGGAACAGCATCCGCAGATTGGTAAGATCATTCTTGAGAAGTCAATCCTTGCACAGCGTGCAAGAGAGGCAGCAAGAAAGGCAAGAGAACTGACAAGAAGAAAGTCTGCGCTTGATGGTATGTCACTTCCTGGTAAGCTTGCAGACTGTTCTGATAAAGATCCGAAGAACTGCGAGATCTACATCGTAGAGGGTGACTCTGCGGGTGGTTCTGCAAAGACTGCAAGAAGCCGTGCAACACAGGCAATCCTGCCTCTTCGTGGTAAGATCCTGAATGTTGAGGAGGCAAGACTTGACCGTATCTATGGAAATGCAGAGTTCATGGCTATGTTTACTGCTTTTGGTACAGGTATCCATGATGATTTTGATATCAGTAAGCTTCGTTATCATAAGATCATTATCATGACTGATGCCGACGTAGATGGTGCCCATATCAGTACATTGCTGCTGACATTCATCTATCGTTTTATGCCGGAACTGATCAAGCAGGGCTATGTATATCTGGCGCAGCCGCCACTTTACAAGCTTGAGAAGAACCGTAAGGTCTGGTATGCCTACTCTGATGAGGAACTGAATAAGATATTGGAAGAGGTGGGACGTGACCAGAATAATAAGATACAGCGTTACAAAGGTCTTGGTGAGATGGATGCAGATCAGCTTTGGGAGACTACCATGGATCCGGAAAGAAGAATTCTTCTTCGTGTGAATATGGATGAAGATGCAGCTTCCGAACTGGATTTGACATTTACAACTCTGATGGGCGATCAGGTTGAACCGAGACGTGAATTTATCGAAGAAAATGCCAAATATGCACAGAATCTTGATATATAGGAGGAAGTATCGTGGAAGATAATATTTTTGATAAAATCCATGAGGTCGATCTGAAGAAGACCATGGAAAAGTCTTATATCGAATATGCTATGAGTGTTATCGCATCACGTGCACTTCCTGATGTAAGAGACGGTTTAAAGCCGGTACAGCGTAGAATTTTATATGCTATGAATGAACTTGGCAATGGTCCGGATAAGCCACATAAAAAATGTGCCCGTATCGTTGGTGAGACTATGGGTAAATACCATCCTCACGGGGATAGTTCTATCTATGGAACATTAGTTAATCTTGCCCAGGAATGGTCTACAAGATATCCTCTGGTAGATGGTCATGGTAACTTTGGTTCTGTGGATGGCGACGGTGCAGCTGCTATGCGATACACAGAAGCAAGACTTAGCAAGATCTCCATGGAGATGCTGGCTGACATCAATAAGGATACCGTTGACTTTATACCGAACTTTGATGAAACAGAAAAAGAACCGACCGTGCTTCCTGCAAGATACCCGAACCTGTTATGTAATGGTACCAGTGGTATCGCAGTTGGTATGGCTACCAATATCCCTCCTCACAATCTGTGTGAGGTTATTGATGCTGTTGTTAAGATCATCGACAATATCGTTGAAGAGGATCGTGAGACAGAGATCGAAGAGATCCTGAAGGTAATCAAGGGACCTGACTTCCCTACAGGAGCACAGATCCTTGGTACCAGAGGTATCGAAGAAGCTTATCGTACCGGTCGTGGTAAGATACGTGTTCGTGCGATCACCAACATGGAATCTATGCCAAATGGAAAGACACGTATCATCGTTACTGAGTTGCCTTATATGGTAAATAAGGCTCGTCTGATCGAAAAGATCGCTGAGCTTGTTAAGGATAAGAAGATCGATGGTATCACAGGCCTTACGGATGAATCCAGCCGTGAGGGTATGCGTATCAATATTGAGCTTCGTAAGGATGTGAATGCTAATGTTATCTTGAATCAGCTGTATAAGCATACGCAGCTGCAAGATACTTTTGGCGTTATCATGCTTGCTCTTGTGAATAATCAGCCGAAGGTTATGAATATCCTGGAGATGCTTGGATATTATCTGAAACATCAGGAGGAGGTCGTTACAAGAAGAAGCCGTTATGAATTAAATAAAGCAGAAGAGCGTGCTCATATCTTAAAGGGCTTGCTGATCGCTCTGGATAATATCGATGAAGTTATCTCTATCATCCGTGGTTCCAGAAGTACACAGATCGCGAAAGAAGCTTTGATGGAGCGTTTTTCACTTACCGATGTGCAGGCACAGGCTATCGTTGATATGCGTCTGCGTGCTCTGACAGGTCTGGAACGTGAAAAGCTTGAGACTGAGTTCGCAGAACTGAAGAAGCGTATCGATGAGTTAAAGGCTATCCTTGCTGATCGTAAGCTTCTGCTTGGTGTTGTTAAGAAAGAAATCTCTTTAATCAAGGATAAATTTGGCGATGAACGGAGAACTTCTATCGGTTTTGATGAGTCTGAGATCTCTATGGAAGATATGATTCCGGAAGAACAGGTTGTCCTTACCATGACAAAGCTTGGTTATATCAAGCGTATGACAAGAGATAACTTCAAGAGCCAGAACCGTGGTGGTAAGGGTATTAAGGGTATGCAGACCATCGAGGATGACTACATCGAGGAGCTGCTGGTTACTTCAACCCACGATTCTATTATGTTCTTCACCAACAAGGGTCGTGTATACAGACTGAAGGCTTACGAAATCCCTGAGGCATCCAGAACTTCCCGTGGTACTGCAATCATCAATCTGCTTCAGCTTCAGCCGGAAGAGAGTATCAGTGCGATCATTACCATGAAGGAAGACAGAGAAGAGGATTATCTGTTCATGGCTACGAAGAAGGGTATCGTTAAGAAGACTCCAATCAGTGAGTACCGTAATCTTCGTAAGACAGGTCTTACTGCTATCAGCCTGCG
Organism: Marvinbryantia sp.; assembly: GCA_045598185.1. Classification (GTDB taxonomy): domain Bacteria; phylum Bacillota; class Clostridia; order Lachnospirales; family Lachnospiraceae; genus Marvinbryantia. The sequence continues at coordinate 9,828 of JAZLLO010000062.1, forward strand.
TGAAGACGATGAGCTGATTGAAGTTAAGTATACAGACGGAGACCAGGATATATTCCTTGTTACCAAGTATGGTATGTGTATCCGATTTAAAGAAAGTGACGTACGTCCAACCGGCCGTGCTTCCATGGGTGTTATCGGTATCAATCTTGTAGATACAGATGAAGTCATCGGTATGCAGCTTGCTATCCAGGGCGACTATATGCTCACTGTATCAGAAAACGGTATGGGCAAGCTTACCGATATCAATGAATTCACCGTACAGAACCGTGGCGGTAAGGGCGTGAAGTGCTACAAGATCGTCGAAAAGACCGGCAACGTTGTAGGCATGAAGATCATCAACAAGGAAAACCACGTTATGATGATCAACACCGACGGCATCATCATCCAGATGCCATGCGAAGACATCTCCGTACTCGGAAGAGTAACATCCGGTGTAAAGATGATGAACCTCAACGAAGGTACAACTGTAGCAAGCATCGCAAAAGTAAAAGAATCATCAAAAGAAGAAGAAACTTCTGAAGAAACAGCAGTTTCCGAAGAAGAATAAAAAGTGTGCCAACGTGCCATTGGGAACGGTCCGAATGGCACATGGCACAATGGAATTAAAAAAGATGAAAAAACTTGTTGACAAATGGATACTTGTTTAATATAATAAATTCTGCACTGATGCAGTGCACAATTGAATACTGAATGTAATTCAGGCTAGGAGAAATACTCAAGAGGCTGAAGAGGTGCCCCTGCTAAGGGTATAGGTCGTTTGTCGCGGCGCGAGGGTTCAAATCCCTCTTTCTCCGTTCGTTAATCGCTGATTTAAATAATTTAAAAAAGTGGTTGACAAAGGTTATCAGCTATGATAACATAATGAAGTTCGCTCGAAGCGAATAGAACTTTGACAATTAAATAGTGAAACAACCTTGAAAAATTCTAAATGAATTCATTTTAAGGAACTGACCTTTAAAAACAGTAAAAAAGGGACAAATTAGCTAGCAAGTTATTTTGGACCAAGAATCAAATTTTTTTTGAGAGTTTGATCCTGGCTCAGGATGAACGCTGGCGGCGTGCTTAACACATGCAAGTCGAGCGAAGCGGTCACTTCGGTGATTGACTGAGCGGCGGACGGGTGAGTAACGCGTGGGTAACCTG
>JAZLLO010000063.1:0-35603 GCA_045598185.1 Marvinbryantia sp.
AAAATCTATCAACATTTTTTATTAGGGCGGGGAAGTGCAGGATGGCGATGTGGATAACTTACCCAAATTGCAGCTGTTATTTGGAAAACTTAAGTTATTTAGAAAACGATCGGACGAGAGATAATTTACCTTTCAGTTCTGCGGATATTTGATAAATCTTGATTTTTAAAAAAGAATCGATTATCATTAATAGATATGAATAATGATCATGCAAGATATAGGAAAGTATGCAATGATCCAAACAAGATTCAAAGTTCTGATTGGAGTACTATATTATATGAATGCAACACAGAAATATTTGTTAAAACTGATACTGGAGATAGATACTATCTGTAAAAAGTATGATATTACTTATTTCCTGGATTATGGAACAGCACTTGGTGCTGTCAGACATGAGGGTTTTATTCCATGGGATGATGATATTGATATCACTATGACAGAAGATAATTATTATAAATGGGTAGAAGCTTGCAAAAAGGAATTGGATCCTGAAAAGAGATTATTCAGTGATGTGCGTCTTGACAGAGAATTTCCTCTGGTATTTGGTCGTTATCTGGACCTCGAATCTGCGAGAATAAGTCCTAAGTTTACTTTCTGGAAACCTGAGAGTGCACAGTGTATTGATGTTTTTTATCTTATGGAGTTACCAGGTGATCCTGTTAAAAAGCAGGAAGCGATTGATCTGTACTATGCATATGATGAATATTCGAATTCAAGTTTCCGTCATGTACGTTCTCGTAATGAACGTACTATGGAGTATTACAGAGAATTTTGTGAACTTGAGAAGAAGATTGGAAAAGAGGCTGTTTTGCAGCAGATAGAGGAGAAGATCTTTCATAAACATTATGATGATTGTGATACTTATCTTGTTTCTTCAGCAAGAAAGAGCGGACCTACTTCTATCGTTCCAAAGTTCTGTTATGATTCTGTTTATATGGCTGATTTTGCAGGACACAAGCTTCCGATTGCAGGAAAGTATGTAGAACTTATGAATGTATATTATGAAGATACGTTCTGTATTCTTCCGGATATTCCGAAAAAGCATGCACAGATGTCACATACCGGACTTCCATGCAAAGCATATTATGAAGATTATATGCCGCTTCTTGATAAAGAAAGCCTTCTTGCAGACAGACAGGAATTTAAACATCTGGATGTTGAGGAAGGATACCGGATGACACGAATTCGTCGGGAATTCTTTTCAAAGCATGGCTCCCTGGAACTTTTAAAACTGAAAAGAAGGATCAAAAAAGATCAGATTGATCTTGAATCTTTGGTTGATTCTTCTGATCTGAGCAAACTTGCAGTACTTGATGATCTTTATAGTGATTATTATAAGACACAGCTTGATAAGTCTGTTCGTTACTGGGAAGTATATTTTGATATTGGAGATGAGCTTCTTTATCCGGCACTCTTTAATTTATTCTATGGAAGGAATGATTATTATTCAATTGCAAAGATCATTCATCTGCGCGAAGTGAATAATATTCCACTTACAGGAAAGATCAAAGATATCTGGAATGCAGTTCTTCTGATTCGAAAGATACGTGCTGAATTGATCTATAAGAATTACAAACAGGCAAAGAAGTATGTCGATGAAGCGATTGAGACCGTTCCGGACTGTATTGAGATACAGATTCAGAAAGCAGCGCTTGAGGTTGCTCTCGCATCAGATGAGGAAGCATATAAGAACTGTGAAGAGATGCTGAATGTGATTCTGAAAAGAGTTCCGGAAGATGATCAGTGTATGAAGCTTCTTGGAGATCTTGCATGGAAGAGACAGGATCGTGAAAAAGCGGAGAAGTATCATACATGGGTTTTGAAGAATTCAAGAAACGGAATGCTTCATCTGGATATTAAAAAGACGCAGGAGAACAGAAGATGACAGGAGTACAGGAAAAACTTTTAGAACTGGTGGAAGAGATTGATTCCATCTGTAAAAAAGAAGGACTGAAGTATATTCTTGGAGGACGTACAGCCGCAAAGGCAGAACAGTCCAATGGATTTTCAGGTGATGAATATCGTTTCTTTATCACTATGCCGATGTGTGATGTAGTGAAGTTCTGCCAGTATGTTAAGAAGAATTTAAGCGAACATCGAGCCATTGAATCATGGGATGAGAATGACGATCTTCCACAGTTGTTTTATTATTATGTGAACAAAGATACTCTTTTATTTGATGAGACAGCAGGAGTTTCCTTTAAGAAGCCTGGAATTGCAGTTACGATTATGCCGGCAAGAAAAAAGCATCCTTCTAAGAGAATCAGTGGAAGTGAGCGTTATCTTATGATGCTCAATGCAAGTAATGGGAATGAGCTTCCAACTGCCTTAGCTTTATTCAAGAAAAAACTATTTCGCAAGTTAAAGATTAAGATAAATGCAACAGCTGATGATTATTCAGATGAACTCCTCACTAAGACAACAGGTATTCATTGGGGAGCAAGTAATTTTGAGAAGATGGGCAAGAAAGAACTTGCTGCCTGGGTTCAGAAAGAGTGCGAAAGTATAGAATCAGGATATGAAGCACAATACTGGCATATGACAAGAAAAGGAGAGTGGAAGAAATTCCCGGAGAATCTGTTTGAGGATATCAAAGAAGTTTCTTTTGAAGGAAGAATGCTTCCTGTTTCGAATCAGAATGAACAATACCTGAAGGCTGTGCTTGGAAATATATGGAAGAAACAAGTGGAAGAAGAGCCGCCTTCTGCAAGTGATAATATGATTCTATGCGAATGTAATCTTCCATACGATGAATATCTGGAATTTACCAAGGATGAGGCCGTTTCGCTTGAACAGATCATAGAAGAAAGAAATTCTTACAAAGAATGGAAGAGAAAGTATCATAAACCGATGGAAAAGAAGGTAAAGGATACATTTCGAATTGTTCGCTGTTCACAGGAGAGAATTGATCTCTGGTACTCATTAAAACCAAAGATGACCAAGATTCAGGATGCGTATGAAAGAAAAGATGTGCAGGCACTTGAAAAGCTTCTCGCGGTATACCTTCGTTATACAGACAGATATTTTGCTGATAAAGTGGGTTTTTATATCAATGAGCAGATTTTTGAATATGCTAAACTTGTTTGGAAAGCACAGGAAAGGGAAGAATATTTCGAACAAGTATATGAATATGTTCCGGAATACTGGAAGAAGATTGATATTCAGGCTAATCTGAAAAAATATGAATAAAATAGTATATGAACAAAAATAATAAAATATCACACAGATAATGTAGTAAATTGTGCAGTTTGTGTAAATGAATGATAAACCTCTCAATATAATGTTATAATCATAATACATTTATATTTGGGAGGTTTTTTTATGAAGTACAGAAACAAGATCGTTGCAGCAATGTTATGTCTTACACTTGGTGCATCAGTTAGTGTAATGGCAGAAGGCGAGCTGGTACGTAAATGATGTTCCTGTAATGATGCTTACAGGTACTTCAGAGTTCTCATTATTCTCTGCATTTAATGGATTCTTCTTCTCAATTGAAGATGAAGCAGCACAGAACGCCGCAAGAAGTTTTGCAATCGATCATGGTAGTGATTTCTATCGTACATTCAATACACAGCTTAGCGCTGAAAAGATGGATGGCAAGTATAATTCTGATATGTATCTCGTACAGGTTAACTATGGTGGTAATGATTCTGAAACATTCATTCCTATGGTAGGAAGCTTCCACGGAATCTTCGTTCCAATGCTTTCTACAACGCATAACTACGGCGGATTCGCAGATTTCAGCGGCGCAGGTTATTCTGCAATGTCAGATGCTTATAATGCATATCTGAAGAACTTTCTCTATACAGGTAATCCAAACGGAGAAGGAACAGAAGTAGAATGGACAACATGGAATTCCGATACAAAGCAGACTCTTGTTCTTGATGCAAACGAAGAGACAGGTACAGCTACTGTAGAGATGAAAGACGTATATAAGACAAACGATGAGATCATCGCTGAGATCGAAGCAGACGATAGCGTTGATGAAGAAACAAAGGGCATCATCATTTCAACAATCTTGAATGGTCGTTGGTTCAGTGATGATTGCGACAAACACTTCAACAGCCCAAGTCTTTGGTAATTAGCAGTGTGCCATTGGGACGGTTCCCAATGGCACATTTTTGTCCTCATAGCAAAAATCTTCTGGACATGTTGCATTTTTGTACGATATAATAATTAAACAAATGTTTAATTATAAGAGGTGAGATAATGAGAAAAGAGATCATAATAGCTAATATAACAGTACCATCATCAACAAAGGTATCTCAGTACATTACTGTTCCTGGAACCGATTATTCTATTCCTGTTACTATCATCAATGGTGCTGAAGATGGAAAAGTAATGCTCATTACTGCAGGAATCCATGGATGCGAATATCCTGGAGTTCTTGCCGTTGCAGAATTAGCAAAAGAAATTGATCCTGCTGTTGTAAAAGGATCTATCCTTCTGATTCATGAAATCAATATGAGTTCCTACCTTGCAAGAATTCCATATATCGTTTTAGCAGATGAACAAAAGAAGAATCTGAACAGAATCTTTCCATCAGATGGAACTGATAGTCTGGCTGATAAGATCTGTAAGTTCTTATCAGAAGAATTTGTAAAAGATTCAGATTTCCATGTAGACCTTCATAGTGGAGATATGGTAGAAAGTCTTGAGGCATGCACTCTTGTTGCGAATATTCCGAATAAAGAGAAGAAGGAACTGATTACAGAAGCGGCAAAACGTACATGTTTTAAATGGCGTATGAATTCTGGAGGAAGAAGAGAATTCTACAATTCATCTGCAATAAATTATGGTGTCCCATCCCTTCTTTTTGAACGTGGAGGTGAAGGAAAGTGGACACGTGAAGAAGTAGATGCAGATAAAGCTGATCTTTGCAGTATCATGCAGTTCCTTGAGATTCTTCCTGGTGAAGCAAAGGTTAACGAAGAACAGCTTTTCTTTGACAAACATGAATGGACAGAGGCAGAAGCCGGAGATGAAGGTATGCTGATTCCTTACGTAAAACTTGGAGATGATATTAAAGAGGGGCAGAAGCTTTTTGATATCCTCGATATGTTTGGGAATAAGATAAGAGAGATACATGCAAAGTACGACGGACATGTAGTAATTATCTCTCATACATTATCTGTTCATGAACACGATGATCTGATCACCTATGGACATATAGGAGAAAAATAGAGCCATTGTGGGACGGTTTCGATTGGAACCGTCCCGCAATGGCTCAACCTCTCAAGGTAGATTATACTGGAAATACACAGCGTTTCTTTGCCTCTTCCAGTGCTTTATCATAAACTTCAATCACATCATCACACCATTTATCGAAAACAGGGTCTTCTGGCTGAAGAGATTTATCCGCAAGGATATTGGAAAGTGCAATCTCAACACCTTCTCTCCAGGTAATTGTCGGACAATATGATGGAACAAGAGATTTCAACTTCGCAGTACTGTAGATTACAGAATGACGTTTGTCGCCATTTAATCCTTCACTTGTAGATGGAGCGAGAGCTGCAATCACATCAGTAGGAACATAGTATGGCTTGTATTCTACTCCAAGTGCCTCTGCAACGCTCTGTCCCATCTGATCCCAGGTAACTACTTCATCTGTTGTAATCTGAACGGCTTCTCCGATAGCGTGAGGATTACCAACAAGGCCTTCATATCCCTTTGCAAAGTCGATATTCATAGTAATAACCCAAAGAGAAGAACCGTCGCCAGGTACGATGATTGGTTTGCCTTCCAACATACGTTTCATAACAGGCCATGATCCCTTTGGAGATTCCAGACAGAATGGAATGTTGAATTCACCGTAAGTATGAGAAGGACGCACGATCGTAATAGGGAAATTATTCTCACGGAAAGCTTTGAATAAAACCTGCTCACATTCAATCTTATTCTGAGCATATGGAGAATACTCATTCTTCTGAATCATACCTTCTGTCATAAATGGAGTACTTGGCGGAGTATTGTAAGCCATGCAGGTACTGATAAAGATATACTGCTTTGTTTTTCCGGTAAACAGACGAATATCTCTTTCAACCTGATCAGGAGTAAATCCTGTGAATTCACCAACACAGTCAAAAGACATATCTTTAATTATTTCTGCAACGGCTGCTTCGTCATTGATGTCTGCTTTGATGACAGTAACATTGGAAGGAATCGTTAGCTTACGGGTTCCTCTGTTCAGAATATAAACTTCCCATGCTGGATTTTCTGCCATTCTTTTTGTGATTCCATAACTGATCGTTCCTGTGCCACCAATAAGCAATAATTTTCTTTTACGCATAATGAACCTCCTGAAATCTTGTATATGTTTAAATATATCATACTAAGAACTGTAAAAAAGTATAAATAATGTTTCATTTTGCTCAAAAATTGTGTTATATTTAACTGTATAAAACGCACAATAAAACATTATATGGAGGGAAATATGAGAAAAAATGTAACACGAATTATCACAGGGATTATGACTATCTTGATGCTGCTTGTGGTTATGCAGGTATCGGTATTTGCAGAGAAAGTAACTATAAAACATAGTTATATTAAGACGAAAGATGGTCTTTATCAGTGGGAAGCTGATACTGACATGGGAATCAAAGATTCCGCTGCAACCTTAAAAACAAGAGAATTGGATAAAGGTTATGTATATCAATGGTATCAAACAGAGAATTCTGTAAAGTCATTAAAGTCATCTGACACAAAAGTTGCAACTGTTAAAGATTACAAAGGATACGCATATAAAATTAAGATTAAAAAGGCTGGAAAAGTAACAGTAAGCTATTCTTGTAAACAGTATGAAAAGACACTGAATGTAAAAGATATTTATACAATCTATGATTATAAGAATCCAATCAAGTCTTTTAAGATAGGATCTAAAGAATTTGCAAGTGGATTTAAGTCATCACCGTTTAATCCATCAAAAAAGAATTATTCAGGAAAGCTTAGTGTAAAGCTTAATTCCGGATGGAAACTGATTAAACTTAGACAGGCACCTGGAGGATCTACACTCATGAGTTTATATGCTAATAATTTTAAAAGCCTGAAGAACGGTTCTAAAGTTTCTACAAAAAAGGGAGCGATCGAAGCAATCGTATATAATAAATCAAAGAAGTATTATACAAGTGTTATTTTCGGAGCTTCTCCTGCATCTAATCTGATTTACGGATAATTAAAGCAATTGAAATGATATTTATAATATCCCATCACAGTTAAGCTGTGGTGGGATTTTTACTATTATGATAAGATAGATATCATAAAGGAGAGCATCTATGAATGAACATTTATTAGAAGTCTGTGTAGATTCTGTAGAATCTGCAATAGCAGCAGAAAAAGGCGGTGCAGACCGAATTGAACTTTGCAGCAATCTGATCATTGGAGGAACTACACCTGGTTATGAACTATACAAAAGTGTACGGGAAAGTATCGCTATTCCGATCCATGTGCTGATACGCCCTCGTTTTGGGGATTTTTTATATGATGATGCAGAAAAAAAAAGAATTATGAAGAATGAAATTGCAGAATTTACTGCAATGGGGGCAGACGGTGTTGTGATTGGAATGTTAAATTCTGATGGAGCCCTTGATACAGTTGGGATGAATTCACTGATTCAGGAAGTGGGTACTCATATGAAAATTACGCTTCACAGAGCATTTGATATGTGCAAAGATCCTTATCGGACAACAGAGCAGGCGTGTTCTCTTGGAATTCATACGATACTTACATCCGGACAGAAGAATTCCTGCATTCAAGGTAAAGAACTTATTGCAGATCTGATTAGACGGTATAAGAGTTCTCCGGTTTCCTTTATGGCTGGTGGTGGACTGAATCGAACAGATCAGATGAAAGAGCTGTACGAAGCAGGGGTAAGACAGTTCCATATGTCAGGGAAAAAGACAGTTGAAAGTAAGATGCAATATCGTAACCCCGATGTTTCTATGGGATTAAGTTTTGCAAGTGAATATTCATTATGGAAGACAGATTCGGATAAAGTGAAACTGATGAAAGGATATCTTGAACAATTATACGATGAGAAAGAAGGATATGATGCAGTTACTTGTATTTGATATTGGCGGTACCTATATCAAGTATGCGCTGATGGATGAAAAGCATAGATTTCTTTTAAAAGATAAGCAGAAAACACCACTGGACGGAAAGGCACAGCTGATTGAAACATTAGGATCCATATACGACCAGGTTAGTCCGGTAGATGGAATAGCAATCTCAATGCCTGGAATCGTTGATGTACAAAGAGGACATTGTTTTGTCGGTGGTCCGTTATCGTTTCTAAATGATTATGATTTTCGTGATGCGATTGAAAAAAGATGTCAGGTAAAAGTTTTTCTTGATAATGATGGTAAGTGTGCAGCAATGGCGGAAGCAACATGTGGAAGTCTTTCTGATGTTAAGGATGGATTTGTTATTTTGATTGGAACAATGATAGGTGGTGCATTTATCAAAAATCATGAGATCCATCGTGGCAAGCACTTTTCGGCAGGTGAGGTATCTTATATTGGGACAGATCGGAATGCATTTCCATCTCCTGACAATATATGGGGTAATTGCTGTGGAATACCGCGCCTTTGCAGAATGTATGCTGAAAAAACAAATTCAGATGAAAGTATGATAGATGGTTTTCTGGTATGTGATGCATTGGAAAATGGAGATAAGCGAGCAATGGAATGTATGGATATCTTTACCAGGGAGATAGCACTTCAGATATTTAACCTGCAGAATATTCTGGATCCGGAACGATTTGCTATCGGCGGCGGAATCAGTGAGCGAGAGATTTTTCTGACTTATATCCAAAATAATTTACAGAAGATTTACGAGCAGTTCCCCTATCCGGTGCCACAGGCTGAAATCGTGAATTGTTATTTTCGCAATGATGCGAATCTGATTGGCGCTGTACAGGGATTTTTGGCCTTTTATCGGCAGTTTTCGCAGCATTACTGATTGGCATAAGAACATTAGTTATGGTATTATTATAACAATTTACGACAACGGAGGTATCTACAGATGATTTACAGAGAACTTGGTAAAACAGGTATGAAGATATCTGCAGTTAGTTATGCAGGTATCGTATCCATGGTTGATGGACAGGATAATTCAGATGCATATGTAGAATATGCTATCAAAAATGGAATCAATTACTTTGATGTTGCACCTACATATGGAGATTCAGAAGAAAAACTGGGCAACTCTTTGATTCCATATAGAAAAGATATCTATCTTGCATGCAAGACGAATATCAGAGAAGCAGAAGGAGCAAAAAGAGATATTGATCGTTCCTTTGAACTTCTTCATACCGATTACTTTGATAATTACCAGCTTCATGGTATTACAACAGTAGAAGAAGTAGAGACCATCTTCTCCAAAGGTGGTGCTTTTGAGCCAATTCTGAAAGCAAAAGAAGAAGGATTATTCCATCATCTTGGTATGACCTGTCATACAGAAGAAGCAGCACTTAGAGCACTGGAACTTTATGATTTTGAGACTGTACTTTTCCCAATCAACTGGGGACTTAACATGTATCGCGGATTTGGCAATAAGATTATCCAGACTGCAAAAGAACGCGAGATGGGAATTCTTGCAATGAAAGCATTCATTCACCGTGCATGGAACGATGATCTTGAAAAGCTGAAATCAGGGTTCCACAAGTCATGGTGTAAACCAATCATTAATGATGATGAATTTCTGATGGCAGCTATGAGATATTCTCTGAGTCTGGGTGCAGATACTCTGATTCCACCTGGAAACTTCCACCATTTCTCATTTGCAGTAGATCATATCGATGAGGTACTTGCACATCCATACAGTGAGAAAGATGAAGCTATCCTTAAGAAACATCTTCCGGAAGTAGAGGGACACGAGTTCTTATAAGAAGGAGATTTTACTATGTTGGCAAAAGTTGTGAATGATAAGATTACCTGGTATTACTTTCTGAAAAAGAAGGAACTTCCATTATCCGATATAGCATGGGCTTATCTGCAGCAGGAAGATGCGAACGCGAGAATGTGCTGTTCCAATGCATCATTTCCTATCGGTAGAGTGATTGTTGTAAAGAAGGACGGTACAAAAGAGATATTCCAGTATGAAGGAATGGAAAAACCGAAAGATCTTCTGGATAGTATAAAAGCTGCAAATCCTGATATTGCAGTTGGATACACCAGAGAGAATCGGGAACGTTTTCGGAATCTGGTTGTTACAGCTTAAGATAAAACCGCTGAGAAAAGCTCAGCGGTTTTTTGACTACTTGAAAGTATTAAGATGAAAATATGTTGCTAATGCATCTTGCAATGATTCGTCACTATCAAGGATTGTATCAACAGCGGACATCCCTTTCTTAACAGTAAGTTTATTATCCGTTAAAGAAATAGAACCATCCTCAGTCAGAAGATTACAGACTAATGTGTGTGAGAAGATTACTTTTTTACAACGTGCGCAGTAGAAGTTCATCAGTTCGTAATCCGTCTCATCTGCTTCACGCTCTTCAAAAAGAAGCATAGGAGAGAAGTTATCCTGATATTCACGCTCTATCATCCATTTACCATCATCAGGTCTGGAAACGCGAAATCTGCTTCCTCGTATGTCGTATATACCATCTTTTAATTCTATAACCCCCTTTGGTCCCGGTCCTCCATAACCGACATCTGCCAGAAAGATACGTTCACCGATTCTTACAATACTTGCACGATGAAGAGGCGGTGGAAAAGAAGGTTTTTGCCAGACAATACGAACGGCCACTGTCCAGGCAGTGAATCCAATTTCTTTTAACAGACTAAGAAATATCTTATTCAATTCAAAGCAATATCCGCCGTTATGATTCTCAACTATCTTTGAGTAAAGATCTGATTCATTCAAAGATGGAACTTCCCCCTTTAACGAAGAAAGAACATTTTCAAAAGGAATATGTGTAAGATTAGCCCATACTAATTCGTCAAGTCCTGCTTCTGTAAGTGCAGGTATATGATTAAGACCAATGCGGTTCAGATATTTTTCAGCCTGCGCCTTGTTCATTATGGTATCCTCCAGAGTATTTACATTTTCTTTAATTTCGGGCCAAGATTGCCTTCTTTATAGTGTTTTCTGCATAATGCGATATACTTGTCATTCGCACCAAGGAATACCTGTTCACCTTCACGTACTACAGTACCGTCTTCTGTAAATCGGGTATTACAGCAGGCACCGTTTCCGCACCAGCATACCGTTTTTAATTCTTCAATAACGTCAGCCCACGCTAGAAGCCAGAGACTTCCTTCAAAAGGTTCTCTGCGGAAATCTGTACGAAGTCCATAACAGATTACAGGAATAACCAGATCGTCAACGATATGAACCATAAATTCAATATCTGATTTCTTGCAGAACTGTGCTTCATCAACAACGATACAGTCATATTCCCGAAGCTCATCATCTGACATCTGAACAAGCTCCTCGACATAACTACATTTCTGAGAAAGTCCGATTCTGCTAGCAACAACGCCTTCGTCCCTGGTATCAATCTGAGGCTTTACAAGTAAAGCTTTTTTCCCTCTTTCATAATAATTATAAACTACCATCAGGGCATTAGCAGTTTTTGAGCTTCCCATAGCCCCATGTCTGAAATACAATTTTGCCATTTTTATCCATCCTTTAATCTGAAATTCTCTCATTATTTTAGAGCAATTTTTATCGTTTGTCCACTTGATCATCATCTTTCATGATTTCAAAAGATAACAAAAGACACAGTCGCTCTTTTGGATTATCAAGATTAACTTTAGCAAGTTTCTGGATTCTTTCCAGTCGGTAGAACAGAGTACTGCGATGAATAAATAAAGTCTTTGCTGTCTGGAGTACATTTCGCTCCAGATTCAAAAAGACATGTAAAGTATGAAGCATCTCTGTATTATTCTCTTCATCGTATCTTTTCAGTATTAATAGTTTTCTGGAATAAAGCATGTCAGAAGGAATACGAGAAGTACTTCGATCGATCATATATTCCAGAAGAAAATCCTCAAAACGATAACACCATATCATACTTCCACTCTTTTTTCCGAGTTTTAACGCAATAACAGCCTGCTGATACGCAACCGGGATAGATAAAAAGTCATCAAATTCAATGCTGACTCCCATTTTAAAAAGACCTTCACGCATGATGATCGCAAGGGAACTAATCACATTCGCGGCATTTTTACGATTTTTAGATAGATTAATGATAACTGCTATTCCGTTTTTATAGATAAATGCAGAACCGTCTTCAATCTGTGTTTCGATGCTGGCAAGGGTAGCTGCCGATGTACTGATTTCGTGATGAATATGTTCGTTTTCCAGACGTATAGATAGGTAAGAATCATTTTGCTCCCAGCCAAGTTGTTCCATTCCGGTCATTATTTCATTCTCATCTGTAATACTTCCATCAAGATATTCTCCAAAGAACTCATCTACATTTTTTCCCATAGTCGAAGTGAAGAAAATATGCTGCTTCATACGATACTGTACAAAATATGCAAGATGCTGAAGAGCAAGATAATGAGTTGTTGTAAAAGAAGAACGAAGTTCATTCACACAGATTCGTCCAAGATACCTATGGTCAAACCAAAGATTAATATAAAGAATACGATATCCACGAAGTTCCTTTGAAAAAAGAGACGGTCCATGTGTTCCAAGTGTCTGTAAGTATTCAAGGTCTGCTTTCAGTTCATTGATAAGAGAGAGTGGTATCATATCTCGTCCTGTTCTCGGATCTCGTATCCACTTTGTCATACCAGGTACATAAATGGGACTTGAGATAATATAAAACTGTGTATCATGAGCGAAGATCGGATTATCGAAAATCGGAATCGAAGCCTCCAGCATGTCATCTATTGGATTATCCGACCCAAGTGCCTGATGTAGTTTCATGTCCCATTGTGAGAACGTTTCAAATGTATTCTGACAGATATTGATCAGGAATGCCGGTTCGATCTTACGAGATAACTGTATCACAGAACAAGTAGCTGGAAGATAAGGGAGAGATACTGGTCCCAGGATAAGAAAATGCGATTTCTCCGGAAAGACAAATGTATCATCAAACTGATCTGCATAGGCAATATACAGGATATTAGGAAGTATCGTTGCTCCTTTCGAATAAATACGAAATCCTGTAAGTACCTGAGGGTCTTTTCTTATATGAACGTCAAATGGTTCAAAATGTTCACATAGAGATTCAAGAATGATCTGCATATTCAACAGAAAAACATGTTCAAATTCTTCGGTTTCTGTTAGTTTGGATTTCAAGATGTACCTCCAGATGTATCTGTAAATGCTTATTTTTAAGTATTGTAGCATATTACTAAATAAATATAAATATCATAATGTTTCATTGTGGTAATTGTGATGATTCGTACTGTACAAAAAGTACGAATGGATGCGAAAAAATTGAAACCTTGTGTAGAATTTACGAAATTACATAGTTTAGTTATATTATATGCATAATGTGACATCAAGTCACAATGTTGATGATGGCCATAATCGACAGCGAAATAAAATATTTAAAGGAGGTTTTTCTTATGAGCGGAAACAAGAAAAACAAAAAAGGACTCAGCAATACTTTGAAGTATTTCTTCGGTGTTGGTGATGCCGGTTTCGTATTAATGAGTAATATTGAAACCTTTTATTTCATGTCATTTTTGACAAGTGTATTTACAGATCTTGGTATCGTAGCCATGATCAACTCTGTATTTTCCATGGTTGATGCATGTCTTTCCTGGATATACGGTGGTATCCTTAACGGAACAAAGGCAAAGAAGTTTGGACGTTACCGTTCCTGGTTAGTTCTTTCTCCATGGATCGTACCTTTTATCTTTGCATTCCAGTTTATCAAGATTGGAGAAAATGAATTCGTAGCTGCTATTATCATTATCGCAGCAGCAATTCTTTCACATGTTATCTGGAACATCAGTTATGTTGCAAATGCAACCATGATCTCTGTTGTATCTGATAATCCGGAAGATCGTGCAACTCTTTCTTCTTCACGTGCAACATGGAACAATATCGGTGGTTTATTATTCTCTTATCTGGGTCTTCCTTTTGCTACTGTTCTTGGTGGAATCGTTGGAGAAAAGAATCAGTGGGCAGCAGCAGCATTTTGTCTTGGTCTTCTGATGGTTGCTGGTTACTATGCGCACTTTAAGATGACAGATGGATATGAAGAGATTGAAACAGAAGGTAATTCAAAAGCTACATCAACAAAGGTAAGCATTCCTGAAATGTTTGCTTCTCTTTTTGCAAATCCACAGCTTATGATCCTTATGCTTGCTGACCTTGCAAAGTGGTGTGTAAAATTCGTTACTGCTGCTTCAGCAATCTATTTTTTCCGTGATGCATGTGGAAATGCAGGACTTATGGTTCCATATGCTCTTTGTATCGCACTTGGCGCAATCGTAGGTGCATACGCTACTCGTTATATTGCAAAGACACTGTCAAACCGTACAACAACAATTATTGCTTATATCGGTATGGCGGTATCCCTTTTCATGATCTATGTTCTTTATGCTAGTCCATATGCAGTAATTGCATGTATGACAGTTGCACAGTTCTTCTATGGTGTTGCGTTTGCAGCTTCCCCTGCACTTTATGCTGATACTGTTGTTTATACAACATGGAAAACTGGTAAGAATGCAGCCGGATGGATCATGGGTCTTCAGAACCTTCCGCTTAAGGTTGCTGTATTCCTTCGTGGTACAATCGTTGCTTTATGTCTTGCAAAAGTAGGCTGGGAATCAGGAGTAGTACTTGAAGGTACAGCACGTCAGGGTATGACAATTTCCTTCGCAGTCGTTCCTGCAGCTTTCTGTGCAGTAGGTGCAGTTCTTCTTATCGTTGGATTCAGAATTACAAAAGATGTTGTTGAAAAAGCACAGGCTGAGATCAACAGCAGAGCATAACTTAGAAATATAAGATTTTATAAAAGTTAGGAGTAATAGATATGGCAACAGCAAAAGAGATTCTTCTTGAAACATTAAAGGTTGATGGTAAACCAAAACGTTTATTAAAACAGTATGAGGGATGTACATTCTTCCCTCCAAACCCGGCAAACAACTTTGTACGTGGTAATCGTCATCGTGGTATGGATGAAATGCAGGATCGTTTCGGTACATGTATTCTCTGGCCGGAAGATCAGATTGCAGCTATGCCACATGTAACAAATGATAATAAAGTAATCGATGATATCTGCGAATGGAAAGATCAGCTTGTGATTCCTGATATTGTTGGAGAAACATCTGACCCTGCACTTTGGGAGCCGTTCAAACAGAGAATCGAAGAGATCAAGGCATCAGGAAGTCTGGCTATGGCATTCATGCCTACAGGTGTATTTGAAAGACTTCATTTCCTTATGGGCTTTGAAGATACCCTGATGAATTTCCTTCTTGAACCGGAAGATATGATGGATCTTTGTAATGCAATCGGAGAATATAGATTCCAGCTTACAAAACTTATCGTAGATAACCTTCACCCGGATGTAATCCTTACCCATGACGATTGGGGTTCAAAGAACTCATTGTTCGTAAGTCCTGATACATGGAGGGAATTCATCAAGCCACAGTATGTAAAACAGTGTAAATATATGAAGGATCATGGTGTTATCATTATGCACCACTCAGATTCATTCTGTGAACCAATTGTAGAAGATATGGTAGAACTTGGTATTGATATCTGGCAGGGAGCACTTCCACAGAACGATATTCCAAAGCTTCAGAAACAGCTCGCTGGACGTATGGTTCTGATGGGTGGTATCGATGCAGCTATCGTTGACCGCAAAGATTCTACAGAAGAAGAAATCAGAGCAGAAGTTCGCCGTGCATGTACAGAATACGCACCGGGCGGTCATTTTATTCCATGTATTACATATGGTGCTCCAGGATGTCTGTTCCCACATGTAGATCCAATTATTGATGATGAAATTGCTAAATTCAATAAAGAGGTATATGGTATCTAATATTTAAAATTCACTGAGGATGTGAGTGAATTGGCGTGAGCCACTGGGCAGCGTGAGCCAATGGATTACGCTGCTCAGTGGCTTTTCAAAAATTGTGAGGTGTTATTCAGATGACAAAGACAACATATAAATTATCAACTTATCTGAAATTTGTGTTATTTTCTGTCATTGGTATATTTGTATTCTTTATCAATGTTCCTGTTCCGGGATATCAGATCAAACTTGGCCCGTGGGAATGGGGAATGGTTGCAGCACAGTCAAATGTGATCGTGTCACATCTGACGAATTTCGTGAAAGCAGCATTATTCACAGGTAATCTTAAAACAATGCCGTTTATCGTATGGATGATAGGTGTGTATAGTATTGTGGATCTGTTTTTGCTGAGGCCTGGTAAATTCTGGCATACAACGAAAGTTGCAGCAGTATTTGCGATATTTAAGATCATAGGTTTTATTCTTCTTTGTTTTGCTATGTGCGAGATTTATCTTGGATGGTATCCGGGATTTATGGGATGGTTCTTCATGCCGGTTTCTTCACTGGGAGATAAAAGCATCTGTACTTTTATTATGAATAGTATTCTGGTTACGATATGTATCTCAATTCCTGCCGCATCGCTCTTTTTACCATTACTGGTAGATTATGGACTGGTAGATTTCGTTGGTGTGCTGGTAAGACCTGTAATGCGCCCTGTATTTAAGCTTCCTGGAAGAGCAGCTGTTATTATGGTATCTGCCTTTCTTGGTAACTTCTCAGTGGGACATATCGCAGTCAATGACCAGTATAAGACAGGACGAATGACAGAAAGAGAAGCAGTTGTAATCGGAACCAGCTTCTCTACAGTATCGGTAGGATTTCTACTGGCACTTGCCAATAATACTGGCTTAAATGAAAGAGGCTACTGGAATCTTTACTTCTGGACCGCTTTCCTGATTACATTGTTGGTAAGTCTGATCGGAGTAAGAATCTATCCGCTTAATAAGATCGCTGATGCGATTTATCCTGGAGCAGAATATGTTCCGGAACCTGTAATAAAGGAAGGGATATTGCGACAGGCTCTGAAAGAGGCACTTGATGTAGCAGAAAATCAGGACTCTCTGGGAAAAAGAATCGGTTATATTATGAAGGAAACATTAGGTGTACTTGGTACTGTTGCATCGGGAACTGCATTTTTTGCAACAGCAGGTGTAATTCTCTATACCTATACACCGATCATAAAGATCATCGGATTTATTTTCTATCCGTTTATGCGAATTGCAATTCCTAAAGCAGAAGCAATCACAGCCTGTACAGGTGCTGCAGTATCTTTTATCGAAGTGACGATTCCAGCTCTGCTTGTTACAGTAGGAGAATGGAGTAATCGTACAAGATATATGATGGCGGTAATTCCGGTATCTTCTATTATCTTTCTGGCCAGCTTTGTACCTTGCCTTATGGCAACAGATGTACCGGTCAAGTTCAAGGATATGGTGATCATATGGGTAGAGAGAATGATCTTATCTGTTATTATTACAGGACTTTTTGCGATGATACTTTTCCCTGTCTAATGTTTATCAAAGCCTTCCTACAAAGTGTAGGAAAAAGAAGAAAATAATTCAGACATTTGCGAATTGTAAATGAAAAAGAAATTCATTAAAATCAAATATATAGATGTGACTATATAGGGGTAAAACTAAATATAGTGGAGGAAAAATTACATGATTATTATTGGTGAAAAAATCAATGGATCTATTCCATCTGTTGCAGAAGCAATTGCAAATCGTGATGCAGAATTGATCAAATCCAGAGCAATTGCACAGGCAGAAGCTGGAGCAACATTTATCGACTGTTGTGCTTCAGTTCCGGAGACAGAAGAAGTAGAAACATTAAAATGGATGATTGATTGTATTCAGGAAGTAACAGATCTTCCAATTGCAGTAGACAGCCCAAGCCCAAGAGTACTTGCTGAGGTGTTTTCTTACTGTAAGAGACCAGGTCTTATCAACTCTGTATCAATGGAAGGAGACAAGTGTGACGTTATTTTCCCACAGATTGCAGATACAGAATGGGAAGTAGCAGCACTGCTTTGCGATGATACAGGTATTCCAAAGTGTGCAGCAGACAGATTAAAAGTATTCGGTAATCTGATGGAAAAAGCTAAGCAGTATGGTATTGCACCAAGCCGTATCCACATTGACCCACTGATCGAGATGCTCTGTACTTCAGAAGACGGAATTGCAATGAACGAAGAAGTTATCTCAACTGTTCGTGAACAGTATCCGGATATTCATATTACAGCAGCTGTATCCAATATTTCATTCAATCTTCCTGTTCGTAAGCTTGTTAATCAGGGATTTACGATTCTTGCTATCTACAGCGGACTTGATAGCGGTATCTTCGATCCATTGAATAAAGACTTAATGGGACTTATCCAGGCTACAGAAGCAATTCTTAGCAAAGGAGAAGTAACTGCAGATATGGATCTTAAAGAGATCGAAGCAATGGTTGATGAAAAGAATAAGAAGTATGTTCTTCCTTCTTATGCAGTTCTTGCACTTAAGACAGGTGCAATCGAGATCGAACCGGATGAATATGATGAATATGATCTGGAAGGACTCACAGAAGAGCTTATGGCAAAAGACTGCAATACAGACTTTGGCGAAAGAGATATGTTAGGTCTGTTATTTGCAACAATCGCACTTATGGGCGATGATGATTTCTGCATGAACTATATCAGTGCATACAGAGACGGAATGATTGGACCAGTAAAGTAAGGATAAGTCAGATCATATAATATGTTTATTTTGCAGGATGTGGTTTGCGGAAGCCCTCCTGCAATAATATAAATTTATAACACCCAATAAATTAAATAATCGGAGGTATATGATAATGGGATCTATTAGTGATGTAGCAGCATTAGTTGAAAAAGGAAAAGCAAAATTAGTTGGTAAGGCAGTTCAGGAAGCAATCGATGCAGGTTGTGATCCAGTAGCTATTCTTAACGAAGGTATGATTTCTGCAATGGCAGTTGTTGGCGAAAAGTTCAAAAATGGTGAAATCTTTGTACCAGAGATGCTTGTAGCAGCACGTGCTATGAAAAAAGGTGTTGAAGTTCTGAAACCACATCTTGGATCTGCAGATGCAGCTTCTAACGGAAAGCTGATCCTTGCAACAGTTGCTGGTGACCTTCATGATATCGGAAAGAACCTTGTTGGTATGATGATCGAATCTGCTGGTTTCGAAGTAATCGACCTTGGTGTAGATGTACCTGCAGCGAAGATCATTGAATGCTACAGAGAAAACCCAGACACAAAGATCATCGCTCTTTCTGCTCTGTTAACAACAACAATGCCATCTCTTAGAGATACAGTTGCAGCTATCGCAGCAGAAGATTTCAGAAGCAACGTTAAGATCATGGTTG
The DNA here is from genome assembly GCA_045598185.1 of Marvinbryantia sp. Lineage (GTDB taxonomy): Bacteria > Bacillota > Clostridia > Lachnospirales > Lachnospiraceae > Marvinbryantia. The sequence goes on from JAZLLO010000063.1 coordinate 19,353, forward strand.
GTGGAGCTCCTATTACAAAGGAATTCGCTGATGAGATCGGTGCTGATGGATATTCAGAAGATGCAGCTAGCGCAGCTTCTCTTGCAAAGAGTCTTGTTGCAGCTAACTAATTATTCTTAATTTATAACGCGCAATATAATGGGCTGTCGGTTTTCCGGCAGCCTTTTTGTATTAGATGATGTTCTGCAAACATGTATTTGTAGATAACCGGAATATACGATATAATCATATCGAACCACAAAGAGAGGATCGGTATGAACATGAGCGTTTCAAACTATAATATTATGCGTGATCAGATGCGCGGTGAATTTATAAAGTATGATCAGGAAAAGATGATGCAGAAGTATGGTCTGGACTATGATGATAACTATATATATATCGACTTTGCATGGCACCGATATCGCATCGGAAGAACGAATGGTATAGTAGAATGGTCTGAAGATGCGTTTTTTACAGCAGTAGAAGCAGATTATAATGAATCTATGACGATTTATGATGTCTTATGTTATGCAAAGGAAGATAGTCATCTTTCTGGCTATTTTTGTCCCGTCAATATGCTAAAAGGTGTGGTTCACTCCTCTGGTTTAGGCGGTAGTCTTTTTCAGAAGACAGCAGATGAATTCGATAAAAAAACAGAGGAGTTAAGATCCGTATGTTTACGGTATGGGGATAAACTCTCTATGAAGGGCGATGTTGCCGCCAGACTGATGGTTTTTCCATTCCTCCCTGTAATCTTACAATACTGGGCTGCAGATGATGAGTTCCCTGCGAATCTGAAGTTTATGTTTGATGAAAATATACTACAGTACATGCATTATGAAACGATCTATTTTATGATGGGACATATAATCAGACGGTTAAAAGAATTGATGGAATCAAAAGATTGAAAAAAATACTACAATCCTATAAAATAGGATTACTTGTATAAAAAGACCTGAAAATGCTTAGAAAGAAAGGAATTTGCGAATGGATGCAATTCAGACGACCGGAGGAGTCTTTACTTCCGAAATCAGAAATTTAATATTAAAAAATATATCTACAGTATTCTCTTGCAGTGTGAATGATATTGAAGAATTAGTACCTGTTCAGGCAGGAATGACAAATATCGTTCTTTCTTTCCGATATAATGGAGGAAAATATATCTATCGCCATCCAGGTCTTGGCTCAGAAGCATTGGTGGATCGTGGTCGTGAAACGATTATGCAGGCAGTAGTTACAGAAGCAGGTATTGATAATTCTCTTATCGCTATGGATGTTGAAAAGGGGTGGCGTATCTCAAGATATATTGAGCACCGAGACTTTGATTATCACGATCTGAATGATATGGTTCGTGCAGTCATGTTGTTTCAGAAGCTTCATAAAGTGCCTGCACGTGTAAGATGGAATTTTGATGTAATACAAAAAGCAGAAGAGATCAAAGCACAGATTATACCGGAATTTTACGGAAATTATGAAAGATTTGACGAATTAAGAGATCTTGCTTATGAGCTCAATGAACTTGCGAAAACAGATGGGATTGCGAATTGCTATATCCATGGAGATGCGAGAGATGTGAATTTCCTTATCAATAAGGATGAGCTTTATCTGATAGACTGGGAATATGGCGGATATGGAGATCCGGGATTTGACATTGGTTCTTATATTTGCGGTGGGGAGCATACAAGGGAAGATGTTGACCGTATTCTCTTTACTTACTTCAGACGTACTCCTACAAGGAAGCAGAAACGTCATTTTTATGCTTATATTGCTATCACTGGATGGTTCTATCTGCATTGGACTATGCTGAAGGAATCAAAAGGTCAGGCTGTAGGTCATCATCAGAATTTATGGTATAATTATGCCTTTGAGTACGGTAAGCTGGCATTAGAGATGTATAAGGAGGAAGCATAGATGACATATATTATTTTAGCTGCAGGAAAAGGGCAGAATCTCCATCCTCTTACATTACAATATCCAAAAACCTCTTATATGCTTGATGAAGATACGACAGTTCTTCAGCATACTGTAAGATCTATCCGTTATTTTGATAAGAATGCTGAGATCGTTGTAGTTACAGGTTTCCGTGGAGAAAAGATCAAAGAAGAATTACTGGATGATAATGTAAAGTTTGTTCATAATCCTTTTTATGAAACAACGAACTCGATTGCTTCTTTATGGTTTGCAAGAGATTATCTTGAAAGAGAAGATGTCACAATCATTCATGGTGATGTAATCTTTGATGATTATATAACAGAGAATTATCTTACGAAAAAAACCAATTACCCTTATGTCCTGGTAGATAAATCTATCGTAAAACAGGGAGCATATAATACCGTTACAAGAGATGGTCAGGTACTGGTTATGAGTCGCAAGCTTGAGAACTTTGATGCGAAATATTGCTGTCTGACAAAGCTTGATGCCGTTTCATCAAGACTTCTTAAGAAAGAAGTGGATGACATGATCAATAATAATATGTATAATCTTTTCTTTGAGGACTCTATGGTGCAGATGATCATGTTCCATAACTTCCAGCTTAGCTGTATCGATGTAGATGGCCATAAATGGAGTGAGATTGACAGCGTAGATGATCTTCTTGCCGCTCAGAGTATTCATAGAGATTCGAAAGTAGGAAAATAAAATGAATGTAGCAGTTATTTTAGCTGGCGGTGTAGGCTCCAGAGTTGGTGCCGACCGTCCAAAGCAGTTTATAGAAGTACTTGGAAAGCCGGTACTTGCTTATACCGTTGAGGTATTCCAGGAGCATCCTGATATAGATGTGATTGAGATTGTATGCCACAAGTCCTGGAAGGACTACCTTCAGAATATGGTGGAGACATATGGTTTAACCAAAGTAAGATGGGTTGCTGACGGAGGAGATACTTTTCAGGAGTCCGTTTTAAATGGTATTAATTTCCTTTCTGATAAGATCTCAAGAGATGATATGATTCTTGTGCATTTTGGTGCTTCTCCATTCATCCAGGATTATATCATCACTGATTGTATAAAGGTCTGCAAAGAAAAAGGGAACGCAATCTCAACGATCGATTATTTCCTTCTGTCCGGAGTGAAACATAGTACAAAATCGGTAGATGATCCGGATAATTATACGGAAGAATATATTGATAGAGATACAGTTGCATGTATGAATTCTCCACATGCATTCAACTATGGATTTATAAAGGATATATACGATGAAGCAATTGAGACTGGTGTGATTAACGAAGTTGAACCGCACACAACAACACTTATGTATAAGATGGGAAAACGTATTTACTTCGCAAAGGGCAGCCAGACGAATATCAAAATCACAAGAAAAGAAGATCTTGACCTGTTTGAAGGATATGTGATGATGAAAAACAGCAGAAAAATATAATATACACTTTCTCCGGGCTATTCCAAATAGCCCGGATTTTTGCTATTGCGTAATTTGATTTCCTTCGATAAAAGATATTTAACTGATAAATTATGAAATGGTAACCAAATAGTAACCATTTCATAGTTATAATGAATATATACAAGATATGAAACAGATGCTTTATGCATTAGAAAGGAGATATTTGATATGAAAAACAGATTATTAGCAGCGGCATTTGCAACGGCTATGGTAGCATTTAGTATTATGCCTGTTATGGCAAATGATGGAAAAGGAATGAATGCAGATCCAGATGCTTCCAATGAATGGAACCCACATAAAGTTATCTGTATGGAGGATGTTCAGTTTAAGGAATACATCAACGATGAAGATAAAGTAGTTGCGACATTACCTGCAGGTTCTATTATTGAGACGAATAATAATGTCTTAAGAAAAGGCGCTGATACTGGATGGTCTGATGCTGTTGTACCTTACGAAGATGGCGGTTCAGGTACTGCTTATTACGAAAGAAGCAAGGTACAGAATTATGCGCCTAAGACACAGATTGAGATAGAGAAGGACGATGATGGCGATATTCACAAGCTGTTTATTCGTCTCCCGCTGAATACAGATGAGAGCTATAGCTATACTATGTCAGATCCGGAAAAGATCAGAAAGATAAACGCCGATGACTCAGACGGTGATCCATATTCAATTGGTATCGGTATTCATCCTGAAAAAGACAAGGATAATAATGATATATTCCCAAGCGGCACTATTCATTTTGAAGGTACTATTAATGGAGCAAAGGCTCATGAGTTTGATTTTATTATCCAGGGCGGAGAAGGTTACTATGATGTATGGCCAATAGAAAAAGCTTTGGATTTCAGCGCTATCAATAATCTCATTGATCATACAGATGAAAGATATCTGTCAGATGGTTCTACGATAAAGGTGAATGTGTTAAAGGATGGTCGTGTTATCGATATGAATGGTTTTGAATGCGTTGGTATTGCAGATGGAGCGATGCAGATGCATGATGGTACAATTATCCATGATCAGCCAGAATCAAATTAAAAACGATTACATTGGACACTCTTGACACGAGTGCCCTTAAATTGTAAAATTATAATATTAGAATGAATATATATGGAGGTACATATGTTTAAAAAATTAGTTAAACCACTTTTGGCATTGACTGCAATGTCATGCCTGATTACAGGTAGTGTACATGCTGATGACGAATTTCCTAATATGCCAAAAGAAGCGCACTCAGCAAATGGAGTAGTTACTATCTACCTTCCTAATTCCAGCTGGAAAGAGGTAAAGTATGATGGCGCGTGTGCAGCATTCAGTAACGGAAGTGATTTTATCTTATTTGAGCATTATGCAAAGGGTGAACCGGTTAAGGATATTGAAGTTGGTGCAGAGAACGAATTATACTATGAAACGATACAGACTGCAAAGGATGTAAAACTTGTATTCTATGGATATGCGGATGATCAGGAAAGTCTGGATGAGATCAAAACCGCAGTTGGTAATGCCAGTGTAGATGTTTCTAAACTTCCGGCGGAAGAAAAGCATGAGATCGTAAAAGACCAGTACTCCATCGAAGCGAATGATTTCACAGGCTATGTTGTAGCAAGTGAATTAAATGTCAGATCAGAAAATGGTCTGGATGCAGAGCCTGTTGGCGGATTAGTTTATGGTGATGAGGTTCATGTGAAAGGTAATGTCCTTTTAAATGGCGTATTCAACGGATGGTATCAGATTGATTTCAATGGTGGTAACGGATACGTAACTGCTGACTATATCTCAACTGTAAAGCCAGAACCACAGCCAACTCCACAGCCAGTAGTAAATGTAAGTGTAGTAAGAGCCGATGGAACAGATGAAGGTACTCATTTCCTTCATAAAGAAGATGGTGGTTGGGTAGATAATTACGGCGATGCATTTATGGATAATGGAGACGGCGAGACATGGACAAGATCTTCTGATGGAACACTTTGGACATCAGGCGAACTTCCAATTAAGCCAGTGTTGAATGTAAGCGTAGTAAGAGCCGATGGAACAGATGAAGGTACCCATTTCCTTCACGAAGAAGGCGGCAGCTGGATAGATGATGCAGGTGATGCATTTATGGATAATGGAGACGGCGAGACATGGACAAGATCTTCTGATGGAACACTTTGGACATCAGGCGAACTTCCAATCACACCTGTACTTAATATCAGTGTAACAAGAGCTGATGGAACAGATGAAGGTACTCATTTCCTTCACGAAGAAGGCGGTGGCTGGGTAGATGACGAAGGCGAAGTATTTACAGATAACGGCGACGGCGAAACATGGACAAGATCCACTGACGGAACTCTTTGGACAGAGTAATAGAAAACGAAAACGGTTATAATTTGAGAGTGTCACAGATAATGTGGCACTCTTTTTTGCGACTTATCTCTGAAATCAAAGATTGAAAAATAGTTTATATTCCGATAAAATATGCTTGCCATTAAAATAAGGAGAGAACTTCATGGGAAAAATAAAGACAGTGGTAAGTCTGAAAACAGAGACTAAACGAGCATATATCTATACATACGGCAGCGAACAAAAAGCTGACGGAAAGATCACTATTTCGAAAAAATGTTTTGAAGATACTGCCGATATTGATTTTGTAGTAGAGATTGAAGAAGGAAATATTGTCATCGAGAATTGCACAGATCATGGAATGCTGATTCCGACCAACAGTTTTGAGATAGATGAGTATGCAATCCATGCTTTGTGTGATATCTTTGATGAGTATGACGAGACACATGGATAAAGTAAATGCAAAAGTATTCTTAAAAGTAGCAGAAAGCGGTAGTTTTCGTAAAGCTGCTGATCAGCTTGGATATACGCAGGCAGGAATCAGCTATATTATCAGTTCAATGGAAGAAGAGATAGGATTATCTCTTTTTATTCGTGACCGTGCTGGGGTATCGTTAAGCCGGGAAGGCATCCAGATTCTTCCATATATGAAGCAGTTGGATGCCTGGGAATATCAGTTTCAACAGGCTGTTGATGAGATAAAACATCTGGAAAGAGGTACTGTTCGTGTTCAGATATTTGACAGTATCTCTGTTCACTGGATTCCTGGAATTATTCGCAGATTCCATCAGGATTTTCCGGGGATCAGGATTGAATTGATTTCTGAAGAAGACAGTGTCCATGCAGAGCAGATGGTTTTAAACGGGGAAGTGGACTGTGGTTTTTTCCTTACAAAAGTAGTATCAAAGATCGATGCTTTTCCACTTCTGGAAGATCCGATCCTTGCTATCGTTGCACCGGATCACCCGCTTGCGAATGAGGAATTTTTCCCGCTTGATCAGCTTGGAGCTTATCCTTATATCAGTATGAAGTATGAGAATCATACTGGTATCAAGGATATTTTCCAGAAAAGGAAAATAGTACCCAATACCGTTTTTAACATGGACAATGATTACGCGGCTATGGCAATGGTAAGCCAGGGGCTTGGTTATGCAATATTCCCAAAGCTTTTACTTCAGGATATTCCATATGAAGTGTGTTGTAAGGAGTTTGATGTGCCTCAGAAGCGCGTGATCAGTATTGGAACAGCAGATATCAGAAGCTGTTCTAAAGCATGTGCCAGATTTATCCAGTATACAAAAGATTGGGTAAAAGAGCATTATGGAGAATAGATATTAGGAGATTTTATGGATAATCAGTTTATGAGAACAGGACTGCTTCTTGGCGAAGATGCAGTTGATCGTCTTGCGGATAAAAGAGTAGCTGTTTTTGGTGTTGGCGGAGTAGGCGGATATGTCTGTGAGGCCTTGGTTCGCAGCGGAGTCGGGGCATTTGACCTTGTTGACAATGATACAGTGAATGTTACAAATCTTAATAGACAGATTATAGCGCTTCATTCTACGATAGGACGATATAAGACACAGGTAATGAAGGAACGAATGCTTGATATCAATCCAAAGGTGGATGTAAGAATTTATGATTGTTTTTTTCTTCCGGAGAATGCGCAGGAGTTTCCTTTCGATGAATATGATTATATCGTCGATGCCGTGGATACAGTTACCGCAAAGATTGCTCTTATCATGATTGCAAAGGAAAAGAATATTCCGATCATCAGTGCAATGGGTGCAGGGAATAAGCTGGATCCTGGAAGATTTCAGGTCACCGACATCTATAAGACAGATGTATGTCCTTTAGCTAAAGTAATGAGACGGGAGTTGAAAAAAAGAGGAGTTAAGAAGTTAAAGGTTGTATATTCTGATGAACAGCCGATAAAGCCATTACCGGTTACCGATGAAACGGAGCCTGAAGAAGGCGCTTTTGGCAACAGAAAAAGAGCAACACCAGGCAGTACTGCCTTTGTTCCGGCAGTTGCCGGCCTTATGATTGCAGGAGAGGTAATCAAAGATTTGAGCAGATAGGAGATGACAGAATTGGAAGAGAAATATCAGGAACTATTAATATATTTAAAAAGTCTTGGGAAAGTAGCAGTTGCATTTTCAAGTGGTGTTGATTCTACTTTTCTTTTATATGCTGCAAAAGAAGCGCTGGGAGATCAGGTGGTAGCAATAACAGGTGCATCACATTCTTTTCCTGGGCGTGAGCTTAGGGAAGCGAAAGAATATTGCGAGAAGCTTGGTGTGAAGCAGGTTATCTGTGAGACGAATGAACTTTCTATTGAGGGATTTGCAGAGAATCCTAAGAATCGCTGCTATATCTGTAAAAAAGCATTGTTTCAGAACTTTTTACAGGCTGCAAAGGATCAGGGATGTGATGTAATGGTAGAAGGCTCTAATGTAGATGATGAAGGGGATTACCGTCCTGGAGCTGTGGCAATCAAGGAGCTTGGAGTTTTAAGCCCGTTAAAGATCTGTGGATATACAAAACAGGAGATAAGAGACATATCTAAAGTACTTGGTGTTCCGACATGGGATAAACCGTCTTATGCATGTCTTTCCAGCAGATTTCCGTACGGAGAGAGAATTACTGCTGAGAAGCTCCAGATGATTGATAAAGCAGAAGAACTTCTTCTGAGCCTTGGTTTTTTACAGTTTCGTGTAAGGATTCATGGAATGATGGCAAGAATCGAGATATTACCTGAACAGTTTGAATATTTCATGAAAGAAGAGATTCGTATGAAAGTATATGAAGAGTTGAAACAACAGGGATTTACTTATGTTTCTCTGGATTTACTGGGATATCGAACAGGTAGTATGAATGAGACTATATTGAAAAAGGACTAGTTAAATATGAAAAAGAAACATAGCAGATTTCATTTGATTTTTCAGTTTTCCAAAGGAACCTATCGTTTTTATCTGTTTATTCTCCTGGGCTCTCTTTTATCTACTGTTCTGAATGCCTGTATCCCGAGAATCTTCAGTTTCACGATAGATAAAGTGTTGATTACGGATGGTATTGGATATCTGAAAGAGCATCTTTGGCTGCTTGCACTGGCGGTTATTGTTATAGCACTTGGGAATGTCCTTGCAATCTATACCTATCGGGTATACACAGCTAAGGTAGGAGAGGCTTTTGCAAAAAGAATGCGTGATACCTTATTTGTACATGTGCAGAAGCTCCCTATGAAGTGGCATAGTAAGAATTCAACCGGTGATATTATTCAGAGATGTACAGCAGATGTTGAGACAGTACGTACATTTATGATGACGCAGGTACTTGAAGTATTCCGTACCCTTTTTCTTATCGCAGTTTCTCTGATCATGATGTTCAGTATGAATGTCAGACTTACATTTATTTCGCTTGCATTTATTCCTGTCATTGTTGCATACTCCGGTATTTTTTATTCGTTGATCGCGAAAAACTTTACGGTTGCAGATGAGGCAGAGGGAGAGCTATCCACCGTTGTTCAGGAGAATGCAACGGGAGTCAGAGTTGTACGTGCTTTTGGAAGAGAGCAGTTTGAGATTGACAGATTCGATGAAAAGAATAAGAAATTTGCCGAGCTTTGGATCAGACTTGGAACAGTTTCCGGTCTTTACTGGGGGGTTGGTGATTTGATTGGCGGCTTACAGGTGCTTTTTATTATTGCATTTGGTGCAATTGAAGCTGTTCATGGGAATATCACGACCGGTGAATTCATCGCGTTTGCATCTTATAATACAACTCTTGTATGGCCGATCAGAAGTCTTGGAAGAGTATTGTCTGAGATGAGTAAGACAGGTGTATCTTTCGATCGTATTAATTATATACTGGATGCAGCTGAAGAGGCCGAGCAAAAAGAGGAACAGATTCCTATGGATAGTTCTGTTTCTTTTGACCATGTAACCTTTTCATATGATCAGGAACAGAAAGTTTTGTCTGACATAAACTTTCAGATTCCGCAAGGGGAAACCTTTGGCATCCTTGGAGGTACCGGAAGCGGAAAGTCTACTCTTGTACATCTTCTTGACAGACTTTTTGAACTGGAAGATGGGAGTATCCGTATTGGCGGCATCGATATTCGTGACATGTCGATTCAAACGGTGCGTTCCCAGATAGGTATAGTCTTACAGGAACCATTTTTGTATTCCAGAACGATCCGTGAGAATATAGCCGCAGCTAAGCCGGATGCATCTATTGAAGAGATAAAGCGTGTAGCACGAATTGCATGTATCGATGAAGCTATTGAGTCTTTCCCTGATGGGTATGAAACTATAATAGGAGAAAGAGGCGTAACTTTATCTGGCGGACAAAGACAGAGAATCGCTATCGCCCGTATGTTGCTTGGCGGTAAAAAGATTATGATTTTTGATGATTCATTATCAGCTGTTGATGCACAGACGGATACAAAGATTCGTCACAGACTTCGTCAGGAGATGAAAGATGTAACAGTAATCCTGATTTCACATAGAATAACAACGCTTATGGAAGCACATAAGATCATGGTATTAAATCATGGCAAAGTGGAAGAGACGGGAACGCATAAGGAATTGATTGAAAGAGATGGAACCTATCGTAAGATATATGATATTCAGATGAACCGTGACGATAAGTTATTGCTGGAGGGAATGTAAATGGAAGAAAAAGAAGTACAGTCTTTTGACCTCAAGATATGGAAGAAACTGGTGCCTTTTTTTGCACCTTATAAAAGGTTTTTTATAACGACTTTTCTTTTGAATATATTTCTTGCTGCGGTCGATATGGTAATCCCGTTATTTCAGAGTTATGCAATCAATCATTTCATTATACCGGAAACATTGCAGGGTGTCGGTATATTTGCAGTTCTTTATGCTGCTGTTATTGTTATGCAGGCAGTCAGTGTCTATTTTAGCGTAAGGGCAGCTACAAAGATTGAAATGAATGTGGGAAAAGATCTGAAACGTGCTCAGTTCGTACATTTGCAGAATCTTTCTTTCTCTTATTACAATACAACTCCGGTAGGATATATTCATGCCAGAGTTATGAGTGATACGCTGAAGATTGCTGCCGTCCTTGCATGGAGCCTTGTGGATATGTTCTGGGCATTTCTATATGTTACCGGTGTATTTATCATCATGCTCGTTATGAACTGGAAGCTTGCACTTATTATTATCCTGATTGCACCGTTTATTGCTGTTCTTACTGTATTCTTCCAGAAAAAGATGCTTGGCTGGAACAGAAAGATCAGAGAAACGAATTCTGATATAACGAATGCATTTAATGAAGGTATCACAGGAATCCAGACGACGAAAACACTGCAGACAGAAGAATATAATAATCAGAGCTTTTTTACGATTACAGAACGAATGAAAGATAGTTCTATGATTCTTGCAAAGCTTACAGCTATCTATATGCCAACGATCTTGTTTTTCAGCTCTATGGTTACAGCATTCGTTCTTGCAAGAGGAGGAGGTCTGGTACAACAGCAGCTTATTCAGATCGGTACTTTGTCGGTATTTTTATCCTATGCTGTCGTTATCTTCGAGCCTGTACAACAGCTTGCAAGAATTCTTTCAGAAGTAATCTCTTCTCAGGCTAATATCGAACGAATTGTGAAACTGTTAGAAGAAAAACCGAACATTGTAGATTCCGAAGAAGTACTTGAAAAGTATGGAGATTCCGTTCATCCAAAGAAAGAAAACTGGGAATCTATCCGTGGAGATATTGAATTTGAAGATGTTACTTTTTGCTATCCTGATGGAAAAGAGAATGTCCTGGAGCATTTCTCTTTAAAGATTCCGGCAGGTACTTCTGTTGCCATTGTTGGTGAAACAGGTGCAGGTAAGTCGACGATTGTAAATCTTGTCGGAAGATTTTTTGAACCAGTATCTGGAAGGATTCTTATCGACGGGGTTGATTACAGAGAACGTTCACAGCTCTGGCTTCACAGCCAGATGGGATATGTATTGCAGAATCCACACCTGTTTTCCGGTTCTATCCGTGAAAATATCCGTTATGGACGTATTGATGCAACTGATGAAGAAGTAGAAGAAGCTGCAAAGATCGTATCTGCAGATGAGGTGATTCGTAAACTCGAAAAAGGTTATGATACGAATGCAGGAGAAGGGGGAAATCGCTTGTCCACAGGGGAAAAACAGCTGATTTCCTTTGCACGCGCAATTCTTGCCAATCCCTCGATTTTCGTACTGGACGAGGCAACTGCATCTGTGGATACCTGGACAGAACAGCTCATTAAAAAAGCAACAGATACACTTCTGGCAGGTCATACCTCATTTATGGTCGCACATCGACTTTCAACGATACGAAACGCAGATATCATTCTCGTTGTAGATAAAGGAAAAATCATCGAACAGGGGAACCACGAAGAACTGATTCGTAAACGTGGTCATTATTATGAATTATATGTAAATCAATTCGAAGAAGAAAAAATGCTGGAATATCTAGGTTGAGCCTAATGGCTCAACCTATTTTATTGACTCCTGGTCACAAAAACAAAAACTTAAGAAAAACTTAAGGAATACGCAACTGAAACGGTGATATAATAACTTTCGTTGCTTGACACTTTATCGATTTAAAGCGATAGGTGTTTCAAGCGTAAATGTGAGTATTTTGATAGGAGTTAGAAATGACAGTAGATATTAACACAAAGATGATTACACTTCTGGGTACTCCACTTTCTCAGTCATTCGCAGCAAGAATGCAGAATCGTGGATATGAAGCCGCTGATCTGAACATGCTCTACTTTTATACAGAAGTAGATAATGAACATCTGCAGGATGTTGTCAATGGTCTTCGTTATATGAATTTTGCTGGATTTGCAGTGACGAAGCCGAATAAAGTAAAAGTACTGGAATATCTGGATGAACTGGATCCTCTGTGTAAGAAGATGGGATCTTCCAATACAGTAGTAAAGACTGAGGATGGAAAACTGATTGGGTATAACACAGATGGTATAGGTTTTTATAAGTCTCTTACAGAGGAAGAGAACTTTGACGTAAAAGATAAAGTCTTTTTCTGTATCGGAAGCGGTGGTGCCGGAAGAGCTATCACATCTGTCCTTGCTTACTATGGCGCTAAAAAGATCTATATCATGGATATCATTGAAGAATCCGGAAAAGAACTGGTATCTGATATAAATGAAAACTTTGCACCTATTGCTGAGTTTGTGACCTATGGAGATTTTGAAAAAGTTCATGAAGCACAGATGGTGATCAATGCCAGCGGAGTGGGGATGGGAAATAGTATTGGAACAACTCCTATGCCAAAAGAATATATCTGTGCAGATCAGTTATATTTTGACGCTTGTTATAATCCTGCAAAAACGCAGTTTTTATTAAATGCTGAAGAAAAGGGATGCAGAATCATGAATGGTCTTGCAATGTCTTTATATCAGGGTGCGGCACAGATTGAATTGTGGACAGGTAAGAAGGCTCCAGTAGATGCGATGCGTCAGGAACTTCTTGATATCCTTGCAGGAAAATAAGGAGGTATAAGATGAAAGCTTTAAAATGGCTGGATGAGCATCTTGAAGAAATGCTTCTGATGATTTTACTTGTCGTAATAACATTTGTAAGTTTCCTTCAGGTAGTAATCCGAAAAGTTCCATGGATTCCGGCACTTACATGGGCTGAAGAGTTCTGTAGATTCTGCTGGATCTGGAGTGTATTCCTTTCACTGCCATATACAATGAAAAAGGGAAATATGCTTCGCGTAACTGCACTTCTTGATATTTTACCTGAGATGGTTATGAAGGTATTAAATATCAGTGTTTATTGCATCTCTACCATCTGTATGATGATCATGGCATTTTATTCGGTATCTGTAGTTGGTGGAATAAAGTCAAGTGGAGAACTTTCTCCAGCAATGAGATGGCCGATGTGGATCATCTATAGTATGATGATGATTGGATTTACTCTTGCAATTTATCGAGGATTCCAGCAGATCTACTATCATACAAAACACATCAATGAACATGAACTTAGCACTGCAGAAACTGCTATGGAAGATGCACGTAAAGAAGCAGAAATTGCGAAGGGAGGAATGGAATAATGGCTGCATTACTCGTATTTATTGTATTCATTGTTGCAATCGTACTTTCTATTCCAATCGGTGTAAGTATGATGCTTGGCTCCCTTGCCCCGATCATGTTTCTTGGAAAAGGTGGTTCAATTGCGCAGGTTCTGAATAATACATTCTCAGGTGCCAATTCAACTCCGATCCTTGCGGTTCCACTTTTTATCCTTGGTGGAGTTATCATGGCAAAGGGTGGTATTTCAAAAAAACTGTTTAACTTCTTTGCATATTTTGCAGGAAGATTCACAGGTGGAGTTCCATGTGCTGTTATTCTGACATGTCTTTTCTATGGTGCGATCTCAGGATCAGGTCCTGCAACAACTGCAGCGGTAGGTGCTATGTGTGTACCATTTCTTACAGAACTGGGATATGACAAGAAGTGGAGCGCGGGTCTCATTGCCGTAGCAGGTGGTCTTGGAGTTATTATTCCACCATCGATCCCATTTGTTTTATATTCGCTCGCAACAGGAGTTTCAACTGGTGATCTTTTCCTTGGAGGTATCGTTCCTGGTATCCTGATCGGTTTATTCCTGATGATTTATGCGATTATCTACTGCAGAAAGAATGGTGAAGACAGAGTTCGTATTGATTCCAGAATGAAACAGTTAAGAGACAGAGGTTTCATGAAGCTTTTTAGTGAAAGCTTCTGGGCACTTCTTTGTCCGGTAATCGTTCTTGGTGGTATCTATACTGGTCTCTTTACACCAACAGAGGCAGCAACAGTATCGGTTGTATATGCACTTGTTGTATCATTACTTATTTATCGTACGATTAAATTTAATGAGCTTATCCCATTTTTGGCAGAAGCTGTTAAGACATATGGTGGACTTGCCTTCGTACTTGCATTTGCAACAGCATTTGGACGTGTATTATCACTTACAAAAGCAACAAAGGTTGTAGAAGGATTCATTTTGAATAACTTCCATTCGCCAATCACAGTACTTACTGTACTGGTTGTAATCTTCCTGATTCTTGGTATGGTTATGGATACAGGCCCTGCAATCATTATCCTTGCACCTGTTCTTTTACCAGCAGTACAGGAACTTGGTGTTGATCCGGTACACTTTGGTGTAATTCTGGTATGTTGTCTTTCTATCGGACTTGCAACACCGCCATTTGGTCTTGATCTTTTTGTAGCAGGTAATATTGCAGATGAAAAACCAATGACCATTGCGAAGATGGCAATCCCTTTTATCATCGCATTCGTAATTGCACTTCTTGCAATTACTTATATCCCGGCAATCTCTACATTCCTTCCGGGACTTATGTAGGAAATAATTAAATTTCAATATAAAATGGAGGACATATTTATGAAAAAAACAACACTTGTAATGACAGCAGCAATCGCTGCAACAATGATGGGCACACTTGTATCAGCTGCTGATTATTCTGAACTTAAACCAGTTGAACTGATCGGAGCGGATTCTACAGGTAAAGGCGCAGCAGGTCAGATCTTTGGAGAACTTGTAGCAGCGAAGGTTGATGAGATCACAGGCGGACAGCTTACAATCGATTATCATCCAAACGGAGACCTTGGTGGAGATGCAGACCTTCTTCGTCAGGCTCAGTCTAATGATATCCAGCTTGTAGTTTGCCAGACAGCTCCAGTTGTATCTTTTGTTCCAGAAGTTGCTGTATTCGATTCACCAATGGTATTCTCTAAATATAGTGGTGACACAATCGATGCTGTATTAAATGGTGCTGATTCTGAATTCAAGGCTCAGCTTTCCGAAGGATTTGTAAATGCAGATCTTCACCTTCTTGGTACACTTCAGAATGCTACATATCGTCTTACAACAGCAAATGTAGCATTAAATTCAATCGAAGACTTCAGCGGACTTCAGATTCGTACAATGGAAAACAAGAACCATATGTCATTCTGGTCAGCAATCGGTGCAGAACCAACACCACTTGCATGGGGTGAACTTTATATCGCACTTCAGAATGGTACAGTAGATGCAGAAGAAAATGCTGCTGATACGATCGTTGGAGCTAACTTCAACGAAGTACAGTCAGTTCTTGCTTGTACAAATCACATCCTTTACGCAAACATGATCATCATAAGCGAAGCAGCATATCAGGAACTTGATCCTGCATACCAGGAAGCACTTGAACAGGCAGTTACAGAAGCACTTGCTGAGATGCGTCCACAGCTTGCTGAAATCGATGCATCTAACAAGAAGATCCTTGAAGATGCTGGTATGTCAATCATTACATACGAAGATTCATTCTTCGATGAAGTACTTGCACTTGATGGTGTAAAATCACTTTACAGCGACATCAACGAACAGGTAGGCGGTCTTGGAGATACATTAACATCATCTCTTGAAGCTGCTAAATAATATATGGAATGAGCCATTGGAGACGGGTCAGACTGGGACAAGTAGTGGACCAAGCGGGAACCGCTCCATTTTTGTTCTCCCCCGGATCATCTTTGAGGTTCGTGGTTT
>JAZLLO010000064.1:0-57018 GCA_045598185.1 Marvinbryantia sp.
GGTGAGATGCCAGTTTTGCAATCTCTTCTTTTTCCGGGACCGGTGTTCTTCCAGCCATTCTTGTAATAATCACGGTCTGTGATACATCCGGAAGAGTATATTCCAGATTCAGGGCAGAAGCTGCTCCGCAAAAGGAGCTTACACCCGGTGTATAATCATATGCAATATTCTTCTCATCCAGAACATCCATCTGTTCGCGGATCGCACCATACAGACACGGATCTCCTGTATGAAGACGAACCGTCATCTTACCGGCTTCTTCTGCTGCAAACATAACATCCAGAACCTCTTCCAGCGTCATCTTTGCACTGTTATAGATCTGGCAGCCTGGCTTTGCATATTCCAGAAGCTGTGGATTCACAAGCGAACCTGCATAGATAATAACATCAGCCTGTTCCAGATATTTCTTTCCTCTTAATGTGATAAGATCAGGAGCACCTGATCCTGCGCCTACAAAATGAATCATGGTATTATTTCTCCTTTACGATAATCAGTGAATAGTAACCTGCATTTTCCGGAATTGCTTCTGCTCCGTAATAGATCTGTTCGCCAGGCATACCGCAGTTTTCGATCATAACAACGTCATAATCACACTTCATAAGCATCTGCTTTACTTCACCGATCTTACTTGCTGCTTTCATAAGTACCTTTGTTCCAGGAAGCTTTAATGCTTCTTCAATCTGATAAGAAGCAGGAATTACATGAAGTTCTTCTGCTTTTTCAACAAGGCCGATGTTCAGTCTTGCAGCTACTGCACAGAATGAAGTGATTCCGCTTACGATTTCTGCTTCATATCCTCTTTCCAGAATCTTTGTATGAACATACATATAAGTTGAGTAAACAGTTGTATCGCCAAGTGTCAGAAATGCCACATCTTTTCCCTGCCTTAAGAACTCTTCAATCTGATCGGCTGCTTCTGTATGACATCTTTCCAGAACTTCCGGATCCTTTGACATTGGATAATACACTGCGATACACTCCTTATCTGCCAGCTCCGGTACTGCCTGAATCGTAATCTGATATGCTACACTGTTCTCTTTTACTTTTCCTGGAACTGCAATTACATCCGCATTCTTAATCAGTCTTACTGCCTTTAGTGTTAAAAGTTCCGGATCTCCAGGTCCGATTCCTACTCCATATAATTTCCCTGCCATAAGTCTATTCCCTCCGTTTTTTGTTTTATTCTAGTATAGCTATGAAGAAGCTTGTTATTTCTGTGCAACAATAAAGTGACTTAACATATCTTCTGCACCTTTCGTCTCACCCAGATATCCCTGTGCATTCGAAAAGATGATAGCTTCCGTCTCAAGAGCACCTTTGCATCTATGTTGCATATAAAAATGGATCTTATCCGTAATGACATTCATCACCGGCTGTACAAGATCTTTTTCCTGCAGAATATCAATTGCTTCTTCTGTTGTGATAGTATCCAGAATTCTTACAGCGGTTTCATGATCTGCCCCTCCTCTGATTGCCTGTGCAGCCATCAGTTCCGCACGACTGTCTGCATGCCGGGAGTGGGTATTCATGATTCCTCCGGATACCTTTATAAATTTACCGATATGGGCGATAAAAAGTATTCCTTTCACTCCAAGTTCTACGGCCATATCTAATGTTTCGCCTACATAATTACTACACTTCATGGAGTTCTTAAGATCAATCTCCACATGTTCCCTGAGAAAATCTTCTCCATAGTTCCCTGGAGTAATGATTAGATATTCATTGCCATTGGCATGGCGCATCTGCATCTCCAGTCTGATACTGGCAATGAGTGCAGCTTCACTCATAGGAACAACGATACCACTGGTACCAAGAATAGAGATCCCGCCTACAATACCAAGTCTTGGATTAAAAGTCTTCTGGGCGATCTTTTCTCCGTCTGGTACAGATATTACAATATCAATACCTTCTGCATAATCGAGTTCTTCACACACAGCTGTAACATTCTCTGTAATCATCTGCCGTGGAACACGATTGATGGCAGCTTCTCCTACTGCCTGCCAGAGCCCTGGCTTTGTTACTCTTCCTACACCTTTTCCACCATCGATATGAACACCGGGTGTAGCATTCTTCGTGGCACGTGCATAGATCAGCAGTCCATGGGTTGCATCAGGATCATCGCCGCCATTTTTACGAATGGCACAGCTTACATAAGTATCACCGATCTCAACGTCCTCCAGAAGTAGATTCAATAAGATTCCCTTCGGAGTCATAAGTTCAATCGTGGTAATGGGCTTATTCAGAAGCAGCATGAGTGTTGCTGCTTTTGCTGCGCCTGCTGCGCAGGAGCCTGTTGTATAACCACACTGCAGTCTTTTCTGATCTTTTATTACGTAACAATCTTCCAGACCTGTTTTATGTTCCATTTTCTGCTCCTTAAAATAATGGTTAAGGCAACACAAAAAAACCGTAGTCAATAAATGACAACGGTCTTCTTTTATGTGAGCAAGTGAACCGGTTGCCGCAGTTACATTGCCCTGATATGTCATCGGTATCTGACTATACAGTAACGGACTTGTGTGGGACTTTCACCCTTCTTCCCAGGTAAACATACCTTAACTAGTATAGCTTTTTTCTGGTTTTCTGTCAACTTGCAGGAGCCTTTCTAAGCCTTTCCGGTACTCCCAAATCCGCCTCTGTTTTCTCCATCCAGAGCCTCTGCTTCTTCAAACTCGATTGCAGGCTGATGCTCCATAATACGGAACTGACAGATTCTGTCATTGATACAGATCTTTGTATCACGCATGGCATATACAGGCATGAACCACTGATCGTCATTACCACAATATGATTCATCGACAATACCGCAATGGTTGGTCTGAATGATGCCAAAATTCTTAAAGGTAGAACTTCTTGGCACAATATGTGCTTCATATCCTTTTGGAAGCTTCATTGCAATTCCCAGCGGAATCAGACGAAACTCTCCTTTTTTCAGTTCAATATCTTCTGCGGCGCGCAGATCAATCCAGTCTGATTTCCCATCGATATAGCGTAGATGCTCAATCTTATCTGATAAATAGCGAATCTGTATCTTTTCCATATATAATCTCCTTTTATTCGAAAGTTAGAAATCAATGTCATTCATTATTTTAATAATTGAATCCATTGACATTTCTTTTTTAAATGAATAAAGTATTTTCTAGGATTATTATAATAAAAA
The DNA here is from genome assembly GCA_045598185.1 of Marvinbryantia sp. GTDB lineage: Bacteria > Bacillota > Clostridia > Lachnospirales > Lachnospiraceae > Marvinbryantia. The sequence goes on from JAZLLO010000064.1 coordinate 3,161, forward strand.
TTTAACTTGGAGGCAATTATGAATAAAACACCATTTGTTACAAAAGAACAAATTGAAGCAATTGTAGGGAATTACCCTACTCCGTTTCATATCTACGATGAAAAAGGAATTCGTGAAAATGCAGAGAAGATCCGCAAGGCTTTTGCATGGAATCCTGGTTACAAGGAATACTTTGCTGTAAAAGCTACACCGAATCCAATTCTGGTGAAGATTCTTCACGAGTATGGCTGTGGATGTGACTGTTCTTCTTATACAGAATTGATGTTATCTGAAGCTTGTGGCATCACTGGATCTGATATTATGTTCTCTTCTAATGATACACCTGCAGAAGACTTTATCCTTGCAGATCGTTTAAATGCAATCATCAACCTCGATGATATTACTCATATTGATTTCCTTGAAAAAACAATCGGACATATCCCGGAAACGATCAGCTGCCGTTTTAATCCAGGTGGGGTATTCCAGATGGCAAATGGTATTATGGATAACCCAGGTGATGCGAAATACGGTCTTACAAGACCTCAGATGACTGAAGCTTTTAAGATCCTTAAGGAAAAAGGCGCAAAAGAATTCGGTATTCATGCATTCCTTGCAAGCAACACTGTAACCAATGACTATTATCCTGAACTGGCTAAGGTATTATTCCAGGTAGCTGTAGAACTTCAGCAGGAAACAGGCGTACATATTAAATTCATCAATCTTTCTGGTGGAGTTGGTATCCCTTATCGTCCTGAACAGCCAGCTAATGATATCATTGCAATCGGAGAAGGCGTTCATAAGGTTTATGATGAGATCCTTGTTCCTGCAGGTATGGGAGATGTAGCAATCTATACAGAGATGGGCCGATTCATGATGGGACCATATGGTGGCCTTGTTACAAAAGCAGTTCATGAGAAACATACTCATAAGGAATATATCGGTACTGATGCATGTGCTGCAAACCTGATGCGTCCTGCTATGTACGGTGCATATCATCATATCACAGTACTTGGAAAAGAAGACGCGCCTTGTGATCACATGTATGATGTGACCGGTTCTCTTTGCGAGAATAATGATAAATTTGCTATAGACCGTATGCTTCCGGAGATTGAAAAAGGTGATTACCTCTTCATTCATGATGCGGGTGCACATGGATACTCTATGGGTTATAACTACAATGGAAAGCTTCGCTCAGCAGAGCTTCTCTTAAAGGAAGATGGATCTGTACAGATGATTCGCCGTGCAGAGACACCAAAGGATTACTTTGCAACATTAGATTGTCTGAATCTGTTTTAAGTAAAAAGAGGCATTGGGGACGATGGATCGTCCCCAATGCCTTATTTCATCTTCGAGAATAAAATTCTGTCATTATCAAGCTTCTTTCCAGCGCCTTTGCTGAAGAGATCCAGAAGCCCGTCTACTGTCAGTCCTTCTCTTTCTTTTCCTTTGATATCAAGTACAATTCGTCCGGAATCCATCATAATCGTACGATTACCGAGTTCCAGTGCGGAATTCATATTATGTGTGATCATCAGACAGGCAAGGTTGTTTTCTGTAACAATCTTTTTTGTAAGGTCAAGTACTTTATCTGCTGTCGCAGGGTCAAGGGCAGCAGTATGTTCATCAAGAAGCAGTACCTTTGGTGGAATTAAGGTGGCCATCAAAAGAGTGAGTGCCTGACGTTGTCCACCAGATAACAGTCCTACCGGCTGCTTCATACGATCTTCCAGACCCATATTCAGAAGTGCCAGCTTTTCACGAAAATTCTTTTTATCTTTTTTAGATACACTTTTAAAGAATTCATATTTGCTCGTTGAAGCTCGTAAATATGCGATTGCAAGGTTTTCCTCAATGGACATATTCGGAGCAGTACCCTTCATAGGATCCTGGAACAAATGTCCGATATATTTTGAACGTCTATACTCCGGTACAAAAGTAATATCTTCATTATCCAGTTCAACGAATCCTTCATCCGGATAGAAACCACCACAGATTGCATTAAAGGTAGTAGATTTACCGGCTCCGTTTGAACCGACGATCGTAATGAATTCCCCTTTATGAACCTCAAGATTCAGATGATCAAGGGCAACTTTTTCGTTTACGGTACCTTTATTGAAGGTCTTTGATACATTAATCAGCTTTAACATATTATCTTCCCTCCTTTGCACCATAAAGTTCTCTGTGTTTACGCATTGCAGCCTGTTTAGTAGCCTGAAGCGCAAGCTTTTCTTTTATCGCAGGGATAGATATTGCAATTGCTACAATAAGAGCTGATACCAGCTTCATAGCGTTGGCATCGATATTCACTCTAAGCGCTGCGGCAACGATAACACGATACAGTAAAGAACCAAGCATAGCTCCTATGATACGTACCGGAACGCTCTTTCGACCGAAGATCGTTTCACCGATAATCAGAGATGCAAGTGCTGCAGTAACCATACCGGTACCCATATTAATATCAACGGACTTCTGGTACTGTCCGATGAGACAACCGGAAAGTGCAGTCATTGCTCCACCGATACAAAGACCAATCGTGATCATCAAAGATGGATTGATAGAGGAACTTTTTACCATAGCGATGTTGTTACCTGTTGCACGAATGGAAAGGCCCATACGTGTTCTTAAGAATCTAGCCAGTATGAAGCCTATCAGAATAACAAAGAATGCACCTAAGATAAGCTTACTGTATGCTGCAATAGGCGTATCTGCTGTTATATCTTTTGCCATGGAAAAAACAGTATCTGTTGTATTCATATTCAGGTTGGCTTTACCCATGATCCATATATTCACCGTATATAGACCCGTATTAACAATAATACCGGCAAGCATACTTTCCAGCTTCATCTGTGTCTGTAAAAATGCATTCACAAAACCGGATAAGATACCTACACCAATAGCTGCAAATAAAGATAAAAACGGATGCCCAGAAAGAGCTACTACCGCACCGGTAGCAGCTCCCATTGTAAAACATCCATCAGTTGAAAGGTCACAAACATTCAGCATGGAATAAGTGAGAAATAACGCTAAGGCGATAATACCATAGATACATCCCTGTTCCAGTGCCTTTTGGAAAACTGGTAATAAGCTTGCCATTTAGTAACTCCTTAATCTAATGAATTTCTTCTGATATTAATTATAGGATTAAAATAGAATTAGAACTCTTCTGCTGTCTGAATTTCTACAAACTGTGTACACAATTCAGAGAATGCACTCTTGATTGTCTCAAGATCAAGACCAATTGCTTCGCAAGTTTCTGTATTAACTGTTGCAATACCATTGTCAAATGTAGCAACAGGGATTTCCCCTACAGGTGTCTCAGATGTTAATACTTCTACAACCATATCGCCTGTTACAGTACCAAGGTTTGCATAGTCAACACCATAACCACAGAATGCACCATTCAGAGCGAAAGAGTCAGCACCTGTATAATGTGGAATCTTAGCTTCGTTGAATGCTTCGTAGATAGAAAGTTCAGCTGTCATGATTGTATTATCAGTTGGAGTAAATACTGCTTCTACACCTTCAGCGATAAGAGAATCAGCCGCAAGCATAACGTCAGAAGTTGTAGATCCCATCTTTTCTACATATTCAATACCATTTGCTTCACAGAAAGCTTTTGCATCAGCGATAGCCTGTGTAGAAGAATCCTGAGCTGTATCATAAAGAAGACCAAGCTTTTTGATCTCTGGATTTGCAGCTGTGATCAGCTTCATGATTGTGTTTGTATCAAGTGCGTCAGATGTACCGGTAATGTTAGCACCTGGAGCTTCCATAGAAGCAACAAGACCAGCACCAAGAGGGTCAGAACATGCTGAGAATACGATTGGAATAGGATTATCTTCTGTAGCAGCCTGCATAACCATAGCTACTGGTGTAGCGATTGCAACGATACAGTCTACCTGGTCTGCGATAACATCAGCAGAGATCTGGTTTAATACAGCTGAATCAGCCTGTGCATTCTGGAAATAATCTGCATAAGAGAAAGTAACACCAAGTTCCTCACCCTTTTTATCAAGTTCAGCTTCGATATTCTCTGTAATCTGGTTAAGAGAAGCATCATCTACATACTGAACGATTGCTACCTTGTATTCTTCTCCTTCTGCCATAGCTGTTCCTGTAAGAGCCATTGTGGTGATTGCTGCAACTGTCATTGCAAATAATACTGATTTTTTCATGATAAATCTCCTTTTCTTTAATACGTTGAAAGAATATGGACTAAAATAATGGAAACAAAAAACCGCCTCAGACTATTGCCTGAGACGGTAATAAACATGTTATTATCGCGGTACCACTCAAATTAACGATTCACGTTCCCTTTCGCATGTACGATCATACACTCCTGATTGATAACGGGTTCGGTTCCCGACACTTCCTACTTAAGTCAGATAATTGTTCAGAAGGTCCTCAAAAGTCCATTCAACTGCGGATCCATACTGCAATCACACCACCTGCAGTTCTCTGAAATATCACGCATCAGTTTACTATTCTTTTTCAACGGTTTAATCTATTTCTATATGTAATAAATTTAGCACTTTAAATAAAAAAAGTCAATATTAACTTCATAAACAAAGATCCCGACAGATACAGTCTATCGGGATCTTAAAAACTAATTACTGTTCGCAGTCTTTGATGCTGAAGCTGATTCTGCCCTGTTTGTCTTTTCCAAGGCAAACAACTTTAACAACATCGCCAAGGCTAAGTACATCTTCTACCTTGTCAACTCTTGCTTTGGAAATCTTAGAGATATGAACCATACCTTCTTTTCCAGGAGCAAACTCAAGGAATGCACCAAATTCTTTAATGCTGATAACCTTACCTGTGAATACCTGGCCAGCTTCAAATTCTGTAGTAATGATACGGATCATGTCCATAGCCTTAGCCATTTCTTCCTTATCTGTACCACAGATAGATACTGCACCTTCATCAGTAATATCAATCTTAACACCAGTCTGTTCGATGATCGCGTTGATAGTCTTTCCTCTCTGACCAACAACTTCACCGATCTTAGCAGGATCGATATTGATCTGGATAATCTTTGGAGCATATTCATTCACTGACATTCTTGGTTCAGGAATTGCTTTTGACATAACTTCATCCATGATATAAAGACGAGCTTCTCTTGTTCTTGCAATTGCTTCTTCAATAATAGCACGTGTAAGACCATGGATCTTAATATCCATCTGGATTGCTGTAATACCATCATGTGTACCTGTTACCTTAAAGTCCATATCACCGAAGAAATCTTCCAGACCCTGGATATCAGTAAGAACGATGTAATCGTCATCTGTTTCACCTGTAACAAGACCACAGGAGATACCTGCAACCATCTTCTTAATTGGAACACCGGCTGCCATAAGTGCCATACAAGAGGCACAGGTAGAAGCCATAGATGTTGAACCATTGGATTCAAATGTTTCTGATACGCTTCTGATAGCGTATGGGAATTCTTCTTCTGATGGAAGAACTGGTACAAGTGCACGTTCTGCAAGAGCACCGTGACCGATCTCACGACGTCCAGGTCCTCTTGAAGGCTTTGTCTCACCTACAGAGTAGCTTGGGAAGTTATAATGATGCATATATCTCTTGCTTGTCTCAGCAACATCAAGACCATCAAGCTTCTGTGCTTCAGAAAGTGGTGCAAGTGTTGTAATATTACAGATCTGTGTCTGTCCACGAGTGAACATAGCAGAGCCATGTACTCTAGGAATAAGATCTACTTCTGCAGCAAGTGGACGAATCTGATTGATAGCACGACCATCCGGACGCTTGTGATCCTTTAAGATCATCTTACGTACAGTCTTCTTCTGATACTGGTAAACAGCTTCATCAAGAACAGCAAGCCATTCTTCTTTCTCAGCAAAAGCTTCTGCAAGCTTATCCTTGATCTGACGAATGTTCTCTTCTCTTGTCTGCTTATCATCTGTGAATACAGCAACTTCCATCTGATCTGGTGTTACGATCTCTTTGATCGCAGCAAAAAGTTCTTCAGGAACTGCACAACTTGTGTAAGAATGCTTTTCCTTACCACATTCAGCAACGATAGTATCGATAAATGCGATAACCTGCTGATTTACTTCATGTGCTGCGAAGATTGCTTCGATCATCTTAGCTTCCGGTACTTCGTTAGCACCAGCTTCGATCATGATAACCTTATCTCTTGTAGAAGCAACTGTTAACTGCAGATCAGAAACTGCTTTCTGTGCTGCGTTTGGATTAAATACAAATTCACCATTCACAAGACCTACCTGTGTTGTAGAAGTAGGACCATCAAATGGAATATCTGAAATTGCAGTAGCGATTGCGGAACCGAGCATAGCTGTAAGCTCTGGTGCACAATCAGGATCAACAGAAAGAACGAGGTTGTTCAGTGTTACATCATTTCTATAATCCTTTGGGAACAGAGGTCTCATAGGTCTGTCAATAACACGGCTTGTCAGAATAGCATTCTCAGATGCCTTACCTTCTCGCTTATTGAATCCTCCAGGAATCTTTCCAACTGCATACATCTTTTCTTCATATTCAACACTAAGTGGGAAGAAATCTACTCCTTCTCTTGGTTTGTCAGATGCAGTAGCTGTTGAAAGTACTACTGTATCACCATAGTGCATAAGTGCAGCACCATTTGCCTGTTTTGCAACTCTGTCGACATCAACACGAAGTGTTCTGCCTGCAAGCTCCATAGTATAACTCTTATACATGCCTTATTCTCCTTTATACTCATTATGTTGTAGTGATACGGCATATATCATCCGAAACGACTGAAAAAAGAACTCCGGTAATGCAATTCCCTTTTCAGTGGTCTCGGGCATCTATGCCGCAATCGTTGATAGAAAAACTTTCCTCAAAAAATGGGGACGGAAAAACCGTCCCCGTGTAAAAATTATTTTCTGATTCCTAATTTTGCAATTAAAGCACGGTATCCTTCAATATCAGTTTTCTTAAGGTATGCAAGTAAACCTCTTCTCTGACCAACCATCTTAAGAAGACCTCTTCTTGAATGATGATCCTTAGGATTGTTCTGAAGGTGAGCTGTAAGCTCCTGGATTCTTGCTGTTAATACAGCGATCTGTACTTCTGGAGAACCTGTGTCGCCTTCTTTACGTCCGTATTCAGCCATAATAGCCTGTTTCTTTTCTTTTGAAATCATGATAAATTCCTCCTTAATAATAAATAATCGCCCTACACCAAGGAATGGTCGGAGTCTCCGTTTCCTGAGTGTTGGCTAGTATTTCACACCGAGATACTATAACATATCCTTTATTATTCGTCAATATCTTGTTGCAAATAATAAAAATAATATTCCGCCAACACAACAGAACACAAATCCAAGATAATACATGGTTATGGCAAGTGTTGTTGATCTCTTTCGTGTGTAGATTTCAAACCTTGTCGGGTCTTTTTCATCATAACAGACATTTACTTTTTGTCGTATCTGAAAAATCGATGGATTGCTTCCTTTATGATATTTCAGTTTATATAAATGCCCTCCGGCATAAAATGCGATGATTGGATAATAATAATCGTGAATACCTGCAAGGATACCTGCTTTGTCAGGTTCGCCGGCTATCACTTCTGCCACAGTCCCCACCGCTTTTCCTTTATATTGTTCTTCTTTTAAGATAAATATCTGCCAGACTTTTCCTCCAAGTAAGCAAAGGCCTCCAAGAAGGATTAAAATACAGCTAGCTGGTAACATTATCTTCACCACCAAAATATAATCTGCCGAATCTGATATCAGAATGCATCTGCTCTTTTAATTCTTCAATTGTTTCAAACTTGCGCTCTTCTCTTTCAAAAGAGTGAAGCTGCACCTCTATAGTCTTCCCATACAGGTCACTGTCAAAATTAAAAATATAAGTTTCAACTCCACGGAAATACTCACCAATCGTTGGTTTATATCCTATATTGGTAATACCAGGATATTCTCCAGTCTCCAGAATGGTCTTTGTAGCATAAACTCCGTTTGGCGGAAGAAGTTTTCTGGCGGACGGTATCAGATTCGTTGTCGGCATTCCAAGAGTCCGTCCTATCTTTCTTCCATGCAGTACTTCGCCACGAACGGAAAAAGGATAACCAAGTAATCTGTTTACTAATTCCATATCTCCTGCTTCCAAAGCTTCTCTTATATAAGTACTGCTGATCTCTCTTCCCTGATAAGTTTCTTTTTCAACGATCTCAAGAGTAAAACCACATTCCTCCTGCATATTCTGCAGCAAAGTCACATCACCCTTACGGTTGTGACCAAAATGATAATCGGTACCAACGACCAGATATTTTACTTTCAGACGCTTTACAAGAATCTCTCTGACAAATACTTCCGGTTCCATACCGGATATCTCTGGAAGAAACGGGAAATCGATCCAGCTGGAAACACCCATATCGCGAAAAATCTTCTTTTTTTCTTCCAGTGTTAATAATGCAGGCTTTTCAGGATTCGGCCAGATAGTTACCACAACACTCTCAAGTCCCTCTTTTTCACATATCTTATGAATAAGCTTCTGATGTCCAAGATGAACACCATCAAACTTACCGAGAGCAATTGCCGTATCCCTGTTCAATTCAATATCCATAAAAGCTTCTATATATTTCATCTGTCATCCTTTAGTCTTTATTTCTGCATTCCAGAAACATTTTTACCGGCTGATATCTTTTTTTCTTTTTATCATATTCATAGATACCACAGAAGCCACCCTGTGTATCATATAAGCGAACAGGTATATTCACAATGAGTTCACCTTGAAGAAGATGTTCCGGATCGAGTGCGTTCCCATTTAAAAGAAGTCTCTCTACTTCCGGACGAATCTGTACTTTCGGATACTTTTCAAATGTAGTCTCTACAGAAACTACATAATCCTGAAGTTCATCCTCATTTATTGCCAGTTCTTCCAGTTTAGATAAAGGAATGCTATCCTTCAGATCAAATACTCCGACCTTAGTTCTGACGAGGCTTTCCATACAGGCACCACATCCGAGTTTCTGTCCGATATCATGACATAATGTTCGGATATAGGTTCCTTTGGAGCAATGCACAAGCATCGTAACACGCGGAAGATCTATCTGTTCTATCTGAATGTCATGTATCATTACAGGACGGCTTTTTCTTTCCACTACTTTGCCTTCTCTTGCAAGTTCATAAAGCTTTTTCCCATTCACTTTCAGAGCGGAATACATGGGTGGAATCTGATCATAATTACCAATGAATCCATTAATTACTGATCGCACTTCTTCCTCAGATACAGAAACTTCTGCTTCCTTCCGGATGTTCCCTGAAATATCCTGCGTATCTGTTTCCTTTCCAAGAAGCATAACTGTACGATATACCTTATCTTTATCTGTAAGCATATCACAGAGTTTTGTTCCTGCCCCCAGACATACTGGAAGGACACCAACCGCATCCGGGTCAAGTGTCCCTGTATGACCTATTTTCTTCTGATGAAGGATCCCACGCATCTTAGCTACAACATCATGAGAGGTGAATCCTTTTTCTTTATATATATTGATAATACCATGTATCATGAATACTTTCGGTCCTTAAATCTGTTTTTCAATCTCTTTGAGTACACGGTCCAGAACATCGTTATAAGATCCTGTCATACTGCATCCGGCAGCGCGGATGTGTCCCCCGCCTCCGAAAACTTCTGCAATTCTTCGAACATCCACATAATTTTTCGAACGCATACTAACCTTATAGCTATTCTCTTCGGTCTCCTCAAAAAATACTGCTGCTTCTACTCCCGTAGTATTACGCAGCTGACCAACAATACCACCAAGATCGGCATGCGATGCCTGATAGAATTGAAGCGTTTCTTTTTTTATGCAGCCTACGATACATCTCTGGTCAAATACCAGGTGACTGTCCAGGATTGCTTTTGACATCAATCGATTCTGTTTATCGCTTTTCTGCATATAAGTAATGTCAATGATTTTTGTATGATCGATGCCTTTTCTCATTAAAGCAGCTGCAGTCTCCATAGTAAGTGGAGAAGTTGAACTATACATGAAGATACCGCTGTCATGGACGATACCCATATAGATTGCCTGTGCTGCATTCTTTGAGACCTTATCCGGTTCCATTGTATGATAAACAAGTTCTGATGCAGAACTGATATCAGCATCAATATAATTCTCGTTAGCATATCCAGAATTGCTTATATGATGATCATAGCAAATTGTCTTTGCCGCGCTGTCAAAGTACTTTGCTGCATCACCAAGTCTGCCGTATTCACTACAGTCAAGGGCAAGGAAAAGATCATAAGCAATATCTTCCTCACAGGAATGTTTCACTTGTTCTATTCCATTGATCATAGAATAGCATTCCGGAATTGCTTCCAGATATACATCTACCTTTTCAAGCCATGGAAAATTATCATTCAGATAATGATACATTCCAAGGCAGGATCCAATACTGTCGCCATCCGGTCTGATATGACCGGATATAGCGACTGTTTTTATCCCTTGTACAACAGAATCTATTCTGTTTACTTTAATCATCGGATTCCTCCTGAGAATCTTCCACATGATTGTCGTCAATAAGCTTTGACATACGTACACCGTATTCAATAGACTGATCCATTACAAAGCGGATCTCCGGTGTATTGCGAAGATTCAGGTTCTTTGCGAGTGTTCTTCGAATATATCCAACTGCACTTCTTAATCCTTCCAGAGTTTTCTGCTGTGATTCTTCATCACCTAAAACACTGATGTATGCTTTACAGGTCTTAAGATCTGGTGCAACTTCAACAGAAACAACACTTGTCATTGGATTGATGCGTGGATCTTTGATCTCGCCACGGATAATATTGGCAAGTTCTCTTAACACTTCACTGTTAATTCGTGTATTTTTAATACTGTTTTTTCTCATCTTATCTCCAGGTTTATGATTATCTTGGAACTTCAACCATGATATATGCTTCTACCTGGTCAAATTCCTTGACATCATTGAATTTTTCAAATACAAGACCACATTCGTAACCGGTCTTTACTTCTTTTACATCATCTTTGAATCTCTTAAGAGAAGCAAGGCTTCCTTCATAGATCTGCTTGCCTTCACGGCTGATACGTACAGAACAGTTTCTCTGGAATACACCATCAAGGATATAAGAACCAGCGATCGTTCCAACGCCTGATGCCTTGAATGTCTGACGAACTTCTGCGTGACCGATGATCTTCTCTTCAAAGATAGGATCAAGTAAGCCCTTCATAGCGTGTTCCACATCATTGATTGCATCGTAGATGACACGATACAGTCTGATATCAACGCCTTCTTGCTCAGCAGTAGTCTTTGCACCCGGATCAATACGTGTATTGAAACCGATGATGATTGCATTAGATGCAGATGCAAGACTTACATCTGATTCGTTAACTGCACCTGCTGCTGCATGAATAACTTTAACAATTACTTCTTCATTGCTAAGCTTAAGGAGACTCTGTTTTACAGCTTCTACAGAACCCTGAACATCTGCTTTTACGATCAGGTTCAGTTCTTTTAAGTTACCTGCCTGAATCTGGCTGAACAGATCATCCAGAGACATCTTTGCTTTTGTCTCTTCAATCAGTTTTTCCTTGTTCTGGCTGATGAATGTCTCTGCAAAGTTTCTTGCTTCCTTTTCACTGTCGCATACAATGAATACTTCACCTGCGCCTGGTACGTCAGAAAGACCAAGGATCTCTACAGGAGTAGAAGGTGTTGCTTCTTTTACTCTTCTTCCCTTATCATCCATCATGGCACGTACCTTACCATAGCAAGAACCAACTGCTACAATATCACCTACATGGAGTGTACCCTTCTGTACAAGAACAGTAGCAACAGGACCTTTTCCTTTATCAAGCTGAGCTTCGATGATAAGACCTCTTGCTTTTCTGTCAGGATTTGCCTTAAGTTCCATAACTTCTGCAGTTAAGAGAACCATCTCAAGCAGATCATCAATACCTTCATGAGTATGTGCCGAAACAGGAACACATGGAACAGATCCGCCCCAGTCTTCCGGAATAAGTTCATGGTCTGCAAGTTCTTTCTTAACTCTGTCAATGTTTGCAGCCGGTTTATCAATCTTATTGATTGCAACGATAACCTCTACACCTGCAGCCTTTGCATGGCTGATAGCTTCGATTGTCTGAGGCATTACACCATCATCTGCAGCAACTACAAGAATTGCGATATCTGTGGAGTTAGCACCACGCATACGCATAGCTGTAAATGCTTCGTGACCAGGAGTATCGAGGAATGTAATCTTTTCACCGTTGATCTCAACCATGTAAGCACCGATATGCTGTGTGATACCACCGGCTTCTTTTGCGATAACATGAGTATTACGAATCGCATCAAGAAGTGATGTCTTACCATGGTCAACGTGACCCATTACACAGACTACAGGAGGTCTTGTAGAGAGATCATCTTCTGATTCTTCGATATCCTTCAGAAGCTCTTCAATAACATCAACCTTCACTTCATGTTCAGCGATGCAGTTAAATTCCATTGCGATTTCTTCTGCTGTATCAAAATCAATATCGTTGTTCACAGTAACCATCTTACCCTGCATGAAAAGCTTCTTGATGATTGCTGATGCCTGAACCTTCAGAAGGTCTGCAAGATCACCGATTGTCAGAGTATCAGGAATTGTGATTGTTCTTACTTCATCTTCCTTCTTCTCAGCTGGAGTTTCAACAGGTTTAACAGGTTTAATGAACTTTCCGGCTTTCTTGTCATTGTTTGGCTTATTGTTCTTCTGTCCGGAACGTCCCTGTGACTTCTCTTCCCTGTCGAACTTATCATGCTTGCTGTACTTATCTTTATCTTTTTCTTTATCAGCTCTGATACGTGATTCTTTTGTTACCGGCTTGCTTGCAATCTCAGGCTGCTGAATACCACGGGAACCACTTCTTCCCTGTGAACGGGAATTGTTTCTTCCATCACGTCCGTTGTTATCACTGTCTTTGTCCTTATCCATGAAGTTATTTCTTCTATCGTTGAATCCACGATTATCTCTGTCAAAGGACTTTCTTTCGCCATTCTGATTGCGGTTATCGCGATCACCAAATGGTCTTCTTTCACCGTTCTGGTTACGGTTATCACGATCGCCGTAAGGTCTTCTCTCACCGTTCTGGTTACGATTATCACGATCACCGTAAGGTCTTCTTTCACCATTCTGGTTACGATTATCACGATCGCCGTAAGATCTTCTTTCACCGTTCTGGTTACGGTTGTCTCGATCACCAAAGGATCTTCTTTCACCATTCTGATTATTATAAGAACGGTTATTCTGTCCCTGACGTGCTGGCTGCTCTGGCTTAGGAGCTTCCACTGGCTTAGGAGCTGGTGCTGGCTTAGAAGTTTCTGCTGGCTTTGGAGCTTCTGCTGGTTTAACTGCTTCTACAGCTTTAGGAGCTTCTACAGTCTTAGGAACCTCAACTGGTTTAGGAGCTTCCACTGCCTTAGCTGCCTGTACTGGTTTAGGAGCTTCTACAGTTTTTGGAGCCTGTACTGGCTTAGGAGCTTCTACAGCCTTAGGAGCCGGTGCTGCTGGCTTAGGAGCTTCTGCTGGCTTTGGCTGTACAGGTCTTGCCTGTGGCTGCGCAGGTTTCTTAGCTGGCTGTCTCATACTTTTTGGACTCTGAATACCGGTACGGCTATTCTGTCCATGGAATACTCTTGAAATATTTTTCTTTTTCTTTGGAACTTCTGCTCCTGTGGATTCTTCTGCAGCTTCAGCTGCTGGTTTTGCCTGTGGTTTTGGTGTTGCTTTTGGCACATTCTGTCTCACAAGCTGTACATCATTATCTTCTACTATACTCATATGACTCTTTACATCGACGCCTTTTCCTGTAAGGAAATCTATAACGTCTTTGTTATCTCTCCCTAACTCTTTTGCTAATTCATATACTCTCATTTTTGACATATTATAAAACTTACCTCCGTTAGTCCTTCGTTACCTGCTTTAAAATTGCATCGGAAAGTCCCTGGTCTGTGAGGGCCATGGACGCACGGAATTCTTTTCCCATGGCTTTTCCCAGATCTGCTTTGGTACCATAAAAACAAATCGGCACTTTGTAGTATTCACACATGTTCGAAAATTTCTTTCTGGTATTATCAGAAGCTTCTTCTGAAACGACCACCAGATATGCCTGGTGTTCTTTTACTGCTTTCTCTGTGGAAAATTCACCGCTGACAGTTTTTCCTGCCTTCGTTGCTATACCTATCAGAGAGAGTATCTTATCTTGTTTCAATCTGTTCAATCTCCTTTTTTAAACCATCATAAACTTCTGCCGGAATGTTCATCTTCAGAGAACGTTCCAGCCCTTTGCTCTTCCGTGCTCTGTCAAAACATGCTGTGGAAAAGCAAAGATATGCGCCTCTTCCATTTTTTCGACCTGTTGTATCAATAACAAGTTCCTCCTCAGGAGTGCGGATAACACGAAGCATCTCTTTTTTGTTCTTCATTTCCTGACATCCGACACATTTTCGCATTGGAACTTTTTTGATCTGACTCATATCTTTTCTCCCGATTATTCCTCGACTACTGGTGCTTCTTCAGCGTAAGTCTCGTAATATTCTCCATTCTCGTCGTAAAATTCTTCTTCCTCTTCATAGTAATCTTCATCGAAATCACCTGCTGCAATAGCCTGTGTCTCGCTCTTGATATCAATCTTGAATCCGGTAAGTCTTGCTGCAAGTCGTGCATTCTGACCTTCTTTACCGATTGCAAGTGATAACTGATAATCAGGCACAACTACCTTAGCTGTCTTTTCATCATTATCAGCTGCAACATAGATAACCTTTGCAGGACTAAGTGCATTCTCAATAAGGATAGCAGGATTCTCATCCCAGTTGATGATATCGATCTTTTCACCCTTAAGTTCATCTACGATGCTGTTTACTCTTGCTCCATTAACACCAACGCATGCGCCTACAGCATCTACATCAGGATCGTTAGACCATACTGCCATCTTTGTTCTGTTTCCGGCTTCTCTTGAGATACACTTAATCTCTACGATGCCTTCTCTTACTTCTGTTACTTCATTTTCAAAGAGACGCTTAACGAGTTCCGGATGTGTTCTGGATACCAGGATCTTTGGTCCCTTAGGAGTGTCCTTTACTTCAAGAACATATACCTTTACACGTTCTGTTGGTTTGAAGGACTCACCCTTTACCATCTCATTCTCATTCAGAATAGCATCAACTTTACCAAGATTGATGCTTACGTTCTTACCAAGATATCTCTGGACAATACCTGTTACAACCTCACGTTCTTTACTGTAATATTCATTATAAAGAACTTTTCTTTCTTCCTCACGAATCTTCTGAAGAATAACATTCTTTGCATTCTGTGTTGCAATACGTCCGAATTCCTTTGACTTGATCTCTACATTCACAATATCACCAATGTCATATCTGGAATCCTTCATCTTTGCATCTGCAAGGGAGATCTCTGTTACAGGATCTTCTACTTCTTCAACAACAGTCTTTGCTGCGATTACTTTGAAGTCACCGGTTTCGGAATTGATGCTTACAGATACATTATCTGCTTTTCCAAAATGGTTCTTGCATGCCTGAAGGAGAGACTGTTCGATTGCTTCCAGTAAAGTTTCTTTACTGATGTTCTTTTCTTTCTCCAGAATATTCAGGGATTCGATTAATTCGCTGTTCATTTCTTACCTCCTAAAAATCAAACGCTAATCTGATCAGAGCGATGTTCGCTCTTTCTATTGTCATTTTTTCTTCATCTTCTAATTCGATCGTAACTGTATCTTTATCATATGCAGTAAGGATTCCATAGAATTCTTTCTGTCTTTCGATGGCACGGAAGGTACGAACTTCCACTTCTTCGCCAATGCTTCTTGCGAAGTCTTTTTCCTTTTTCAGTGGTCTGCCAAGACCCGGTGAACTAACCTCAAAAACATAAGAGTCTTCAACAAAATCCTGTTCATCCAGAATATCATTGGCTGCTCTGCTTACAAGTTCGCAATCGTTCACCGTGATTCCTCCTGGTTTATCGATATACGCTCTGAGATACCATGTTCCACCTTCTTTTACGTACTCTACATCAACCAGCTCAAAATTGTTGGCATCGATGATTGGCTGAAGTATCGCTTCCGTTTTCTGTTCGTATTCTTCTCTTTTTGACATTCTATCGCCTTTCTGTAATATACAGTAACATATAACAAGAATGAGTGGACTGCACGTCCACTCATTCTAAGCTACTAATTATTGATTTATCATTTGTATTATAACACCTTTTTTTTGAAAAACAAGGGGGTATTTTACTTCTGGGCTTCTATTTTTTCTGCAAGTTCACTTAAATATTCCCAACGATCCATCTTATACAGCAGTAATTCTTCTGCTTCTTCCTTTTCTCTGGTCAGTTCGGTGAGCTTTCCGTAAACGGAAGCGTTTTTCATCATTTCATCTTCAAGGGCAGCAATCTTTTCTTCGAGTTCTTCGATTTCTTTTTCTATCGTTTCATATTCCCGCTTTTCCTTAAAGGTGAACTTCAGTTTCTGTTCATGTTCTCTTCCTGCATTTTTATCTTTCACAGGAGAAGTCGCTACTTTGTTCTTTCCGGTTTTTACTTCTTCCTGCTGTGCTTTTCTGAATTCAGAAGCAATCAGATAATCGGAATATCCTCCTTCGTACTGCCTGATCCTTCCATTCTCTTCAAAAGCAAAGATTCTTCGAACGATTCGGTCAAGAAAATAACGATCATGTGATACCGTAATAACGATTCCGTCAAAATGATCCAGATAATCTTCAAGGATCGTAAGAGTCTGGATGTCAAGATCATTGGTAGGCTCATCCAGGATCAGAACATTCGGTGCACTCATAAGCACACGCAATAACTGCAATCGCCTTCTTTCACCGCCTGAAAGCTTACCGATCACTCCATACTGAAGAGAACCCTCAAAGAGGAATCTTTCCAAAAGCTGGGAAGCTGTGATCTTTCCTTCAGTAGTGGTTACGTATTCTCCGACTTCTTTAATATAATCGATCACACGGATCGATTCATTCATTCCGGTTGCATCCTGAGAAAAATACCCAATCGTAATAGTAGAACCAATCGTAACACATCCGGTATCCGGTACTTCATTCCCTGTGAGGATCTTAAGAAGTGTGCTCTTACCACAGCCATTCTCTCCGATAATACCGATTCTGTCGTTCTTAAGGAAGATATAACTGTAATCCTGAAACAGGTTACGTGATCCATATGACTTTGACAGGTTCTCTGCTTCAATCGTGGTTCGTCCCATTCTGGTGCTTACAGAACTCATCTCTATCTTTGCATCCACAACAGGAGCACTCTTTTCCTGCAATGCTTCTATTCTTTGAATATGTGCTTTCTGTTTGGTTGATCGTGCCCTTGCACCTCTTGACAGCCATTCCAGTTCTGTACGAAGGATACTTTGTCTCTTTCGCTCAGAAGCAATCTCCATATTCTGGCGTTCTTCTTTTAATCTGACAAATTCAGAATAGTTGCCAGGATAGGTATATATCTTTCCTTTATCAATCTCAATGATTCTGTTTGATACACGATCAAGGAAATATCGATCATGTGTTACCATTACGATGGCACCGCGAAAACGGTTCAGGAAGTCTTCCAGCCACTGACTCATCTCGTTATCGAGGTGGTTGGTAGGCTCATCCAGAATCAGAATATCTGCTTCACCGAGAAGTACCTGTGCCAGAGCAACCCTTTTTTGCTGTCCGCCGGATAATTCTGACATTGCCTGATCGTGATCATAGATCTTCAGTTCATTTAGCATCGAATGGGCTTCGCTTTCCAGAGACCAGGCATTGTGAGCTGTACGATTCCCCTCCATAACTGCTTCAAGGGCAGTCATATCAGGCTGAAAACGATGCTGCTGTGTCAGAAAGCGAATCTTGATATTCCTTCCTTTTGTAACTGTTCCGGTATCTGTTTCTTCCTCTCCGGCAAGAAGTCGTAAAAGCGTAGACTTTCCGGTGCCGTTGATACCGATTACACCTATCTTCTCTCCTTCATTAATCGAAAAGGAGGTATCATCAAATAATACTTTATCTGTAAAAGCCTTTGAAAAGTGCTCCATTGTCAGTAAATTCATGATCTGATCTTCGTTCCCTTCGTATCTCTTGAGGCTATTTTCAGTTTATCTAAATGTACTTCCTTTTCTTTGTAAATAATAACTTTTTCGTTATCATTTTCAGGATAATACAGTGCCTCTACCTTGTCGTCTTCATTCAGCCGGATTCCACGTACACCAACTGCTCCCTTTTTCTTTTGCGGGATATCTTTAATTGGAATTCTAAGACAGATGCCGGATGCTGTCTTAAACACACAGGTCTGCGCATCGCCCATACATTGAACAGAGATCACCTTGTCATTCTCACCAAGCTTTGTTGCTGCGATTGTACGCTTGGCAACATCGAATTCTGCGCCGTCCACCTGTTTGATCATACCCATCTGTGTACAGAAGATCAGAATAGACATTCGTACTCTTTGCAACGACTGGGCAAAAATGATAACCTCTTTACTGCTTTCATAATTGCAGAAATTATCAATAGGTTTTCCCTTGTCACGGAATTTACCATAAGGGATATCCAGAACCTTGATCAGATGCTGGTTTCCATTATCGGTAAAGATACAGATCTTATCTGTATTCATGCAAGGAATCACATACTTGCTCTCTGCATCTGCTGCTTCTTTATTTCTTTCATAGACTGATTGATCTACACAACGTGCATAACCGAAACGATCCATAAGAAAGACAACTTCCAGCTCTTCGATCTTCTTTTCCTCATAAACAGCCGCCTCTGCGTTTTCAATCTGTGTGCGTCTGGTTTTGGCATATTCTTTTTTATATGTTTTCAGCTCGTTTATGATATGTCTTGCCATGGAATCGTAATGATTCAGGAGATCTTCATATGCCGCAATATTCTTAATAGTATTATCGTAATCCTTCTGAAGTGCCGCAATCTCAAGACCGATCAGGCGGTAAAGACGCATCTCAAGGATCGCTGTTGCCTGTGCTTCGGTAAACTTTAACTGTTCAGCCTGCTTTTTAGAAGTTCTTGACTTGAACTTGATTCCATCTGTGATTCCAAGAACAAGACAATCCTTTGCCTGCTGTTGACTGGTACTTCCTCTTAAGATCTCAATAATCAGATCGATACAGTCGCATGCTTTGATGAGACCTTCCTGGATCTCTTTCTTTGACAGTTCTTTGGAAAGAAGTGTCTGATACTTTCGTGTATTCACATCAAAAAGAAAGTCAATGTGATGATCCAGTACCCTTTTAAGACCAAGTGTCTCCGGACGTCCATCTGCAACAGCCAGCATATTCACGCCAAAAGTATCTTCAAGTCTGGTCTTCTTGTACAGCATATTAATGAGATTGTCAGTATCAGCATTCTTTCGAAGCTCCAGTACGATACGGATACCTTCTTTGGAAGACTGGTTTGAGATATCTACGATATCAGTTGTCTTCTTGGTCTCGATCAGTCCAACGATATCATTCAGAAACTTTCCGATATTCGCACCCATCATTGTATAAGGGATCTCAGTGATAACAAGACTGTCTTTTCCGTTTTTCCCTTTTTCAACTTCTACTTTTCCACGAATACGGATCTTTCCGACTCCGCTTTCGTAGATGTCAGAAAGTTCATCTTTGTTAACAACGATTCCTCCGGTAGGGAAATCAGGGCCTTTTATATACTGCATGAGCTCGCTGGTAGTGATGGAATTATTCTTGATCACCGCGATCTCGGCATCAATAACCTCTGCAAGGTTATGTGGGGGAATGCTTGTAACCATACCTACTGCGATACCATCAGAACCATTGATCAGAAGGTTCGGTACACGAACAGGAAGAACTTCCGGTTCTTTTTCTGTCTCATCAAAGTTTGGAACAAAGTTGACAACATTCTTATCAAGATCACCAAGAAAAGCTTCCTGAGTAATCTTCTGAAGACGTGCCTCTGTATATCGCATGGCAGCTGCTCCATCACCCTCGATGGAACCGAAATTACCATGGCCATCTACAAGTGGAAGACCTTTTTTAAAGTCCTGTGCCATAACAACCAATGCCTCATAGATAGAACTGTCTCCATGTGGATGATACTTACCCATGGTATCGCCAACGATTCTGGCACATTTACGGTATGGTCTGTCGTATCGGATTCCAAGCTCGTGCATATCATAAAGTGTTCTTCTCTGAACCGGTTTTAATCCATCGCGGACATCCGGAAGAGCACGTGCTATGATAACACTCATGGCATAATCAATATAAGACTTTTGCATGATCTCAGAGTATTCTGTACGAATAATCTGTTCTCCTGTTCTTTCCATACTTCCTCCTGTTATATATCAAGTTCTGCATCCTGCGCATGTTCATAGATAAATGCTCTTCTTGGCGGTACTTCCGACCCCATCAGCATCTCGGTAATGTTCGATGCCATAAGTGCATCTTCGATCTCTACCCTTCTCATAACACGTGTTTCAGGATTCAGTGTCGTCTCCCAGAGTTGTTCTGCATCCATTTCACCCAGACCTTTGAATCGCTGTAAGGTGAAATTCTTATGGGTCTTACGATATTTCTCAAGAGCTTTATCGTCATAGAGATATTCCTCTTTTCCTTTTGCAGGCATAGCCTTATAAAGCGGCGGCATGGCAATATAGACATGACCCTCATAGATCAGTTCCGGCATAAAACGATAAAATAAAGTTAACAACAATGTACTGATATGAGCACCATCCACATCCGCATCGGCCATGATAACGATCTTATCATAACGAAGTTTTGTGATGTCAAAATCATTCCCATATCCTTCTGAGAATCCACATCCAAATGCGTTGATCATGGTCTTTATCTCAGCATTGGCAAGAATCTTATCAATACTTGCTTTTTCCACATTCAGGATCTTTCCACGGATTGGAAGGATCGCCTGGAAATTCCTGTTTCTCGCAGTCTTTGCGGAACCACCGGCAGAATCACCTTCGACGATGAAGATTTCACACTGTTCTGGCTTTCTGCTTTCACAGTTTGCTAGTTTTCCATTGGAATCAAACGAATATTTCTGTTTTGTCAGCATATTCGTTTTGGCTTTTTCTTCTGTCTTTCGAATCTTAGCTGCTCTTTCTGCGCAGGAAAGAACTTTTTTCAGATTCTCAAGATTACGGTCAAAATAAAGAACAGCTTCATCGTTCACTACCTTGGATACAGCCTTTGATGCATCCTGATTATCCAGCTTTGTTTTTGTCTGACCTTCAAATCTAGGTGCAGGATGTTTGATAGAGACTATAGCGGTCATTCCATTTCGAATATCAGCACCGGTAAAGTTGATATCCTTTTCCTTTAAGATTCCAAGCTCTCTGGCATAATTATTAAGAATCACGGTAAAAGCAGTCTTAAAACCAGTCAGGTGTGTACCACCTTCTGAGTTGTAGATATTATTACAGAAACCAAGTACATTCTCATGGAATTCATTCACATACTGAATGACGCATTCTACAGAAATACCGTCACATTCTCCTTTTATATAGATTGGCTCGTCATGGATCTTTTCCTTTTTGTTCGTCAGATCCTTTACAAAGCCAATGATTCCGTCAGGTTCATGAAATTCCTTTTTTTCAACAGGTTCTACTCTTCTGTCTTCGAAAAGAATCTTCAGATTCGGATTCAGATATGCGGTTTCATGCAGACGGCTTTTAATCTCATCAGCTGCAAAATATGTCTTTTCAAATATCTCAGGATCCGGAAGAAAATTGATCCTGGTTCCGGTATTCTTTGTCTTTCCAAGTGTTGGAAGAAGCCCATTAACAAGATCTACGGTAGGAATACCTCTTTCAAAACGATCATGATGGATATATCCATCCACGCTTATCTTTACATCAAGATAAACAGATAAAGCATTAACAACAGAAGACCCTACACCATGAAGACCACCACTTGTCTTATAGATGGTGTTATCAAACTTTCCACCTGCATGAAGCGTTGTGAAAACAAGACGCTCCGCCGGCATTCCTTTTTCGTGCATGCCTACCGGAATTCCTCGCCCATTATCATTAATCGTTGCAGAACCATCTTTTTCCAGGTATACTTCAATCTCTGAACAAAATCCTGCCAGGTGTTCATCTACTGCGTTGTCAACGATCTCATAAACCAGATGGTTCAACCCTTTTCTTGACACACTGCCGATATACATTCCAGGTCTTTTTCTTACTGCTTCAAGTCCTTCCAGAACTGAAATGCTGGACGCATCATATGTAACCTTCTTTGCCATACGCTATCTGCTACTCCTATCTGTTACTGTTTCTTTCTTCTTATACATAACTCTTTACAAAGAAAAAAGCATCCAAAGAAAATTGGATGCTTAGCTTAGCAGTTCGTAGGGGAATCGAACCCCTGTTTCCGCCGTGAGAGGGCGGCGTCTTAACCGCTTGACCAACGAACCATGCTCCTTTATATTATCTAATACTATCGCAAATGTCAAGAGGTTTTTAAAATATTTTAATTTTAATTTGCCTACTTGAATATTACTTTCTGTTTTTGCTAATATACTTTTTGAACAAGTTATGTATGGAAGGATATGAAAGACCATGAAGAAGATCTTTTTCACCGATCTTGACGGAACATTACTGGATGATAAAAAAGAAATCACTCCGGATAATTATGCCTGTATCCAGGAATGGGTCGCTGCAGGTAATGTTGCAGTAATCTGTACAGGCCGTGCGATTGCCAGTGCTGTCCGTCAGGCTGAAAAATTAAAGCTTACCATGAAAGGATGCTACATCGTTGCTTTCAACGGTGGTATCATCTATGATTCCTATGAAAAGAAGATATTATATCATGCTGAGATTCCTATGGAATATGTTAGATTCTTATTCGACCTGGCAGAAGAAAAAGGAATTCATCTTCAGGCGTATGATGATAAATATTTCTACAGCAAAAGAGATGACGAAGAATCGAAGCGATATGGTATGTTGACAAACATGGAATATCGCGTTGATCCATCTATTCCGGATTCGCTTCCTATGCTGACACCAAAACTTCTGCTCATCAATTATCAGCAGAAACAGTGTCTGATTGATTTTGCAGAAGAGATTAAAGACTGGGCAGTTTCTAAAGTAGATAGCTTCTTCTCCTGCAATGAATATCTTGAGATCGTTCCGCCTGGAATCAATAAAGGAAATGCTGTAAAAATGTTATGTGAATTTCTTCAGATTCCGATTGAGAATTCAATCTCTGCCGGAGATGCCGAGAATGATATTGCCATGCTGAAGGTAACAGGTAAAAGCATTGTTATGAAGAATGCTGATCCATCGATGTATCAGTATGCCACCCATATTACAGAATATGATAACAATCATAGTGGCGTAGCACATACACTTCGTACTTTATTTTAATGAATAATTGGAGTGGTTGCGCCATTGGGAACCGTCCCCAATGGCGCAACCACTCCAATAGCTCACGCGAATTATAATGTAGTATTCTCAGGAATCAGATCTTCAATCTGGCTTAATTCCTGCATAATGCCTTTCTGTCTTTCGCTGAATAACAGACTCTTATTATACTGATAATAACGATCACAGCCATTCTGATCAATATACCAGATTGCATAATAATCGGTATTTAATTCTGTGATAAAGATAACCATCTCCTGGCTGTTGCCAAATGTCTTTTCCATAAAATCAAAAGCATAATTAAGCTTTTCATCTGTCTGATTGATAGCCTGTTCCCTCTTCTCGGTCTCAGCTGCAAACTGTTCTTTTACCCAGGCGAATGCATCTTCGGCATTCTTACCACTTACTTTAAGTTCATTCACATAACTTTCTACTGTTCTTGTGATGCGGATACGATCGTGTGCCTGTTCTTTTGTAAGCTGTTCCGCCTTCTTCTTCTGTTCCGTCTCCTCTTCGTATTGCTTCAGAAGCCCCCCAAGTACAGCGGCTGCATCTTCACTTTCTTCCAGTTCTGCTTTAAATGTTTTTAAAATCTGATAAAGACCGGTAACATAAGTATCCATCTTATAGCATGTCTGGAACGCTTCATGAAGCGCAGAAATAACAAGACCAATTACACTGAGCTTTTCATCAAAAGCAGCTCTTCTGATCTTATCACAGGCGGATTCTCTGATATAACCACTTAGAATCTCATCGATTCGGTAATCTTTCTGGTACTTATAATATAATTCAAGATAATTTGCGAAGTCTTTTGCTATCTTCCAGTGCTGAATATACTGATATACTACTTCCCGATCCATCGGAAGCTTTAATTCTTCATATACACCGATAAGCTGAGAAAGATCCTCCCATCCACGGGCTGTAGCAAAAAGCTTTCCATCTACGGTAGTCTCGACGCGATAGAAATGTTCTTTTTTCAGTTCCAGATAAGAGATGACTGCATTATGAATACCTGCCTGGTATGCATACTCTTTCCATACAGAGAAATCAGCTTCGATATTCAACATCTTGATACGGTCCAGAGTTACGACATCGAATTCACGAACGGAACGGTTATATTCTGGCGGATTACCTGCAGCAACAATGATCCAGCCTTCCGGAACCTTCTGATTACCAAAGGTCTTGCACTGTAAAAACTGGAGCATCGTAGGTGCCAGTGTTTCTGAAACACAGTTGATCTCATCGATAAAAAGAATACCTTCCTTAAGTCCTGTCTGTTCGATCTTCTCATAAACAGATGCAATGATTTCACTCATAGTGTACTCTGTTACAGAATACATCTTACCGCCAAACTCCTTCTGCTGGATAAATGGAAGTCCGACAGCGCTCTGTCTTGTATGATGTGTGATTGTATAAGCCACAAGGGCAACCTGACACTCCTTTGCAACCTGCTCCATGATTTGTGTTTTACCTATTCCAGGAGGACCTATAAGAAGAAGTGGTCGCTGACGGATTGCAGGAATTCGATATTCTCCATATTCGTTCTTATCCAGATATGCCTGAATAGAGTGTTTGATTTCTTCTTTTGCACGTTTAATATTCATCTTGTCTTCGCTCCTTCTTACCCGCATTCTCAAGTTCCTCAGGATCAAGAATGATCTTGATTGCCCAGGAAGGTACATTCTCAGTATCTGACTCTTCCTCTCCTACAAATACAAATGCTGTAGTATATGGAGGCATCCTTGTTGGGTAAGTTCCAAAACCATCTGTAAAATATAATAACCCTTTCAGGTTTGTAAACTCTTTTTTTCTGCACAGCTCATGAACATAAGTAAATGCAGGGCGAAAATCTGTTCCGCCTCCGCCTGCCAGTTCAAAATGTTCCATATATTCCTGCAGTTCTTCTTCACAGGTAATCTTTGTGTCTGACTGTACCTTTTCATCACACTGTATGATGTGGATATTGATCTTACGGAAAAAACTTTCTTCTTCTTTTAGAATCGAGTAGGTTTCTTCCAGAAACTTTCTCACAAGGTCACCGGATGTCGACATAGAAGTATCGATGACGATGGCGAATTCTTCTACCTTCATCACTTCCCTTGATTCCATAGGTTCTATAAGTGGCATATTCCCATAAAGTGATAATCCATAACTGTAAAACACATAATCAAAGTTGTCCGGATCGACCTGAATCTCTTCTCTTAGCACAGCAAACTTACGAAGAAAGGCACGATAATCCACTCCCTCACGATTCGCTACACGCAGCTGGTCTCTCAAGGCTCCATCTGCATCTACAGCTTCTTTAGAGAAAGAATTCAGATCCATCTCCATCTTTTCGCGAATATCATTCCATTTATCCCGCTGCTGTTCTGTCTTGGGATCATTCTTAGTGCGGTTTACCCATTTAGAATGATCATCAACCGTGAATTCCCTTTGCAGCTGCTGAAGTTTTTTTTCTCCTGGAAGACTTGTTGTTAATACCCGGTAGATTCCTTCCGCTGTAAGTACCTTTAGCTGTCTTCTTAGTTCTTTATAAGTGCTTTCTCTTAGCCAGGAGATGGGTGTTGTGATGCATCTGATCTGCATCTCATCAATAATCGATTCGATTGCGATATCACAGCTTAGATTCCAATAAATTTCGTCCTCCTTCGGTGATGTAAATACATGACAGAACAGGCAATGCAATACCATATGAAGATATGCTCGATTCACCTTTTTTCTGTCTTTCTGAAAGAGGGTACCTAAATACTTACTATTATAAAATATATAATTGCCGTCACAGCCGATATCAAGTACGGTCTGATCCATAGCATAGCCCAGCGAGGAAAACGCAATATCCATAAATCGCATATGCAGATATAATTCATTCCTGGTTGTAATCAATATATGCCTTCCAACGCTTTCTAATCGCTGCAGCAACTCGCGTTCTTTTTCGTATATATCCTGCATTAATCTCTTCCTGCCTTTATCAAAGGTTACTGTTCATGTCCACTTCGTTCCCATTCCAGTAACATTGTCACCTGAACAGTTTCTATAAAAACTCAAATGTCTTTTTCTTTTTACGGAAATGAAGATGCTTGTAATCCATCAGGAAACTTTGGAATTCCACACGTCCCTTTTGGTTAGAAAGAAGAATCAATTCATCTACCTCTTCCTCTCTCCAGTCAATGAAGGATGTAAGAAGTTCCATGGCTTCCATCTGCTCAAACTCAAGACACCAGGTAGCAGCAATCATACGATGTTCCATTAACCAGGACATATAATTGCCTCTTCCGGTTTCCGTAAGTTCATATGGATACGTAAGTCTTAAAATAGAAAGTTCTACACAAAAATCGCGGCTCTCAAGGTGATCTGCCATAGTAAGACAGGAATCATATTCCGCATATTGAAGTCTTCCATCCCGAAAGCACTGACGATATGCATATCCTGAACCATGAAATGCCATATCAACGTTACGGGCAGGAGTATTCTCAACGGCTTCTTCATAGAATTCCGGAATTAAGAGCTCCCATCTTTCATCTTCATCCCCGGTAAGGATCAGTCTGATCTCATGATGCAGCTCTCCCAGAATATTCTTAAGACTATATCCTTTCTGATCCTTCATACGCACACTAAGGGTTCCGAGCCGATGACATCCGGTAAAAACGCCACCGCCAATACTTTCAATCTTATGAGAAAAAGTTAACTTTTCAAGGGAAAAGCATCCATAAAACGCGTAATTGTTAATCTCACGAAGCGTATCCGGAAGAACAATCTCTTTTACCTGATTGCCACAGATTGCCTTTCCTTTATCAGGATCTCTTCTTGACTGTGAAAATATATAAGCACCAAGACTTACCACTGGATATCCTTCAATTAACTCCGGAACAGACACACGTTCTTCATCTCCATAACATCTCTGTAAGATTACTTTTTCATTTCTTATTGTATATTCAAATTCCATAAATCAAACAACTCCCGGAAATCGTAAGGAAAAGGCGAGGATGAAATCCCCGCCTTGAACTATTCTGCTTCTTCGCTTGAAAGACCTGACAGATAATCACTGATTGCATCTGTAACTACTTCATATGTCTCACTGGTTACTGTCTTAGGCTTACTAGCTTCAATCATATTATATGCAGAAAATCCAATCCAGCCCACCATGATAAGAGCAACTACAGAACCACCAATCTTCCATGCAGTCCTCTCCATCTTTTCCTTCTTCATGATCTGCTGTCTGTTCGCTTTTTCTTTCTTATATCTATCAACTTTAGCCTGACTCATATACTATTCTCCCGTCTTTCATCCCGACATGGATGTTAATTTACGGAATTCAAAATTCCAATCAGTATTATATCACAAAGAATCCGGCTACACAACTACAATTATTCCACCATCACTGGCATAAAGACTGCTGACACCTGCTGTATCAAGTACCAGAATGTCCTTCAAATTCATTCGTTTTTTCAGTTCTTCCTTTACCATCTCAGCTCTTGCAGGACAATTGCAGTGCGATATTGCAAGAATGCTATCTTTATCATTGTTACCAACACGCTCCTGAATAGATTCTACCATCTTAACAAGGGCCTTATTCATACCACGTACCTTGACAAGTTCTTCAATCGTTCCCTGAGGTGTGGCAACCATAACTGGTTTGATATTAAGCGCTGTTGCAATGAAAGCTTTCATATTGGAAAGACGTCCGTTCTTTCTTAATGCCTCTAATGATTCCAGAATAAACCAGGTGTTCTGACTGGTAATATAATCTTCTACCGTCTTTACAACTTCTTCAAATTCCATTCCGGCTTCTTCGCATTCCTGAATCTTAAGACCGATAAGTGTCTCTCCGATGGAAGCTGACTTCGAATTAAATACATGTACTTTTGCATCCGGATGACTTTCAAGATAAAGATTCCTACCAAGCTGTGCACTATTATAAGAACCGCTGAGTTCAGCTGAAAGTGTAACTGCATAGATATGATCCACCCCGCAATCGTAAGCTTCCCGATATAATTCCGGAGATGGACATGCAGACTTCGGACAATTCGGACTTGCAGCTACTTTCTTCAGGAAATCAGCCTGATCAAATGTCTCATCATCTACTATAGTATAGTCATCTACCCGAAGTGTGAGCGGTGCAGATTGAAAATGTCCATCTTTTTTCATCTTATCTGTTAATTCTCCACAACTATCAATTACAATCTTATAACTCATCGTCATACCTCCTGTAACGGGTATCATGATCATCATATCTGAAATATGGGAAATAATACCCATTATTAAATTCTATTTCTATCCATATAAAGAATTCATAACATAGTTTTCAATACTACATCATCATAACATATCATTTTTGCTTTGAAAAGTCTTTTTCAATCAATTCATTGACTATCCTTTTTTTTCTGAGCTATACTGTATATGATTATAATAAAGGAAGGTATATCAATGATATCCATTCAGATTGAACAGCGTAAACAGTTTATGCATCAACTGTTTCTTGCTGAATATTTTGATGCTTTCTTACTTTCAGAAGCAACGTTTGTAACCTTCAGTACATTTCATATTGATGGTAAATTACAAAAAAGCTATTATACGACAGAAGAACAGGAAGAGATGAATCTTTCCGAACAAAAACTCACTACATGGAAACGGGTGCGACCTTTTTCACTTAGTCTGATAAAAGGAACACATACCCCGCTTAGCTTTAAGATCGTATTTCGGTTGTCAAAGTCGAATACTGTTAAGATGCTTTCTTCCTCCGGACTTCCCTTTACAGAGAATGATGTGGATGGCCTTTATCTGAATCTTCATTTTCAGGGGAATGCACTTACTTGTACAACCGGTACTTCTCTTAGAACATTTACACTTGATAAGTCTCTGGATCATGCCTGGGATGAACTTGTTAAAAAATATCTGGCTCCTTTTTGTTAGTATATCTGGTATAATAAAAGCACATGAACCAAAGCTGTTAGCACTCGTTCGTATCGAGTGCTAATTTTCTCTTGACATCTCTACCAGCCGGTATTATACTCTGTTTTAAATCGAGGATAGAATTATCTTCTATCATTATAATAAAAATCTAACAGAGGTGATAACAATGGCAAAAACCGGCAATCTTTCTATAAACAGTGATAACCTGTTTCCTATTATTAAAAAGTGGTTATATTCTGACCATGACATTTTCGTAAGAGAACTTATTTCCAATGGCTGTGATGCTATTACAAAACTGAAAAAACTTTCCCTTATGGGTGAATATACTTTCCCGGTTGATTATAAGAATAAAATCGAGATTATAATCAGTGCAAAAGACAAGACTATGAAGTTCATTGATACTGGTCTTGGTATGACAGCTGAAGAAGTTGAAGAATATATCACACAGATTGCTTTTTCAGGTGCAACAGATTTTGTTGAGAAGTACAAAGATAACGCGAATGGCGATGAGATCATCGGACACTTCGGTCTTGGCTTCTATTCTGCATTCATGGTTGCAGATGAAGTTCATATCGATACTCTTTCTTACAAAGAAGGCGCAAAGCCTGTACACTGGGAATGTGATGGTAATACTACTTATTCCATCGAAGATGGCAACCGTACACAGATTGGTACAGAGATTACTCTTTACCTGAATGAAGAGTCTTTGGAATTTGCGAATGAATATCGTGCAAGAGAAGTTATTGAAAAGTACTGCTCTTTCATGCCAACTGAGATCTTCCTGACGAATGCAGATGCAGAGCCACAGTATGAAACAATCGACAGAAGTGATGTTTCAGAAAAAGATACTGTAGTTGAATATATTCAGGAACCTGCCAAGACAGAAACAAAGGAAGATGGATCTGTTGTTGAAACATCTCCTGCCACAGATAAGGCAAAGATCTTAAAACGTCCTGTTTCATTAAGTGATACACATCCTCTTTGGGGCAAGCATCCGAATGAATGTACAGATGAAGAATATCTTGATTTTTACCGCAAAGTTTTCCTTGATTACAAGGAGCCATTATTCTGGATCCATCTGAATATGGATTATCCATTCAATCTTAAGGGTATTCTTTACTTCCCTAAGATCAATACAGAATATGATTCTATTGAAGGAACAATTAAGTTATATAACAATCAGGTATTCATCGCCGACAACATCAAAGAAGTTATCCCAGAGTTCCTTATGTTATTAAAGGGTGTCATTGATTGTCCTGATCTTCCGCTTAATGTTTCCAGAAGTGCGCTTCAGAATGACGGATTCGTAAAGAAGATTTCTGACTATATCAGCAAAAAAGTTGCTGATAAACTCAGCGGTATGTGTAAGACAGATCGTGAGAATTATGAAAAGTACTGGGATGATATCAGCCCATTTATCAAGTTTGGCTGTTTAAAGGATGAAAAATTCTGTGGTCGTATGCTTGATTATACACTTGTTAAGAATCTGGAAGAAAAATACATCTCATTAAAGGATTATATCGAGGAAGTGACTAAGGATGCACCTGCAGCTACAGATAGTGCTCCTGAATTCGAAGAGGATGAGAAAGAAGCTCCAAAGACTCCAATCTACTATGTAACAGATGAGGTTCAGCAGAGCCAGTATATCAATATGTTCAAAGAAGAAGGTATGGATGCCATTATTCTGAAACACAATATCGATTCTGCATTTATCAGCCTTGTAGAACAGAAAAAGGAAACTGTTAAGTTCCAGAGAATCGACTCTGAAGTAACAGAGAATCTGAAAGAAGCAGACGGCGCAGACCTTACAGAGACAGCTGCATCCCTTACTGATATCTTCCGTAAAGCGTTAGGTAACGATAAGCTTGATGTTAAAGTAGAAAATCTTAAGAATGAGAATATCTCTTCTATGATCACACTTTCAGAAGAAAGCCGTCGTATGCAGGATATGATGAAGATGTACAACATGTACGGTATGGATCCATCAATGTTCGGTGGTTCAGAAACACTTGTATTAAATGCTAAGAATGCTTTGGTACAGTACATCCTCTCTAATAAAGATGAAGAGAACGTTCCTGTATTCTGCGAACAGCTTTATGACCTTGCAATGTTAAGTCATAAGCCACTGGAATCAGAAGCCATGACAAAATTTATCGCAAGAAGCAATAAGATCATGATGCTTCTTACAAAATAAATTAGAGCCACTGGGGATGAAGAACCGTCCCCAGTGGCTTTTATAATATCCATAATCCGGTAGAATAATCTGATTCTTTTGTCGTTATATCACATTCGTTAAATACCGTTTCTTTTAATATCAGAAAATCTTCTATCTTTTTACATTTCAGCATCTTCCTGGTATATCCTTTAGGATCATCAAATAGCTGACGCATATAACACCACAATTCTTTCATTCTGAATAAAACCTGTACATCACCGGATAAAGCTTCATTATAATCCTGATATAGTTCATCGTG
The DNA here is from genome assembly GCA_045598185.1 of Marvinbryantia sp. Taxonomy (GTDB): domain Bacteria; phylum Bacillota; class Clostridia; order Lachnospirales; family Lachnospiraceae; genus Marvinbryantia. The sequence goes on from JAZLLO010000064.1 coordinate 34,893, forward strand.
AAATACCTTGATTCGTTTGCGGTCAGGTATTGTTCCTTCTTTAATGTTTTCAACTAATTGTGGATTCCTTAAGATACCACGTCCTAACATACAGGAATTGATATCCGGATATGTATCTGCAAGTCTTTTATAATCCGGAACTGTCACAATCTCTCCATTGTAACCAAGTACATGTTTACTATTCGTATATGCTGCACCAAAAGACTCCATCGTAAGTGGACCATTGTAAAAATCTTTCTGTGTACGGGGGTGAATGATTAGTTCTGATATCGGATACTTCTCATAGATCTTCATGATTTCTTCAAATTCATCCGGTGTATCGCGGCCTATCCTGGTCTTGATGGAGATAGATAGACTACATTGTTCAAAAATATAATATAAAAATGCATCCAGTTCATCCAGACAGTAAAGAAATCCAGATCCACGATTCTTGGAAACAACAGTTCTTGATGGACATCCAAGATTCAGATTCACTTCTGTATACCCAAGTTCTTTCAGGTGATCTGCTGTCCATAAAAAGTCTTCCCATTTGTTCGTAAGAATCTGAGGGACTACTTCGATTCCTTTGTTATGGTCTGGCTGAATGTCATTCCACACTCTTCCCGTCCATGTTTTCCTCGCATTTGGTTTTGGTTCGATAAACGGGATAAAATACTTATCGATGCCAGGAAAATGTCTATGATGTGCATTACGAAACACATATCCGGTTATGGCTTCAAGGGGCGCTATATAAAAATCCATATCACAATCCTTTCCGGCTGTTCAAAAAGAAAAAGAGCCAATGAAACTCATTGGCTCTTAAATAATCTATTCTACGAATATTAATCTTCCATAGAAGCAACTTTGCTTGCTCTTGCTTCAACTTCCTTAGCCTGAATGTCAGAAGGAGCCTGCTCATATCTTGCAAATTCGTATTCGAATGAACCGGAACCACCTGTCATAGAACGAAGCTGTGTAGAGTATCCGTAAAGTTCCATCATTGGGATATCTGCTTCGATAATCTGATTGCCCTTATGGTCTGGATTCATACCAAGAACACGACCACGACGTTTGTTCAGATCACCCATAACATCACCTGTGAACTTATCAGCAACTTTAACCTTCAGAGAAGCGATTGGCTCAAGAAGTACTGGAGATGCTGCCATGAAACCTTTCTTGAACGCCTGAACAGCTGCTGTCTTGAATGCCATTTCAGAAGAATCTACTGGATGATAAGAACCATCATAAAGAACTGCTTTAACACCAACTACTGGATAAGCTGCTAAAGGTCCTCTGAGAACAGAATCCTGAATACCCTTTTCTACTGCTGGGAAGTAGTTCTTTGGAACTGCACCACCAACTACAACCTGTTCGAATACATAAGGTGTTTCCATATCGCCTGAGTTTTCGAATCTCATCTTAACATGACCATACTGTCCATGTCCACCAGACTGTTTCTTATATTTAGCTTCAACATCAGAATTCTTACGGATTGCTTCACGGAATGCTACCTTTGGTTTGCCAAGTTCAAGTTCAACTTTGTACTTGCTAAGGAGCTTGCTTGCAATAATATCAAGGTGCTGGTCACCAATACCATAGATCAGACTCTGTCTGTTTTCAGCATCGTTAACAGCTTTCATTGTAAGATCTTCTACCATCATCTTTGCAAGTGCCTGAGCAATCTTATCTTCATCACCCTTATTCTTAGCAAAGTATCTCTTATATGTATAAGGAGTAGAAATATCAATACCAGCATACTGGATTGGAGTATTCTTTGTTGCAAGAGAATCACATGTCTTTGTTAAGTTCAGCTTACCGATAGCACCGATATCACCTGCGTGAAGTTCTGGTACTTCGATTGGCTTGTTACCTTCCATAACATAAATCTTGTTAAGTTTGATTTCCTCATCACGGTTAACATTGTATAAGTTGTCATCACTCTTAATAACACCAGATGCAACCTTGATCAGTGTGTACTTACCGATGAATGGGTCTACGATACTCTTCCATACGAATGCAGATTTAGCTTTTGCGAAATCATAGTTTGCTTCATAGATCTCAGAGCTCTTCATGTTGATACCAGCGATCTTTCTTTCGTCTGGGCTTGGGAAGTACTGAACGATATCATCTAACAGATTGATAACACCCTGGAAGTTGATTGGTGAACCCATAGCGATTGGCATAATAGAGCAATCAGCTACATTCATAGTAAGGGCTGCCATGATCTCTGCTGCAGAGAATTCTTCACCTGCAAAGTAACGATCCATGAATTCTTCAGATGTCTCAGCAACTGCTTCTAACAGACTTTCTCTGTACTTCTCAAGATATTCCATAGAATATGCAGGGATATCACATGGTGCCTTAGCGCCTTTTTCTAACCAACGACGACCTTCCTGTCTGACTACGTTAACATATCCAACGAACTTTTCGTTTTCACGGATTGGAAGGTGGATAGGTGCGATCTTCTTTCCATATAATTCTGTAAGGTCTTCAACTACCTGACGGAAAGATGCATTATCAACGTCCATGTTACTAACGAAGAACATACGAGGAAGTTTGTACTTTTCACAGATCTCCCATGCTTTCTGTGTACCAACTTCAACACCACTCTTACCATTAACTACGATTACAGCTGCATCTGCTGCTGCACAAGCTTCTTCAACTTCACCAACGAAATCAAAATAACCAGGAGTATCCAGAATATTAACCTTGATATCGCCCCAGATAATTGGAACTACTGATGTGCTGATAGAGAACTTTCTCTTGATTTCTTCCTTATCAAAGTCACTTACAGTTGTACCTTCTGCAACGCTACCCATTCTGCTTGTCATACCTGATAAGTATGCCATAGCTTCTACCAAACTTGTTTTTCCTGATCCACCATGACCCAAAATAACGACATTGCGAATTCGATCAGTTGTATAAACTTTCATTGTGTTTTCCTCCGGTTTCCTTTATTGGGAATTTGTCTAACATTCCCATATACGATTGCGTTTCTCAAACGCCTTATGGGACTATTTTACTAATTTATCAAGTAAATTGCAAGTTATTTATATATTTTTACTAATAGTTTTTTTATTTTGTATTGTTTATTCAGAATGATTATTTAAAATTGTACAAATAATGTATATAATACATACAATTTCATGCGTTAAAGTGTAAAAACATTGACTATTCTTCCTACTGTATAGTACAATTAAGTTCAATATCATATTTGAAGGGATTTTAAAAATGTTTAACAATGTTACCTTCGGCTTTATTGGTCTTGGTCTGATTGGTGGTTCAATTGCAAAAGCCATCAAGTTTTACTATCCGGATGCAACCATTATTGCCCATACAAGAAGTAAAGAAACCGTTCAGTATGCCCTGAAAGAAGGAATTATCGATCAAGGCATTGATCATGTTGGAGAAGAATTCGCAGCATGTGATTATATATATCTATGTGCACCCGTTGAAGCGAATGCATCTTATCTTTCCATATTAAAAGATATAATTAAAGAAGATTGTATTATTACCGATGTTGGAAGTACAAAGACAGATATCCATGATCATGTGAAAGAACTTGCCCTGGAAGCTCATTTTATCGGTGGACATCCAATGGCTGGCTCAGAAAAAACAGGTGTAAAGAATTCAAAACATATTTTGATTGAGAATGCTTATTACATTGTGACGCCTACTCCTGTTGTTCAGAAAGAAAAGGTTGATAAATATATCGAGTTAGTAAGAAGCATAAAAGCTATTCCTCTGGTTCTGGATTACCATGAGCATGATTTTGTAACAGCTGCTATCAGCCATCTTCCACACCTGATTGCAGCGTCACTTGTAAATCTTGTTCATGATAACGATACTCCACAGGAAACGATGCGTACGATCGCGGCTGGTGGATTTAAAGATATTACAAGAATCGCTTCTTCCTCTCCGGAGATGTGGGAACAGATCTGCATGACAAACTCTGAGAATATTCTCAAGGTTTTAAATTCCTATATCAAGAGTCTTGAATCTATTAAAGGAAAATTAATTGAAAAAGATGGACATTCTATCAATCAGCTGTTCCATGATTCCAGAGAATATCGAAACTCTTTTGCAGATCATTCTGCAGGACCGATTAAGAAGAATTATCGTCTTTACTGTGAACTGCCGGATAAGTCAGGTGGTATAGCTGTCGTTGCGACACTTCTTGCAAGTATCGGCGTAAATATCAAGAATATTGGTATTGTGAATAACAGAGAGTTTGAAGATGCAGTACTTCTTGTCGCTTTCTATGATGAAGAATCACGTTTACGTGCATACGATCAGTTAAAGCTCTTCCACTATACGATTTATATGGCATAGATAAGGAGGGCATATAAGAGATGAAGTTTACTAAGAAGACTAATTTAAAGGGTACTGTTACGATTCCGGGCGATAAATCAATTTCGCATAGAGCGGTTATGTTTGGTTCTTTATCAAAAGGTATCACAGAAGTTACGAATTTTCTTCAGGGTGCAGATTGTCTTTCAACGATTGCATGCTTTCGAAAGATGGGAATCGATATTGAGAATAGGGCTGATAAGATCGTTATTCATGGTAAAGGACTTCATGGACTTACTGCACCTAATTCCATCTTAGATACAGGCAACAGTGGAACTACTACAAGATTGATTTCCGGTATTCTTGCAGGACAGTCATTTACTTCTGTCTTAAACGGAGATGAATCGATCCAGAAACGTCCTATGAAGCGTATTATAACACCACTTCAGATGATGGGAGCTGATATCAGAAGCATTCGTGATAATGGCTGTGCACCACTTGAGATCAATGGAAAAACCTTAAAAGGTATCCATTATCAGTCACCGGTAGCTTCTGCACAGGTAAAGTCATGTGTCTTACTGGCAGGTCTTTATGCTGACACACCAACAAGTGTTACAGAACCTACTTTATCACGTAATCATACAGAACTGATGCTTAAAGGCTTCGGTGCAGACGTTACTTCTTCTGGAGTTACTGCGACGATACAGCCTGATCCGGAACTTTTTGGGATGACTATTGATGTACCTGGTGATATCTCTTCAGCAGCATATTTTATTGCAGCCGGACTTATGATCCCTGATTCTGAGATCCTGATAAAAAATGTCGGAATCAATCCAACAAGAGATGGCATTCTTAGAGTTGTAAAAGATATGGGAGGAGATGTAACTCTTTTAAATGAAACAGTCAGCGGTGGTGAACCAGTTGCCGATCTTCTCATTCGTACAAGTGATCTGAAAGGTGTTACGGTTGGAGGAGAGATCATTCCTACGTTGATTGATGAGATACCGATGATCGCAGTTCTTGCATGCTTCGCAGAAGGAACTACTGTTATAAAAGATGCACAGGAATTAAAGGTAAAGGAAAGCAATCGTATTGAAACTGTCGTAACCAATCTGACAGCAATGGGAGCTCATATCGAAGCAACCGATGATGGAATGATAATCGAAGGAGGGTATCCGCTGCATGGTGCAGTTATCGATAGTTATCTCGATCATCGCATCGCCATGAGTTTTGCTATTGGAGCACTTGCGGCAGATGGAGAGACAGAGATCGTAGGAGCTGATTGTGTAAAGATCAGCTATCCTGAATTTTATCAGACATTAGAATCGCTTTATTAAATAGAAAAGCCGGTGAGATATTATCTCATCGGCTTTTCTCATAAAAAATTATTGAATAAACATTGCATCTCCAAAGGAGAAGAATCGATATCTTTCTTTTACGGCTTCTTCGTAAGCAGTCATGATATGTTCTTTTCCGGCAAGCGCGGATACTAACATTACCAGAGTAGATTCCGGCAGATGGAAGTTGGTAATCAGTGCATCGATACACTTAAACTTATATCCAGGATAGATAAATATCTCAGTATTACCGCTAGCTGCTTTCATGGTTCCATCTTCTTCTGCTACAGATTCCAGGGTACGTGTGCTTGTTGTACCTACAGAAATGACTCTTCCAGCATTTTTCTTTGTCTCATTAATGATGTCTGCAGCTTCCTGACTTACCTGATAGTATTCTGAATGCATATGATGATTCGTTACATCATCTACTTTAACAGGTCGGAAGGTTCCGAGTCCTACGTGAAGAGTAACTCTTGCAATTCGGATCCCTTTTTCTTCTATCGCTGCTAAAAGCTCTGGTGTAAAGTGAAGCCCTGCAGTAGGTGCAGCGGCGCTTCCCTCATTCTTTGCATATACTGTCTGATAACGCGTCTTGTCCTGTAATTTATGAGTAATATACGGTGGAAGCGGCATCTCTCCTAACTGATCAAGAATCTCTTCCCAGATTCCTTCATATTCAAAATGAATCAGACGATTTCCGTCATCCACAACATCAAGAACCTCAGCCTTTAATATACCATCTCCAAAAGAAAGCCTTGTACCTGGTCTGCACTTTCTACCAGGCTTTACAAGACTCTCCCATACATCCCCTTCTCTTCTTTTAAGAAGAAGGAGCTCTATGTGTGCTCCGGTATCTTCCTTTACACCATAAAGTCTTGCAGGGATAACCTTAGTATCATTGATAACAAGACAATCCTTAGGATCCAGATAGTCGATTATATCTTTAAAAATATGATGTTCAATCTTACCGCTTTTCTTATCAAGAACCATAAGTCTTGAACTGGAACGATCGCTCAGAGGGTCCTGGGCGATCAATTCCTGCGGCAGATCATAATAAAAATCTGCTGTTTTCATATATTCAAATCTTTCTATTTAAGAACGAAGATCAATGCCTAATAAGAACTGAAGGTTCTTAAGGATCTTCTTAACATAACCATCAACGGTAGAAGCACCAAATTCTTCATCCTTTGGAGTAAAGAGAACTGAGAATGCCATAGACTTCTTATCTGCATCAATCTGTGAGCCTTCATATACATCAAAAAGTTCTACTTCTGAAACAAATGGGCAAGCCTTCTTGATTGTCTCTTCTACCTGACCACAAGTAATGTTCTTATCCATTACAAGTGCAAGGTCTCGTTTACTTTCTGCGAACTTTGGAAGTGGTTTGAAGAGTTTTGCTTTTCCATACCACTTAGATAAAATATCAAGATCAATCTCTGCAACATATGCAGGGAATCTCATATCTTCATCATCCATAACTTCATATGTGATACGTCCAAGGTAACCAATCTCTTCTCCTTCACAGGAAATCATTGCTGTCTGATATGGGTGAAGGAATGGTTTATTTCCTGGTGTATAAGTGAATGTAAGTCCAAGGAATTCTGCAACACTTTCAACCATACCTTTCAGTGTGAAGAAACTTTCGTTCTTACCGAATGCACCGATACATAAGGTCTCTTTTTCCTGTGGATATTCAACAAGTGGAAGTTCCTTTGGAACGAATCTGTTACCAATCTCGAAGATACGTCCTTCGAGTGTTCCTCTCTTCTGGTTACGTCCCATCGCATGAATCATCTGAGGTGCAAGTGTTGTTCTCATAAGAGAAAGATCCTCATTAATCGGATTCATGATACGGATTGCATGACGTTCAGGTGCATCTGGTGCAAAACGCATCTCATCCAGATCTGAAGGACTGAAGAAAGAATAATGCATACCTTCAAATGCACCAACACTACAGAGAGTCTTTTTAATCTTAAGTGTTGTCTTCTGTCTTAAGTTCTCTCCACCGATGGTTACTTTTGCTGTTGGAAGGAAGGTTGGAGTAATATGGTCATAACCATACATACGGATAACTTCTTCTGCAATATCAGGATAATCTTCAATATCTTCACGGTATGCAGGAATCTGAAGAGTAAGTTCATCTCCATCTACAACTGGTGCAAATGCAAGATTGTCCATGATACGGATAATATCTTCATCCGGAACTTTAATACCAAGTACACCATTTACCTTTGAGATAGATACTTTCATCTCTCTAGGTTCAACAGAATTACCTGTATTAACATCAAAGTGTGTCTTTGCTATCTTACCACAGCCAAGTTCTTCGATCAGATGACATACACGCTTAAGAGCCATAACTGTTGCATATTCATCAACACCCTTTGAATATCTCTGGCTTGCATCAGAATTCTGTCCAAGTGCACGAGAGCTCTTACGGATATTGTCACGGGCAAACTTAGCAGATTCAAACATTACTTCTTTTGTGGTAGGACGGATCTCTGAATTTAAGCCACCCATGATACCGGCAAGTGCAACTGGTTTTACACCATCGCAGATAACAAGGTTGTTCGTATTAAGGGTAAATTCTTTTTCATCCAGTGTAATGATCTTCTCGCCTTCAGTTGCACGACGAACATTGATTGCATTGCCTTCCAGGAAGTCACAGTCAAATGCATGTAATGGCTGACCAAGTTCTCTCATGACATAGTTTGTAATATCTACAATATTGGAGATAGAGTTGTTACCAAGAAGAGCAAGTCTTCTTCTCATCCATGCAGGTGATTCACCGATCTGAACATCATATACATAATGAGCAGAATAACGAGGACAGAGATCCGGAGCATCAACAGTTACGTTAAAGCCTTCTTTTTCAACATCTGTAGCTGTGAAATCAAGAGCTGGTGTCTTAAGTTCTTTTCCAAGTACAGCTGCAACTTCTCTTGCAAGACCAAAGATACTCTGGCAGTCTGGTCTGTTCGCTGTAATGGAAACGTCGAAGATCCAGTCATTTAATCCTGTAATATCTTTTACATCGCTACCGATTACTGCATCATCCGGAAGAACAAGAAGTCCATTATAACCAGCACCTGGATAAAGGTTCTCATTCAAACCAAGCTCTGTACCTGAGCAAAGCATACCATTTGATTCATAACCACGCAGTTTACCCTTCTTAATTGTCATAAGACCTTCGATTGTCACATGGTCTTTTGCTGTTGCATATACTACAGCACCATTTAATGCTACAGGGAATTTACCTCCTGCATGAACATTATCTGCACCACAGCAGATCTGGAGAAGTTCTCCTGTTCCTGCATCTACTTTACATACATGAAGGTGTGTATCTGGAATTGGGTCACACTCAACAACAAGACCTACTACAACACCGGAAATATCTTTACCGATCTGGTACTTTTCTTCTACTTCAAAACCACAGGAGAAGAGTTTTTCTTCCAGAACATCAGCTGTAACATCAATATCTACGTAATCTTCTAACCAACTTAAAGGTACTAACATTGACTCATCCTCCTTTCATTAATCGTCAATCTGATCCAGAACACGAAGATCAGATTCGAATAACATCTTAATATTATTGATACCATATTTCAGCATAGCGATACGTTCCAGACCAAGACCGAAAGCGAATCCACTATATTCTTCAGAATCAATACCACAGTTCTCAAGAACCTTCTTATTAACAACACCTGCACCTAATACCTCGATCCAGCCTGTACCTTTACAAAGCTTACATCCGGCACCACCACACTGGAAACAGCTAACATCTACTTCAACAGATGGTTCCGTAAATGGGAAGTAAGATGGACGAAGACGTGTTGTTGTCTCTTCACCAAAGATCTGTTTTACAAACATGTCAAGATTACCCTTAAGGTCACAAAGTGTAATGCCCTTATCAACTACAAGACCTTCCATCTGAGAGAACATTGGTGAATGTGTTGCATCATCATCAGAACGCAATACCTTACCAGGAGAGATAACCTTGATAGGTGGCTGCTGATTCTCCATAACATGAATCTGTCCTGCAGATGTCTGTGTACGAAGAAGGAATTCCGGTGAAAGATAGAATGTATCCTGCATATCTCTTGCCGGATGGTCAGCTGGAGTATTCAGTGCTGTGAAGTTATAGTAATCTTTTTCAATCTCTGTTCCTTCATATACAAAATATCCCATAGATACGAAGATATCTGTCAGCTGATTGCGAACAGTTGTGATAGGATGAAGATTACCATATTTGATCTTCTTTGGAGGCATGGTAATATCGATCTTTTCACTTTCATAACGAAGCTTTAATTCTTCTGCCTTGATCTTTTCATCAAGTTCTTCGAAGAAATTGATTGCCCATTCTTTTGCTGTATTAACAGTCTTACCAAAATCAGACTTGTGTTCCTTTGGTACATTCCTCATCTCTTTCATCAGAGCACCGATCTTACCCTGCTTTGAATCCAGGAATGTCTTTTTGAATTCATATACATGTTTTGAACTTCTCAGTTCTTTTGCACCTGCTTCGATCTCTTCTTTGATCTTTGCTATGGTGGCATTCAGTTCCATTAAATCCTGCATGCTTGTGCTTCTCCTTTTCTATGATTTAAGCATTATGATTTCGTTTATCCTACAGAAAATCTTTCTGTAAAATAAAAAAACCATATCGATCCTTATGGATCAATATGGGACGAGAATATACATATCACCCGTGGTACCACCCAAATTCTCTCTGTATAAAACAGAAAGCACTCTTCTATGCGTAACGTGCACATACGGCATCTCCTACTAAGTGATTCAAAGATGCAGCTCCTGCGGGAATATGAGATCGAATCTGAACCTAAGGTGCTTTCAGCCGGTGACAACCTCTCTCTGACGGAAAATAACGATCCTTTAACGCATTCACAGCTTTTCACATGAAGATATTTTAACACAAAGATTATTCTTGTCAATAGAAAAATAAATGGGAACATAAAACATACGTTTAATGTCCCCATTGGTTTTCTTTAAATGCATCCGGATATTCCAGGAAACAATTGATCTCAGCCCCTACAAAAAGGGACCACATACAAAAATAGAGCCAGAGCATAAGAATAACTACTGTTGTTAAACTTCCATAGATGCTTCGCTGCGCATAATATTTAAAGTAAACAGAGAATACAAGGCAGGATACCGACCAGAATACCGCAGTAAAAAGAGCACCTGGAATCTGGCGTAAGATTCTCATTCTACAGTTCGGTAGCGCACAATAAAGGGCAAGGAAGATAAAAGCCATTATGGATAAAGTAAATGTCATACGAAAGCTGATAATCAAACCTGTCAGTCTTCCTACTGCCGGAACAAATTCCACAAGTGCCTGCTGAAGACGATTCCCAAAGAGTAGTAATACCATCGCCATGGAAAGTGCTATTACCAGAAATATAATAAAAATAGCAGAACGAAATCGCATATAAAAGTAGTTTCGATTCTCCTTTACATCTCTTACAGCATTAAGTCCATTCGTAATTGCAAGAACACTTCTGCTGGTAGCCCAGATACAGGTGATGATAGAGGTAGAAAACAAAGCCGTAGACTGTCGGAATAAATCGCCTACAGTATCATAGATCATTTCGTAAAAGGTATCCGGAAGTAATTCATTCATCAGGGACAGTACCATATCCTGCGTAATGTATGTATACTGCAATATCGTAAGCAGCAACACAAAAAATGGTACTAATCCCATGATGATAAAAAATGCTGATTCGGCAGCTGAAGCATTGATCCTATCCTTTTTCATCTTCCTGACAAAATGAAGAAATGTTTTTCTAATGATCAGAATACTATTCATAATGCCTCACTGTTGCTAAGATTATTTTACAGAAAATCTGTAAACTGTAGTTGTTTTGTACTTCTCACCTTTTTTCAGGATTGGAGAAGCAAAGTTCTCATGATGAATAGCATCAGGATAATACTGTGTTTCAAGGCACAGTCCACCGCGCTTCTGATAGCTTACATTGCCTTTACCAACCCAGGTATTCTCAATAAAGTTACCTGCATAGAACTGCATACCTACGCAATCAGAAAATACTTCCATCTTACGTCCGGAAACCGGTGCAACTACTTCAGCAAATTTCTGTCTTCTGTTACCCTTTACATTCATGGCAAAGTTATGATCATATCCGCCGCCTTTCTGGATCTGATCATCATCAGCGTCGATCTCATCACCGATTCTTTTAAGCTTTCTGAAATCAAACGGAGTATTCTTAACAGGACGAAGTTCACCGGTAGGGATACATTCTGCATCAACTGCAGTAATATTATCTGCATTGATCATAAGCATATGATCAAGGATTGTGCCATAGTCATGACCTTCTAAGTTAAAGTAAGAATGGTTGGTCAGGTTGGCAATGGTATCAAGATTAGCATCACCTTTTCCATTATATTCAATCTTGATCTCATTCTTGTCTGTAAGCGTATAGGTAACAGTTACAGAGAAATCTCCAGGATAACCTTCGTCACCATCAGGACTTTCAAGAGAGAAAACAACTGCATTCTTATCTTCTTTTGCAACTGATTTCCAGATACGCTTATCATATCCTTTGGATCCGCTGTGAAGGTTATTGCCATTCTCATTCTTTTCCAGAGAATAAGACACTCCGTTGAGTGTAAATGCAGCTTTTCCAATACGGTTACCGCTTCTTCCGATGGTGGCACCAAGGAAACCACCATTCTTATCATAAGATTGTGCATTATCATATCCAAGGATAACGTCAGCCATATTACCATCTTTATCAGGTACCATTGCAGAAACGAGTGTTGCTCCAAAATTAGTTACCTGAATTGTCATTCCATTGTTATTCGTAATTGTGTAAAGTTTTGTACTTCCTACACTTTCTACAATACCGAAATCTTTTACTGTAATTCCCATAATTCCTATTCCTTCCTGCTAATCTTAAAAAAAGAGGACCTTACGGCCCTCTTTCGATATACCCAAAATGCCGGTTCCTGTCTTTTGACTCCTAGCTAAGCTAGGTGGGTAACCGCAGCCGTTCTTTCCGTCTTCCCCGGCCCGAAGGGGGGCCTGACTTCCATCTGGCAATAATAGGAATCCCGTTTAAAGTAATGTAGGTTCAAAATAAACAGGAGTTGTCGAACATCCCAGGCTTTTTTACTTTCACTAGCTATAATGAATTATCGCATTTTCGTATAGCAAAGTCAAGATGTTACTGTTCACGTTCACTTTGTTTCCGTTCCAGTAACGGCACATGTTCTGTAATGTTAAGATTTCTTCTTACTCTTATTGTTCTGTTGTGGCCAATATTTGTTGTATGCTTTTCTTGTAGAAAGAGCAAACCAGATCGTGATGGCAACAAAGATTGCTACGATAATAAGATACACTGTCTGATCCATAAAATGATACTGATCATCCAGAAGACTGATACCACCCCAAATCGATACCATCACACCGAAAAATGCAGTCTTGGGAAATACTTCATTGATATATCCCTGTTTATCGATGCATTTCTTAACATTCACTTCTCTCGGGAGAAGAACACCTTCTTTGATCTCTCCCTTTACCTTCATCTGATAAGCGGTATATACGATATATAATCCTGCCACTAAAAAGATGATATCCATTAATGAAAATGCCTGTCCCATAATCTACCTCTTACATTCCAAGAAACTTCTTTACAATATCCTTCATACCATCGACTTCTACAACAGTATCGTGAAGAACAGGAGCTGTACGGATCTCTTCGATAGCCTGTGGAACCTTTACTCCGGAAACACGGCTTAATTCATCTACAAGTTCAAAATCAGACATAGTATCTGTTCCGGTCTTTAATGCATCCATTACACTTCTTGTAAACTTATATGGACTTGCAGTAGATGCGATTACAGTCTTTCTTGTATCGCCTGTATTCTTTTTGTATTCTCTGTTAACAAAGGAAGCTACCGCTGTATGGGTATCAAGTACATACTTGCTGTTCTGATACATAGTTGCAATCTCTTCTGCAACCTGTGCTTCTGTTGCATATCCACCAACAAAATCCTTCAGCTGTTCCTTCATCTCATCAGTGATCTCATACTTTCCTTCTGATGAAAGCTGCTGCATCAGCTGTTTATTCTTCTCTGCATCATTCCCGGCAATGCGATAGATCAGCCTTTCTAGATTGCTTGAAATCAGGATATCCATGGATGGTGATGATGTAAGCATGAATTCACGGTTACGATCATAAGCTCCTGTCTGGAAGAAGTCAAATAATACCTTATTGTCATTGGAAGCACAGATAAGTTTTCCAATTGGAATACCCATGTTCTTAGCATAAAATGCTGCAAGAATATTACCAAAGTTACCGGTTGGTACTACTACATTCAGTTCTTCTCCGTCTGTAAGCACACCTTTTCCTTTTAACTGTGCATATGCATATACATAATATACGATCTGTGGAGCAAGACGTCCGATATTGATAGAGTTAGCAGATGAGAACTGGAAACCAGCTGCATCCATCTCTTTTTTCATATCAGCATCATTGAAGATCTTCTTTACACCTGTCTGTGCATCATCAAAGTTACCGTTGATACCCACAACAAATGTATTAGCTCCTTTCTGAGTTACCATCTGTTTTTCCTGAATAGGGCTTACGCCATCCTTTGGATAGAATACAATGATTTTTGTTCCAGGAACATCCGCAAAACCTGCAAGTGCTGCTTTTCCTGTATCACCAGATGTTGCTGTCAGAATAACGATTTCATTCTTAGCCTGGTTCTTTCTGGCAGAAGTTGTTAAAAGGTGTGGCAGAATAGAAAGTGCCATATCCTTAAATGCAATCGTAGAGCCATGGAACAGTTCCAGATAATATGTTCCATCTGCTTCTCTGATCGGAACGATCTCTTTTGTATCAAACTTTTCATCGTATGCGCTATTGATACAATGTTTCAATTCTTCCTCAGTAAAATCTGTAAGGAATAGCTTTAATACTTCATAAGCTGTTTCCTGATAAGATAAACCCGCAAGCTGATCAATGGATACATCAAGTGCAGGAATCTGTTCTGGTACAAATAACCCACCATCATCTGCAAGACCCTTTAAGATAGCCTGTGATGCTGTTACAGTATCACTAGAATTACGAGTACTTCTATATAATAATTCCATATGTTTACCTACTCTTTCTTTTTTCATAATCTCCTCAAACACATGCAGTATACCACACCTTATTTCATGGTGCAATTACCTATTCTTTAGGATTATCTCCATCTTTATAAGGAACGACAGCTGAAGGTACTACTGCAGAAGCAGGAGCTGCATGTACCGCCTGATCATCAAAAAATATATGCGCTCCAAATGCTGACAGGATATCTGTCTTACTTACACCGCCAAGGAAAAAAGCCTCATCAATCTTAACATTCCATCCACGCAATGTTTTAATCGCCCGCTCATGTGCAGGTGCACTTCTTGAGGTTACAAGTGCTGTTCTGATCGGACGGTTTTCCTGATTCTTAAATAATTGCTGAATATGAGAAAGGCTTGCAAGGAAATTAGCAAATGGTCCCTTTTGCATAGGAGTATCGGCATTAGATTTCTCATATTCAGTAAACGCTGCTATTCCTTTCTGCTGGTATATCTTTTCTGATTCTGCCGAGAAAAGTACCGCATCCCCATCAAATGCAATACGAATCTGATCGATCTTTTTTCTTCTGTCTGCGTGTGCCGGTCCTGTAAGAATCTTTCCTGCAGCGATACCACTGTTGATTGCTTCCTGTACATCCGGTTCATGAGCAGATAAAAACAAATCTGTCTTAAATGCTTTCAGATAAGGTGTAATTTCCGCTCCACAGGTAAGTGCCGCTCTTGTAATATCAAGTCCATAATCTTCTATAGAATTAAAGATTCGAAGGCTGGTATTCGGATTATTCCGAGACATAATGATGACTTCTACCAGTCTTTCCTCACTG
The DNA here is from genome assembly GCA_045598185.1 of Marvinbryantia sp. Lineage (GTDB taxonomy): Bacteria > Bacillota > Clostridia > Lachnospirales > Lachnospiraceae > Marvinbryantia. Next base: position 50,429 of record JAZLLO010000064.1, read on the forward strand.
TACTTATTCAGTTCCAGGAATGCCTTTACCAGCTGGAATGCAGTTCCTTTTTGAAGGATGTCAGATTCATGTTCCAGCTGATACTTCTCATACGCTTCTACACCTTGTGTTTCAAAAATCTCATTCTCATACTCCAGATTGAAGAGAGCTCTGGAGCTGATTCCAATTACCAGTGGTTCTGTCAGATCATATGCCATCTTCGCTACCTCTTTCTATTAAACATTCAACTTTCAGCAGGTATCACCTGCTTTCAAGTGCGCCGAGACGTACTTGATAGTACTATTATAATTGATAAACATGATTACCCTGTATATATTTCGAAGTAATACGGACATCTGCATCATTGTAACATGCTCTTTCTAATCGTTCTCTTACTGAAAACTCTCTGATTGAGTACATCGTACTATCATCCAGTACCAGAGCATCAAATTCATAACCATCTTTGAAAGAACCAACTTTTCCAAAATAAGATCCTCCGCCTTCTGTTGCAAGATAAAATGCTTCCTCAAATGTTAGTGGTTTTACATTCTGATCAACCAAACGATAATACATCTTTGAAGCCTGAATAGTCAGAAGGATGGTTTGCAACATATTCATAGATGATCCTGCTGCCACATCTGTTCCCAATCCTACTGAGATTCCAGATTCCAAAAAGAGACGAATCGGAGCTATGCCGCTTGTCAGGTTCATGTTAGAACTTGGACAGTGTGCCACATATGTTCCGTGATTCTTTATAATAGAAATCTCCTGTTTGTCACTATGTACACAGTGTGCCATGATTGTGGGGAATGTATCTGATCCCATTGTATCAAAAAGTTCGTATGCGTTCGCATAACATTGTGACTTAGGAACCAGTTCCTTTACCCATGTTATTTCCGACAGATTCTCTGAAAGGTGAGATTGAATACGGAGATGTCTTTCCGCTGACAATTGTCCGAGCATTTTCATCAGTTTATCTGTACAGGATGGAATGAATCGTGGAGTAAGAATCGGATAGGTTCGTTGATATCTGCCTTCTATCTCCTTAAGCCATGCTTTTGTTGAAGCAATCGATTCATCCGCAGACGCTTCTTCCAGTCCTGGAACGCCATTACGATCCATATTTACTTTCCCCACATAACTAATTACACCCGTTCCTTCCAACTGATCCATCAATTCTATAGTTGCTTCTTTATGAAGTGTTGCAAATATAACCGCACGCGTGGTAAAACCACGTTTTAGATCGTCTGAAAAGTACTTATATGCTTTTTTTGCGTATTCTATGTCAGAATAATGCGCTTCTTCCGGGAATGTATATTGATTCAGCCAATCTAATAATTCAAGATCCATTCCAATCCCGCGAAATGTATACTGCGGAGCATGAACATGAAGATCTGTCATTCCAGGAACAATCAGTTTTCCGCTATAATCAACCACTGGATAAGCAGCATACATCTCTGGCAGCTTACCAAAAGCTCCCTTACACTTATTATCCTCACATACAAGATAGCCATTCTTAATGGTTTTGATCTCTGTTTTTGTGATATTGTAGGCAATATCACCCTTTAATACAAATGAATTATCCATTATATGCTCCTTTATCAATATCACCTAATCGCATCATACCACATTTCAGAAACGAAAACAAATTCAGTTTGTCAAACAAAAACTGTAACAAAAAACCATCTTCAATAACTGAAATCAGTTATTGAAGATGGTCAAATAATTTAATAATTAACGAATATCAGCGATCATGTTATTGATTGCTGTAAGGAGACCATTGATTGATGCAGTGATGATATCCTGGTTAAGACCTGCGCCCCAGTAAAGTACGCCATCTTTATTCTTAATACCAACATATGCGATAGCGCGTGAGCTTGAGCTTGTTTCAAGCGCATGTTCCTGATATGTTTCGAGCTTGTATTCCAGTCTGAACTGCTTTTTCAATGCATTACTTACAGCATCAAGACGTCCGTTACCGGAAGCCATGGCAACTTTCTCTTCACCATTGTAACGTACTCTAACTTCTGCAATAATTCCATTATGCTGTTTGAAATGTACTTCTGTAATCTCGAATGGTTCTATTGTATCTTCGTATCTTGTCTTGAAAAGTTCGAAGATTTCATCTGGAACAAGTTCCTTTTCTTTCTGATCAGAAACTGCCTTTGATGCATAACCCATTGCTTCTCTCATCTTAGGTGGCAGGTTTAATCCATAGTACTGTTCGAGAATATAACCTACGCCGCCCTTTCCTGACTGACTGTTGATACGGATAACATCAGCTTCGTAATGTCTTCCGATATCGCGAGGATCGATTGGAAGATAAGGTACTGTCCAGAACTCCTGTTCCTCTGCTTCTCTGTACTTCATACCCTTTGCAATAGCATCCTGATGTGAACCTGAGAATGCTGCAAATACAAGTCCACCACTATATGGGCTTCTAAGATCAATGGTCATACCTGTGTACTTTTCATATTCTTCACAGATCTCAAGCATATTAGTAAAGTCAAGCTGTGGGTCTATACCCTGTGAATACATATTCATAGCAAGTGTTACGATATCTACATTACCGGTACGTTCGCCATTACCGAAAAGTGTACCTTCGATACGGTCTGCACCTGCAAGAATACCCATCTCAGCATCGCTTACACCTGAACCACGGTCATTGTGTGGATGAAGAGAGATGATTACATTCTCACGATACTTCATGAACTTGCTCATATATTCAATCTGGCTTGCATAAACGTGTGGCATAGAGTGCTGAACGGTACTTGGAAGGTTGATAATAACTTTATTATCAGCTGTTGGCTGCCATACATCAAGTACTGCATTAACGACTTCAAGAGCATATTCAGGTTCTGTACCTGTAAAGCTTTCAGGACTATATTCAAAGGAGAAGTTACCTTCTGTTTCCTGCGCAAGCTGTTTTAAAAGCTTTGCACCATCAACAGCGATCTGCAGGATCTCTTCTTTGGATTTTTTAAATACCTGTTCACGCTGTGCTACAGATGTTGAATTATATACATGAACAACAGCCTTCTTACATCCATCAAGAGCATCGAAAGTCTTTCTGATGATATGTTCTCTTGCCTGTGTTAATACCTGGATAGTTACATCATCAGGGATCAGATTCTGTTCGATCAGCGCACGTAAGAACTGGTATTCAGTCTCAGATGCAGCTGGGAAACCTACTTCGATTTCTTTGAAACCAATCTTAACAAGTAACTTAAAGAAGTTGATCTTCTGCTGTAAGTTCATTGGTACGATAAGAGCCTGATTTCCATCTCTTAAGTCTACACTACACCAGATTGGTGCATGGTCAATATAATCTTTTTTCGCCCAGTCCATACATTCCACAGGTGGCATAAAATACTGTCTGGTATACTTGTTTACATTTTTCATCATGTTACTCCTCCTAATCTCTTTACAAAAATGCAAAAAAAAAGTCTTCATCTCCTGACATATAGTCACTAGAGACGAAAGACGATATTATGTCCTACGCGGTACCACTCTAATTCGTGAATCAAATCACACTCTCACCTGATACGGATCTTTATAAAGATCTTATATCATGCCCGGATAACGGTCAGGACTCCGTCTGCGTCTACTCTCCCCAGATTATCTGAAGATTTTGGGCAGCTGCTCCAAGGCGAGTTCCTGTAATCCTCTCTATTGTCTCACATCACCCGACAACTTTCTGAAATCAAGAATTAAAGTACTATTCCTCTTCATCGCTTTTTCTTATAGCCGTGCGTATATCATATCATTAACATAAGTTTCTGTCAATAAAATTTATCGAGAATAATGACTCCATTCTTAGAACAAAGAGTCACAAAGTGACTCTTTGCGCGCCCATGCGGGCACGCAAATGCATCTTCCACTCCGCATGAGTCGCATCCGCGCGGAGCGTTATTATCTTATAAACAATGCTTTTGTTATCCAAACCATAAAAATAGAAAAGACAACTAATAAAACAATAAACCAGGCATCTATTACTTGTACCTCATCGTTCGCTGTTTTTTCAGCTTTTTTAGAAAATATGGCATCAAAATGATCCTTATAGCCTTCATTTTGGGCAAGTATTTTCAAGATTATATAAGCAACAATACAAGACAGTAAGAATAAAACGGTTCTTACAATAAACAGATTGATATCGTATGCTTTCTGAGAACCGCTAATTTGATATAGTATTCTATATAAATTACGAATAAAAGGATAAGCATGGAGTCGATATTGAATATTCAATTCTGTCGAGGCATTGTGAATAATATGAAGAATCATTGCAGAATAAATACTTCCTGTTGACTCTACTGCTATAGCAAAAAAAATACCCGTTATCAAAGCAAACCAGAACTGGATATAATTCAAATGCATAATGCCAAATAAAAAAGCACTTACAAGAATTGCTTTTCGAATCGAAAGATATTTTTTATATTGCGAAAAGAAAAACCCACGCATAAGCAATTCTTCACATATCGGACCTACAATAGATGTAACAACAAATGGAAATAACGCAAATGTTGTCGGTCTTGCTGATACATTAATAAAAATACCTATTATTTGCAGAATATAATCTGAAATCGCTCTCGTAAGTACTCCGAGTATGAATAATAAAAATAACGAGGAAAGTTTTAACCTACGAAAGTCAAAATGATGAATATCATCTGAGAAAGATTTTCGTCTGTCCAAAAATATGATGCCAAACATCAAAAGATAGTTAATTATTATACTACCATAGAGATAGTATTTACTTCCGAACATAGATAAAGGATTATGTCCTAATAGTCCGGCACGCATAAGGAGAAACATTACGATAAAAGCGCCAGCAAATAACATAACATAAGCTAATACATTCATTTTTACAAATAAGAAGTTTAGGTGTGATACTTCTCTTTGCATTTGTAAAATGCCAGAATCTGATTGGCTTTCCTGTTTTATCTGTGTCTCTTTTATAAAGCTTGTAAGCACTTCACTGGCAGATTTATGGCATGCTGGTCCAGGATGCATTCTGGAGCCAACAGTATCCTCTGTCATCTCCGGCAGTTTCAGATAATAGGCATTTTTATCTTCATATTCTGCTTTATATTGTTCAACGCCTTTTTGAAGAACTTCAGAGAAAGGATATCCGATCATTCCATAACACCAGATGATTATTGTGTCAGGATAACGCTTTCTTATATCTGCAAGAAACTGAATCTGTGCCTTTCTAATGTCTTTTATATCTTCCGGATGATAAGATCCATCTTTTCGTAAACGATGCTGAAAAGGTTCACCGGTTTCCGGATGAATAAATGGTGGCTGATGAAATGCTCCTTCATCATTGGTACCTAGATTTATTACAACTACATCCGGTTGCCATTCAGAAAAATTATATGGTACATTTCCTGTTTCAGAAATCATGCATATTTCATTGTAAACAGATGGCAAAGTCTCATAGATATTATTATTCCAGGAAGAATGAATTCCCCAGCCACTTTGCGAAATAACTCTGTAATCCGCGTTTAGATTATCTGCGGTATATCTTGCATATGTAGGAACAAAAGAAAAATTCTTCGGAATCCATTCCATATCACCGATTTCACCAACTGTTCCTTCACCACTTGTGATACTATCTCCGATAAATTCAATTTTAAGAGAATATGACTCGGGTGATGATATCTCACCGATATAGCTTAATGAATTGATGATAAGCATATGTTTCTGATCAGAAGGCATAGCCTGTGTATCTTTAAGGATCTCAACGCGATGAACAACATCTGGATCTTCATTTAGAAATACGTTGAAATCATGGAGTCCTTTCTCAGTTGGTACTCGATACTTCCATTTTTGATCGATCAGAATACTGATCCATGGTTCAAAAGTTTCATAATCTGATTGATAACGAAATGAAAGAAAACTCCCCTGAAAATTAAAGACAATTCCACTTCCGGACCAAAACACATGAAGAGCTCCATCTTTTACAAGTGTTCTTCCTAAAACATGTATCTGCACTAACTCTTCAATTGAACTTGTTACTAACATGATGAAAATCCTTTCTGAAAAAGTGCAATGAAATTAGATAATAGAAAAAGCAGATAACATATGTTATCTGCTAAAAGCTCCCCGAGTTGGGCTCGAACCAACAACCCCTCGGTTAACAGCCGAGTGCTCTACCATTGAGCTATCGAGGAATACTTATGAAAATACTTTTGTACCTTCAAAACTTCACACAGAATTTAATACTTTAATCCAACTTACCCAAACTTATCTGGTCAAGCCTTCGACCTATTAGTGACAGTCAGCTGCACATATTACTATACTTCCACCTCTGCCCTATCTACCACGTCGTCTTCATGGGGTCTTATCGCTTTCGCATGGGATATCTCATCTTGAGGGGGGCTTCACGCTTAGATGCCTTCAGCGTTTATCCCTTCCCGACATAGCTACCCGGCCGTGCACTTGGCAGTGCAACCGGTACACTAGAGGTCAGTCCATCCCGGTCCTCTCGTACTAAGGACAGCTCCTCTCAAATATCCTACGCCCACGCCGGATAGGGACCGAACTGTCTCACGACGTTCTGAACCCAGCTCGCGTACCGCTTTAATGGGCGAACAGCCCAACCCTTGGGACCT
>JAZLLO010000065.1:0-4193 GCA_045598185.1 Marvinbryantia sp.
AACCTTACAAAAAAATGTAAGCTTGCCTTCTTAATCAAAACAGATGATTTTAATCTAATGGATCTGATATAAACATAGCCACCAGAACCAATCTGGTGGCTATACTTTAATACTAATATACCCAAAATTCAGAAAGAACCCACGGGAAACCATGGTCCTTTTTTATTGGCAACTCGTGCCTTAAACGAGGAAATAATAATATCCACATAGGAGGGCATAACCATGGCTGATAATAATGGCGGAGCTGCAGGTGCAGCAGGATCCGGAGAAGGCGGAGCAAAAACCTTCACTCAGGAAGAAGTAAATGCAATGATTGGCAAGCGTGTAAACGAGGTTACAGCCAAATATGCAGATTACAACGCCCTGAAAGATAAAGCAGCAAAGTATGATCAGATCCAGGAGGGCAATAAAACCGAACTACAGAAGGCCACTGAAAGAGCGGATGCATTGCAGAAGCAGCTGGACGGACTTACAAAAGCGAATACTGTCAGAGAAGTAAGAGATAAGGTCTCAAAAGAGATGAACATCCCGGCTGAACTACTGACAGGTGAAAATGAGGAAGACTGCAAGAAACAGGCAGAAGCAATCCTGAAGTTTGCAAAACCTCATCAATATCCGGGAACAAAAAGAAACGAAGGACAATCTGGCGGTGGAACATCGAATAATGAATCAATGAGAAAACTGGCCAGACAACTTTTTAAAGGAGAATAAAGATGGCAGGATTATTAACAAGTAGTTTTGAACTTCCAAACGACATTTCGCATGAAACTTTTTCAAAGGCTCAGACAAACTCTGCGCTTGCAAGATTATCTGGAGCAAAGCCGCAGAAATTCGGAAAGCAGCAGGCGTGGGTGCTCACTGGTGCGCCAAAAGCTGAACTTGTAGGAGAAGGTGCTGCAAAGTCACCAACACCAGCAACATACGCTCCAAGTGTCATTGATATTGTAGAAGGATACTAATGATTGGCAAAGGATTACCTGAGTACCCATTTGGGGTACACAGGTAAAACTTTAAAGAAGAATATATGGTTTGGAATATTGGCTGCACTGTTTCTTTTGCCAATACTTTTTATCCAGAGAATGGTTCAGGTATGGGTCCACGGGGATCAGACCAATGCAATCTTTACAGCAGATGAACTCTGGGAAGAAATCAACGCACCGGAAGTTGAGTATAAGGAAGATGGTTCTGTATGGGTTCATTACCTTGGAAAGAGCATGGATATTACGGATAAATTTAAAAATGGCATTAGTTATGTTCAGCTTACCGTTGGTAGTGGAACAAAATATATGACCATCAAATATCAGAATGGATATGCTATGAGTCCACATAGTTATATCAGACCATGGACATTCTACTAGGAGTGAATAAGAGATGTTCGTAATTTGTTTGACGATTTAGTTAATAGGTGATATCATATTCATATAATAGAGTGCTACCGATAAACGGTCTGCCAGGATCAATATGAATTAGATGTAAAAACAACTGCCTCAATCTTTCTACGGATCTAGCGGCGGTTGTTTTTACTATGTTTTTCTTGTATCGTTCAACGAAATGAATGTATATTGTTTATATGTTCAACTGCGTAGTTGATTTGGATAATATGAATTTTCAGATAATATATTTACAAATGCAAAAATGAATGATATATTACTAACTATCTTGCAAGATGAATATATATTAGGAGTAACTATCATGAGAAAGAATCTTTATTACACATCGAATATGTTTTTCTATTATGGACGTACACGGGCATAGATGAATGAACAGATGCATTGGTCTAAGCCGTAGGTCTCTTAGTCTGATGCATAAAAGTGTGTAATTGAGACAGTGTTATTCTCGGATTATCATAGAACTTTGTGTGACACCAGGCAAAAGAGCCCGGTGTTTTTTCTTTATCCGATAGCATAATCGGATATGAAAAATAATTATCATAAACGAAGATTATAAACAGATATTTGGAACAGATAAGGTAAAGTAAAATGAATGAGATTATTGTAAGAGAAGCAAGAAGAGAAGATCTTGAAGGCGTAAATGTTATCAGAAAACAGGTCCATCAGCTTCATTTGAACGGAAGACCTGATATGTTCAGGGGAGATGGATGGGAAGTAGTCAAAGATGTAGCAGAAAAGCGTTTTGAATCAGATAAAGATCTTGTAATCGCAGCTGCAATGGAAGAGGAAATTGTAGGATTTGCTCTGATCAAAATGGCGGAGATCAAAGATCATCCGGTGAAACCGGATCAGCTCATTTACCATGTAGAAGAGTTTGGGGTGGATGAGAACCATAAACGAATGGGAATTGGAAGAAAGTTAATGCATTTCATAAGAGAAGATGCAAAGAGAAGAGGATACAAACGAGTGGATCTGGATGTATGGGCATTTAATAAGAATGCATTGGCTTTCTATGAGAGTATCGGTTTTGAAACTTTTCGAAGATATGTAGAATTATGGGTAGAGGAGGAATGATAAGGATTTTGGAAGAATATGACGACTAAAATATTTTTATCAACAGTGAACTTTTTCCAAAGTTATGACGTTTATTATAGTGAAGGGCAAAGATACAATCCTTTCGACGTCGATATTATAAGGAGAAACACATGACAACAGAAGAAATAAAGGCAGACATTGGCTTATATGGCAAAGACATCTATAGTTTCTGCTGTTATCTGACAAAAAGTAGAATAGAAGCTGAGGATCTTTATCAGGATGTTTTCCTGAAAGCTTTGGAAAAGAAGGATAGAAACTATTATGAAGAGAATCATAAAAAATATCTGTTAGGTTTAGCAATCAAGCTTTGGAAAAGCCATTGGAGGAAGCTGTTACGGAGAATGAACATAGCTCCAACAGATTCTCTGGAGGCGGATGAAACACTTGAAATAAAGGATCCATCTATCGGAACAGAAGGTCAGGTTTTACAGGCAGAAGAATCAAAGATACTTGTAAATGCTTTGAATTCCTTAAGTGATCAGTACAGGATACCAGTTTACCTTTACTACCTGAATGAGTTATCGCAGGAAGAAATCGCAAAGTGTATGGGACTACCACTTGGAACTATTAAGAGCAGGCTGTATAAAGCAAAGAAATTACTCAAGGAAGAATTGGAGGCCAACGGATATGACAGATGAAAGATTTGATCAGATGATGAGGCGTGCTCTTTCTCCACAGATTCCAGATGAAAAATTGAATTCAGAACTCATTCGGAAAATGGAGGGTGAACAGATGAAAAAGAGAAATGTATTTGGTTCAACAGTTCTTGTTGCTGCCAGTGTGGCAGTACTTGGCACTTGTGGATTTGCAGCCAATATGGCATATCGTGCTTTTACAGAGAAGACAGCAACATATCAGTATTTTGTGAATATTGAACCGGAAAGTGAAATCATCAACAGCAATACACCGATGAAGCTTGTGCTGAATGGGGTACCGGAAGATATGCATTACAATGAAGATGGTCCTTACGCAGGAAAATACCATACAGATAATCCGGATGATGGCAGAGCGCTGACTACTAACTTCATGAAAGTTCCGGAAGGTGGCATACATGAACCAATCAAATTTGCTACCGGTAGTGAAAGCTGGACGACAGAAAGTGGTAATACCGCTATTTATTTTGAAAAGGATCGTGGATGGAATCAGGTATGGATCTCTTTTGCCGGAACAGAATATGCAGTTCAGCTTTATGCAGATGGATTCTCCATGGAAGAGATAAAAACACTTGCAGAGGGTGCAGAACTTGTAGAAACTGAGGAAGAAGTAGCATATGAATGGTTTGACAGATATGAGACTGCAGATGAAAGCTATGTGGAACCGACGCAGACACTGGATCATGTGATTTCGGTTGGTGATACAGTTAAGATGCCATGGTTTGGTGATATTGAAGTAACAGTAAACAGCCTTATCGCGCAAGATGATTTTGCCGGAATTGCCACAGACTGTATCGGACAGGATAGAGACTATTCAGAATATCTTGCAGAGAATGGTACGATTAAGTCAGACTGGCAGATGGTCAAACTTGGTGATGGGACAGAAGAACTAGACGAGGTTATCAAAGAGGAAGCAGTGACCTGTAAACTGATCGTAATGGAAGAAGAGGGTGTTGTTTATTATTTTCCAATAGTTGAGGATGGATTCAACAGAATGCTTATATCCAGCTGATGAGTGGTAATGCGGAAAATCAGGCGTATATTTTTCTTGGAG
>JAZLLO010000066.1:0-10469 GCA_045598185.1 Marvinbryantia sp.
TCGGAACCGTCCCCAATGGCTCACTTTTCTTCTGAAATCGGCAATGTAAACCAGAATTCTACTCCGTTTTTCTGGTTCTTCACACCGACCATTCCTTTGTGTAAGGTTATAATAGTATTCACAATGAACAATCCCAGTCCTGCGTGAGCCTGTTTATCATTGTGTTTACTGTAAAATCCGCTCCACACCTCATTGATATCATTCTCAGGAATCGTCTCCCCTTCGTTATAAACCGTCACCTTAATATTGCCCTTCATGCGCTTCAGAGTTATACGTATGTTTCCTCCGCTTGCGGTATGTTCTATGGCATTGGTCACATAATTACAGAAGGCCTGTTCCAGATAATCCCTATCACCATTTACGATACAATCCTCATCTAAAAACTTCTCAAGATGAATACGTCTCTTAGAAAAGATCCCTTCATATTTACCGAGCTGTTCGGAAATAAGTTCTCCCATATCCAGATCCCGGAAGATCATATTGTCATACTGATTCTCCTGAACAGAATAATCAAGAAGCTGCTTTATTCTGTCATAGATCCTATCAACCTCTTCCTGGATTGATTGCACATAAGGTTCAAGCCCTTTCTCCTTTAATCCAAGCAGCTCTGTCTGACTTGCGATAACAGTAAGCGGAGTCTTAAGCTCATGAGACATGGTTGCGATATATTGCTTTCTCTGCTTTTCCAGTCTCTCCCATCTCATATTCTCACGAAGTATCTGTTGTCTTTCTCTCTGAAGCACCTCTCCAAGCTGATTCGTTCCATCAGCTAATGCTTCGATCACACCGCTTTCGCTTGTTATATCTACTCTGGTTGACAGATGATTCTTCTGAAAATGATCCTGGGTATTCACTATCTGTTCCAGATTATATTCTTCCTTTGTCAGATAATGTCTCTGAAGTCCAACATTCATCAGGAAATATAGCAGGCATAGTGCAAGGAAATATCGAATAGAAAAGTTGTATATCTCACCTGGATTGGACAGATTCCGAATAGCAATGTAAAAACGACCGTCACTCTGTTCAATTATCGTTCTGAGTCTGGCATATCCTTTCTTATCGATTGGGTTATGCATTGTAACCTGGGCATTCTCTGTAAACTCCTCCTTGTGAATCTCTATATTGCTTTTCACCGGATTCTCCTGATGCCCGAACGTAGCATAAACCAGATTCATATCTGCATCTGAAATTGTGATAGAAACATTACTTTCTTCATATTTCTTCAGAATTTCTATATCTTCTTCCGAAAGATCTGAAAGATCCATCTCAGCTATTTCTTCATATGCTTCCCTTATAAGTCTCTTCTTCTGTTGTCTGTAGATCTGTGGAATAATCAGGGAATATAAAATCACGAATACAACAAAAAATGCAATAATTAATAACACATTCAGGAATAATATCCTGTCACTGATCCTTTTACTTTTTTTATTCATCTGATGAACCTCTAAACTGATAACCGATTCCATAAATAGTCTTTATATCAAGATGTTCTCCCAGCTTTTTTCTGAGCTGTTTGATAATAGTATCAATGGTCCGGATACCTCCTTCATACTGATATCCCCAGGCAAGATCAAGCAGCATCTCTCTTGTCATCACCTTATTCTCATTCTTCAGGAAAATATGCAGGATATCAAACTCTTTCGGTGTAAGATCAAGTAATTCTCCATCTGCATATGCGCATCTTGACTCCACTTCCAGTCGTATATTGCCTGCCTGATATATCGTCTGTAACTTTTCAAGACGTTTCAGTACTGCATCAATATGAACCTTAACTACTGCCAAAGAATATGGTTTTACAATATAATCATCTGCACCCAGTGAAAAACTGTTGAGCTGATCCTCTACCTCTTCCTTTGCAGTAATCATAATAACAGGAACCTCCGAATCCAGCCTGATTCTTTTCAAAACCTCATCCCCGCTCATAAACGGCAGCATGATATCCAGAAGCACAATAGATATCTCCTCCCGGTACTTCTGAAAAAGCCTCAATCCTTCCATCCCATCCATCGCTGTATAGGTATGATAACCATTCAGATTCAGATATTCGGAAAGTGTCTCCAGCAGCTTTTTTTCATCTTCAATTATCAGTATCGTTTTCTGGTACATATCATTCTTCAATCCTTCTTCGTTATAGTAATAAGTTATCATGCAATAATGATGAAAATATGATTCTGATTTTAATATTCATAATTGTATCATATTTCATCAGTATAGTATGCCTGTATATTTAAGCAGGAGGATATTCAGGTTTTAGATGATAACAGGTAGCAGTATCTATTGGACTATATTTATAACCATGTTGAAGATCAGTTCTACCACCTTTGGAGGTGGAATCGTAATCGTTCCTTTGATGAAGGAGCATTTTGTGGACAGACTTGGTCTCATTGACGAGAATGAGATTCTTGATCTTACCGCTATTGCACAGAGCTGCCCAGGTTCCCTTGGTGTGAACGCCGCAGTCCTGATCGGATATAAGATAGCCAGACTCCCTGGAGGATTACTGGCAGTTCTTGGTTCCATCCTTCCACCGATAACGATTATCTCCATCCTGTCTTTGTTTTATACACTGGTAAAAGACAATTCCTTTGTACGTCTATTCATAGACGGCATGTTATGCGGTGTTGTCGCCATGATCTTACATGTTGTTTTGAATATGATTTCAAAAATGGACAAGCATCCGGTATCAATATTGATACTGATCCTAAGTTTTGTGATGAATTATTATCTGCGCTATCACGTGTTATTTATCATGAGTATGGCTGCCACCTTTATGATATTAAAGGACTTCTGGCAAAGGAGGTCCGCCACATGATCACTTATCTTGAATTATTCTGGAGCTTTTTTCAGGTTGGTCTTTTCAGTGTTGGCGGCGGATATGCTTCTGTTCCATTGGTACAAGCACAGGTTGTAGAAAAGTATCACTGGCTTACCATGAATAGCTTCAGTGATATTGTTACCATTGCCGAGATGTCACCTGGACCGATATCTATCAACATAGCAACCTTTGTAGGCATCCAGATTACCGGTCTTTCAGGCGGGATCATTGCAACTCTTGGATGTATCACCCCATCCTGCATCATTGTCTTTATCCTTTCCTTTCTGTATCTGCGATATCGACAGATGAACCTTGTCTATAGTGCCCTGAAAGGGATGCGCTGCGCTGTTATCTCCCTGATTGCAACAGCCGGTCTTTCTCTTTTCTGTATGGCTCTATATAGACAGCGTAAATTTCCAGACAATTTTCTATCCTTTCGACCTCTAAGCATGGGCGTGATATTATTAGCTTTTGCCCTGCTGCATTTCAAAAAGATAAAAGCTATCTATATCATGCTCCTTAGCGGAATATTGTATGTAATTGTACACCACCTTGTTTTGTGATAACATGGTGGTGTACTTTTATATAGGAAAAGGAAAAGAAAAATGAATCAAAATGAATATGTGCGTGGCGCTCTTAGCGAGATTAATCTGCAGCTTACCAATCTGAAAGAGCGTAAGCGTACTCTGATAAATGAAACAAAAAAAGTGAAAACAGAGAAGGATTTTTCCTTCATCGGCGGTTCTTATGCCGGTTATCTTCATATGATGGAGAATAAGAGAGAACCGATTACGAATCCTGTTGTAGTATATCAAGGGGAACCTGGTGCTTACAGTGAGATGGCAGCACAGCGTTTCTTCGGGGAAGATGTTCGTGCCATTGGACTTCACCAGTTCGAGGATACCTTCCTTGCCCTGCAGCGCGGTGAGGCTGACTATGCCGTACTTCCAATCGAGAACTCTTCAACCGGTGCGATCCGTCAGGTCTATGATCTTCTGGAACAGTATCATTACTTCTTCGTAGGCGAGACTACTGTCCGCATTAATCATGCAATCATGGCACTTCCAGGTGCAACTCTGGATGATATCACTACCGTTTATTCCCACGAACAGGGGCTGTTCCAGTGTGAAGCTTACTTAAATGCTCATCCACAGTGGAAGTCCGTTGCACAGGCCGATACTGCAGGAAGTGCAAAAATGGTAGCAGAATCAGGACGTCTTCATAAAGCCGCAATCTGCTCTCCAAGCGCAGCAAAGATCTATGGTCTTGAAGTCCTTCAGGAGAATGTGAATACAAATCACCGCAATACTACAAGATTTATCGTCATCTCTCCTCAGGCGGAACTTCGTGAGGAACGTGATAAGATCTGTATCTCCCTTACTACGAATCACAATTCCGGTGCGCTTCACAATGTTCTGACCGTTTTTGCGGTACATGATATCAACATGGTACGTCTGGAATCCAGACCAATTCCGGAACACAACTGGGAATATATGTTTTTCATTGAATTTACCGGTGACCTTGCTACCAGTGAGATGGATTCTGTTATCCACGAAATTTCTCTTATGGCAAGTGATCTTAGAGTTCTGGGTAACTTTAAAAGCAACTTATAGAATAGCTAATCGGAGGACTTTTTATGTATAAAGATAAAGTAGTTGTTATTACTGGTGGAGCAAAAGGAATCGGACGCTGCCTTGCCGATGGATTTGCATCAAAAGGTGCACTTGTAGAGGTAATCGATATCACTCCCGGTCCTTACTATGTGGGCGACCTTTCCAAAAAGGAAGTTCTGGAAGCCTTTGCTGATTATGTAATCAGCAAGCATGGCCGTGTGGATGTTCTGATCAACAATGCACTTCCACTTATGAAGGGTATCGATACCTGTTCTTATGAGGAGTTCCAGTATGCACTGGCAGTTGGCGTAACAGCGCCTTTCTATCTTACCAAGCTGTTTCAGCCATATTTTGCACCGCAGGCTTCCATCATCAACATCGCATCTTCCCGTGACCGTATGAGCCAGCCGCAGACAGAAAGTTACACTGCTGCAAAGGGTGGGATACATGCACTTACCCATGCTCTTATGATGAGTCTCTCCGGAAAGGTACGTGTCAATTCCATCTCTCCTGGATGGATCGACACCGAAGGTAATACCTTCGAAGGCCCGGATGCTTATCAGCAGCCTTCCGGCAGAGTAGGAAATCCGAATGACATCCTTCAGGCTGCACTCTTCCTCTGTTCAGAAAATGCAGGTTTTATCAATGGGGAAAATATCTGTATCGATGGCGGTATGACAAAGCAGATGGTCTATCACGGAGACCATGGTTGGTCTTTGGAGTAGGAGGCACTTATGCGGTGTTACGAAGTAGTCTGGGAAGTAATCAACCTCTGCCCGAACAATCAAATGCGGGATATCTTCATCGATGAGGTAGAGCTTGCTGACACAGACCTTTATATTAAAAACAAGTTTAAGGATAAGGACATCCGTTTTGAGAAGACAGAGAAAAGTGATGGAACAATAATCTACGACATCTTTTCTGCAGGTATGCACGAGCGATGTTCTTTTACACCGATTGATTAATTGGTTTATGAAAGGAAATGAATACTATGAGAGAAAAAGAATGGTGGCAGGATAAGATTGCCTATCAGATTTATCCTCAGAGTTTCAATGACACAAATGGCGACGGCATAGGGGATCTCTGTGGAATTATAGAAAAACTGGATTATCTGAAAGATCTGGGTGTGGATGTATTATGGATCTCTCCTTGCTATCCATCACCACTTGCTGATCAGGGATATGATATCTCTGATTATTATAACATCGACCCTCGGTTTGGTACTTTAGAAGATATGGATCGTCTCTTGCAGGAAGCGAAGAAGCGCGGTCTTTACGTTCTTATGGATCTTGTTGTAAATCATTGCTCTGATGAGCATGGATGGTTCCAGAAGGCCTGCGCAGATCCGGAAGGGAAATACGGCAAGTACTTCTATCTTGCAAAATCTCAGGATGGAAAGCATCCAACAAACTGGCGCTCTATCTTTGGCGGATCTGCCTGGGAAGAGATTCCTGGAACAGACTATGAATATCTTCATATGTTCCATAAAAAACAGCCAGACCTTAACTGGGAAAATCCGGAAGTTCGCGAGGAGATCTATACCATGATCAACTGGTGGCTGGACCGTGGTCTTGATGGCTTCCGTATCGATGCAATCATCAATATCAAAAAAGCGCTTCCGATGCACGACTATCCGGCTGACCGTGAGGATGGCATGTGCTCCATCAGTAATGAACTGGACGAGGCCAAAGGAATCGGTGTCTTCTTAAATGAAATGAAGGAGCGAACTTTCGCCCCTCACAATGCTTTATCCGTAGCTGAGATATTCTTCCCGAAGACTGAAGATATCATTTCCTTCATTGGTGAGAATGGTTATTTCTCTACGATGTTTGATTTCCGTGCATTTCATTCAACCTCAAGCCCGAACGGCTGGTATGACGAAAAGCGCATCACACCGAATCAGTTCCGTGACTGCACCTTTGAATCCCAGCGTATCATCGGTACGAGAGGGTTCTTCTCCAATGTAATCGAGAATCATGATGAACCGCGTGGTGTCAGCAATTATATTCCTGACGAGGATCTCTGCAATACAACCAAAAAGCTTCTTGCAATGGAATACTTCTTCCTGCGCGGAATCCCATTCATCTACCAGGGACAGGAACTTGGTATGGAAAATCTTCCATTCTCTGACATTAATGAGATTAACGATGTCAGCACACTGGATCAGATTCAGGTTGCCATGGCAGCCGGCTACTCTCAGGAAGATGCCATCCAGGCCTGCGCTCATAACAGCCGCGACAACAGCCGCTCACCAATGCAGTGGGATTCTACCGATAATGCCGGCTTCACCACCGGAAAACCATGGCTTCGCGTGAATCCCAATTACAAACTGATCAATGCTGCCAGCCAGATGAATGATCCCGATTCCCTGCTCTCCTTCTACAAGAAGATGATTCAGGTTCGAAAAGATCCTTCCGTAAAGGACATTCTCGTGTACGGCGAACTCATCCCATATCTCGAAACAGAAGATAACCTCATGGCTTACCTTCGTAAGTCAGAAGATGGGACACAGACGATACTGGTTGCAGGTAATTTCTCAAAAGAAAAGAAGACAATCAAATTGCCTTCTCCGATTAAAAATATTCTTTTAAACAATATAAATACGATAGCATATACTGACGATACCCTGACACTTGAAGGATATCAAGGTGTGGTGTGTGAATAAGCCATTGGGGGGCTCAGCCACCCCAATGGCTCATTCTAGTTATTCCTTTACATATCCAATAAATCAGAATGACTGCCTGTTGCAACTAAAGTCAAAGTTAATACATCATTTTCTTTCAAGTAAATCAACAACCAATCTGGCTGAATGTGACATTCCCTAAAACCTTTCCAGTTCCCCTTTAAATCATAATCTTTGTACTTTGCTTCCAAGGGAATATCATTCTGCAATTTATCAACGACCTCTTCCAACAGCTTAATATCTAACCCACGTTTACGAGCTAATTTCAGACCCTTCTTAAACTTTCCAGTAAGGATTAATTCATATCTCAATCGTCTAAGTCCTCCAAAGCTTCACTAAAAGACTGATACCTCTTTGCTGCTGGATCTCTACTCAATGCTTTTGCTTCTACCATTGCTTCTATAACCTCCTGAGAGTATCGTGGCATTTCTACTGCAAATGGCAACCCATTACGAAGCACACATTGCTTTAAAAACATTGTAATTGCTCCTGACATATCTAATCCAAGATTGTTAAAAAGCTCCATTGACTGTTTCTTTAATTGCTCATCTATTCTAATCTGTGTAGGTATTGTTGCCATAATATAGCACCTCCATTACATAAAACATTTTTTATATAGCCATTGTATTTACAATGTAAATTATATGCTAAACATTGTCAACTATAAGGTTATATCTTATTCGAATTCGATAATTTCCACACCTCTATGCGGATTGACTTTCGCTAACCCTATTCTTTTAATTCTTGCTGTCAGCGGGCTAAACTGTTCCTGCATCGTTGCAAATGCCTGAATCATCTCTTCTTTTTCCAATGTCTTGCCCAATGTGATATGCGGCAGCCAGCTGTGTGGCCGGTACATTCTGCTAACCGTTGTCTCTTCTATGTCTTTGATAACTTCGTAAACCTGCTCATGAAGTTCCTGCAGATACGTATTCAATACCGGGGTCGCATACATGACATACGGGAATAATTCGCCCACCGATACGATCCTAATCTCTCCGGCAGTCACTTTTCCTTTTAAGCTCTGAAATGCCGGTACCAGAGCTTCTACGTTCCTTGCTTCAATTGCAGATAACGTCAGGTGTGGCGGCACCTGATGCTCCAGCATGAAGGAATTACCTGACTTTCTGGCAATCGCATCGATATATCTTTGTAATGTCTTCGTTGCCTTTTCATCAAAATATACAGATATCAAATACATACTTTTAATAACCACCTTATGCCCTTTGCCAGACTCTGAGCCGAGTCTGCAAAGTGTCCTCCATTATTCCACTCCAGTATCACATCATGTGTTTCCCGTAAGATGCGTTCCTGTTCTCTTGTCCTGTTCCCAACTGTTGCCATGGTTTTGTTCTTCGTCTTCTCTTCCTTCGTCCCAAGACTGAGATATACTCTGCAAACTGGGTCTATCACATGCTCTTTCACATAAGAATCCCATCCTGGGAACCAAAGCGATCCTGAGCAGCTTGCTATCCCTGTAAATGCATCGGATTTGTAAGCGCTCCATATTGCAAAAAGTCCTGCCAGTGAATATCCGATAAGATAACGTTCTTCGTTCACTTCATAATGCTTCTCAATATATGGGATACAGTTATCCACTAACCACCAGAGCATTTCGCTTCCTTTTCCACCAAAATTCTGATTCCCGAACACCGCCGGTGCTTCCCATGGGGAAAAGTCGCGATTCCAGTCATCAGCAAAAAAAGCTACTAACAAAAAGTCCTTCTTCTTCGCAATCTCCTTAACAGCTTCTTCAAAGCGTTCTATTTCACCCTCCCGATGAAGAAATGTTCCCCAGTAGATCGTCGGTCCTCCCTGCCCATACTGACGAATCACACATTTTTTATCTCCGATCATGATTTCCTGATTCATTTTCTAACATACCTCAAATATCAATATCTTTTCTCTCGGATCATTCCCTGGGAACAGATCCTGACAATTAATCTCATCTACAAACATCAACTCATCCTGTGTCATCAGCCATGCTACATACTCATCCGATGGATAATAGAAAAATAACAGTATCTCCCTTGGTTCTTCATAGTAAGAATCAAGCAATCTGCCCATCGCCTTCTGAAGAATCTCTATCGAAAATGGATTAAAGAAATACATCCTGTCCGCATCCACCGGAACCTGATATTGCTCTGCACTCTCCTGCAACATTGTAACTTTTCGTCCGGAAACAGCACTTTCCAGATTACTCTGTGCGCTCTGAAAAATGTGTGAGTCATATTCAATCCCAATCGACTTGCATCTGCTCTGATATGAAAGGTAAAAGCATACCCTGCCTTTACCTGTTCCATAGTCAATCAAAATATTCTTTTTCCCGATATATCCGGAATTCGCCAGACGTTCCAGCACACTGTATGGCGTTGGTTCATACGGATATCGAAACTGATCTGCATTTGAATCATCCCGTCCCGTTGTACGGATTTTTAATAATTTGTCCCATTGAATCTCATTCGTATCCATTACTTGTCCTCGATGATAAAAAAATAAGCGGAAATGACTTATTCATCATTTCCGCTTTCTAGCGTGTGCTAGAGGATTCGAACCCCCGACCTTTTGGTCCGTAGCCAAACGCTCTATCCAGCTGAGCTAAGCACACATATGCAGAAGATGGGACTTGAACCCACACGATCTTAACGACCACAGGCACCTGAAGCCTGCGCGTCTGCCAATTCCGCCACTTCTGCAGAATATATACCTTTCGGTAAATGGATGGAGGTGGATTCGAACCACCGAAGCAATTTGCAGCAGATTTACAGTCTGTCCCCTTTGGCCACTCGGGAATCCATCCAAAATATATATATTTAAAATACTCCTCAGAAAAAATGGAGCCTACAGGGCTCGAACCTGTGACCCTCTGCTTGTAAGGCAGATGCTCTCCCAGCTGAGCTAAGACTCCATTAATGCGGAAGATGGGACTTGAACCCACACGACCTAACGGTCACAAGATCCTTAGTCTTGCTCGTCTGCCAATTCCGACACTTCCGCATATTACATATTGCTATGTAATAACGACCCAGATCGGACTCGAACCGACGACCTTCGCCGTGACAGGGCGACGCTCTAACCAACTGAGCCACTGGGCCTAATATAAAATATTATATTAAATGGAGCATCAGGGGCTCGAACCCTGGACACCCTGATTAAGAGTCAGGTGCTCTACCAACTGAGCTAATGCTCCATAACTCCCCGAGTTGGGCTCGAACCAACAACCCCTCGGTTAACAGCCGAGTGCTCTACCATTGAGCTATCGAGGAATACTTATGAAAATACTTTTGTACCTTCAAAACTTCACACAGAATTTAATACTTTCATCCAACTTACCCAAACTTATCTGGTCAAGCCTTCG
>JAZLLO010000067.1:0-3879 GCA_045598185.1 Marvinbryantia sp.
ACTTCCAGACCAACCTGCTTGCAGATGGTTCGTGTAACCTTGTCATTATCTCCGGTTAATATCTTCGTCTTTACCCCGTGTTCACTAAGGGCCCTTATTGCATCCGCGGTTGACTCTTTTGGTGGATCAAGGAAAGCCAGATATCCCATCAAAACCATATCCTTCTCGTCCTTAACGCCAAAGGAACCTACGGGAGACGGATTGCTCTTCTGGGCTATGGCGAGTACACGGAAACCTTTGTCATTCAGATCATCCACAGTTTCCAGTATTCTGGCTTTCAGAGCCTTTGTCATTTCCTTTACTTCTCCGTCACATTCAACATGAGAACATATGCCCAGCATCTCCTCGACAGCACCCTTTGTAACCATCTGAGTTTTTCCTGCTTTGTTCTGAACCACAGTGGTTAATCTGCGTCTGCTGAAATCGAATGGAATTTCATCGACTTTTACATAATTTTCTGAAAGATCTGTAAGCTGAGGATCTGCTGCCTCTGCTTCTTCCGTTTTATGGATAATCGCGTGATCCATAAGGTTTTTGTAACCTGTCTGGAAATAACTGTTTAAATAAGCATGCCTTAAAACTCTAAGGTCATCTTCCCCATTCACATTCAGATGGTATTCAAGCACTACTTTGTCCTGAGTTAAAGTACCTGTCTTATCCGTACACAGAATATCAATTGCCCCAAAATTCTGGATGGAATTAAGGTTCTTAACAATTGTCTGCTTTTTGCTCATGGAAACGGCACCCTTTGCAAGACAGGTTGTTACAATCATCGGGAGCATTTCAGGTGTAAGACCTACGGCAATGGATATTCCGAAAAGGAAGGCAGAAAGCCAGTCTCCTTTTGTTATTCCATTGATGACAAATACCAATGGAACCATAACCAGCATAAATCTTATGAGGACCCAGGAAACAGCATTTACCCCTTTACTGAAGCTGGTCTCCACGGCTTCTCCCGCAACTGCCGAAGCCATTGATCCAAAAAGTGTATTATCACCAACAGATACAACCACTGCTGTCGCGCTTCCGGATATTACATTGCTGCCCATAAAAGCAATGTTCGTATAATCCGTGATAGTCTCCACATTCTCATTGATTCTGGAAACTTTCTCGATAGGCTCGCTTTCACCTGTTAAACTTGCCTGGCTTACGAATAAATCTTTCGCATCCAGAATCCGTACATCCGCAGGCAGCATATCACCTGCAGACAGATGAACGATGTCTCCGACTACTACTTCATCTAAAGGAATCTCAATTTTCTCTTTTCCTTTACGCGTCACAGTACATGTGGTTGTAATCATTGCCAGAAGTTTTTCGGCAGCATTACCACTTCTGCTTTCCTGAACAAAACGTAATGTTCCGGAAAGAATAACCATGGAAAGAATGATGATTACCGTCAGTGGATCAAAATCTTCCTTCGAGCTTCCAAACATTTCCAGAGCAGGAAGTATCATATCTGTGATTGCTGATACGATTGCCAGGCAGAAAAGAATTGCTGTGAAAGGATTGATAAATGCGCCTGCCAGCCTTTTGGGCAGTGATTTTTTCTTCTCCCTTGTAACGATATTGGCTCCATGCTTTGCCCTTGCCTGAGATACCTTTTCCTGATCTAATCCAAGAAGGGATGTATCCAGAGATATCAGCGCTTCCTTTACAGAATGTGTTGCCGCATACCTGATACGGGCATTTTGTTCATCCCGCTGAACAGTTTTCTGAACAGCATCTCTTACTTCAGGATTTTTTGATGTCTTTCTCATGCACTTTTTCCTCCTTTACAGTTTATTTTGTATATCTGCCGCTTTTGCTGATAAAGCGAACATCTATAAACGCAATAATTATCCAGACAACCATAGCCCATACGAAGCAGCCATCTTTAAAGGCAGAAGATAAACCTGCGATGATAAAAATCACTCCGCACAGAATGATCATTGCTCCAATGTTGAGGCATAATGGTTTAATGTATATTTTGCTTTTCTCCTCTTCCGGCATATGCTTCCATGCCTTAAGGCAGGTGTGCACTCTGCCCGCAGCAAATAATATTCCGAAAATCAGAATCACTATTCCAAACAGCAAACATGTTATATTCATTTTCCTGAACCTCCTGAACCAAGAATGGACTTGTACAAGCACGCCCATTGGGAGTTAACCTTGACTCGTCATATCATAAAAAAAACGCAAGGCAAATCACATGGTCAAAACCTTGCGATTTCCTTGCGTTTCAGTAAGAAATCTCTTTTCATTATATATCTGTTATAAATTGTCGTTAAACTTATATCCTATTCCCCAGATGGTAAGGATGTATTCCGGAGCATCAGGATTAGGTTCAATCTTCTTTCTTAATTTTCTTATGAAGGCCATTATGTTACTGTCATCCATAACATAATCTTCATCCCAGACAGCTTTATAGATCTGTTCCTTTGTAAAAACCTCTCCTTTATTTTTTGCCAGAAATAACAGGATATCAAATTCTTTTGGTGTCAGTGATATATCTTTTCCCGCCTGTGTGGCCCGTCTGGTCTTTTCATTGATCACCAAAGTTCCGCAGGCGATTTCTGCAAATCCCGGGATATGTGGACCATCTGATTCGGACTCCAGTATCAGTGAGCTATACTCCCCTGTTTTCAGTTTCTTTATCTCTGATTTAAATTCTCCTTCCGGAAGATTTGTCACCAGCCATTCTGCCATGGAGGAATCCATATTTATGTACCCGATATTTTTGCGCATAGACAGATCCTCCTTTCTCAAATCAGTTTATTGGTCTTTCTGATATATATCCATTTCATCAGTGTTACAAAAAGCAGGTACCATACTACTACGGCTATCAGAAAAATATAATACAATCCCGGCATTCTGCAAAGGCCCAATAAAGTACCCAGCGGCGTGAGTGGAAGCAGGGTAAACAGAACGATTCCTATGATTGTAAAAACAATGACCATTTTCCCCGGTTTACTTTGAACAAATGGAAGATTCTTCGTTCTTAAGAGTTGAAGAATCAGTACCTGTGTCCACATAGATTCTAAAAACCAGCCTGTCTGAAATACAGATATGAATACCTGCTGACTTTCAGCAGACAAAGATGCAAATGCCCCGCCACATATGGATGGACATAAAACAAAAAAGAGGAAGGCGAAGGTAATGAGGTCAAATATGGAACTTAATGGTCCAAAAAATGACATAAAGCTGCCCAGTTTTTTTCCTGACCATTCAAGTGGTTTCACCAGTATATCTGTGTCAACATTATCCCACGGAATAACCAGACATAATATATCGTAGAGGAGATTCAGAAGCAGAAGCTGTACCCCTGTCATTGGAAAGAATGGTAATAACACACTGGCTATTACTATTGCACATATATTTCCAAAATTCGATGAAGCAGTAATCTTGATGTACTTGCTCATATTTGCGAAGGCTTTTCGTCCTTCAATAATACCCTCTTCAAGTACATTCAGATCCTTTTTCAGAAGAATAACGTCTGCGCATTCCTTTACTGCATCCACAGCATTCTCTACAGAAATTCCTACATCCGCCTGCATAATTGCAGGAAGATCATTCATACCATCTCCCAGAAATCCCACGGTATGTCCATTCGTCTGCAGGGTATCTACTATGATTTTTTTCTGCTTAGGAGTCAGTTCGGCAAAAACATCTGTATTTTCAACAACAATCGGAAGTTCATTTTCTGAGATGCCATCAAGCTCTGATCCTGTTATTATCCTGTCTTTTCCAATACCCAGGCGCGAACATATGGAAGATGCCACCAGTTCCTGATCCCCTGTCAGTACTTTCACATTCACACTCTGTTCCTTAAGCTTCCTTACCGCACTTGCTGCGCTTTGCTTTGGCGCATCAAAAAAGGCAAGATATCCCAGAAGGATAAAA
>JAZLLO010000068.1:0-52714 GCA_045598185.1 Marvinbryantia sp.
TTTTATACTCTATTTGCTGCAAAAGTCAGGGTATAGCATATTCTTTTTATAATTCAAATACTTTTTTGTATAGCACATGCTGTTCACCGTTACTCATGTTACAGTTCACATACCATGAACTGTAACACGCTTCACGATCTACAGGAAGTGCACTTTATTCACTTTCGCTCCAAACACTTCGGGTTTTGCTTTACAAAACACCTCGCGGAACATTGGCACCTGAACAGTGTCTTCATTCTTCTTTATATTTTCTGCACCAGATGAACCTTATGAGATCAAGGATATCTGGTTCTGTCATTGTAAACTGATCTTGATATTGCCAGTCGTTTTGTTCTCGTAGCAAAATTCATCTCAAATTCATCTGAAAGAAACGTTGCGTAGCTCACATATCCGCCATACTCAAATGAATAGAAGAATACATGTGCCGCACCTCCATCCCCTTCCACGCTTGTGATCGTTTTATATTTCTGGAATCCTCCTGGGAAATAAGCTGCCATGGAATTGTTCTCTATTGCTTCATGCTTAAAAAAAGCAAGCTGCAGTGCAAGATCCTGCCAGTTTCTTCCATGTGAAGATGCAAATCTCTGCAGGCCATCTGCTCCATACCATCTGTCCCAGCTCCACTGGATAATTCCGTGACCGACACCATTAGGTTCCAGAGCACTGGGATTAAACTCACTCTCCGCATAGATATTACCAAGAATACCTGCCGCGGCAGCTCTGGAACATCCCAGAGTTCTTCGCATGTAATTCCATATCTTCTGTGCATTATCATTGCCAACAAGCGTGGTACTTCCATCATAAGTAGGAAGATATCTTGCCGCGCCTAAGCAGTCGCTTCTGTAATTCCAGTTTACGATTCTGCATCCGATGCCTGGACTGCATTCTTCTACGACCTGCCCGCCTCCGATATAGATTGCAACATGCTCATTCACTCCGCCTTCCGTCTGCACACTTCCGGTCTCACTGTAATAGATCAGATCACCTGGCTGCCACTTATCCGGATCCTTGCCAACCTTCTTGCCACCGGCATACTGATTACCTGCAGTTCGCGGTATATTGTATCCAAAGTGCGCGTAAACAGCCATTGTAAATCCGGAACAGTCAGCTCCTGATGTCAGACTCGCACCTCCATAAATATATGGCAGCTTTCCGGCAAAGCTCTTGGCATATTCTGCCAGTTCCTGACCAATACCTCCATAAAGTGTCATATCTCCTTCATAGCGGTATATCTTACTCCAGCCTCCGCTATAGCTCTCAATACAGATCTCTTTTCCTGTCTGGTCACCTGGTTGTCCATGCTTCTGATTTCCATGCTCATCACATATCGCAGATACAACCTTCCCATTCCCACAGTAGATGGCAATTCTTGGAACAGATCCATTTTTGATCAGAAGATCACCTTTTTTAAGGTCACCCCTGCCATGAACTTCATCTGTGATATCACGAAAGCCATTCGCCAGGCATGCTTCTTCCAGTCCTTTCAGGCTTTTTGCACCATCCTTTTTCAGAGACAACCCTGACATATCGTAGGCTGTGACAACAAACGTCACATTACTATAATCTTCCGGTCCCCACCTCGAAAAGAATCCATCATTGTATCCGTGCTCATCATTTTTAGCAATGTACTCCGCCCATTGAAGTGTCGTATTGGCAACATAGGCTGGATCTGGGAGTCCGGGAGAAGCCGGATCCCAGCTGGCTGCCAAAGTGCCAAAAAAACCTGTGATCATAGAGATAACTCCAAAGACTGCAGCAACAACAGCAACTATAGGAAATACTGCAGATACGATACTTGCAATCGCTCCTCCTATCGCAGATGCTATATTCATCATCAGTTTTTCAACCTTCCATTTCAGTGGAAGTGATACCGGAAGCGCTGCTGTCCTTACCGATGAACCAAGTTTTCCTTTGGATATCTCTTCAAAGGTCTTCTCCTTTTGGATTCCTTTCTGAGCGCTATCCTTTTCCTTTACCTGCTTACTGACATAATCCAGAGAGCGAGCAAACTCAACCCGAAATGCCTTTGTCTGCTTTGCAGATACTTTACGCATCTCTTTGTTGAACTCTTTCTGATACCTCTGCTTGTAGGAACCGTTTCTCTGTGTCGGCTGATTCCCTTTTTTGCTTTTATTCTCTGTAGTTTTTATCTGCTGATCATGTAAGTAACGTTCCTTACTCTTCTGTCCATTTTCCCTTTGTGTCTGAACAGAAACTTTCCTACTTTTGTTCTTACCACGTTGTTGAGATGTGTATACTGTATTCTTTTCTGTCCTTACTCTCTCTACTGCCCGTTTCTGCTTGTACCTGCCAGTTACAGAATCTTTCTTTACCGTCTTTGTTCTTCTGACCGTAGTATCTTTTTTCAGTTTCTTCTGAACACGCTTTTCTACAGATGCCAGGAGTTTTTGCTGTTCTTTAGGTGACAGTCTGTTCCACTGCTTTCTCTGCTTCTTGTTCAATCCGGAAAGAACCTGCTTTTTCACCATGGACACTTTGATGTCACTGATGACATCGCCCCGTATCTTCCCCTTCCTGCGTAGCTTTCGTATGCGTGGATCCTTTGCTATGGCATTTTTCTTCGCAAATTCTCTGACCGAACCTTTATTGGTTCCTTTTGTAGAAGTTCTTTTAGAATGTTTTCCCAAACGCTTGTCAGATACCCTGCTACTTTGTCTGCCTCTGCTTCGCATTACCTAACCTTTACTTTCCCTTCTCGGTAAGACTTGCAAGGTAACGTGCCTGTTCTTCATCTTCCGCTTCCCAGTCTTTACTCATGGAAGAAGCTCTGCATAACACAAATGTCAAAAAAATCATGAAACCGATCAGTATTGTCATAATCACCTTAACCATGGTCCATCCTCCTTTATTCTTCATAGATTTTTTCTGCTTCCGTAGGCAGTTCTTTTACCATTCTCATTACATGATCCGGAAGTATATTCAGTTCCTTTTTTAGTTGCTTGATACGTCTTTTTATCTGAAATCTCTCTCTGATATTTCTTTTTCTTTTTTTCAATCCTTATCACCTGCCAACAAAAAAGCTATCACCTTCCGGCAATAGCTTTTTTGTTCCTTTGAAAATCAGTTTTCCTTCATTTTTTGTATTTCGTGGAAATTTGTATTAAAAAGTTGATACATCACCGTGTTCTTCGGCAAACGGTTATCTTTCGGGATGTACTTATTACCAAATTTTAAAAGCCCACATCCGGACGGTGAGTTACATACATATTCCAAGAGATTTTCTGAAATACCAAGCACCTCCTGTATCAGTTCCATCTCACGCGGTTTCTGTGACAGCAGATTTACAAACTCACTGTTCATCAGCATGGTCTCTACTGTTTTTGATTCCAGGAGATCGGCAATGTTCTGAGTTATTGCTGTACAGAGGCCTCCAAGCTTTCTTACTTCCTTCCAGATCTTTTCCAGGAACATAGCTGAATATTCGTTATTCGCAAGATTGTGGAACTCATCGATCATCAGCCAGGTCGCTCTTCCTCGTTTTGCATTCATAGCGATACGGCTTCTGATATGCTCCAGCATTACGATCATCCCGATCGCTGCCTGTTCCTTTCCAAGGTTATTGATACCGAAAACTACAAATCGGCTGTGGATGTCTACGTTTGTCTGTTTGGAGAACATATCCAGCGAACTCTTGATAAATCGTTCCAGGATAAGTGCCAGATCCTTTGCCCTTGTTTCCGGCTGGCTGCAGAGTGCATCATAAAAGTCAATGAGTGTCGGTGCCGTTACACCTCTCATGCTTCCTCCCGGTTCCGGAAGATTTTTGTATATCTGGTTCACACATCTGAGGATCAGTGTTTTATCCTGTGGTGCGATACCGTCATTTGAGATATTCGAGAAGATACTCAGCATCATTTCGGATTTATCCTGCTCAAATGCCTTTTTGCTTCCCATATAAGACAGGTTGCTGATATCAAGTGGATTGATATACTGCTCCGCCTCTGCACCAAAATCAATGAACTGTCCTCCCAGATAATCGGAAAGCCCTCGGTATTCAGACTGCGGATCAATCACTATGATATCATCCTTTTCATATCTGAGATATACCTGGACCAGTTCATTTTTCGTTTCAAAGCCCTTGCCGGCACCGGTTGATCCAAGGATAAAACCATTCCCATTCATGAGTCCTTCCTTACGGTTTCCGACAAGAACGTTCTTACTCACCTGGTTGATACCGTAAAATACACCGTTGTTCTCACAGAGTTCATGAACAATAAACGGTGTGATCCCTGCAAGAGGCTGTGTAAATAATGGGTACATATTTGTTACAAACCTGCAGCCGATCGGAAGTGCTGTATTGATGGTTTCCATCTGTTCCCAGATAGCCTCCTCAAATTTAAAGCCTTCACCTTCCGCTACTGAGAGAAATGCGACTACCGCATTCTCAAGCTCTGCCCTCGAATCTGCTGAGATTACTACATAAAGACCGGTATAAAACATCTTCTCATCATTTTCTGATAAGGTATCCAGATATTCCACCAGTTCCTCCTGCTCCTTCTGCTTATCATAGGAAATAGAGGAAGACCACTGCATGGCCTTGTTTCTTGCCTCCTGCTGTTTTTCAATGGCACGCCCGTTCTGCATGTACAGTTCCATCAGTCTCTTCCTTGCGATATCCGCAGGGATCGGTACCACATCCGTCGTGATGATGATATTGAAATCCCCTTCCGTGAAACGTCTGATGATCTCTGTATTGATCGAGTTTGGCATACCGTGGGCATAGAGTGCCCTGACAAAACGGTTATTGATCTGGAGTGTTGCACCGTCCAGATCCCCGTATTCGTTTCTGCAGTACTGGATGAGTCTCGGTGAGATCGCATCCTTCCAGTCCTGCTTGTTTTTAAACCCTCTGGCGAATTCAAAGTCATAAGCACTTTCTTCTCCCAGACAGTAAAATGCATGTAAAAAACGCAGTCTTTCTGTTGCATCAAGCGGTATCAGACCGCTTTCCATTCTGCCGAAATTGACCACGAGTCCTGCCTCAATGGAACGGAAATAGTCCCTGGCCTGTGATATGTTTCCTCTCCTTACCGATATTACAAAGATGCGGATCTGCTCGATCCCTGCATGCCCTTTCTGCATCGATTCCTCGATGTGGTTGTTAAGTGACATGACCAGTTCCTTATACCTTGTATCCATATTGTGGCAGAATATATCCCTGCGGATCTTCTCCATGTTTGCGTTGTTATTCATGATCGTGATCTTAAAATCAACACCCATGGAATTCAGTGTCCTGCAGTAGAGCTTTAGAAAATCCTCCTGCTCCATATCATCCATTGTTGCAAAATTGGTATCCTGGAACAGATACGCTTTATCAAACAGGAGCTTCCCTGCTGTTGCTTCCCTTTCCAGCTGAAAAATGCCGTCCCGGGCGATCTTACAGACAGGGATCAGCTCCTGCACACATGTCGGAGTATCATATAATGGTTTTGTTGTCTCCTTATACTCCTTCATCGTTTTCTTTTCTGCGATGCCAATCATCTCCTATTCTTTTATTCACTTACACTTTTTAAGGAGTTTTTCATAGGCTCTGGATCGCAGGAAAAGCTCTTCTTCTGTTTCAAGAAGTACCGGACCCTTAACATCCGGTTCTGACTGCGTCTCTAATTCTTCACTATATTCAGTTGTATATGTGACATAAGCCGGCTTTCTCACAAACATCGGCTGTGATGTTACCTTTGCCTTTTTATGAAAATATGCATAAGGACTCATGCCACGGATCTTTAAAAATCCTGCCAGTGCAAATGGCATTGCAAAAGGAAGGGAACAGTAGATACATATGCTCATTGGAAGCCCGACGACCATATAAAATACTGCAAAAGCCCCTCCTGCACTGATAAGGACTGCCACTGCAGCTACCGTCTGCTGTAAAGTCAGTCCTTTGAAAAAGTCATCCTTATAGGTATCGATATTCTTATTTGTTTCTATCTGCATATGATAAATACTCCCCTCGCTAGATACCGATACAGTGGCGGACGATGTTCTCAGCTCCCGATGCACATGCATTCGCTGCGATCATCGGAAGACAGCAGTCCACGATTGCCAGAACGGCTACCGTAATATAATGGATTGCATCGTGTCCACCCGGAATAGATGATGCCACACTCATTCCTCCAAACATCGACATGCTGATCTGAAGGGCTAGTGCTATCACCACTGCCTCCATGGCATATCCGATGAATGTCTTGATCCATGCAATCCCTGTCTGCTGGAACTGGTTTCCACCTGCAAAGCCTGCCAGTGCCACCGGTCCCAGGGGGACAGCTATCAGAAGCTTGAATACCCTCTGCATGACCGTGATGATGATCTTGATGCCATTGATCAGGATGATGACTGCGCCAAAGACCGATAATAAAAGACAGATCAGACCGCAGATCACGATCATCCAGCCGTCCTCATCACCTTCATCCTCCAGTGCCGTCTTTACACTGCCGAACACATCCCCTGCTTCCTGCATATTGTCAGCGTTCACTGTCGCTATCTGGGATACCATGGCCACCGAACAATCGATGATCCCCTTTGACAGTGATACGGATGAGGAAACAAGTGTTGCAGCGATCGCAAATCTCACAAAAAACCGGAACATGTTTTCCAGTGTGAAATTGTTCCTGATATCGATGGATTCATTCAGCCATCCAAGAACAAAATATAATACAAGAAGCGATGCCCCGACCGTTGACATGATCGCATAGATCGTTGAAGAAGGACCGACGACGCCCCATGCGCCGCCGGACATTGGATTATCTGACAGGATCTTATTCGTTATGCTGATACAGCCTTTCCATCCACTGTACCCCACAGTGATCAGTTTCCCTGCGAGGTTCAGCATCATGGTTCCTGCACCTTCCAGTAAGCCCATGTCTCTCCCCTTACACTAACTTACAAGTCCTACTACAGTTCCGGCACCTACCATGAGTATCCCGGAAATGACCTTCTTAAGAGATGCGGTCTGTTGTGTGGTATCATGTGCCTGATATGCCGAAGCAAATTCAAAGATACCCCACAGAAGCACGATCGCACCCGCCGACTGGATGATCCCAAGTACCAGTTCCTTCAAGTTATCGATCTTGCCTGTAATAGTCGCTGATGCCGCAGCATTGGATGTCATAGCGATCAGACATACTCCGAAGATAAGCATTGTCTTAAAGAGCTGCTTTCTTCTTTCAAATTTTGCATTATTCAAACGCATTCCCCCTTATTAAATTGTTGTATGTAAAAAAGACCGCTGATTAACGGCCTTCTTTACCCTTTTTCTTTCTGCTGATGAACAGCCTTGAACCGGTGATCGTTCCAAATAATATGAGCAGGAGTGCTGCTAAATAACGGAACTGGTCTCCGGTCTTGACAGGTGGTGTAGTGGTGTTTGTTCCTGGTGTGCCAGGATTTCCTCCTGTTGTATATTCCCTCTTCTTGCCTGTCAGATTGATATAGGTTTCCTTTGGTGAATCGAACATTTCCACATGCTGTACTTCCATGGAATCAGTCACTTCAAATGTGATCGTCTCAGCGACCTCATAGCCTTCCGGTGCTGTGATCTCAGTCAGAGTATATTTGCCTGCTTTCAGGTTCATCATGTGTTCTTCTTCTGTTGATACCCAGGTTTCAATGACATTACCCTTTTCATCCTTTACTTCCAGCTTTGCTCCCGGAAGCTCTTTTTCTGTAGTAATGTCCTTCTTACTGATCGCTACTTCGATCTTCTTATCAAACATTTCCACTGTCTGAATCTCCCCAGTATCAGACACTTCAAATGTGACAGCTTCTGCCCTGCTGTAGTAATCAGGTGCGATCGTTTCTGTTAATGTATAGGTACCGATTGGAAGCTTCTCAATGTAATGAGGCTCTTCTACAGATACCCATTCTTCTACTACATTGCCTTCTTCGTCTGTAATAGTAAGTGTTGCCCCAGGAAGTTCTTCACTTGTTGTGATATCCTTCTTGGAAATAGTAACCTTTGTGATGTCATCCTTCATTTCAACATGTGAAACTTCAAAGTCTTCAGCAGTTGTCTGGATCACTTCAAATGTCACTTCTTCTGCAGTTACATAGCCAGGAGCAGGTCTTTCTTCCACAAGAGTATAGGTTCCGGAGTGAAGCTCTGTCATATGTGGTTCTTCTTCAGATACCCATGTATCGACAACTTCTCCTTCTGCATCCTTAATGGTAAGTGTACAGCCCGGGATTTCTTCCTCTCCGGTAATATCCTTCTTTGAAACTTCCACTTTTCTGAACGGACTGTCCTTCATAACAACTGCCTGGATCTCATAATCATCTTCAGATGTTCGGATAACTTCGAAAGTTACTTCTTCTGCTTCTTCGTATTTATCTGCCGGCTGCTCTTCGATCAGTGTATAAGTTCCGGAATGAAGTTCTACCATATGTGGTTCTTCTTCTGATACCCATGTTTCTACAACTTCACCCGCTGCGTCTTTTATCGTAAGCGTACATCCAGGTACTTCTTCTTCATTTGTGATATCCTGTTTTGATACAGTTACTTTTCTGTACGGACTGTCTTTCATGACAACCTTCTGTACTTCCAGTGTATCTGTGATCGTAAAGGTTACTTCTTCTGCTTCCTCATATTTATCAGGAGAAGCGATCTCAGTCAGGGTGTATTCACCTGCAGGCATGCCATAGATGATATGTGGTTCCTCTCCTGAAATCCACTCATCGATCACATTGCCTTCACTGTCTGTTACCTTTAATGATGCTCCAGGAAGTTCTTCACTGTTTGTGATGTCCTGTTTTGAAACTGAGGTAACGTTAGGCTGGTTTTCCACGGTCATGCTGTATTCGAAACTGTCTTCGATCAGACCTTTTTCATCTACTGCAACAGTAAATACTTCTGTATTCAGGTTGTAACCAGGGATTGTCTTTACTTCCGTGATCAGATAGGTACGTGCTTTCTTCAGATATTTAACGGTAAGCTCACCGTTCTCATCTGTCACATACAGCTGTTCTTCACGGTCTTCTGCGCCTTCTTCTTTTACACGGAATGTGATGCCTGCAAGGTTTTTGCCATCCACTGCATCTACCTTTTTCAGGTGGAGTGTAACAGGTTTATCCTTGATATCATCCATTTCAACTACAAGTGTCTGCTTTTCCGCAGCAATAAGGTTACCTTCTGCATCCTTTTCATCCGTAAGCTCTACCGGATATTTTGTATCATTGATAGAGTAACCGCTTTCCGGAACTGCTGTTTCCTGTACAAGATACTTGCCGATCAGAAGCTCTGGTGATACTGCAATGCCCTTATCGTTTGTGGTCATGGTTCCTGCAATATCTCCTTCATGAAGTCCGTCATATACCTTGCCGGAACCATCGCAGATATCCTCTGCAACATAGATTGTAAATACAAATCCTTCTCCGCATCTGTTGCCGGTTTCTTCATCGATCTTTGTTACCTGGATCTGTTTTTTAAGTGGTTCATCCTTCACTGTATATTCCACTGTTTTGATCGTACCGTCTGGTCTTACTTCAACAGTATAAGCATTGGTATTTAATGCATAGTTCTCTGTTCTTGTAACTTCCTTTAAGATATAAGTACCTGCATAGAGTGCTTTGCTCACTGCTGTGGATGTTTCATCCGTAGTCAGTGTATCGATCAGTTTACCCTTTTCGAAGCCTGTACGAACTTTTCCGCTTCCATCGACAACATTCTCTGCACGAAGTTCAAATACGAAGCCTTTACCTGCCAGGCTGCCACTCTTGGCATCCTTTTTGGTAACCTTAAGAGGAAGCAGGTCCGGTTCATTTGTAAATGTGAACGCTGCATCTCCTTCAAGTACTTTCAATTCACATGTCCAGTCACCATTTTCAGCCTGAGGTGCCTTTTCTGTCACTTCAAATCGGATTACATCTGCACTATTCAATTTATAACCAGGTGCAGCCTTTGTTTCTTTGATCACATATTTGCCAGGATAAAGCGCTTTCTTAAAGGAAGCTTTTCCATCAGTACCTGTTACAGCCTTTTCGATCAGCTTTCCTTTTTCGTATCCTGTATATGCAGTTCCTGAACCGTCGAGGATATCATTTTCTGCATACAAGCCAAATTCAAATCCGGATCCTGCAATGTTGCCGCTGTCAGCATCCTTCTTTGTTACCGTAATACCGGAATAAACAGAACGTTCATCCTTCATCTCTACAGTGACTGCCTTATTATTCGGCACTTCAAATGCTACATCACTGCCTTTTTTATATCCTGCAGGAGCTGCAAGTTCCTTTAAGGTATACTTTCCTGCCGGGATCTTTTCATCAAATGATACCTTTCCATCTGCCCCTGTTACAAAGGTATCTGTAGCAGAGGAAGATCCTTTTACCTTTAATGAAACTTTGTTTCCGGCTTCATCAATGATCTGGAACTTGGCTCCGGCACGTTTTACGACGTTTCCGGTTCCTGCTTCCTTTTTCACAAGAGTAAGATCAGCCATGTAACGTACATTTTCAATCTCTGCCTCCTGAATGGATGTATCATCAATTGTGATAATTTCCGGATCAATTGCCATATGGTATTTAGGAGGTGTCACTTCTTCGATCTTCCACTCACCAAGGAAAAGACCTGTTACGGTTGCATACCCGTTCGCATCTGTCTTAATTGTTCTTGTGATGGATGTATCTTTGGTATAAGTGAGTTTAAATGTAACACCCGTCAGGTCACGCTTTTTCCAGATAGCACCGGTTTCATTTTCATCTGAAATCTTATGGATCTTCAGTTTTCCATGCTCCGCTTCATCTGCTGCCTGAGCCTTATATGGTGCTGTTGCTGTGTTTGCAACTGTCAGCTTCACAGTGATCACATCTTTATTTAATGTGTATCCCTTAGGAGCTGTTGTCTCCTTTACGGTATAAGTACCGGTAGGAAGTGCAATTGTGTTTGTGGTTCCGTCTTCTTTTGTAGTCAGTGTTCCAACTGCTTTTGATGCAGAATCATATACGGTATAAACTGCACCTGCAAGAGAATAGAATTCCTTGTTTGGAACCTTGCTTCCAAGTTCACTGTCCTTTTTGATCAGTGTTAAGTAGCCCTCATCCTTTGTGTTCTTCTTAGCGATTGGTGTACAGGTAAGCTTTGCCACCTTATATTCTGTACCGTCTGCTGATGTAGATACACCTACCTTGTGTTCTGTAGAATCAAGAAGATATCCGGCAGGAGCCTCTACTTCCTGAACGGTTAAGGTTACACTATTTGGAAGTGCTGCACCAACTGTATCATTCATCATGATCAGTGCATTACTGCTCTTGCCATTCCAGGATGAAAGATAATGAGCTTCATCATATGCAACCTGGCCCTTTGCATCAGATTTGAAATACCAGGTACCGATCGTTACATCTTTTCTTACACCGGTAACTTTAAATACTGCTCCGGCAAGTGGTGTACCTGTAGCTGCATCTTTCTTTTCAAGGAAAATGCCGTTGAAATAGAATGGCTGGTTTTCTACGGTAAGGTTTGTGTTCTCACCATTACCGATCACAACCTTATATTTCTTTGTATTCCAGATATGTCCTACCATTCTGTGGGTTTCCACGATCCAGTAGGTACCTTCATCCAACTCAACTACTTTAGATACGGATGTACCTGTGTCTGATTTCGGGTCAATATCAATATCTGCAACCTCATGGGTACATGCTTCATTATCATAGATCATGAAGGTTGTATCGATCTTGAGGTCAGTGAATGTTTTGATAAAGTTATCGGATGTACTCTTTTTGATCAGAGTCAATGTTCCGCCGCCCTCTGATACAGGAATACGTACCGTACCGGAAAATGACTGGAAGCCTGATGCTCCGGTACATTTCAGATACAGTTTAACTTTTGTTGCCTCTCCGGCTGAATTTCTTTCGATGGATGCTGTAAGGCTTACACCCGAACAGCACTGGGAAAGAGCTCCGGATGAATACCATCCCCAGAGACCTGGTGAACAGCATTTTACGTCGATCATAGTCGGAATCTTACCTTCCAGATCCAGTCCCTGTGTATCCACGATCCATGTTTTGATGGATGTGATAAGCGAATCCTTTAAGTAAACATGTGCCTTTGACTTTGCACCGACTTCAGAGTAACCAGAATCAGCACCATATGTCTGGAGTGACTTTACGATCGTAGATTTTCCAGACCATTTCTTTGTTGCATCCGCAGCTTCTGCAGTAATGGCAAATGGGGATGCGGTCAAAAGACTACTAAAAAAGGAAGAGATACCGCCTTCGCTTTTCTCTTCCGGAATATAATCTTCATCTTCAATATCAACCCAGTCTTCACTTCTCTTATCGGCTTTTCCATCTTCGTGGAATGCAGGTGCCATCAGATCTACCTGATAGTAGCTTGCAGGGTCAATGTTCTTAAGTACAAGTTTCAGGGTGTTATCCCCTGCTTTTTCTTTGCTGATCAGTTCATCTGCATTAACAACTGTGCCATCTTTATAAACCATAAATTCCGGTTCAATCTCACGGTCATATGCTGATCTGATCATGATAGAGTCAATGCTGCCATTTACGGTTACATCTTCTCCATACTTTGCAGTCTGCTTATCCCCTCTATCAGGAACAACATCTGCAACAAGTTCGCCTGATGCGATATGAACAAGGATACTTCCCTGTTCCTTTTCCATTTCTTTTACTACAACATCGCAGTTTAAGAAAAATGTCTGTGAAAGATCCTGCCATGCAAAGACTTCATAGGATACATGATATCTTCCTTCTGTATTGTAATCAAAATCGCCATCATCGATCAGGTCAAGTCCGAACACATCCCAGTCATAATCAAAGTTTACATCAAGAAGATTGAATTCTTCCCCTTTGAGCACTGTGATATCTTCCGCATTTACAGTATCACCAACTTTTGCAGGAAGTTTTCCTGTATGTGTCTGTTCACCAAGATCACTTACAAAAAATGCATCTTCCATTTCTTCAGAAAGGATGTCAGCGTCGTTCTTATCTTCCACTACTTCAAATGGCATTTCAATATACCAGTAATATTCCGGATTTTCTTTCAGTGTTGCAAGAAATACCACAGAATAGTTACCGGCTTTTTCGACATTTACTTTTCCCTGATAATGTTCAACGTCTGCTTTTGCAATGGTAATTGTTTCAGGATAGATATCATTCTGATCAAAACCAGTATCTCCCTTCCAGATACTGTGTTTCTTTAATACCTCTGTAGATCCAATCTCTGGAAGTGACAGATAGTACATATCATCTTCTGAAACCTCTTCAAATGAAGAAAAATCAATTACTTCAGCTTCATCAGAACCGAGATCGTCAACGATCACGATTTCTTCTGCCTCTGTTGTTTCAGTTTCCACAGATACTTCTTCTACAACATCTTCACTGGCAATCTCTGTTTCCTTTTCAGTCACAGCTTCTACTGCTTCTGTCAGTTCTTCTTCACTCTCAGAATTAGCAGCTTCTTCTACATATTCTGTAGCGCTTTCTTCTGCTTCTTCAGTTTCTACAACTGTCTTTGTAGTTTCTTCGGGGGCAGGATCCTCATCGGAATCTGACGCTTCTTCTACTGCTGTTTCCGCTGCCGGTGCTTCTGACTGGACAGACATTTCTGTTGCAGCTTCAATG
The DNA here is from genome assembly GCA_045598185.1 of Marvinbryantia sp. Lineage (GTDB taxonomy): Bacteria > Bacillota > Clostridia > Lachnospirales > Lachnospiraceae > Marvinbryantia. The sequence goes on from JAZLLO010000068.1 coordinate 13,588, forward strand.
GTTTCATTCTTTTCACATACTCTTACCGGACGAAGTATATACCACATACGTTCTGTATTCTTTTGCTGAACACGATAAATAGTACTATATACACCAGGAGTGATGTAATCTACATCATCTGAAAGATACGATAATGTGAATGCATCCTGATCATAGCTGATACCGGTAAAATCTGTTTTAGGATCAAAATCCCAGCTATCATATGCGATTGATATTGTGTCAACCTGATAGATACTGCCCTGTGCCGGATATCCGTCTGCTTCTGTAATGATCTCGTAGCTTTCAGATTCTCTGATTTCAGTTTCTCTCTCAGCTTCAGTACTGATCACTGTTTCTGGCAGCTCCTGCTCCTCATGAACCTCAGGTTCAGCTGGATAATCCATTACATCATCCGTTATACTGCTAACACACTCTGTTTCTTCCATAAATACCTCTGCAGGAATATCCTGAACGATCTCTGCAAATGAAAGATCCAGCATTAAGTCTGTATCCGGCATCTCAAATGAAAGCTTTCCACTCTCCCCATTCCAGGAATATGCAGGTTCCAGCTTCTGCGGAGTATAGACATGAAATTCTGAGATATCCATGTTATCTGCCGTATTGACAGTAAGCTTTACATTCTCGTCTTCATAATAGCCAAGAATGATATCCTTTCCAGAACAGCCCTTCATATGATCTTTGTCATATGTGTATTCACATCCCTCATAATATGGAAGGGTCAGGCTATAAAGCTCCGGAAGAGCCTCTGTCTCTTCAACAACAGCAGCTTCTGTCTCAACTACCGTATCCTCTGTTGTATCAAAGCTTGCAATCTCAGTTTCAATCTCATCAGCGAATACGATCCCTGTTCCAGAGAGATTTGAAAGAACCATTGTAACTGCCATCAGCATCGAAAGCGGTCTTTTTAACATCTTTCTAATCATTGTGCTTCTCCTTATATTTTCATTTTGATCTGTCCTGTCCAAAGTTCTTTCCTATAATAAAGCTTTACGTTCCCCCTTTCTGACAGTAAAGAAGGGCAGAAAAAAAGAGCCTTTTGCAAGACTCTTTTCTTCTGCCCTGGCTCTGGGCATTCCTTATCTCTTGTAGTATAACACACTATTTTCAGAATAAAATATCCGATTCGTACCCACTCGTTCCTAATTGGTCCTGAGAATTGGTCTATGTTATCCAGAATCTGATAAAAACTGATAAAATGAGGGAGGGGTGAGATACAGGATCTCACCCCTTCTGAGGATAATGATATGATAAAACAGGCATTGTGATCATTCCTAACGAATACTGATCAGTTAACACGAAACATGCTGTTCTCTGGTGATGCTTTGAATAGCATAATTGATGATCACCAATACCGCCTGGACTAAAGTAAAGATTGCTATGAAACCTCCAAAGAATCCACATAGCACAAAATATAAAAGAAGAATCCCAAGGATATAGGCAAGATCCAGACTCATTGGTCCAAGAAATGATCTTACCCTGACAACACCAAACGGAATCCCGACACACATCCATAAACGGATAAAGTCTGCTTTGCCATCAACCATATAGATTTCATTTGTAATGATGAGTATCATCACAAGTGCTAATATAGGAAATATACCTTTTTTCATAAGTTCTTTCATAACAAACCGCCTTTCTTCTATCGTAATCTTACTACAGTGTCTTCTCTTACCTCTGCAATAAGAATTCCCTGAACAACCTGCTTTTCTGAATTGATACCGGTGCAGGTCGATAATGTTACAATCTGATCTGTGATATTCGGAGTAATATCATTACTTACTTCTGAACTGTTCTTCATTTTATTAAGCCAGCTGTCAAAACTATCAGCATCTATGAATTTAACAGTAAAGGTCGAACTGCCATCTGATGCAGGATGGACTGAAAATATCTGGTACAGATAACTGAATTCATCCGTATAGATCCAAAAATATGGGCACCCGTCATAAAACTCCTTATTTCTGTACTCACGCAGCTTTCCAAACATGGATCTGTCATTCATATTGTGGCCGTAGATGATGGTATTCATATTTCGTAATTTGGGATCATTATACCGATCCATGAATATGCTTCCGGCAAACAGATAATCGCCATTGATATCCCTGTGAAGATAATACTCATTATCCTCAGCCTGCATTACCGGATATGACGCATCAATTCCGGGCAACTCAATCCATGCAACTACATTTCCACTGATTTCATGAAGCTTTTCAAAATCAATATGATTCCAAGCAGGTGCGTCTTCCGGTAAAAACAGCTTTTCCTCTACTGGTTCCTGTTCGTTCAATGCAGGCAATTCTGATTCTTCCTTTGGCTGGATTATACACAGCTCCTTCAGATCCATATACTCATCCTGCCCCTTCTTATATCCATAATAAACCTGAGCAGCATTAACAATTCCAAGACAGATACACAGGATAGCCATAAATGTAAGGATTTTCCTAATGTTGACCACCCCAGTTTTGATGCAGTTCCTTTAAACTGCTATTGCAAGAATCCAACAGATGCTTAAGAGCACTTTCTTTGATGCCACTATATTTGCCATGTCCCATCTGCTTTGACCTACAGTAGTCCTTTACCGTTTCGTTATTGATATAAACACACACGATGATGTCTCTCTCAACTATCGGAAGATCATCCACACACTGATTAACTTTCTCAAGCTGCATTTCCTCAAGCATGATCCTGTTCATGCTTCTTACAAGCATCTTCTGCTGTGAAGCGATTGGTTCGTAATAGATCTTCAGATACTGGTTGTACAGGCTGTCCGGATTGTAGTGCATTCCGGATCCACCACCAACTGCATCCAGTTCTTTCCCCGGTATCGTATAAGCTTCAAGTCTGTCCTGTAATGTCAGTCCATTTTTATCCGGACCATTGATCATTGTCTTCATTGTCTGCTCTAATCTCTGCCGTCTTTCGGCTAACAGCTGCACCATCATCTGACTCTGCTTTAAATACTGCTCCAATTTCTTTTTTGAAAAAGGTTCAAACTCTGTAATGATCGGGATATCATTTTCCCTGGAAACATCTTGTAATTTTGTCAAATCCTACTCCTTATATCACATTATTTTTTATTCCTGAAAAGTATTTGTACCCATTCTCGACTTTCACCTTCCTTCAAAAAACAGTCCTTGTTAACTTCAGTCCGAATCGGTCTGAAGTTCTTTTGTTCTGACTTCTGTCCGATTCGGTCTGAAGTTTGTTTTGCTCTGACTTCTGTCCGATTCGGTCGGAAGTTCTTTTGCTCCGACTTCTGTCCGATTCGGTCAGAAGTTCTTTTGCTCCGACTTCTGTCCAATTCGGTCAGAAGTTTGTTTTGCTCTGACTTCTGTCCAATTCGGTCGGAAGTTCTTTTGCTCCGACTTCTGTCCGATTCGGTCAGAAGTTCTTTTGCTCCGACTTCTGTCCGATTCGGTCAGAAGTTTGTCCTTATTCAGCTTCCGGCAGCTTCTTGCCGGTACTCTGCCATCCTGGATCATATATCCATGGCATATCTTGCTGCACCTCTTTCATGTAGTATGTATCCATAGTGTCCACTGAATTAAACAACGAAACCAGCATATACTGCTTAACATTACCAACTCTCGTTGTTGTCTTTTTCATGCATTCAATCACATAAAGCATATGGTCTTCTGTAATCTGCAAAAATCTTTTTTTGACCGTTGTATAGCTATACTGATTCTTGCCAATACGTATCTGCTCTGACTGATCTCTCAAGGTATTCGCCATGACGTTAAAGAGATCACGATACAATTCACGATCAACACGATCATCAAACTGCATATGGTGGTCATAGCATATATTCTCTTTGATCAATGATATACATGCTTCTGCTTCTTTATCCCTATCCATCACTCTATCGTTAGATTGATAGATAGATGGATTATTATTACCAGAAATTGTATACATAGACTTTTCTGTATATGTATGGACATTTTGGGAGGGGGGTATGGACAAAACGGGGGTACCCTCTGGACACTGGTGTCCATACCCCTGGACAAAATCAGTTCTATTTATAGCTATTTTCCTACTTTTTTCTGCATTTTCAGGCGATTTTCCTTCTTTTTCTGTCCATACCTCTGGACACTGGTGTCCATACCTATGGACAAAATCGTCATTACCAAAGACAGATTCAGTGCCTGAATGTAATGTTCTTGCCTTTCCGGAAAGATATCTTTCATTTAAAATTCGTTGAAAATCGTCTTCCGAATCACTGGTATCTTCCGGAAAAGTGATTTCTCTCAGTATGTCAGGCTTAAGCTCTATATACATAACATTCTGCAGATCAGGTTTCTTTTCCATCTTGACGGTTCTGAAATGTCTCTGGATCACACCTATGTCTTCTAACAGTTTTAATGCACGCTGAATAGCTTTTTTATTTTGACGAAATGTCGTTGCTAAATCTGCATAATTATTCTGAAGCAGATCATCTGCAAATCGCTTCTCCCATCTGATCAGTGCTCCACTCATTTCATCACGTACCTGCCTTGGACGATACCAGAAAACAATATTCGCCAGTAGAAGTATTGCAAGAAGATTCGATTTCCCGTTTTCATCACAAATCTTAGACAGCCAGACTAAGGGAACCATATCACCAACAATGTTCATTTCGCCTACCTGATCAACTATCTCATTTCCTGTATTAAAATATCTCATACCGTCTCACCCTTTCTCCACTTATCAAGCAGCATCACGATGATCTCTTCCATGTATTCGTCCGAAGTATCATGGTCAAAATAATTGATGATCGTATCACGTTTGATCTGAAAGGGTTTAAGCTTTGTTTTATTTGTTTTTGATACCTCTGTTGCTTCTTTACCCTTAATACCACACAAACTCCAGGTAACCATTACAGAAGTCAGTTCACCTCTCTGGGCACATTCCCTTAATTTTGCAGACTGTTTAATGCTGATTGGCTTGGAGCCTTTCTGCTGGAGATATTCAAGAACCCATTCTTGAGCTTCTAAGGTAAGATAAGATATATCAACTCCCTGAGTAAAGCCGAGGTGTCCATCATCCACCATTTTCAGAAGTTCATCGGACAACTGCGCTAACCTTACATATCGTCTGATGTTCGTCGGACTATCGCCAAACTTTTCCTGGATAGTATCAAATGCCTGGCCTGCATTTCTCTGCCCCTGCTTCTTGTTCTTAGAATAAATCTGTGCATATGATTTCGCCTTTTCACTAGGCAGAATATTCTCCCTCTGAATATTGGCATATACCATTTCAATGGTTGCTTCATCGTCATTCAGTTCCCTGACAATCGCAGGAACAGCTGATAATCCGGCAAGTAACGCTCCTCTACTTCTTCGATGACCAGAAATGATTTCATAGATTCCATCCGGTTTCTCTCGGACTGTAATTGGTGTTACGATTCCATACTTTCGGATACTATCAACCAGTTCTTCCATCTGCTCATCATCCAAAACCTTAAATGTATGATTCGCAAATGGCACCAGCTTATCCAATGCCAGTTCAACAACGCCTTCTTCATATTCAGTTCCTGTATTACTGATATTTCCCCCAATCAAATCCTCAAGGCTACGAACCTGCAGGGAAGATCCTATACCTCTCTTACTCATTTGCAAGCACCTCCCTGATGAAAGAATCGTATGCCTGGGCTGCTTTACACTTCTTAGAATAAGAATAGATACTTATTCCATCATCCGTTGCATCAGATACTTCGGCTGCATCCGGAATATTCTGCTGAAAAATGCGGATATGCTTTCCATATGCATTACGGACAATCTCATCCACAAGTCTTTCTTTTTTTCTTCTGCAGTGAAACATATTAATAAGGATACCTTCAAATGAAAGCTTCGGATTCTGCTGACGTCTGATAATACCAATCGTACTGATCAGTTCCTGCAGACCTTCTATAGAAAGATTCTCAGCTTTTACAGGAATCAGTACACTATCAGAAGCGATCAGGGCACTGATCGTCATTCTTCCAAGATTTGAATTGCAGTCTACGATGCAGTAGTCATAGTCTTTCTTAACAGCTTCCAGATATCTTCCCAGTAAATATTCGCCATTTTTCATCTGTAAAAGTTCCGGTTCAAGTACGGAGATCAATGAACTGGCAGGCATGAGATCCGGTCCCTCGTCATGATGCAGGATTCCTTCTTCTGTAATTACTTCACCCTTATCGATCATTTTTCGAAATACTGAATGCAATGTAACATCCAGATCATTGGTATTATGATAGCCCATACAGATGGAAAGCCCTCTCTGACTGTCGGTATCTATCATAAGAACCTTTTTTCCTTCTCTGGCCAATCCATAGCCAAGATTTGCTGCAGATGTTGATTTTCCGCAGCCTCCTTTAAAATTACACACGCAAATCACCTTACACATATGCTTCTCCTCCTTTATCATCCGTTCCATTTACCTGGTTATTGCTTTTCACCTGGAAGTAAATTCGTAGATACTTATGTGTTCCAATACATGGGAAGATATCAGAATGATCAAATACATCAATTCCCGGAATATTCATAAAGATATTCTTAAACCAGTTGATATCCTCTTCTGTTCCCATAACACGTACTTTGATGATCTCCTGTTTTTCTTCTTCACACGAGATATCTGCGTTCACCTGTTCCGTTGTAGTGTTCATCGCCACTTCCTCCTTTATATTTGATTTGCTCTATAACACAAAAAGGACCATTCCCACCGACAAGTTATTCTTGCCGGACGAAAATGGTCCATAATAGCATAAACTGATATTCAGTTTTGATGAACTTCCAATGATTCAAGTATCATTCCAACGGGTCAGATAGGTCTATGGTCTCACCTGACATCAAATTTTTGATGTCAATTTGAGGTAAATGATGTAAAACTGCCCTGAATTCGTTGAAATATGCTGCTATCTCAAATGTCACATAAAATGCTTAGTAAAGCTTAGCACCTGCTGGGATCTTATTGCTTACCATGATCAGGTTCAGTCTTTCTTCGCCTTCTTCCTGGTGTACTGCACTAAGCAGCATACCGCATGACTGGATACCCATCATTGCTCTTGGTGGCAGGTTTGTGATAGCGATCAGAGTCTTACCAACTAACTCTTCTGGTTCATAATAAGCGTGAATTCCGCTTAAAATGGTTCTGTCTGTGCCTGTTCCGTCGTCCAGTGTGAACTGAAGGAGCTTTTTGCTCTTTGGAACTGCAACACATTCTTTAACCTTTACAGCTCTGAAGTCTGATTTTGAGAATGTCTCGAAATCTACTGCATCTGCGAATAATGGCTCGATCTGTACCTTGCTGAAGTCGATTACTTCTTCTTCAACTACTGGTGCAGATGCAACACATTGTGCTGCTTCAGCCTGTGCCGCATTGTTAGCTTCATTCTTAATGGCACCCTGAGACTTCATTGTAGGGAGCCCCTCGGAAACCCTTGTATTATGCGGTATTATCAGGTATTATGCGGGTTCGCGATCCCCCGATTGTTGTACTATTATGTACTATTCTATAGAAAAAAATCGCGTTTTGTTGTACCGTCGTTGTACTTTTTTCGTGTTGTTTTATGGAATAATAATTTACTTAAATCAGAATAAATCAAGCTTTCTTGCTAGATTTTCAATTGCTTCTGTGTTCTTTCTTGTCGAGGTATCTGCATAGATATCCATGGTCGTTTCTATGCTTGAATGCCCCATGATCGATTGAATTACTTTAACATTGGTCTCCTGCTCACAAAGCCTTGTACAGAACGTATGCCTTGTGATATGACAGGAAAACGGCGGGATGATCACCGGATTTCTTCCGGTCTCCTGTGCCTCGATGAGCTCCTGCTCATTATGTCTGGTCACGATCCTGCGGATCGCCTTATTGATATTCCCAGGATGCTGGAGGCCGCCCTCACTGCTCTGGAATACGAATCCGGACATGCCGTCTATCACCGTTTTATTAAACCCGGTAGCCTGCTGGATCTCCATCTCTTCCCGGAACGCACTCACAACTGCGTCCATCATCGGGATATCACGGATACCGGCTTCTGTCTTCGGTGTCTCCACCCGGAAGCACTGTCTTCTCTTATCTCCTCTCGGATAATAGGTCAGCTGGTGGTCAATGGTAAGCAGGCGTTTTTCAAAATCAATGTCCTGCCACCTGATCCCGATTGCTTCACCGACACGGCATCCTGTACCGAACAGCACCGTAAACAGTGGCGCCCAGTGCTTGAATACCTCATCCTTTCTGACGTATTCGATAAAAGCCTTCTGCTGTTCTGCAGTAAGTCCATGACGCATGCGCTTCTTTTTCTTACCGGATTTCTTCAGCTCTGCCATTACCCCGTCTGATGGATTCTTACGGATCACATCATCCCTTACTGCCAGCTGGAATGTGGGATGCAGCAACGTGTGGACGTTATCCACGGATGCCACGCTCAGTCCCTTCTCTGTCATCAGGTAACAGTAGAAGAACTTTACATCTGAGAATTTGATCTCTGCAATCTTCCTCTTTCCAAAGGTCTCCCTCACGAATTTATCATAAGTATACTTGTAATTCGCCTGGGTACTGCTCCTGAGATTGAGCTTCATGGCAATATACCGGTCAAATACGGAATTGACCGTTGCCCTGCTGGCTGCATAGGTATCAAGCCCGTCGAGCTGATCTTTTTTTAATGCATCTTCCCGTTCGCGCAGCTCCTGAAGTGTCTGTGCATAGATGTATCTGCGTCGTCCGAACGGATCGGTATAGGCGTACAGATAGGAATTATCCTTTCTCTGGCATTCTCCCTTACGTAGCACCCTACCTTTATTATCTTTCCTGGCCTTGGCCATGTGCCTCTCCTCCTCTTTTCATTTCTATGAGGAAAGAACACCTGTACCGCAGTCATTCTTCTTTTTCCAATATGGTCCGAAGATATGACTCTACGATCTCTGTTATAGTCACCTTATGAGTCTGGGAATACTTTTTAAGCTTCTGATAGTCTGTCTCGGTGAGCCGAATCCCTATAGTTCTGCTACGTATCTCAGCTCCTGCGAGAGGTCTTCCCATCTTAGCCAAAAAATCACCTCCTGCATTCTCATAAGTCTATTCTACATTTTCGTTTAACGTAGGTCAAGAGCACAGGTGAACTTACTCTCATCCTCTGCCCTTAATTCGTCCGGAACAGTTCCAGATACTGATCCAGAATCTCGCAATTGACCAAAACCATCTTTTTTACTTTGTAAATCGCACCCGCTTCTTTCGCAAGTCTCATAAACGTGCTAAGGCTCATACTGTAAAGCTCAGCACCTTCCTTGTATCTTACATATTTCTTCTGCTTCCTTTCCATGTTCTCATACTCCCTCGTTAATCATTCTCTCCAGAACGGATCGTCCGTCAGTATATCTACAAGCAGAAGAAGGATCCTTTCTACCCACGCCTTCTTCTCCTCCCTTGACATACCCGTGTTACCGGTGTGCATACCAGATATTTCCTGATCAACGTAATTCATTCTGTAGTCAGCAGCACTGCCATCCAGAATCCCATAATAAACATAGTCAAAGCTCACGTTATAATGAAGAGCTGCAGACATCGCCTTTTCCTCACTCCAGCGATAACGGTCTTTAAGGAGTTGCCCCAGATATTGCTCTGATACACCTACAACCAACGCCAGGGAAGCTTTTGTCTCATTATGAAGAATTCTAAGCGCCTCAACACGGCTGCCGACTGATTGAATATTGTTGATCTGATTACTATCCATAAATATGCCACCTCACACATCTATTTTAACAATAGAATATGAAAAATGGTATTTGGTATTACCTTAGGTGGTATGGTTTTACCTTAGTTCTTACAAAATAGCACTCTCATAACATTAATCTAAGAATAAATTGTCCAGCAACTATTATATTTGCACCACTATTCATTCTAGTCGGTTCATCTTTAAGTAAAGTAATCTCATTAAAGTCATTTGCTTCTGTATATGTTATAGTATTAGTTCCAAGATTTGTTGTCATAAAAGACCCATCTTCCTGTTTTTCTATAATCAACTGTCGCATTGAAAAATACCGTTGTGTTACAGTTAAATCACATTCTGTGTCTCTTCCAATAATGATACGATTTTTGTAAAAATCAACTACTTGTCCAGTAATGGCAATTCCTATCGAAAACGTTCTATGCTCATCTTCTGTTGGCAACAAAACTACTGTTCGATCAAATCCATACTCATCTTCCAGATTTTTGTAATGTACTGCATTCGCACTTATCATATTCTTGACAACATTCTCATTATGTATATCTTCGCGCTGAAGGAGTTCACGTTGCCTATCTTTTGCTTTATCATAAGCTATCATTTTTTTGTGACGCTTACTCAAAAATAATATATCTCGCATAGAAATGTATTTTGATTTTAAATCAACTAGTATTTCTTCAAACTCCTTATAATAAACCACATTATTTTCGCGTGAAGCCTTTTGAATAATCAAATTCATTTTTCTTACAAAGTGCAAACTCAAATCAGAATTTTCAAAAAATCTGATAGGTATCATTGGAAGATTTCCTGTACACAACTGATAAATAAGTACTGCTATCTCATGTAAAGTGTTTTCAAAATAATAACGCTTATTTTCAATCGATACTTTAAATGGTCCATAATATGGATTCTGCATTCTGCTGATATATAATGCACCATCATCTGATATAAAAACACTGCCACGTGAAAACTCCTTAAGTGCCAAGCCCCTATCCCAAAGTTGTATGATACCATCTATAACATCCGATACTATCTGTACAATCTCTTTCTCTGACAAGGTATGAGTATTCAAATATTCACTCAACTGTGTCACCTGATCCATTTTTACCCAAGTTCGAATGATTCCATTTTCGAATTTAATATCCAATAATTGTGGGAATATCTTACAAGATAATCCTCCTGCAATCTTTGCATGTCTTTTTATATCATCGTCAGTATAATTACTTCTTTGTTCTTCTTGCAAAACACACGAATAACCAATAATTTTATGTGTAGCATGATAATTATAGGTTCCTTGCGATACACATATCATTTCATTTTTTTGAAAGATCAAATCATTTTCATCAAATGCAGCCTTTTCAAACGACTCAGACACTGTGACCAATTCTGGTGGAAGATCTCTCAGCAATTCATCAACACATTTCTCATGAAAATATGCCATTTGATATCTTCCAATCATTAATTCAATCTCCGATGGTATTTGAAATACCCCGAATACTAATGTAAAAATAGGTATTCGATGACTAATTGCAAAATGAATTTCATTTTTTACATATTCTGATTGCACAGATTCCTCTGAAAGAAGAAGCAAAATCGCAGTTGCACTTTCAATTCTATTTGCAATCACTCTTTGATAATCTTCACCAATATTAATATCTCTATCGTACCAAAACCGAATATTATTCAATTTTAATTGCCTGCATAATTCTGCACAATATAGATCATTCTTTCTAGAATATGCAATAAATACATATGGCAACTGCCCCTCTTCACATTCAGCATCAAATTGATTTATTTCCGCATATGGTACGTTTTTTTCTTGTTCCAAGGACTGCATTAGTTGAAGTAAAATATCACCAGGCGTAATGAACTCCGCGTATCTTTTTGCAACATTACGATTATTATCCAACATTGCGCAGATATCATCTGCCCCATAAACAAATATATGCGGAATTACAGTCTTATATTCCTCAAGAAAGGCATTAACTTTATCACGTAAACCAGTATCTTTTTTAGGCGTCAATATAATATTTGTAAACACCCACCATACATTAGGAATATACGTTGCATCTTGTTGTTGCTTTTCTTTAAATCTATCCAATTCATTTTTAAGATTGTTCCGGATCCATGCCCATTCATTTCCTTTATTTGGATCTGCTTTATACTTCGCCTGAATATAACACTTCCCGCTATATTTTTCATTTCCTATATTTAGGAAACTCGCATCCTCAATTACCCCTTCACGTTGTCCATCTGGTCCATCTCCAAAAATCTGATAACCGATTCCCGCAATATCCTGTACAAGACTCTGTATCATATGTTCAAATTCTTCTGAACCAAGTTTGTTTAAGTCATATCTCATCTTTATTCTCCACTATATAGTCACCTAACTGGAACGGTTGCTCAAAATCACGTGCAGATTACGCTACGTTATTGGAATATACAGTTGATATTGCATCTGATATTACAACTAATACGGTAGATAGATTATAACTGCCGCCGCCAGTAAAACTACTCTTTATCTTTGCACCATTTACAGTAATCATATAGATTTTAAAACCAGCCATACTTCTATTCTATGTGAATATAATTAAAATTTTATAGAGCGATACGCTTCAAGCTTGTGCTTTAATTCGATAAGCTCCTGGGCATATTCGGATAATATTTCTTGATTTGATGATAAAGACATTAATGTTCGATCTATTATCGAATAAAACTGCCGGAACGCCGAATCTTTCCATACTGAATCTATAGTTCCGAAAGTCACTTTTATTGATTGAGAGATAGTTTGTTCCGTTCGAATAAGATTTTGAATATCCTCAATAATCTGATCAATATGGTCATTTGTAACTGTTTTCGACATACATTATTCTCCTTTTTAGACTTACATGTATTAATCCTAATGAATAATTCGATGCAATCACACATTCATAAATAAAAGCTTATAAATCTCGTAGTTTTCTTCTCCAAAACATACAAATCGAGTTGTTATCGTATATCCCGAATGATTTTTCATCCATTGTAATATCTCTTCCCATGCAATCTCCGCAGCTAATTGAAATGGAAATCCATTGAATCCAGTACCAATACAAGGAAATGATATTTCATGAATATTATTTTGATATGCTAAGTCCATACAAGAATGATAACATGTCTTTAGTGCCTTTATCCCATTATCTTGATCGAAGCGAGAATAGAACGGAGAAATAACATGAATAATATGGTCAGCCTTGAAATCATAACCTTCTGTAATAATGGCCTCTCCTACTGTATATGTTTTTGGTGAAAGTAATTGTTCTTTTAACTTAGTTCCAATCTTATTGTATATCTTTCTTCCTACAGAACCAGTACCACCAAAATTGCTACTAGTTGGTATTACAATGGCTCCTTCATAACATGTAAGATCCCCTTTTTCCAATATAAGAAATTGTGTTGATGAAATTTGTATTTTTCTCATAAATCTTTTTCCTTATAATCATTATTTCATACAAACAGCAAAACAATGTACACTAATCGGTTCATCCGCTTGTAATATTACAGTATTTGCATGACGAATCATGGCTCGATCTTCATCAATTTCTCTAAGTTTTTCTTTAACCGGAAAAGGAGAGACATATTTACTAGATAAATAAGTATAGTACTTCTTCCAAAATAAACCAAATTTTTCTTCAGGTACTTTTACATATGAAACATGATAAATATAAGGTAAGCCATTCGGATTATAATTCACCAATACTTTATCCAAATGAAATTTAGTATAAGTTGAATCAACCGAAGTTAACACCTGTCCTTCAAAAATAGCAATACGTTTCGTTCCACCTCTTACTGCGATTTCAAAGTCAAGTTCTCCTGACTGTTTTCCTCCTTTAGATTCACCGACACGAGTTTGATCAAATATTGTGTAAACCATGCTCATATTATTTCGAACAAGATCATTATAATCATCTTCCAATAAATTAGTTTGATTAGTAATATATGTTTTTTGCAAGTTTTCCAATGCTCTTACTACATATTGTGTTAATGCAATTTCCGTTTCTGGATTCAAACCATTAATCCAATTATTGAGAATAGCTTCATTTAATATTTTTATTATTTCCTTAGAAGAGTATATTTCCAGTGAACCGAAAGCTGTGTTTGTCATAATCTCTGTCGTCTGCTTGATAATTTCATTCCCAAATACCGGATTCAATAAGTCATCAATACAATATTTATAGGTATAAAACTGATTAGGTACAGTAATGAGATTATCCTGTTTCATACGCAATAATGCTTCTACTGAAAATACATCAAAGCCTCCATTTCCATGTCCTATAATAAATTCTGAACATTTTAAATTAAGCTTACTATTGATAGAAAAAATTTTTTCTCTAAGCGACGGCAGGAATGCGTAAGGTTTTACAGCACCAAAAGTATATATATCAACCATTAACTCAGTTGAATTATCTCTTGCTTCTATAATTGTAGTCATTTTTAATTCATCTAGATTGATTACCATCCCTCTGCTCCAGAAGATACTTATATTACGATATTTCTCGTATCGAATCATTAAGTTCTGCATTACAGAATCCGGCAAATACTCATATCGAAGCATATATGTAACATGTTGATGATTCGGATTAGTTGCATCATACTCCTCAGAAATAGTGTCTTGAGGACGTTCATATTTACATAATGCAGGTATAAATTCTCCTCCTTCAGTACTATATGAAAGTTGGAATTTTCTCATTACTTCAAGTATATATTCCAATTGATCCTCTTTATAATCTGCGTCTTTGATATATGATAAATCTCCTGACGCACCAAATTCCGGATATTTTAAGATCATTTTTATGCTTTGAGAAGCTAAAATACCATTTTGTGCATATTCATTTCCATTCATTATCAGTAAGTAAATAGCATTTGTGAGCCACTCTGGATTTAATACTTTATATTGATATAAAGGTTCTTTATATTTATTAAAGTGATAACTAAAACAAACACCAGTATTATTAAACCAATCGAGAAGTTCTAGTTGAAGCTTTTCCTCTTCATCCCTGTCGATATTGTGAAATAGATGGTATTTTTGACAAATATCTCGATACTCCTCTTCATTGATGGTAAACTTATGTGAATTCCTTGACAAGCTCTGCAAATGATTTCGAATGCTTATCCATGATTGCGGCACTTGTCTATGAAATGTCGGCATCTGTTTTACAACATTCAGTAACGAATTCTTTAATTCCATGAATTCTTCATTTGATGCTTTTTTTGCATCTATGAACAGTATTTGTTCTCGACTACACAAATTGTCTGGGAATTCTTTAAGCAACTTTTCTATATCCAAACGATCTGACATTCTGGCCCATCGATTAACGAATAAAAGGACAGGGGATTTTTCTGCTATCGTATGAACAGTTCGCAGCCAATATCTTGCTTGTCCCATCTGATCTCTATCGTTTCTTGTGCTAACAACAATTACATAGCAGGTGTCAGATGTTAAAAAACACTTATGCATAGAATGCATAATTTCCTGTCCACCAAAATCCCATAAATGAAGCAATATTTGTCCATCAACGTCATCTATAACTGGTAATTCTTCTATTCTGATACCAGGAGTCATAGATGTTTGATAATAATCTTCATTCTCTGAGTTTTCTATGGATCCATCATTAAGTAGACGTCTTATTGAATATGTTTTTCCAACATTTCCATCTCCTAGAAAAATCACCTTAGCTTCATTAATATAAACTTTATATTCATCATAATATGATTTAATTAATAAGCGATTATTATCAATAAATACAGAAATGTCCTGTTCAGCTATATTGAGCCCTTTTATATAAATGCCCTCTTTTTGTCCTTCCATTATTTCTAATGAATCATCAATAAATGGTAGGTCAGTATTAATAAATGACACAGGAATAAAGTTGATATTTAAACATGAAATACCTATATATTTAATATGAGGCAATTGGCCAATAAACTCTGGCACTGTTATGAATTGATTTTCACTTATATCTATCCAAAACAAGGAAAATAATCGTTGCAGTGATTCTGGCAATGTCTGTAACAAATTTTTACGCAGATTTATAACCATTAATTTGGTTAAGTTACCAATGGTCTCTGGAATCGTGGACAAATTATTATTATAAACAGACATTCTTCGTAAATTAGTAAGCATACCTAAAGTCGCCGGAAGATTGATCAAATTATTATTACTGAGATCAATTTCCTCCAATAGCTCTAGCTCACCTATTGATTCTGGAATACCGTTTAATCTATTATTAAACAACCGAAGTCTTTTAAGATTAACCAATCGCCCAATTTGTTCAGGAATTGTAACCATATGATTATCATTTGCATACAGGTAAATTAATTCTGAAAAGTGAGTAATATAGTCCGGCATACATGATAACTGATTTTTACTTATATCCAAGCATTGTAGATGAGTTAATTCTCTGAATGAATCTGGCAATCCTAATAATTCATTTCCATGAATTTGAAAGTTTTCCAACCGCCATAAAAATCCTATATCTTTGGGCAGTTCAATTAATCCATTATTATTCAACCACAGTTTTTTTAGTTTTTGTAATTTTGTAAAAGAATCCGGAAGTTTTTCGACAATATTATTACTTAAGTCAAATGTTTCCAGATTAACAAGCAGACCAATTGTCTCTGGAATACTATGAATATGATTACTGCTCATATCTAAGTATCTGAGTTGAATGATTTGACTAATATCTCGCGAAATCTCACTGATAGCATTATTATTCAATCGTAAATCCCGAAGATTTACAAGATGATATATAGAATCTGGCAAAACTTCTATACTATTTCCTGATAATATTAACGTATCAAGATTTTGTAACACATTTATAGTGTCTGGAATACTTACAATTCCCTGATACGCCAAATCCAATTGCTTGACAATCGCTAATTTCTTTTTCTCTCTTTCCGAAAATATCCAATTCAGTTCGAAAAACATATTCAAAGAACGTAAGAGACGTAAAGCTTCTTTTCCATCCATAATAGGATTTGTCTTGATATTTAATGCTTCTATTTGACGAAGTATGGTTTTTTGCTCTTCAAAAGGGAAATATGAAACATTTACCACTTCATACTCATTCGAATTCCTTATGATTACACACGTACCGCATTCCATACGAGACAAATATGATTTACTGATTTCAATGTTATTTAAAAAGCTTTCCAAAAAGTGCAATGGACTGCGAAATACTATTGTAGTTGCAAAAAGAGAATATGCAAGTCGACTTAACTGGTCGGATAATAATTGTGATGCTGCTATAAAATGAATCCCGACACTACGCCCTATTCTAAGCAGATTCTCTAGCATATGATTACATGTGTTATTAAAAGCTACATCATCTTCCCTAAACATTCCTTCTAAATTATCTATGATAACTATAATGCGTGGCATTATTTTCTCATTTGTCGATAAATCTATTTTTTGATTATACTCTCTGACGTTTACAAATCCATTTAATCTAAGTTGGCTAGTACGTTCTTGAGCTTCTTGTTCCAATTCATTTAATACAATATATAAAGTATCGTCCTCTTTATTTGCATGATAATAATTTACATTGGAAAGTTCTGCATTTGCATAATCACGAAATGTACTATCCTCGGTATCTATTAAATGCAATTGAATGATATCATCAGAAAACCCTAATAATAAATTCGTAACAATAGTGTTAAGTAATACTGATTTACCAGTTCCTGGCGAGCCAACGATAATTGCATGTTGATATATATCGTCACAACCCAAATGTAGTTTTGCATTCTGACTATCTTTCGTTTTACCAATTGGTATATCTATTCCATTGTTCTCTGAAAATTGAAGCATTTTTTCACGGTGAGATAATAACGCTTCTTTATCAACGGTATTAAAATCAGTGATACTCGCAGGTTTTAATTCTATAGTATTTGACATTTTGTCACCTCTTTACATTAATAGATCCCATATTACATTGCTCAATCAATTTTCAACATATCATTTGAATGTTTCCAGTACAATACGTACTCCAGAATACATGCAAAACCTTGTCAGGAAACATTATTTTCCTGTAATTTTAATGTTCCGAGTAACTTGCAGTGGATATGAAAAGATCTCCGCACGCTCACCACCAATTCTAATGTCATTCGTATTGCAAATAAGTGTAAACTCTGTCAGCGAATCAATCACTTTCGCAATATACGTTGGATTATCTCTATTCAATATATCAAGCAGAAGCTTTACCGCAATAACTGAAACATAATCAATATCTGCAGCAATCCCTGGCTCATAATTTACTTCATGAATATCGGTTTGCATTGTATATATATGCCTATTAGCATCTACACGACCTGTTAATTGTAGTTTACTTTGAAAAGCATCTTTATACAAAATCATGCCATTCTCAGGCAAATAATAGAATATTTCTCCTGCAAACGCTCTTTCCCAAAAACCAATAGAAACAAATGCAGCATTATATATTTTAGCAATATCATTTGCATATGCATCTGCAGCTCTGTTATCTGCGCAACCAATAAAAACAGTATCCTTATCGGCGTATTTATCAAATATATGCTTTGGTAAATTTTCCACTATATTTACTATTGCTTCAACCTTTGCTTTTGGATTTATATCCTGAATTCTCTTTTTGAGTGCGGAAACTTTATATGAGCCAACATCTTGAATCCCACACTGATGCCTACACAAATTTGAATATTCAACCGTATCGCTATCTACAAGAATAAACGTTCCAACACCGGCTCTTGTCAGTTCAAGTGCAACAAGACTTCCTACAGAACCGCATCCTACTATGATGGCTTTCTTCTTGAGCATCCAGTCTGTTTCCAGAATACCTGTATTGCGGGAAAACAACTTTTTCTCCAATCCATAAAGTTCTGTACGATAAGAATCTCCTCCAAAAGAGAAATACAGATCATTGTTTGACCAGTGACCATTCAATCCATCTGTATTGTGTATATCAGAAATAATCCCAATCCACTTACTTCCACTAATTCCTGTGTTGGAACCAGTCACATTAAATATTCCAGTTTCCTCATGATAATAACCAAAAATATCCCCTTGATATCTTTTTTCAAATAACTCTTCCGGAAAATACACAACTCGTTTCTTCCTTCTGCTCAATATATCAATCATCGTTTGCCACCTCTAAAAATGTCTATCGAATTCCTCTGTTTCTATATCACCCGAAAGCCATAACTCGAATGAGTACAGCCATTTGACAGCCCATGCAATTGCCGCTACCACAGAAGATGATTCTGCCCCTGCAACAAAATCCTCCTGTCTGCATGTACAGATAAAAATATTATCAAACTGATCCTTTATTAAATGTGGCACCTCCTCTATAGAATCAGATAGACTTTGTAAATCCGGATCTACCACATATACTTTGATTGATCCCCCGTATGTATTATTGGCTGGATAGTTATGATCATAAACTGCCTGAAGAACGTAAACTGCATCTTCCCGCAATATTGTTGGATTAACTGTCCCGGTCCAGCATAATCGTCCATCCTTCAATTCCGACAGTTTAAAATTCGGAAAAAATCTCGACATATTATCAATTTCTTTTTTTAAAAGAACTGGATTATCCTCATACCAAAACATACTTTTTTCACTAGTCTTACCAAGTATATTGCTTTCTATATTATAAATCTCTTTCATTAGGCAAGTTTCCCAACTGGAACCACAATCACTGGTATCTCTTGTTTCTCGTTATCTTCTCCTGAATCATTTTCCCAAACTGTTTTCCCATTTGCAGTAATTTTTACTACCTCGTCTCCAAGCAATGCTGCCCGCAGTTTAGCTTTTGCCTGTTCTTCTGATAACAGATCCCGTGCTGAACACTTTTCAATACAAGGTATATCATCCTGACCGACAGCCAACAATCGCTCTCGTAGTTCACGACGTTTTTCAGCTGACGATGCATCCATTTCACTTGATACAATATCTCCTTTTCTTTCATTATCTGTGCTAAGTGCCATTACTTATCCATCTCCTATATTTTCTATAATGATCTATATAATCAATTCACATTCTTCTTGTGTAAGATTTGAAAGCATGAAATTGAAAAAATCATCTTCTGTTTTTCCATCTATCATAAATATTTCCTGCAGATTTCTTTTAATCTTCTTTGTGTATGGATGTTTAAATCCGTGCTTTTTTAGTGATAGTTTGAACGCCAACACCAAATAAGAAATCGCAGTTGCTGGTTCTCCGTTGATTATTGACAGACTACTCATATTATAATAGAGTACACCTAATAAGCCCTCTACGTTGTCTGGTAGCTTATCCAAAATTGCCAATGCTTCTTTATAACAATTTAAAGCTTCATTATACTTTTTCATTTCATAATATAAACTTCCCAGATTGCTAAAAGCCGTTGCTCTATCTATATGAATTTTACCATGATGCTGGGTAACAATTGAAATTTCTCTCAGGTAATAGCTTTCTGAAGTTTCATATTCCTTCGTATACTGATACAGCATTCCAAGATTATTACAGCTTACTGCTGTAAACAGGTCATCTTTTCCCAGAATTGTTTCTGCGACATTCAAATCTTTTAGCAGATACTCTTTTGCAATCTCAAACTTTTTCAACGCCATATAAAGGTTCCCGAGATTATTATATGTCTTAGCAGTCTGAAGATGCATGCTTCCATATAATTCTTCACGAATTTCAAGTGCCTTCAGGCTATATTCTTCAGCCGTTATATATTCACCTGCTTCAAATAATTCTTTACCTAATCTATGATAAGCGGAAGCAAGAATATCTGTCTTATCGCATTTCATATAACCAAGTATGGTCTTAAGAATAATGATTTTATCTCGTTTTTCAGTATAATCCTCGTCTGGGAGAATAAAGTCCTGATCTTTATCAGCCACATATTGAAGAAATATATCTGCGATTCCATCAGGTGCGTGCCCATCCTCCATATCAAAAAAAATGATTTCCTTTACAAGATCATGCATAGAGTAGGTATCTTCATGCTGAGATATCCATCCTCCTTCAATTAATTCGCTCAGGACATTTCCATCTATCTGCATCCAGTCAATTGCCTCTTCAGGAATCTCTGAGAAAGGTATCATAGCAAAATTCCAAAGAATTCTGCTCGGTTCAGAGCCAGTCTGAAATGCGTTAAAATCATAAAGCATACGCAGATGCTCTATGATTTTTTTCCCCTTTGGTGCTATTGCTGTCGGAACGCTTTGCTTTGCTTCCGTAAAGCCATGTTCTCTCAGTCGTTTATCAAATTGAATGAGACTTCCATGCCTTGCCGCTTTTCCAAGTATCTCCACTGTTAACGTATGATAATATGCTCTCTTAACTAATGATGAGATAATATCTTTATTCTTCTCTCTGTTCTTCAAGCTATACTTAAGAAACAATTCAACACAAGACTCTTCTGATAAAAAACCAAGTTCAACATTTTCATACGGATCAACACATTCCCCTCTTGAAGTAATCAGAATTGTAGCATTTTCCCAGGTTGTTATCTTCGAAATATATGGATCTGTGTATGTATTCGCCACAACATTGTCAATAACAATAAGTAGCTTTCCTGCATTTTCGGATAACCTATCCCAAATATATTGGAATCGCAGTTCATCATTATGAACCTCATTATGAGTATTCTCAACAATATCCATTTTAAATGCTTGGAGAAAACTGGTTTTCAAATCATTCTGATAATCAATCCATCCAATGTGATCATAATCATTGATATGTTTTGTTAAATACCCTTTTGCCAGAGTACTCTTTCCAAGACCTCCAAGTCCATTTATCCATATGTGGTTTCTTCCATCCGAAACCATACTTTCCAAGACCTTTATTTCCTCTTGTCTTCCGAAAAGCACTTCCGCTACCGGAATGTTTCTTGTAAGTCTTTTGTTCATTCTGGAAGCAGCCATCCCAGGATAATATCTCTGGCAAATAGCTTTATTCTTACTTAAGATTGCTTCGATATTATCCCAAAACATAATTTCAATATCTACGTGTGGATTTTCCATATTCATATCAAAATTCAGATCCTGTATCCCAGTATCTCGGTCAAGCGCAGTCATGACAATAAATTTTCCAACCTTGTAGGACAGAGCCTCTGTAGCCAACAGATCTTTTTTGATAATATCCTGAAATGTCTCTCTCTTAGCTTTATCTAACCCATTTGCATAGATATAATTCTTGCATTGAGCCACAATATATCCACCTTTTTCCATCGGATAATGTGTACAGATATCAATACCCTTCTGCTTTTGCCCGTTTCGTCCATAGAGCGAAAAGTGATAACACTCATCATAATATATCTGATTTAAAACATCACAACATAACGCTTCAAATGTCTTAGGATCCTTTATTTTCGGATAAGAATATGGTGAAAACGAGTTGTTCATAACCTTCTCCCTCATAGCATTGCTGTATTAATAATTCTTACAATAATTCAATCATAACCTGTCCTGCAAGAACAATCCTGCATCCACACATAACTGTAACCACATGATCTTTCAGTTCTTTTTCATTATTGTCATTAACCTCATAATAGACCGTTCCATTTGATGACAACATATCTACAATATCATATCTATCGCCAGACATTCTTCTGATTTTCATATGAACTCCGGAAACCTGTCTGTTCTGAACAACCAGGTCGCAGTCCGCACGTCTTCCTACTATTATCTCCTCTTTTTTAAATCGCAGAATTTCTCCACCAGAAGAAATCTTTAATCTGATTTCTTTCTCATTTTCACCCACATCTAAGAGAGACGTTGCAATTTGAATGGCGTCAACTGGTATCTGAATTGTTCCCGGATTTTCAAACTCTCTTTCCACAATTTCACTTTTCTCCCCTAATAAAGCAGCTCGCAGTTTCTCCAACTGACTAGTAGATAACTGAATAGCCGCCTTTATGATATTGCCATTTTCGCTCTGTTGCTTTTCTTCTCCATTGCTTCTCATTTTGGGCTCCTACAAATAATATTTTCATTTACACATATTCGGCTGACATCTTCTAATATCATCTTTAGAATATCACAAACCAAGCAAAATTTCCTACTATATTAACAATATCAACAAAAGTTGATTCTTATTCTTTACATTAATTTCAAAATACAGAAGTCGTCATATGAAAGTAATTCATGTGTACCATCCAAATACCATGAACAAGTGATTAACCTTACTATCTCTGCTAAAAACTCTTTAGAAGTAATTGACTTCTTAATAACGTCAAAAGCAGCCCATCACCCATGATGGACTGCCCCTTACCTCATGTTCAACCAATTGACAATGGTATCAAACTACATTTTATATTAACAACGATGCTACTACAGTGCTCCCTTCTCTTTCTACACTAAAAAACATTCATCTCGGAAACAATAATCTGTATATTATCATCAGCATCTCCCTCACCACCTGCTTTCGCTCTTCTTCCACAAGTGACATAGCATACAGCTGATATTCATTCAGATTTCTGAATACCATTGTCTCTTTTTCATCCGTATCAAGTATCCTTCCATATCGCAGCAATTCCTCACTAACCCCATAATGCTCTGCAACTGCAATAATCTTTTCATCACTCCATCCGTATTTATCAGCCAGGAGTGCTCCCATATGCGGAGTTGTTACACCAAGCAGCTGTGACAGCTTTCGTTTGCTTTCACCATTCTCCTGGCGCAGGAGTTCTACTCTTGCGCCTATATGTTTTGTCTGTTCTAATCTGTCTTTATCCATATCTGCGGTAAAACTGTTGCCTTACTTGCTCTCTCCTTCCTTCAGTGTTTTCTTCTTATTCACTTCATAGAAGGTATCATTATGGAGTTCTTCGTGATGCTTGTCTATATATTCCCGATACCCCATGAATGCTCTCCCGGCACCGATCATTCGTATCTTATTATCCAGACCTACCAGCCAGCCATAGAACTGAGGACTTGTAGCAACGGCTATGATAGTTTTGTAGTATCCATCCTTATATGGCATTACCGGGAATTCATATCCAAAGCGGTCGATCAGAATTCCGATACCGTCTTCCTTAAATGCAAAAGCTACATGTTCTATTTTTTCACTTCCATACATATGGAAGACTCGATTAAAGTATTCGACAAATGAAGTTTCTGAATAATGATCCGCAGCTTCACGATATTCCTGTTTCTGACGCAGCAACTCCATCTTGTCCACGCGGTAATGGCGAAGGGACTTATGTTCATGGGAATACCCAACGAGATAATACCAGCCTTCTGTGTAAGTCATAGCCATGGGGCTGACGACATATTTGTATCCTTTTTTGCGCTTCATTTCCTTTTTGAGATTCCACTGGTTGTAGTAAAAGTCGATCTGTCTGTTATTTCTAATGGCCTTGTGAATCACTCCGGAATTTCTGAGAATGCTATCGTCAGGGCTTTTGATCCTTCCCGCCTGAAATATCTGGCTTCTCAAGGTTGTTGCCTGATGTCTGCTGGTCAGTTTTCCAAGCTTGCCAAGCAGCTCTGCTGTTTTACCACTTGTGATGTGCTTTGATGCGATTACACCGGATGCTAACAGGAATAATTCATCACTCTCAAAAGGACGTTTTCGTACAAAGTACAGATTTCCACTTTTCCTGCTTACAACAACGATGTCGATTCCATAATCGATCAGGATCTCCATGCCAGATCTCAGCTGCTTTTTCCCCATACTTGCATCCCTAAATGATAACTTCTCCATGATCTGATTTGTAGAAAGCATGTGTTCCTCATCTGTTTCTGTCAACATCAGTTCCATCAGAATCAAAATATTCTTCCTTAGATCTACCGTAGCCATTATTACATTTCCTCCATTAAATTTTTTTGACAATATATCAAAAAGGAAGGTTCGCTAATGGAATTTCAAGAACAAGTTCTCAGATTTTTCCAGAAAAAAAAGGAGTCACACAGACTCCCAGGATTATAAGTATTCTATTTTTCATAGTTTATCACAAAGTTTGCATAGGATATGATCCGCTGCAGCTTTTCAGCATCAGTATCATACGTTATATCAAGCAGCTCTCGCTGTTCTTTGCCAACTTTCTTATCAATGCGGATACAATACGCGTCAGCATCTTTGTCCAAGCCTACCAGTCTTACATCAAGAGCTTCCATGATTGCCATGCACGTTTCAAAGGACGGGGATGTACCTTTGTTGTACATTGCATATATCGTGCCTTTAGGAAGGCCTGCACGTCTGGCAAGCTCTGCTTTATCCCAACCAAGCTCATTCATACGTTCAAGGACTCTATTTTTAAACTGCTCAACTTCCATATACTATACGGTACCTCTCTTTTTGAAACTCGTATAATATATTTTACTTGAAATATGCCTCCAACTCCATTTTGGGGTTGCGTAATCTCATGCGCCAAAAGTGCGGATATGCGTACTACCAAAAGAAATACCTGCAGATGCTGATAGAAATACAACATCTGCAGGCAATATTTATTTACGCCGTAACAACTCCACCTCGTTCGTGGAAATAGGTATTCAGTTTTTCGCGGAGCATCTTCTCTTCTACTTTCTGTCCCCGATAGATGCTGCTGAACAGGTAGTGTTTATCTCTGCTTCCTCTCTTACCGAGCCAGTAATCTCTGTTACCTGTACTTGCCACTTCTTCACAACCGTCAACGAAATAGACATCATTCACACGATATCTTACTGCAGTGATAATTCTCTTTTCCATAATGATAAAGCCTCCCTGTAATCGTATACTCCGGTCCTTATCAATTATACTTTCCCCATGACTATACTATCACAAGAAAAAATAAAGAAAAGACTTGACTGTATGAAATTGAAATTATTACCTTTTATATTTGACCACCTCATCTGCTATCGCACACGCAATCTTCCCAATTCTTTTTTCACTTATTAAAACTTATCATATGTTGGAAACAAAACTAATATTATGAAGAACTCCAAAAGATATCTGCATTTCTAACAGAGATAATGTTATACTATACATTAATTGGTATAGACAATATCGTAATTGTCATTCATGAAAAAGCATCAGGTTAACATTTTAAAATACAATTATTTTTAATTATGTGATAGGGAGTAGGAGCAATGAAACTAACATGGAACCAATTTCAAATAATTCACGAAAACTGTGAAGAATATATGTTTGAAGTTTTATGCAGACGAGTATTCAAAAACATGTTCCCAAATAATAAAGTCTGGAATCATGCTAAACCTAACAATCCTGGTTTAGAAATGCCTCCTATTACTTATATCACCAAAGACGGGGATACGGAGAAAAAAGAAGTAATCGGCTTTCAGGCTAAATATTTTAAAGTTGATAAAATAGGAAGTACACAGATAAAACAAATTCAACATTCGTTAGACATTGCTGTAAAATATTATGTTGACGAACGCATTGCTGCCTCTCTCGCTCCTTTGACAACAGTATATTTATTTACCAATCTTTATCTAGACAGTATGTCAAGCGGATACAAACAACTTGAAGAGTCTCTTAAAATGCGGAAGGTGGAATTAAAATTAATATGTAATAATGATTTGCTTGACGAGATTGCCAAACAACCCGAGTATATTCGACAAGATTTTTTTGGAGCTGATTCCCATTTTAATGAATGGAATATATATTACAAAGAAATAATACAATATTTTGAGCACACTCCTAAAGAGCATATACTTGGTAACGAACCATTATCAACTGCCTATATAACTCCACATGCAGAAGAAGGAGAATTATTAAAACTTGTTGAAAACTGGTTTGCAGAAACTGAATCTGGTGTTCTATTAATTCATGGTGAAGCTGGCGATGGAAAGTCTACATTTTGCAAAAAAGCAGTTTATGAATATGCTAAGCAAAGATATCTAAAAGATGCACGTGGAGTGTTTTGCTTTACATTGAATGATTCTGAATCCCATTTAATTGATGGAAAAGGCATACAATTACAAAATGTATTGCATATGGAAGGAGAAGATGAAAGCTTAGTTAAATTAAAAGAAGCAGATGAATTACTTATTTTTTTAGACGGATTTGACGAAATCAAATTAATGCTTCAAGAAA
The DNA here is from genome assembly GCA_045598185.1 of Marvinbryantia sp. Classification (GTDB taxonomy): domain Bacteria; phylum Bacillota; class Clostridia; order Lachnospirales; family Lachnospiraceae; genus Marvinbryantia. The sequence continues at coordinate 40,296 of JAZLLO010000068.1, forward strand.
TCGGCATAAGTGATTATCGTTACTTTTATGAAAAAATAAACATCATAGCACATCGACGAGGAATTCATTTTGTAATTACCTCAAGAACTACTGCTATAAAAGATTCTCTAAACAGCTCATTACTATCATATCAATTTAAACCTCTTTCATATATCCAGCAAAAAAATTGGATATACTGCGATGATAGATACGAGAAAAGGAGATATATAGATTATTGGGAAAATACTCTTGATGAGATTTGCAAAAATGTTCCAAACACTGAGACAAGTAAAGCATTATATGAACTCTTAAAGATACCATTTATTTTTAGGATGGTTGTACACCAAGAATATCGCATTACCGGACACATCGAGAATAAAGCGAAATTATATGAAGATTTATTTGATAAAACTATTCACAGAAGGGAAATACGAACAATTGCTGATACCACGGAAGATATTTTACGTGATAATTATAAGGAATTAGCATATTCGATATGGTGTTATGATGATGATATGGGTATAGCTGATGATTCTATGGCAATAGAAAAAGATTTATTACTGTATTCTTATTATTTAAAGGAAAAATCTACCGATAAACAATTATTATTGGGATTTGTACATAGATCTATTTACCAATACTTTTTTGCTTTGTACGTATATGATTATTTTATAAATATTGTCAGTATAGACGATGCAATACATTTCCTTGGATTATTCGGTTGCAGAAGGATAGAAGTAGATATATTAAATCTGATTAATCAGATATATTATAATAATACAGAGAATACCGATGGTAAAATTTCAATACAAGTATCGCAGCATTTATCAAATGCTTGCAAACTAGTTTTTCAAGCATTAGCAAAAACACAAGTTGTCGTTGCCGAATCAAATAAATTACAACGTAATCCAGAAACAAGAATTCAAAGAAGAAAAAATCATATCTTTTGTAATATTCTGAATATATGTTTTTGTTTTGATTCAGTTGAGGAATTTAACAGACAACCGCAAATAAAAGAATTGTTAGAAGACTTTAATAATCTACAATTGTATATTCAAGGAAACGAAAACGTTTTCCTAGACCTTTCCCATTTGCAATTAAGTGGAAAAGAAATAATTGGCGGAGTATTACGCTATGTTGATTTTTCTTTTACAGATTTAAGCGAAAGCAATTTGATGGACACCGATTTAGAACGATCGATATTTGATAATACTACTTGTAGAAATACCATCTTTTCCAGGTATCCTTCTGTCAATAATGAACTTAATTGTAATTTAAAATATACGAGTTTCAAAGATACTGATATGTCTGGGGCAGAGCTAATAGCCATGGATCTATCATCTGTAATCATGAGTTGTGTTTCTTTTAAGAATGCCACTTTAGTTGGATCTTGCTTTAAAGATATAAAATGTTCAGATATTGATTTCCATAACGCTAATCTAAGTAATACCAATTTTAGCAATGCTACTTTAGATAATATTAATTTCCGTGATATTATAGGGAAAAATATAATAATGGATAAGGCAACGGTTAAAAAAACCAATATGAATAATTCATATATGCCATACGCTAAACTTGTCGGAACCCATTTTTATAATTTACAAATGTGTGATGCAATAATAAATCATTCAAATCTGTTTGATGTCGTTTTTCACAATAGCATAATTAGCCGCTCCTTGATGAAAAATACTATTTTGGTAAATGCTAAATTAGTTCACACCACTATTTCGAATTCAGATTTATATAAGGCAAGAATGAACAATTGCGAATTATCAAATGTAGATGCCACGAATGTAAATTTCTATGGTTCAGAATTAAAGAATGCCAAAATGTCGGGTATTAATTTAAAAGGTTCAACACTCTGTTTTGCGGATATATCTTTCACTGTACTTTCCGGAGCAAAAATGGATGAGGTCAATATGAGCTATTCAAATTTTACTCATTCACAATTAGATGGATGTATTCTTACTTCTTCAAATATGAGTTTTTGTGATTTTAAGCATGCAAATTGCAAACAGACGGATATGAAATTGGCAGATATGAGATGTGCTGACTTAAAGTATTGTGATTTAACTAAAGCTGATATGCGAGGGATAGATATACGCTTTGCCGATATGAAATATTCGGTAATGAAAGAAGCAAATATCCGCGAATATAGACTCAAAAAAATCAAATGTGAAGGGACAGACCTACGAGGCGTTGATCTGAATGATACTATAAAATTTTCGCCTGATTTAAAGGAAGCAAAAATATAATACATCAGTTTTGTAATATATTCTGTTTGAAAGATGCTTAAATATGTTTTGGGGCAACCCGAGAAAAATAGTGTCTGCTGATCAATCTTTAATCAGCAGACACAACCCATTCTTCTTATTACGACTCCGGATGTCTCTCCTGATACAGTGCAAACGGCATCTCCCCGTCCTTCTGTTTCATCAGCGCATACTGGATCCCGTACCAGGTCTCTGCATACATCCTGCCTTCTATAATGAGTTCTTCGATTACTTCCGGATTCATCATCTTTGCTGCCTTTTCCGAATCATAATCTCTCAGTCCGAGAAATCCAAAGTAGATCTTTCCATCATCTTTCTTGACGGCCACCGGCATAAAGAATTCTTCCAGCTCCGGGATTACCGGCATGATCACGCCAACGAATGCATAATCATCCTGCTCTGCTCCGACAACACTTGTTTTGTAATCCTGAAACATCACATAGCGGCATCGGAATTCCATCTCCTTCTGTTCTTCCTTATCTACTGTATCGATTGATAATAGGAAATCAACAAGCGATATATTCCCGTGAATAATGATATCACCGGGGATATCGATGTATCCGCCTTCTCCTTTGGCCCATGACTGGAAAAGGGCTGTATCTTCATCACTTGTCATACAGAGATGCTTTTCCGGCTTTGATGCATCGATCCTCTCCCAGATAGATTTTGTTGCCTCCGGTGGAAGGATATTCAGCTTCTGCAGGTTGAGCTTCTTCATTCCACTGATACTAGCGCCATCTTCTCCGGCGATTACTGTTACCATCCTTGGGGAAAACATATCCTGCATCCTGTTTGCATTCACCTTTGCAACCAGGTCTTCGAGCTCCTCATCGGTCATTTTCTCTATCTTGTTCTTTGATTGCAGAAACTCATCAGATGGCATTGACATTGCCAGGATCTGTAAAAATGTTTTCTCGATCAGTTTTCTCTGTGATTTTGCGATCATATAGCCTCCATTTCTTTCGAATAATAACGAATGTTCATACTTTTCTTTACCGCACGCTGCTTTTTGCGGTTCATCTCCGGATCCAGCTCCCTGCCGAATATCCAGAGTTCTTCTGTCTTGCTAAACCAGATACTATCTGCCAGGCGGTATGCCTCCATGTTGTCCTTTTTAGATATGATCTGTGGCAAGAATAATTCCGTTGCCACCGGGAGTGCGCCTTTCTTTACCGCGAATCTGCAGTATTTTTCAGCCAGCTCCCTGTTGGTATCCTCATCACCGGAGTCTGCAAAACAGATATATACAAGCGGCACCCATTGTCGTTTCTTCTGACCTGTATGTGCAACTGCAGCACATGCGGTGGGGTCAAGGTACCCCTCGTGGTTATATACACTGATTCCCATAGGATCCCTTCCTTCTATATTAATAAGTCATTTAACGTCCCTTTTTCGGACGTGCCTGTTCCGTTTCTTTTACGGATACGGTGTCCTTTTGTAATACCTCTTCCCTCTGGCGGTACCGCTGTACGATACGGTCTGCCGCTTTTTCTGCCTCTGTCGCAGCCTGAAAGAGTACATTGTAATCATTTTTCAGAACGGATATCCAGCTCTTCATGTAATCCGAATGATCTTCAAAATGCTCCGCCTTCAGATGAAGTCCAAGGTCATTTTCGGTAAAAAGTGCTGCCAACTCCGCCACCAGTTCTTCCTTTGCGTATCCTTCTTCTCCGAATGCAGATCCAAACTGGCGGTGTAGTCTTAATGGACTTCCTGTAGAATGCCCCATCTCATGGATCAGTGTCTTCACAAAGGATTCCCCGTCTTTAAAAATAGCTCTTGGAGGCAGCACGATCTCATCCTTTGTCACAGAATAGTACGCCCGCCCCTGGTTTCTTTCATATACAGGACACTCACTGGAACTGATCAGCCTGTCTGCCAGTTCCAGTACCTCAGTCTCCTGATAACCAGGTGTGATCTCAATCTCAGGCATTCCCTCGATCTGCGATGCATGAAAGAGGGTAAACATCCTGCAGACAGGACGCTCCAGTTCCACGGTCTCTTTGACCGGTTTCCCATCCGGTCCAAGAATGGCATTACCATTCTCATCCTGGAGCTTTTTCTCTTTATAGAAGCTCCATTTTTCACAGGTGATCCCTTTTGCGCCTTTCTTTACGGACATGCCGTTATCTGCAGCCTGTTTAAAGGTCATCCAGCGTGGGTCGTCGTATCCGTTCAGGTAGGCAGCGAACATCAGCCTTATGCGGTTGCCTCCTTTGTAAACGGTATTAGATATGGGATTATTCGGAGCAAATGCACCACGGTTCCACTCTGCCCTGTTATTGAAAAAATCATTGTTTTCCATCATGGAAATGATCCTATCCACCAGCTGCTTTCGCTTCTCCATGATCGGAGACATACCTGTGCCGCTACCGTTTCTTTCATTCTTCCCACTCATGGATCTCATCTGCCTCCGCTTCCTTCTCCTCTGTCAGGATATCAGTATCATAGATTCCGATCCCATACTGTCTGCAGAATTCCTTCTGCTTTGTGGACAGGGTTAATTCACTGCGATCTGTCATCTGCTTTTCTCCCATCCGTTTCTGTTACAGTTTTCAAATGATCCGCCAGGATCTTTCTTCTATCTTCTGTAGTAAGAGATGCATCCAGAAGTTTTTTCACTATGGCAGGAGCTGCCTTTGTGGCAGCTGCCTGGTTCAGGATCTCCCTGTCTGTCCCTGTGAAGGTACATGCTGCTATCATGGTATACAGTTCGAGCTCCTGCTCCATCCCAAGGGTTTCCTCACGGAGCACCTGTGCAGTAGTACCTTCAGAGCTTAACCTCTCACGTTCTTCCAGGATCCATTCCTTTACATCCTTTTCCGTAAGATCACTCCCCTTACGGTCAAGAAAGGCTTCCAGATCGAAATCCATCAGCTCCTCCATGGATGCAAATTCCAGGATCACGCATTTCCCCTGCTTTTCCAGTTCCCGGAAATACGGCATATCCTTCTCTTTTAAAATATTGATTTCTCTCATACGCTACCTTCCTATCCGTTCTGGCTTCTGACCAGATACCCGTTGAATTCCTTTTTCCACTGTTCTTTCGGATCTGTGAAAAATGCCGGCACCTCATCCACATCGATTTTTGACCATCTGCCGATGATTCGATAGACATGAAATACATCCGGTCCGGAACGGATCAGTTCCTCTTCCGGATCAAATACCGGTGCATACGTCATGCCTGCGGATCCTTTGCTGTACATGGCAGCTTCCATCGGAAGGACAAGATAACTCTTATCTCCTACAGTCTTTTCTTCCAGGATCTCGGAAAGTCCTTCCGTCTCGCTGCAGATGAATCCGTATCTTTCGATCTGGGAGCGGATGGATGCATACAGCTCGGATATGTCGCCTTCACCCTTTTTCTTTTTGTAATTATTGAGGTACAGATTCAGCTTCCCGTACTGGTACGCACTCCTATCCTTCTTATGCTCATAAGGACCAAGTGCAGATGCATTTTTAAATTCTTCCTTTTCCGGAGTATGGTACTTGTCATCTACCACCGCATCAAACCCGCGGATAAAGATCACACACTGGGTATTATCAAACTTACGCACTTCCGCGGCATCCATCCAGTCCCTTCCCAGGACATCATAATTGCGGCTACTGCTACCGTGACTTCCCAATGTCTCCCCACTGGTCTTTTTATCAATGGTATGCTTTCCCATCATCTCGGAGACAAGCTTATGTGACGACACTTCATTCCCTCCCAGATACACAAGGGTATCGCAGTTGCCAAGGATCGTCTCGTGGGAATCCTTGAACAGTGCCTTAAGCTGTGCCTGCGACTGGATAATGATGTTGCAGGATATTTCACGGGAACGCATGGTGGAAAGGATCTCGCAGAAGGAATCCGGCATCTGCACATTCGCGAACTCATCAAGCCATAGAGCCACATGGACCGGCAGGCGCCCACCATATACATGGTCTGCAAGATAATATAACTGCTGGAAGATAAGGGTATACATCAGTCCGACTATAAAATTGTAGGTCTTGTCATTATCCGGAATTACCAGAAATAGTGCTACTTTTCGTTCATTGTTTCCAAACTGACCGATTCCAAGGCTTGGGATATCGATCTCATCATAATCCAGGATACGCAGCACCTTCGGATTCTGCATACGGTTCAGTCTGGAATGTGCAGAGATCAGAATGGAGCGTTTCGTATCTGCGGCACCGGACATGACCTTAAGATAAGTTACCCTGGCAGGATGATCTGCCGGCAGTTCCTCCATCAGGATATCCAGCTCTGATTTTGCTTTGTCATCGTCATTGATTTTGGCCTTGTTCAGGAGATCCAGGAACTCCTTAAAATTCGCCCGCTTTCCAAGTCTCGGGCACTCGCGCCATAGAAACTGCATGATGGACTGGAACAGCATGGAAACACTGTCATCCCAGAACGGATCCCCCTTCTGTGCATCCTTCGGAACAGTATTGGCCATAAGATTTGTGATAAGTTTTTCAATATCCTCATCCGAACGGATATATTCGAAGGGGTTGAATCCGTCTGAAGCATCCATATCGATCAGGTTCAGCACCTTGATCTGATAATCCTGCTCCTCCAGGTAATTGCCAAGATCCCGGAGGAGCTCTCCTTTGGGGTCGGTTGCGACTATACTGGTTGCATGGTTGTAACCATTGGGTTTAACCATATAGAAAGACTTCCCGGCACCTGACCCTCCGATCACCATCATATTGTTGTTCAGTCCTGTCTTTCTGGTATTCATGGAGATGCGCACCTTCTCTGAAATGATCTTGTTATTATGCTCATCTTTGTCCTTCAGCTTTTTATTCACTTCATCCGGAGTTGCAATCCTGGAAGAGCCATACTCCAGTCCCGGCATATAATTACGGGTATCACCTGTACTCTTTAACAGGAAATAAATACCGATCAGGAGTGCACCGCCTACCGTCAGCGTGGTTGTCTCCGTCACTCTCACAGGTAACGGATGAATCAGAGCCGAAAGTAATACCAGACGGATATCACCCTCGAATAGTTCTCCCTTCGGTATCGTCCCGAAGCAGTACCCTGCATATACCAGGATCAGGAAAAAGGCAATGATAAAGGGCTTGCCCATACCCTTTCTTTTATTCTGTTTTAAGATGTCTATAACGACCAGCTCCCTCTTTTTTCTATGTCTTCATATGCTTTCTTCTCCTTTCTTGGAATTCCCGTTATCTTGCTTTGATGGTTCTTGCAACGGATTCCAGTAGCATTTCCTTCTGTTTTGCATTCTCAAGCAGCTGGGAAACTCTTAAGTAATATCCATATACCGGTTCCTTACGTGCCTGGGTAAGGGTCTCTGTACCGGTCATCTTTCTGACTGCTCCGCTTGCATAATTGACGGAATAATACTGTCTGTCTTCACTTACAAGTGCTCCATAATTGCTAAACCGGTAGGAATTCCCTCCCGATGTATACTTTTCCTTGCGGTAATCCTGATCTGGGACTATAATCCCGTTTTCTCCGTCTGGAAGCGTCAGAAGGTGGTACATCTTTCCACCGATCTTTTTGCTGACCAGGGGCTTGCTCTTCAGCCATTCATAGGAACCTTCTCCCATCACGGCCTGAAGATCATGCTCCCTGGCAATCTGTCGTGCGATCTTTGCCGGAAGCTTTGTGATATCTTTCGGTTCCGCAGTCTCTGCTCTGGCATGCTCCTGTGTTGTAAATGGGATCACTCTGCCTCGATGTGGTTTATCCTGTTTCTCCAGCTCCTGCCTTGCACTTTCCTCAATGCTATGCAACTCAGGAGTTGGGGTGCCGTCTGCTCTTCTTCCTGTCATGGTATAATCCGCTTCCGATATCTCAGCGACTGCCACATGCCGGTACTTTCCATTCATATGGCTGACCAGCATGGCAGAGACCTTTTTCGCATCCGATGCGGATACGCAGTACTGGGTATTCCCGTCACCGCCGCACAGATCCGGCATACGGGAAAACAATATCCCGTGGGCCTTCAGTTCCTTCTCGATCCCACGGATTGCCCGTTTATTTCTCCCGCTGTCGGGTTCTGCAGAAACATTAAGAAAGACAAGACCATTCTGCTCTCCCTTTATATTCAGGAGACGCCTGAACTGTGTCCTGCCTTTCCATTTGGACATATAGATCATATTTGCGGTACGTGCACTAAGAACTGCAGCTTCAACGGTAAGATCCATGACTCTGGTGATCAGTTTCCCTGTGATCATGACAACCTGACAGGCTTCTCCGATCTCCCCACTCATAACCGATTCACCTGCCTTCCATTTACAGATGGCTCTGCAGCATTTCTCTTTTCACCGGTACCGGATGGAACGTAGTTCTTACCCTTTACACTGGCATATTCCTTATAAAAAGCATCCCTGACAAGATCCGCCATCCACTCACGCAGTTCAGAAGTAGCCATAGAAAAACAGGAAGCATAGGTACCATTTTTCTGCTTATTGGACGGGAACAGTACTTGAAGACTCCCCTCCGTACCTTCCCTGATACGGATCTTTTTCATACTGATGCTTTCCTTATAGGATACTTCCGCATAAGCGACAGTCGGCAGGAAACGCTCCTCACACAGGTTGATCCTTATGGATACCGGTGTCTCATTCAGGGACAGGTGCGTATGCATCTTTCTCTTGATATCCTGCACAACTGCAGCATCCAGCTCTTTTTTCTGCTCCTTCGTAAGAGAAATGACCGTATCCCAGCTGTCCTTTGCTGGATTGTGGTAACGAGGGAGACATACCGTAAGGCGGTCTTCCCCGGATTCTTCATCTTTAAGGAATACCACCTTGACTCCGGTGATCGTGATCATGTCATCCGCGGTCACATCCCCTACCGCATAGAGCCCGGTATCATTCTCAGGGAGGATGTTCATGTCAGCAGTAAAGGATATGCTGCTGTGGTCATTTGTTTCATTAATGCCTGTATATTCTTTTTCCATCGTAACAGCTCCTTTCTGTCTGCATTACGCCTCAAATTCTGTGCTTCTGGTACCGACCTCCAAAGGTTGATCCTGATGATGCAGGTACTCTTTTACCGCGGATAAGATCATCTCTTTAGATACAGTGTTCTTATAAGTGGGACCATATTCATGGATCAGGAACTGCTCCAGGGACTTTGACAGGTCCTTCCACCACTTTTCATTGTCCCTTCTGGCTTTCTCCTTCAGTCTGTTCTCTTCCTTTGCGATAGCTTCCTTAAGAAGTCCCGTCTCTGCAAGGCTTTTGGAGAGCTTCCCTTTTAATGACACAAGCTTCTCACTTGTGAGTTCTGCTACTGTGACTGTATTATCGGACATTTCCATCACGCTTCTGTGCCTTTTCCTGTTCCATATCAAGGGATGGCATCCTATCGCCTGCGATATAGACCTGTTTTGCGGCACTGTCATATTCATGTACATGATTTGACAGGATATCCTGCGGACTAAGCTCCGTATCATTTACCTGACGTACCATCTCATTCAGCTCCTCAAGCTCCAGTCCTCCTTCTCCCGTCTTCGGGATAACGATAAGTTCATGCACGGATGAGGGGAGAATATAGAATCCATCCGGATATTTTTCAGCAAGTGCATCCATGACAGGTGGCAGGAATACTGCAGCTGCACCATTGATCTTATTCTCATTTGTCATGACCAGCATCGGTACCTCCAGGTCCCCGAGAGCACCTGCTTCTGGAAGAGCTGCGATCTCATCAGCAAAATTTGTTACACTTTCTGGCTCAACTCCATTCTGCAGACCGTAGATCATATCCACCATGCTTGTCACATGAACCGGATTCTGCATCAGGGTATTCTCACGGGCAGTTTCGAACATCACATCCATGCTCACCCCAAGATGTTCATAGATATTCTCACTTACAATACAATGCATGGAACCGTCTTTGCTGCTCCCGAAGTCCATGAGACAGACTTCACACATGTCGCCCTGCTTTCTGTGCGGAACATTCATAAGGAAAGCATCGTTGTCAGTTGCCGGAACTGCCTTAATCTGGATAATGCTGCTGACGGTATCCCAGTTAAAGTTTCCCTGCATCATTGCCTGAATTCCAGCTACTTCATTAAAGCTTGGTTGATCAATGACGGCTCTGGAAAATGCTTCAGCCATAGACTCCGCAATCGCTGCGATCGATGATCCATATGCCTTATGATCCTCAAATGCACTGTTGATGTATAAGCAAGGGGCAACGGCAGAGTCCTCTGTGGAAATGGTCATGCCGGTAATAGTTCCAAGTCCGGATTTGGTCACTTCAGAAAAACGGATCTCTCCTTGCTTCAATGACTCCGGAAGGTAATCCACGATCGCATCTGCCAGCTTCATTTTAAATTCTTCAAAATCTGTATATTTCTCCATATGCAGTCTCCTCCTTAGTTCTTCTGTCCATCCGGAGCCTTTTCCTTCATCAGTTTTTTCACAGCCCCCGAATAAGCATTCAGTCTCTTATTCTGCCAGTTGGTTCTTCTCTGGAAAATCATTCCACTCTTCATTATCGTTTTCCTCCTGATTCTGATCTTCTATGCGTACCTATGCTTTCTTTGTTTGATCCAGGATCGTCCGCAACCTTAGATGGCCTCCGTCTGTCTACAGCAGGGATATAATTCCTTTTTAAATACTCATCCAGTTCATGGGTGGTCATCAGCCCATGCTCCAGAAAGGAATACCGCTCCCCGCTATACCCTCCGATGATCACATGATCCAGTACCCGGATTCCCATGAGTTCCCCGCAGGCAACCATCCGCTTCGTTGCTTCCAGATCCTCCTGACTGGGAGTAACATCACCGCTTGGGTGATTGTGCATCAGGATCAGAGCACTACTATTGGCGAGCAGGGCAGCGATAAAGGTATCCCTTGCTTCCAACGGGCATTCTGCCAGCTTCCCTACGGCAACAAAGGAAACGGATATGACCTGATTCCTGGAATTCAGATTCATCACCGCCACGCACTCTCTGTTCATGCTCTTCATCTCTTCTGCCATGAGTTCATATACATCGTAGGAGCTGTGGATCTCCTTCTCACTGATGAGTTCCCTCTCCTTCACAAGCCGGACCTGTACGACATCTACGGAATTCATACCTCTTCACCTCCCTGAGCACGGATCAGTGCCTCCGGAAATGTAATGGTAAGGACTGTGGAATCCTTCATCATTCCCGCCAGACGGAAGGCTTCCTGAAATGTCAGTTCCTGCGATGGATCATCCGTTATACCTGTCTGCAGCTCAGGTGGATTCCTCCCACCATGAATACAATCCTTCGCTGCAACCGGATTCCCATTAAAGAAGCTTCGCTGCATGTTCTCTTCCTCGCATCTCTCTCTGATCTGGTTCTAGCTCTTCTTCCATGTCACCTGACAACTTCTGCTCTTTTACTGCCAGATCCTCTGAAGGTTCCTGTTGTTCATGAGTATCCAAGCTTTCCTCCAGTACAGGAATTCTTGAGATGACAACTTCCGGATCAACCTGGTAGGAAACATAGGAAGCAAGATCAGTTCCCATGAGTTTTTCAAACAGAACTGGGAAGGACAGATCTTCCTTATCCAGTTCACCGCTCTTTATGGTGTTCATGTTCCTGTCATAGAAACAGTAGGTGATCACACCATCTTCCTCATCGATCACAAGAAACAGCTCTTCTTTTCCTGCATCACTCCCCACCGGACGTAACCAAAAAGCAGCCGGTACTGACACTCTGTCAATAAACGGCTGCTTAAATAAGGCTTCCTCTTCAGTTGTTAATCTTCCTTCCGGAATGGATTCTGTGATCACTTGCTTTTCCTTCTGTTCCGGAAGCGTAATCAGAAGCGTGGCATTCTCCATGATCTCTGCCATCATCTCCACCACTCCAGTCATCTCTTTGATCGCAGCACTCATCTTCTGAGTCTCTTCCTTCACATGTTCCGATAACATCTGCACGATCTTCACGGACTCCTCCGCAAGATACTGATTTGATCCCATGCTCTTTTCCAGAAGTGACATCAATGCTGGTACATAATTATCTGCCATAGGCACTCTTCCTCCTTGTATACTGTATACACTTACCTTTCAGAGCGAAAAAATAGCATGTTAGCTTCCTCAGATTTTACGCCTGAATGATTTTTTGACGATTTAAAAGTCGATTTTTTCCCGTAAATAAGCGGTTTTACTTGCTTATTTGCGGGATTTTTGTTATACTTTACTTAAGGCGTAAATACATCTTAAAA